>CAYYTC010000054.1:0-33656 GCA_964474425.1 uncultured Acidobacteriota bacterium
ATACGGCCCGGAAGGCCACCTGCAAGAGCTAGCTGTGCATTATATGGAAGGCGGACATAGCGAAAAGGCAAACGAATATGTCCTCAAAGCTGCTGCAGAATGCAGGAACGATCATTCATTTGATAATGCACTTTTGTTTTACAAGTTTGTCTTGGCCACGAGAAATAGCTACTCTCCCGATGTATTGTCTGAAATTACCATTAATGCGGCAGAGAGTTATTGCGCCCTTGGATCGGCTAGGAAGGCGATTAAGCTTCTAACGCGAACCCTAAGTCAGATTGGACGGACATCTATTAGAACAAAATCCAACCTTCTACTCCAATTGGCTATCTCATATCGTCATGACGGAAATGCTGCAAAAGTGGAGATTTGTGCGGATAAGGCATTGCGGGAATTAAAGGGACACTATGAGGATAGGGATTCGACAATAAGGGCTTCACTGCTCAGACACCTAGCATACTGTCAGTTAATAAAATCTCGCCCGCGTCAAGGATTAATGCTTCTAAATCGTGCTCTGAGGGCAATGTCTGGGGAAAGCACGAGTTTATCTGTAGGGCAAATTTATGCCTTGGTTTCTGCTCTTCGGCGTGTTGCATGCGACCTGGGGTCGGCTGTAAGTGCTGCAAAGAAATCAATTGATATCCTTTCACAATTCAAAGATTTCAATGCACTAGGGGTAGCATATTCGCATGCTGGGGCCTGTTTGCTTGCACGAGGAAGATTTGCGAAGGCATTGGAGTGTCATGAACGCGCTGTTAAGATCAGCGAAGATGGTCGGTCTATTCCCCTAAGATCTCAAGCTTTAAGCAATTATGCTGAATGCCTGTGCCGAAAGGGGCAGCTGGCGGAGGCAAAGGAAGTGTCTGAGCGCGCGGTCAAATTCTCTATTGAAAGCGGAAACCCTATGCTCATGCACTCATGCCAGGCTACCCTCGCTGATATCAAAATCACCACTGGAGATTATCAAGGAGCAAACGACATTTTGTGCCAATTAATTGCCGATAATAGCCCCTTCGTGGCCATTTTTTCAAAAGCGCAAGCATTCTATTTATCGGCGTGGCTCAATTTTGAGCTCGGAGATTTTGACCTTGCCCTATCACATGTTTCCCAATTAGCCGGACTTGAAAATTGCGAAGCACCTGTTTATGAAAGAGAATTAGGAGAAGCCATACGTGCATGCATTCTTTTTCAGCGAACAAGAAGAGATGATGCAATTGGATTGCTTCTTGACCTGGAGCGAACGGTCACAATAAAGCGCTGGCCCTATCAATCATGCCTGATAAAGCTCTATTTGGGGGAATATCTTGCAGCAAATGGCAATTTGCCGGGCGCGTCGAGGGTTATGAGAAATGCATTGAGGTTATCAAGGGCGATGAACAGTGATCTGCTTTTGGGGAGAGCGCACCTAATATATGGACGATTGCATTTTCGAAAGTTCAAGTCAAATTCAGAAAGTTCCATCGCTAATGCAAAAAGCGAATTTGAACGCGCTATCAGACTCTCAGATGATTGTGGAGATGCCGAACTTCAATGGCGTTCACATGCAGAAATGTCACGCATTGAAGAAATATTATCAAATTGGGATTCTTGTCTATACCATAGCTCAAAAACGATAGAGAGCCTTCAAAGAATTGCGGAGAAAGCGCCAAAAGCGAAGCTTCCGTCATTCTGGGCGGCTTTTGATCGGCGTCAGACTCTATTGGAATGTGAGTTGCGCAAGGAGAATCTGCAAAATAAGCGAAAGATTTTTAGCAGCTCTGCCGTTGACGATATCCAGGAACAGCAAATCCGAACGCTGTTTAGGGTCAGCAGAATTATTAATTCTATCAGGGAATTGGATCCCCTCCTTGAATCAATCGTCGATTTATTAATTGAGGCAGTTGGCGTTGAAAGGGCTATGGTATTTTTGGAAAATGAATCTACTGGCAATCTCGAGCTAATTAAGGGGAGGAATATTAGACGCGAGTCATTAGTCGGTGCGCAAGCTATTAGCCAGGATATATTAGAGGAAGTGAGCCGAAAAGGAAGTCCTTTCGTGAGCGCTGATGCAAAAGGAGATCCTCGGGTTACGAATAAGGAGTCTTTTATGGCCGTTCAATTGGGGACAATCTTATGCGCACCCTTAAAGGTATCTGGACGAGTGCTGGGCGTGCTCTATGCCGATCATTCTACCCCCGCCAAAAACCTTAGTGAGTCTACCATCAGCCTATTTGCTGCCTTCTGTAATCTGGCTGCAATTGCTATTGATAATGCCTTGGCACATCAGCAGCTTATCAGGGAGAAAACAGAGCTTGAACAGTATCTTCATCAGGAGCGAGAGGGATATGTTGAGATTGTTGGCGAAAGTATAGCGGTGAAGGAGTTACACAAGCGAATTGATCGCGCTGCAGACTCGCCTTTGGACATACTGATCACAGGGGAAAGCGGCACTGGCAAGGAATTGGTTGCTCGTGCTATTTATAAAACTGGCAGGCGAAAATCCGGCCGATTCCTGCCTGTGGATTGTGGTTCCTTATCCGATAGCCTGGCCGAAGCCGAGCTTTTTGGCTATCGAAAAGGTGCCTTCACTGGCGCAACAGAAAATCGACAAGGATTGCTGGAGGCGGCTAACGGTGGAGTGATTTTTTTGGATGAGATAGCAAATTTGTCCTTTCGCTTGCAGGCTAAGCTCTTGCGCGCGTTACAGGAGCGCGAAATCAGGAGATTGGGGGAAACAGTACAACGAAAAATCGACATACAAGTTTTTGCTGCGACCAACAAAGACCTAATGGAGGAGATGAGGATAGGGACATTTCGAAAAGATTTTTATTACAGACTCAAGGCTATGGAAATTAGGGTCCCCGCTTTAAGGGAACGCCAAGAGGATATCCCGATATTGATCACATGGGCTCTGTCGAAAACAGCTGAAATGGAAGGAGGTAGAGTTAAGAGGTTCTCACCCAATGCGATGCAGTTGTTGAGAAAATACACCTATCCAGGAAATGTGAGAGAATTGATAAAGATTGTTGAAGGAGCATATTATTCCACGCGCGATTCAATCCTCGATATCAGTCACCTGCCTTTAGATGTTCGCGATGAAGTGCCGAGAGAATCAAACTCGGATCCGGATATAGCCGAAGAGCTCTTTAACGAAATCCTTGAAAAAGGAGGAAGCTTCGCAGATTTATTGAAAAAACCATTTTCTAGACACCAATTAGGGCCATCGGTTGTAAGAGGAGTATTACATAGGGCTCTGAAGCAGGCTAAAGGGAATTATCGTGAGGCTTTTGCGATTTTAGGAATCCCCGCTCGGCAATATTCACCGACTATGTTGTTCCTAAAGCGGAACAATTGTTATTTGGACTATCGTTCTTTCCGAAATGCTCGGGCGAACTAAAACTAAGATATTGCAAAATATGGTTTTAGGCGCGCGGCAAGAAATCCACTACATTGGTGTCTGCTACGGAGGCTCCGGGACCAGTATCCACTATGCTATCCTGTGCTGACTGGATTAAAGCGAATATTGTGGCTCCATCTTTGGGAAATGCAGATATACCCGCTTTGCAGTCGATCAATACATTTTGTCCGGATAACGCAAACCCTTGATTGCGTATCTGATGAAGAAGGCGTGCCACGCAATGATTGGCCTGATCGCCACGAACGCCGGGCAAAAAGGCCACAAAAGCCTGATGCCCATAACGTACAAGAACATCCGTTTCTCGAAGCTCCGGCTTAATAGATTCCGCGACCCTTTTAATGATCGAATTGGCTACGGATTCCCCATAGACTCGTGTTATCTGCAATAAATTTTTAATAGTAAGATATATTAACGAAATAGGAGTTCGGTTCTTCTCTGCGTATGAGATCAATTGAGGACCAATTGCCGTAAGATAGGATACGCGGTGAATATGGGCGGTGGGATCTATAAAGTGCTCCGATGAAACGGCTTCGTGTCTTTTTGCATCAGAGATCAAAGGAGCGAGGAAACTTGCCAGTGTTCGAAGAACGCTCAAGTCATTTTGGCTGTAGGAAATAGGCTCCTGAGCATAAAGGGATATTGTCCCGAGGGATTCGTCCTCATGGACAATAGGAACAACAAGAGCGTCTTTAAATGATGTGAAATCCCCGTTTATGCCCTGAAAATCAAGGGCCGACCCGGTGTTGATCATCGGGCGTCTATATGCAGCCACCCAGCCACTTATTCCCTTCCCCATGCTCATTTTATGTCCTTGGATAAGCTCCGAATATTTTCCAATGACACACATAGCATGGACATGATCTTCGCCATCATCGACATAAAATGCACAGGTACTATAAGGTATTAATTTTTCAAGACGACGTGCAACTATAGGGAAAAGATCTCCTAAATCGAGATGGCCGGTCATCGTGCTGCAAAATTCAGCAATCTGAACAAGTTCTGCCGGGATATCTTGTGGAACAGAGAGGCCAGAGACGGAAGCATCGGCAGCTGATATTGCCTGATCGACTTTTTCAAAGTATTTTCTGAAGGATAATTCGGGTACACTTTCGGACTCTTTTGCAGCAGATTCCTCCAATTCCACAATATGCTCTACAAAGAGCTGAACTAGCTTAGGATCATAGACAGTCCCGCTCTGAGATCGAAGGATTTCAACTGCTTCGTCCTGCACAATCGAGAGTTTGTATGGGCGCGAAAAACGAATGGCATCGAAGGCATCCGCAACAGATAATATCCGAGCCCCAAGCGGTATTTCTTCTCCCTTTAGTCCGTCCGGATAGCCCTGTCCGTCCCAACGTTCATGATGATAGCGTACATACTTGGCCACCGGGAATGGGAATCGGATTTGCTGCAGTATTTCGTCGCCAGCAGTCGCATGCATCTTGATTTTTTCAAATTCCTGTTTCGAAAGGCGTCCCGGCTTATTCAGAATATAATCATCAATGGCTAGTTTGCCAATATCGTGAAGCAACGCACCGGTTTCAATCGCCATTAGCTCATTGGGGTCTTTAATGCCGATTAGTCTTGCAAGTCCCATAGCATAGACCCTTACTCGTCTGATGTGGCCGTATGTGGTTTGATCTTTCGCATCCACAGCCAATGCTAGGGATTCAACGGTTCGCAAGTAAAGCTGTTCTTGTTCCTTCAGATGTCTCTCAGCTTCCATCACTCGCGATTTGTTGACCTTATTCCATCCCCAGATGATGCCAATCAAAGGAGCGGCTGCCAGTGGAGCGTACTCGCTTAAGCTATATAGTGCAACTATACTTGTAGCGGCGACGGCAGAAACAGAAAAGTCAATGGCCAAGGGCATACAAGTCCTTGCCCAAAATTTTACCGTGCTCTCTCCATCGGCCCAAGAAATTGCTACGGAAGTCAATATCGAGTTAACCAGGAAATAGGAGGTAACTAAAGCTGCAGCAGGCAGGATGACATCTGCTATCTGATGGCTTCCCCTGTTCATAGCCGAATAAATTGAGCTATATAGCCATGCGCCAACGACCATGCTGCTGGTGTTGAAGGCGATTCTATAGAAAGGGACTCTCGGGCGCCGCCTGGCAAGAATCGAGATAGTGAGCGTATGGCCAAAGGTTGCAACGATGCAGGGTGCAACACCATACATCATTGCAATTGCCATGATGTATGCATCGCCAATTCCAATGATGGCATTTGCCGAAGGCAGAAAAAGAAGGAATGGAACGGTTGCGAGCGTCAGACCTGCAAGAATAATCCAATATGGTTGATAGCTGCCAAACAAAACTGCCCAGACAGCCCATATTGTTACAGGAACAGCTATGCTGGTTAATGCTGAAATGTAAACCTTTAATTTGACTGGAAGCTCTGACCAAGTCATGAATCACGACCACACATAATTTCTACTATTTATCGGCAACCTAAACTGTAACAATTAAAACTGTTTAGGCTCCAATTGCATTCGTCTAGGTTGCCGAAATTTAGCAGGATGCGCTTTCTTAGAGTGGATGCAGAAATGCAAAAAAAGCAATCCCACATCCACTCTTGCATCAAAACTTCCAGTTAGCCTGCTAAGAAAAACGAATTGTTCAATCTAGCCCCAGAGAATACAGGGATTCTCTCGAGTTTCGAGGATTTCGATTTCGGTCTGCATACAGCCTCCACATTTAAACTTGCTTCGGTGCCACGAAAGGTGTCCCCGAGCATTACAGCCAAAGAATTCCGCTTGCCATAAAGGCCTCCTTTGCTGCGCGGAACGGCACTAATTCAGCCAAATACACAGACACAGCTTCCTCGTTGGAAATCTTTCTGTCCGAGGTTGCCCCCTTACAGTTCGAAACCCATAGGAACAACAAAGCCTGATTGCGTCGGGCTTGCTTCGAGGCAGCCCCGCTTACGGGATGGCTCGATCCGGCACGGACTATCCAAAGATATCCGCCTCCGGCTTGTGCATCTAAAGCAAGAACTTAAACCTCAACCGCAAAGCCCTGCTGCAATATCAGCTTTTGCTCTTGCTCAGATTGGAAGAGGCATCCAGTCCGTTTTCCCCATGCGAAAACAAATCAGATGCTCATCAAGGTGAGAGAGCTATTCGAGAATGCTGATCTTTATAGCCAAGCCGGATTCGCCACCAAAAACTCAAAAATCGAGTTCCCGATGCGCGTTTCCAAAAGCATACTCTTAGCTATGTTGTGGAAAATAACAGGGTTCCAATGATCTTGTCAATAAAAATTGTTTAATATTGTAATTTTGGGGATGCAGTATGCCGATATGCAGTAATAGAGTTCTGTTCCGACAGCAGCCTGAATAACGATTGAAATAATTGAATTTATGGCAGGTATTCCCAAAATTCCGTCCGAAGCCACCGGATCAGGCGACGGGATACGATGTCAAAAATCATGCGCTTTCCGCACAGAATCTTGCCCACTCCCGTCATCCCGGCCTTGAGACTGCCGTCCGGATTTTCCAGCTGTCCCTGAACAATCACCGCCCGTTCCAATCCCTGGACTGCAGCCACGGGCGCAATGCTGCTTACATGTGCCCTATACCAGCGCCTCGGATATCCGCGAACCTTGATCGTGATCGGAAATCCCAAATTCACATCTCCAATCTCTTTCTCAGGAACGGGCATTTCAACCACTACCGTTCCTTCGCTGACGATTTCGCAGAATGCATCCCCTTTGTCCAAAAAATCACCGATCTTGTTTTGCAGATAGGACGTGGAAACGACACCATCAATAGGGCTTCGTATTTTAAGAAGCTCAATTTCACGTTCAAGGATATACAGTTTTTCCTCCAGCTTTTTCACCTGGGACTCTACAGCACGTATGTTTTCCTTGCGTGATCCCGCCAAAAGTATCCGGAGTTCACTATTGGCTTGAGCCAATTCCTTGTTTTTTATATCCCGGCTACGATCCGTCTGCTCCTCCAAAACCTTCAACTTCCCCTTGGCTTCCGAAAGCTCCTTCTGCTGAACCTCATAGGCCGTCCGGTCCCTGTCCGCATCATTTCGCGCTATCAGCCCGGTCTCAAGCAGCTTTTGCGACCGTTCGTGATTTAACCGGGCATTGGCCAACTCCGCCTCCTTCTTAGCAATAGTATCCAGCAATACCGCGCGCTCCTGACCAATTCGGGAAACGTTATAAAGCTCGGCCTTTTTTGTCTCCACAAGCCGCTTCGCTCTTTCAATTTCCTCGGGCCTGGATCCGGCTTTCAGCAGATCCAATGAAGCCATCTGGGAGGCAAGCTCCCCTTTGGTCTCCTGGTAATTATTGGCAATCTCCAGATTCTCCATCTCCGCCAACAACTGCCCCGCTCGAACCTGGCTGCCTTGCTTAACATGTATCTTTTTCAGATTCCCCATCACCTGCGGGGTCACAGAAACCTTCTTGGAAGCCATGATCGTGAAATCGCCGGAAATTTTGAGCTCCCAGGGCAGGAATCCAGCTGCTATCAGCAGGCAAATAACTATCAGGGCCCAAGGGGTTTTCCCTGTGCGCTTAATTACCACCTTCAGCATCCTGCCGGAGTTCGCAGCATTCTCTTTCTTCGCAATTGGCACAACCATTAAAAAAAGCACCGATATTAAAACAACGCCCCATGACCTGTATTCGCGAATCATCCACTCCCCGAGACGCTGAAACATAATCCCTATCAGAGCCGCAGTGAAAAGCAGTGACGCCGTCCCGTAATACAAGTATAACCTTTTCTCCCTTGAACTTAGTCCGGCAGCGCTTACATGGGAAGTTCCAGCAAGCATTGATTGCATCCGGCCTTTGATATAGCTAACGGCCTTAGGCCTCAAATTAGGCACTTCGATTAAATCACTAAGAATGTAATAGCCATCCAGGCGAATCAGCGGATTAAAGTTCAGAAGGGTTTGAATGACCGTGAACGCTATAATGATGAGACAGATCCGGCTCAGCAGCGTTTCCGGTGCCAATAGTCTCCATGCTATTGTGGCCAAAGCCCAGAGATATACCTGAATGTAGCTTCCCGCCAATGAAACCAGGATCCGTTCGCGTTTCCTCAGCATCCATGCATCACTTACATTGCAAAAAAAGGCCGGGATAAAATAGAGAACCATGAATCCCATCTCCTCCACTTTCCCGCCAAAGTGTTTCAACGCAACGCCGTGCGAAATTTCATGGATGGTCATAGCCGCAAAAACAACCGTCAGTATAAGTGGAACGGAGTAAAGGGAGAAAAGGGAGCGCACGGAAATAAACAACGATTCCCAATTCAGAATCGAAATGATTACGGCGATTGCCATGGTACCCAAGGCAATCGCCGCAAAAGCTGGGCTAAAGCAGAAACGAACCTTCTTTTCAAGCCCGGTCAAAAATCTGTCGGGATTGAAAGCGCGTATCTTGATCGAAAGTACGCTTCGCATGATTCCGCGCTTTTTCTTCCCCAGCTTTTCAAGCTTGGCCCAGCACGACGGATGGTCAAGCAAAGCAAGCCCTTGCAGCTTTCCGGTAAAAATCGTTATCTGTTCTTCCGTGACTTCGGCCTGATGTTCATCGGAAACAAATGCGGCTATTGACGCAGGATTGGACTCCCCATCCAATAACTCCAGCACTGAAGCCTGCACGGGAGGGAATCGATAGAAACTGCCGGTGATTGGATCCTTAATGATAACGCCTGAGTTCGGTTCCGAGCGAATCTCAAGGTCCGATCGCAACTTCCAAAGCATCTCTGCCATCTCAAGCCTCAGTCGAGGGGACTCGGCAACCACGGCCATGATAGCGTTTATGGTTGCGAATGATAGTGTTAGATTGCCGCAATTGCAATAATAATGAGCATCTGCAGGCATTTAGGCAGTGCATGGCCGGTCCTTTTTCCAGGATTCAAGGGATTCGGCGCTGCAGCGGACTTTAATTTTGGCCGGGTCTATACCATAATTACCACGACTGGAATTTGGCGATTTCGCCATCAGGCTGAATGGAACCGGATGGTGGAGGTACCGTATAAAGTGTTACGCATTTTGGGATTTAGGTGCAACTCCCAGGGAGAAATTATGTCAAGAAAGGCTTATTTTGTTTTTATTATTTTAATATTGGCCGCATGTGCCTTAAGCGCTTGCAGCCGCAAGGATGCATCCGAACAGACCGAGGGCGAAGGTGCTGACGAAGTCTCTGCGCCGGCCGTCGTTCCCGGAGCGATGGTTTTTGTGCCGGCAGGAGAGTTTATTATGGGCACCGATGACAAGAATAACGATGCCTATCCGCAGCATAGGGTCGATTTGCCGGCATTTTGGATCGATAAATATGAGGTCACCAACTCCCAATTTCTGGACTTTTCGATAAAGACCGGTTATACGGGTGAAGGCGCTAAGGAGGGCAAGGACTGGAGGCTGTTTTTTACGCCCGACAAAGGCCTGTACCCGGTCCTTTATATTACCTGGAACGATGCGACCGCCTACTGCAAATCAGAGGGGAAACGGCTGCCTACTGAAGAGGAATGGGAAAAGGCTGCCCGAGGGGCCGATGGACGCATCTATCCCTGGGGAAATGACTGGGGAGAAAAGCGAGCCAATACCTACGAATTCGGGCCGTCCAAACCTACCGCAATCGCTCAATACGATGATGTAAGCCCCTACGGCGCCGTTGACATGCTTGGGAATGTTCAGGAATGGACATCTTCCTGGTATAAGACCTATAAGGGAAATCCTAAGAAAAGCCCCGTTTCCGGAGAGACTCATCGTGTAGTCCGAGGCCTTTCTTCTCGCTATCGTGGAAAGGTTGCTCATATATATGAGCGTCTTGGAGCTCAGCCGGAAGCGCTGTATGATTTCGGCTTCCGTTGCGCCAAGGATGCCGCGCCCGAGGATATTGCCAGAGAATCCCAGAAGAAGTAGCGCTTTGAGCCGAGCAGCGAGTGCTTCCTTCGGGGAGCGCAGAACACGGCCGGAATTTAGCTATAGGCGTTTCCGCAAAATTGTCAGCTATGTAATCTGGCAAGCGAGGATGAGCCGCCAGGCCTGTCCTCGCCTTCAGCGGTTTGCCGTAATCCCCGCGTCCAAGCGCCCGGGAGCCTGTCTTTGAAAGCCTTTGAGATTGTCGATTTATCGCTACCAGATAATTATTACGACCCATTCCGGGAAACTAAAACATCGATCTCCGGGTCCTTTCACCTGACCGCAATCTCCTGATCGGGCTGCTATTATTCATTTTCGAGGTTGGAAACCGAAGCTGCGCCTCCGCAAAGCAGGGCATTAATGGATGACCCTCAGGAAGAAGCATTTGAGGTATTGCGTTTCAGGCATACCTGCCAGCACCGGATGGTCGCTCGCCTGTCCGCGCCTTTCGATAACCTGAAGAGAACAGTGGCTATCACGGGCAGCCTCGCAGAGCAGGTCAAAGAAATCCGGCTCGGACATGTGATAGGAACAGCTTGAGGTAATAAGAATGCCTTCCGGCCGCAGCAGTTTGAGCGCCCGCAAGTTAATCTCTTTATATCCGCTTCGCGCGCTGGCCTGTGACTTACGGTTTTTAGCGAATGCCGGAGGATCAAGGCATATTGTGTCAAAAAATTGACCTTCGCTCTCCATCTCCCGTAGAAAATCAAAAACGTTGCCGACCACAAAATCGGTATTTTTGATGCCGTTTATTTCGCTGTTGCGGCGCGCCATTCCCAGTGAGTCGGCGGAAATATCAACCGCCAACACGGAATTGCAGCGCCGGGCGAAATGCAGTGCGAAAGCTCCGGTATTGCTGAAGCAATCCAAAGCCCGGCCTGAAGCATAAGTCTTTGCAGCTATTCGATTCTGGCTTTGATCGAGGAAAAAGCCGGTTTTTTGTCCGCCTCTTATATTGATCAGAAATCGGATTCCATCTTCCACAATTTCAATTTCCTCAGGTACACTCCCTCGCAAAATGCCCTGTTTTTCTTCAAGTCCCTCCAGGCGGCGGGCCTTAACATCATTCCTCTCCAGAATTCCCGCAGGTGAGAGCAGATCCATAAGAATGTCCACCAGCGCAGGTTTAATCGCGTCGGCGCCGCTGGACAGAGTCTGCAATGCCACGTAATCCCCATAGCGATCCACAATAATTGCAGGGAGCAGGTCTCCCTCTCCGAAAACCAGACGGCAGGCCGATCTTTCACCAAGCATTCCCCGTCTTCGGTCTATCGATTTTTGGAGACGAGCCTGAAAAAACTCAATGGTTGGCGGATCCGTATCTCGCGAAAGAAAACGCAGCCGTATCTGCGATTGCCTGCTATAGAAGGCATATCCCAGAATATTGGAGGCCGGATCGGTTACCCGAACGATCGCGGGAGTTCCGGAAGGCTCATGCTCCACCTCCCCGGCATAAATCCAGAGATGGCCGCGGCGCAGGCGCCGGACTGCGGCAGCAGTGATTTGAGCATGGCTGTCTACGATAAAGGGGTTCAAGAAGGCCTCCGATTATGATCCCGCCGTGCCAGCCGGCGGGTAATTTCTTCTCAGGTATTCGAAAGCTTCTTCGCGCGATCGCACGATCCCCTCAAGCTGGAGATCCTCGATGATTTGAAGCATCTCTTTGAAAATCGGGCCGGGCTGATAACCCAGCCCGATCAAGTCCTCCCCTGTTATAAGCGGCGCAGGTGCAGGCTCATGCCGATATTGTTCTAATTTGCTCAGACAGTAGGTGTGAACTTCCAGGTCTCTCCGGCTGCTCAGAAAGTTCACTCTATAGAGGTCCAGGTGCTCGGCTATGTAGGGTTTGCCAAGAAATCTACGCAGCGCGCCCTCCTTGAGGCCTTTAACTTGCTCGAAATCCAGGTGTTCTCCAACCAGAGCGGTCACCCGGCCGGTTTCTTCCCTGGACATTTTCAGGCGGCGGCAAATCTGCTCGCTGATCCTGACGCCCAGTTCGGCGTGCCCGGCAAAACATGTCCGGGAATCAGCGGAGTAAGAGGACGGCTTGCCGATATCGTGCAGTAAGGTGGCCAAAGCCAGACAATGAGACGGATTGCGAAGCAGCGACAATGCCGTCCGCGCATGCTCGAAGACGTCCGCTCCCCCCGAGGCCGCCATGTTTGGAACTCCTCGCATCGCTTCGACTTCGGGCAGGATATGTTCCAAAAGGCGGCTTTCATGAAGTAAATCCATTCCCTCGGCAGGCGCCGGCCCGGTCAAAAGCTTGAATATTTCGTCGCGGATTCGTTCCCAACTGACACTCAGGATTTCCGGCGCCAGCTTTTGAATGGCGCTCCATGTTTCCGGTACGATAGTGAAATCGAGGCAGCTGGCAATCCTGACCGCCCGAAGCATCCGGAGTTTGTCCTCTGCGAAACGTTCACCCGGATCGCCGATAGTTCGGATGAGCCTGTTCTGAAGGTCGTTTCTTCCATGGACGAAATCAAGAAGGCGATCCGCCAAGGGATCATAGAAAAGACCATTTATCGTAAAATCTCTCCTCAGCGCATCCTGCTCCGCTCCGGAAAAGGAAACGGATGAAGGATGGCGACCGTCCAGGTATTCGTGATCGCTGCGAAAAGTAGCGACTTCATAGGCATGGCCGTACAGGCGAACCTGGACGACACCAAACTGCGCGCCGATAGCCCGGGCATTCGGGAAAAGCCTCATGACTTCATCCGGACGGGCGCTTGTGGCAATGTCCACATCCTTGGGTTTTTTTCGCAGCAGATAGTCTCTTACCCAGCCGCCTGCAAAGAAAGCCTCGTGGCCATGCAGGCGAAGTTTCTCCACTATCCGCCTTGCAGCTTTTCTCATCTTTTTCTTCTGATGAAAATCCCCGGTTTGCCCAGGGCATTCAATGAATATCCGACTTCGGGAATCTCGTGGCCTTATTTGCCACCAGCCAACGGACCAAGGATGGATCTAAGTCAGTTTCTCCAGGTATTTATTCCAATTGTCCCCGCGAAACATTCTGCGGAAGAGAGAGCGGTATTTTGCGAAGGCTTTCTTGTCTCCCAGTTTTTGATAGCTCAGAGCCATGCGGACATAGAAGAGGTCATCGTTGGGAAATCGCCGGGCCAACAATAGTGTTTTTTCGCCCTCTTCTACAGCCTCCTTATAGCGGCCCAGTTCATAGTAATTATCCGTCAGGTAACTGCGGGCTTCGGCTTTCTCCAGCTTGTTTCTGGGAGATCGGCGCAGTAACTCGAGCGTGACAAGCAGCGATTTTTCATACTGTTCCAGGCGAAAATGACATTCAGCCATTTTGAGATAGAGCCAGACCAGATCGTTCCTTTTCCCGGTGATCTGCTTAAGTTCCAGGATCTTCTGATAGGTTTCCATTGCCATCTGGTAATTGGCGAGCTTCCGATAGCATTCGGCCATTTTCATCTGAATCTCGTCCTTACGCTCGAAATGCGGATCCAGTTCCAGCACTTTTGAAAAATGCTTGAGAGCCTCGTTATACTGCTGAAGCCCCATATAGTTGTTGGCCATACTCTCGTACAGATAGCCTAACCCAGGGTCGTTATCACTGAGTACCTGTATGGCCTTCTGGGAATATCGTATAGCCGCGTCGTGCTTGCGCAGCATTTCGTAATTGCGGCTGAGCCCGGCATATAGCATCCACTTGGTATCCTTTTCCTGACTGTCAACGTACTGCTCACATATCTTCCTTGCCTGCAGTGATTTCTCGATCTTCCCGTGATATTCATAGAGCGATCCCAGGTGGAAATAGACAAAACCAAACATCTCCTCCATGAACTCCGGCTTGTCGGGCTCGAAGAGCTGGGCCGATTTCAGCAGGTATTTGAACGCCTCCCGGTCATTGCCCATATAGGAGTGGCAAAACCCGATCCGGCCGGTAAAATAAGCCCTCAGGTTCGGCTGTTTTAGAACCTTTAATGCCTGGGCATTCAGCGCAATGGCTTCGGCATAGCTCGCCCTTTCGAACAACTCCTCGCCGTAAGTGTCAAAAAGAGATATTCGTTCCTCGGCCGTGGCTGCTCTCTTAAGCTTTGCGTTGAACTGTTGACTGTTCACTGGGGGAGACCTCACAAGGATTAAGTGTAAAAAACATAACCGCATACCGGCGAAAGCCGCCGACAACCTGCCCATGGCAGCTTTGGCCGGAATCCCAATCCGCGGATCTACTGGAACACCATGATATTCCCCTGATTCAGCTCCAGGTGCTCGATCCCATAGGGCAGCTTTGAGGGCTGCAACGGATCAAAAGGAGGATTCTGCTTCTTTCCCACAGACGTAATAATCTCCTCAACGAGGGATTTTGGGAGTGTACTGTCGTCGAAACGAGCCTGCTCCAGCTGAAACCTGGCCTTACCGCCTCCACTTATCACCTGCCCGTGCACCGTAAGAGTGTGCGTCCCGGAAAACAGCAAGCCGATCAACTGGGGCAAGAGCTTCGTCGATTTGCTCGCCAGCTGGTCGAAGTCAATAACCGCAACCGCCTGCAGCCGTTCCTTTTCAAAGGCAACTACCAGGCTTTTGAGAGAAGGATGATATTTACGACCCAAATTGAGCGCAAGATAAGAATTGGCCTCTTCCTCGGAAAATTGTGTCGTCTGGTTTGGATTGCCCTTTCGGTCGGTGGCAAAATCTTCAAGGCTTTTAAGTTTGAGGCTGCAACGTTCAGCAGCCGCCCGAGATATGCCTGGAGATTTGGTTTCCGGACCGGCATAGACCGCCATCAGGCCGGCAGGCAGAGCGAGAAATGCGAGCCAAAGCAAACCGCGGCGCCAGCGGCCAATGGTGGCGTGCCGTGAAATCCGCGATCGTGCCCTCGGATCACGCAATAATCTTGAGGGTGCGGTGCCACCGCGTCTTGGTGATAAAGTTAAGGAAGACATCGGCAAACTGTTTGAGTCGATCCGGCACGCTCGTCTGGAGATATTCATCCCGCGGCGTTTCGAAAGACCAATATATAACCAAAGCTTTGCCCAGAAGATAATCCCGGGGGACCGATCCCCAGAAACGGCTGTCCTGGCTATTGTCCCTGTTATCCCCCATGGCGAAATAACTGCCCGCCGGCACGGTATAGGGCCCATATCGAGCATAAATGCTTCCGGGATCGATATACTGTGTGTAGTTTTCCTTTATTGCCTGGCCGTTGGCGTAGACGGTATGGCCTACCATCTCAATCCTGTCGCCTGGCATTCCAATCAGCCGTTTGACGTAGGCGACTTCCGGGCTGTTCGGATATTTGAAAACGATGACATCCCCGCGCTTGGGTTCTTTATAGGGCAAGAGCCTGGCTAGAAAGCCTGAGTTCAGACCGTAGGCAAATTTGTTGACCAAAAGATGATCGCCGATCAATAGATTGGATTCCATCGATCCGGTAGGAATCTTAAATGCCTGAACCACGAACGTGGTGGCAAAGAGTGCAATGATGGCAGTTATGACTATTGATTCAAAATATTCCCGAACCGTTGATTTGTGAAATTCCACCTCTGCTTCCTCCGGGCGCTGGGCTTCTGATCGAGGGAAAAATTCTAACACAGGCCTCAGGTTCAGACAACCAGGCTTTCAGCCGCCGCGCCGGGTTTTCCGCAGGATTGCCGGATTGTGAAAGCATGCCGGTTGACGCTTCGATCTGCCTCCAGCAGTCTGTGACCGATCTGCCGTTAAAACGGGATTTTGAAAATGGCTTTTGAAATTACCGTTCTTCCTTCATCAGGGCATAAAGAGATTTTTGGTCGAGAAATGGGGCTCGGTCGTCAGGTTGACACCAAGACGCCTCAGGCCGGCTTCATCGCCTGCCGTGGGGATATGGGTCATATGGACTTCACAGTTGCGAAGCTCCGTCAGCTTTTCGATAGCGAGTTGGGCTGCCGGATTCGTTGCTGCGCTGATGCTGAGGGCTATCAGGGTTTCCTCCAGGTCCAGACTGACGGAATGTTCGTTGAGAATGTCCGTCTTCAGGCTTCGCACCGAGTCGGTAATCGCATTTGGCAGCAATTTGATCTTGTCGGGAATGTCCGCCAGGAATTTGATAGCGTTGAGCACAAGACTTGAGGATGCATGCATGAGAGGGGAATTGTTGCCGGTTATGATCGTCCCATCCCTGAGCTCGATCGCCGCACCGCAATAGATTCCCTCGTTCCCCTTTTGCTGCTCCTGGCACTTCCGGGCCGCCTCCCATGAGGGAGCGACAACCACCCGGTCGTCCGGCCGGATGCACAGGTCCTCCATGAGGAGTTCCACCCTTTGAACCGTCTCTTTGTCCGCCAAACCCATGGCGTACTCGCAACGGTAGCGGAAACTGCGGCGGAGAATTTCCTGCTTTGCGGCCTCCTTGGTTGCTTCGTCGTCAACGATGGCAAATCCCGCCCTGTTGACCCCCATGTCGGTCGGAGACTGGTAGAAGGAATTCCCCCCGGTGATTTTTTCCAGGATGCGCCGGACGATTGGAAAAACCTCCACGTCGCGGTTGTAGTTCACGGCTTTCGTTGCATACGCGTCCAGGTGGAAGGGATCCACGAGGTTGAAATCCCTTATATCTGCAGTGGCTGCCTCATAAGCCACGTTAATCGGGTGTTTGAGCGGGATATTCCAGATGGGGAAGGTTTCGAACTTGGCATAGCCGGCCTTATTCCCCCGCCGGTATTCGTGATAAAGCTGAGACAAACAGGTGGCAAGCTTGCCGCTGCCCGGTCCGGGGCCCGTCACGATCACCAGGGGATTCTTGGTTTCCACATATTGATTCGCCCCATAGCCCTCGTCGCTCACGATCGACTCGATGTCCGTCGGATAGCCTTTTGTAAATCGATGCGTAAAAACCTCGATGTTTCTGCGCTCCAGTTTGTTCTTGAAAAGGGTGGCGGCAGGCTGATTGTCGAAGCGGGTGATGACCACGCCACGCACGCTGATGTCCCACCTTCGAAGGTCGTCGATCAGCTTCAAGGCATCGGAGTCGTAGGTGATGCCGAAATCGGCCCGGATTTTCTTGCGCTCGATATCTCCCGCATAAATGCACAGCAATATATCCGCCTTGTCCTTTAATTCCCGGATCAGGCGCATCTTGACATTGGGATCATAGCCGGGAAGGACCCGGGAGGCGTGAAAGTCAAACAGGAGCTTGCCTCCGAATTCCAGGTAGAGCTTGTTGTCGAACCGCTTCACCCGCTCAAGAATCTCAGCCGTTTGTTCCTGGATATATCGCTCGTTGTCGAACCCTATTTTGCGTGACATGGATGTCTTCAGCCCTCCCGAATGCGATTGCAGATTTGAAATGAAAGGCAAAATATGACGCTGCCCGCCCGAGATTATCCAGGGGTTGCTGCGGATATGCCCAACAGATGCGCCACCCATTCCAAGCGGCTATTTTATACGGAATTGTTAGAAGACAAGCCTAATTCTTTGCAGGGATCATCCTCAATTTGTCCATACCTCGCGGCACGCCGGATATTTGCGGATGTTGTTATCAGCTCCATCGGTCTCCTCGCTCGGGATAGCCGGGAAAAACCACCAACCGCTCGTCGCCATGCTGATGCAGGGTAAATTTGTTCTGAATTCCCGGAGTTGAGCCTCCATAGCAAGTATTGGAGGCGCCGAGTGTTAAAATTAAGACACTACTAAAAAGCGAATGGTTATTTGTTATTTATTGATTCGTGAGGCTTTGGCTTGAGCAGTCCTGATTGACGCTCCAAGGATACTGGCAAGCTCGCGATTTTCCTTGATCAGGTTCTCAACTAAGACGATGGGCACCATCCGAGCTTCCAGAATGATGAGCAGCCAGATGCCTGTCTCATGGATCTCTTTAAGGGCAAAAAGCATTAAAGCTATTAAGCTTGGATGCTTGAATAAAATCACCGTGCATGCTGATGTGATTAGGTTGATCCGGCTAAGGAATTAGAATAGACTAACAAACAGTAGCAGAGGAATTTGCAGCGCGCTCCAGGAAAGCCGGGCCAACAATGAATCGTCGCGTACTCGCAATGGTGCTCGCCGGAGGGAAGGGAACCCGTCTTTACCCGCTGACGAAGAACAGGGCAAAGCCCGCCGTGCCCTTCGGAGGCAAATACCGGATCGTCGATTTTGTTCTCAGCAACCTTGTGAACTCCGGCGTCTATTCCACCTTTGTGCTCACGCAGTTCAAAAGCCAGTCTCTGCTTCAACACCTGCGGGATACATGGCAATTCGGCAGCCTGCTGCCGTATCAATTCATTGTTCCCGTCCCTGCACAGATGCGGTCTCCGGACGAAACCTGGTATCAGGGAACGGCAGACGCGATTTTCCAGAATATGGATCTTGTCAAGCGGGCAGCCCCGGACCTGGTTCTGGTCTTCGGCGCGGACCACATCTACCGGATGAACATCCGGGACATGATCGAGTTTCACAATGCAAAAGACGCCGATGTGACGGTTGCGGCATTCCCGATGGCCAAGGAGCTTGCGGCCGAGTTCGGCGTGGTGGAGGTAACGCCCGAAGGCAGGATCGTCGATTTTCACGAAAAGAGATCCGATGCGCCTACCATTCCGGACAACCCGGAAAAAGTTTTCGCCTCGATGGGCAATTATGTGTTCACGGCGGACGTCCTGATGAGGGAACTCGTCGCCGACGCGGCCAAAGAGACAAGCAGCCATGACTTCGGGAAAGACATCCTGCCCGACCTGGTGCAGCGGGCGAAAGTTTACGCCTACGATTTCCGGGAAAACCGCATCCCCGGAGATCCCCCCAATGTGCTCCCCTACTGGCGCGACGTGGGTACCATCGATGCCTATTACCAGGCCAGCATGGATCTGCGCGCCGTGACCCCCGATCTGAACCTCTACAATACGCAATGGCCGCTGGGATCGACCCGTGAGCTTTATCCGCCGGCAAAATTCGTGTTCGACCAGGATGGGCGGCGCGGTCATGCCATCGACTCGATCATATCGAGCGGGTGCATCCTCTCGGGCGGAGTCGTCCTGAATTCGGTGCTCGGAAGGGCTGTGCGGGTCCATTCCGGCGCAGTCGTCGAATCATCGGTCCTTTTCGATAACTGCGATATCGGGCGCTATGCCAGGGTGCGGGGCGCCATCCTGGACAAGAATGCCCACGTGCCCGAAGGGGCTACCATCGGATATGATCTGGAAAAGGATCGCGGTTCTTATTTTGTATCCGAAAATGGAATCGTTGTCGTCGAGGGAGTCCGCTCCATGGTGGAAGTCACGGTCTTGCAGCTCGGCGACAGCGTCGATCGAAGGAAGACAAATCCGAGCGGATAGCCGGACCGGCTCCGCCCATGCCTCGTTTACTTTGCCGCCTGCATTTGCTCGATAAATTCGTTCGCCTCCTTGATGGATGCTTCCATTTCGCGCACCAGCCTTGTCACATCGCTCTGAATCTGATCCGCGTTCTGCTGCAAGGATGAGATCGCGCGCGCGTTGAGGTTGTGCTTGAGGAACAGCACCTGGTCCTTGAATGCGGCCAGCACCGGCGCCATGCGGGATTCCGCAGCCTTCATCACGCCGATCAGGCGGTTATATTGGCGGCGAGTGTCCTCGAGCTGCCGTCTGCTGCTGCGGCGAAGGTTCTCGTTCGAATACTGCTTGATCTCCTCCTGCCATTCGCTGAAAAGCTCATCGGCGACCTGCTGCACCCCGGTAATGCGGTCGCGAACCTCCTCGGCCCGGCTCTGGCTGCGTTCGTACTCGTGGTTCAGTTTGTCGTACTTTTCCTCGAGGTCCCGCAGCTCCGCGCCGGAGACATTGGTAACCGCCAGGAATTGCTTGAGCGCCGATTCAAACTGCTTCTTGGCTTCCACCTGGCCGTCGCGGGCGTCCTCTACCCTGTCGACCAGCTGCTCGCGCTTGGCGTAGCCGAATTTTTCGGCTATCGCGATGCGGTGGCTTGCGCAGCCGGCCAGGGTGGTAGCGACCATGACTCCCAGGATGATCTGCATGAATCTGTGTCGGTCCATTGAACAATTCTCCATTTTCTGCAAAAAAAACCACGCGTAAGCTGCTCCCAAATTTGGGTGCGGACGGGTCTCCCCAACAGTCCGATTAAGCTCTATCCGGATATCCGTTTATCGAAAACGGCTCTGAGAAGCCGCTCTCACTAAGAAGGATGGGCAGCGAGCCATAAAAAAACTCAGCCATCACGGTCTCCCTGCCTGTCCTCCGAAATCGCGTTGCGGCCGCTTACCGGGCTGTCCCTTCAGGCTTGACCGATTTCAAGGGCCTGAGATAAGCTCCCCAATAGCTCATGCCGACGAAAACGGCGCCCCCGATGATATTTCCTATAGTTACGGGCAGAAGATTCCTGAATAGAAAGTTCGCCCAGTTCAGCTGACTGACATCCACTCCCGCGAGCCCCGAAACGGCAGTCCCGTGAGCCAGCAGCATCCCGGTGGGGATGAAGTACATATTGGCGACGCTGTGCTCGAAACCGAGTGCGACAAAAGCCATGATCGGAAAGAAAATGGCAAATATCTTCCCGATGGTTTGACGCGAGGCCAGCGCCATCCAGACGGCAAGGCACACCAGCCAGTTGCATCCAATCGCGCGGATGAGAGCCTCCACAAAGGAGAGATTCACTTTGTTATAGGCCACCTTGATGGCTGCGGCGCCCAGGGCCCCGTCCGCCGTCTTCCAAAGACCCGAGTAGAAGAAGAGGAGCGCTACAATGATGGATCCGATGAAGTTGGCGATAAATACGATCCCCCATCTCCGCAGCATCGTGCTGAAAGTGATTTCTCCCAGCATTACGCTGGAAACCATCAGGTTATTGCCCGTGAACAATTCTGCCCCCGCGATCACGACCAGCATCAGGCCTACGCTGAAGACGGCCCCGCCGAGCACCTTGGAAAGTCCGACTCCCACATTGGCTGCAGCGTCAAAGGTGGCCGTCGTGGAAAGCATCCCTCCAAAACCGATGTAGGCGCCGGCCAGGATGCCCAACACGAACACGGTGAACCACGGGGAAGTGGCTTTGGTGACCCCAACCTTCTGGGCGACAGTCTCGGCAATCGTTTTGGGCGCGTTGTCTTCCAGGGCGGGCACCGGGAATTGCCAGGATTTCATGATTGTCTCGACGCGGCCAATGGCTTTCTTTTCCTCGACGACTTTTCTCCTCACCGCTTTTTTGACCACCGCGCTGACCTCCTCCGGTGTGAAGGGCTTGGCAAGATAGTCCATGGCGCCGCGTTTCATGGCTTCCGTCGCGCGTCCCACCGAGGGATGCCCGCTGATCATCACAATGGCGGAGTCGGCGGATCGCCGGTCGATCTCTTCCACCACATCCATCCCGTCGAAGCCCGGCATCATCCAGTCCACGAGGATGACATCGAAATGACTCCGGGACACCAGGCTGAGACCCTCATCCGGGCTGGCCGTGGTTGTCACCTCAAAGCCTTCGGATTCGAATATCCTCCGGCAGGATTTCAATATGATCTCCTCGTCATCGATGATCAGCATTTTTTCGGCCATTAGGCTCTCTCCTCGAAACTATGATTCGGATTCCGGGGCATGTCCCCTTGCGTCTCAGGATTTCGCGAGCGGAAGCTCAGGATTCCCGGGATTCCGTCTCAGTAATGGATTTGCTGCTGCGCCGCTTCTGCAGGACCTGCCGGATCGCTTCCATCAATTCATCCGGCCTGAAAGGCTTGGGGATGAATTTGTCGGCCCCCAGCCTGAACATTTCCGAAATCGTTTCGGGAGTCGAGTACCCGCTCATCACGATGACGGGCGTGTCCGGCGATATCTTTTTAAATTCCGTCAAGAGATATTTGCCGTTATGCCGGGGCATGACGACATCGATGAGCAGCAGGTCGAATCCGGTTTTCCTTGCGGATTCCAGCGCGTCGTCGGCGCTGGCGACGCAGGTGATCTCAAACTGCTGCTCTTCGAGGATCCTCGTGCAGCTCCGGATCACGATGGCATCGTCATCAACTATTAGTATTTTCATATCCCAATACCTGTTCGTCGCTGGGAAGCCAGACAAAAAAGGTGCTGCCGATCTGCGGCTTGCTTTGAACCAAAATCGTGCCGCCGTGACGTTCCACAATCCCGTGCGAAACGGACAGCCCGAGACCCGTTCCCCGGCCAACGTCCTTGGTGGTGAAGAACGGATCGAACAGCTTATCCATTATTTCGGGCGGGATACCGCAGCCTGTATCGGTTATTGCGATCTCGATGCCTTTCTGGCCGGCTTTCCCGGCCGCCATCCTCATTTTGGCCGACGTGGAGATGCGGATGCTGCCGCCGGTGTCTGTTGCGTCCAGTGCATTTATGATGATGTTCAGGAAGACGCTCTGCATCTGATTCCTGTCGACCGTAATCATGGGCAGCCCATCCGCATGCTCGAGGGAGAACGTGACGCCCTTGATGAGGGCCTGGTTTTCAACGAGCGAGATGGTGTGGCGGATCAGCCGGTTGATGTCGGTGGGCTCGGGATCCAGTTGGGATTGGCGGGAGAAATCCAGAAGGCCTTTGACTATCTTTCGTACGCGCTCCGTTTCCTGAGCGATGGTCTCCAGGTCGGATCGGGCATCTTCGGGAAGGTCCTTGCGCTTCAGCAGCATGTGAGTGAATGTGACCACGCCGGTGAGCGGGTTGTTGATTTCGTGAGCGACTCCGCCGGCGAGCTTGCCGATGCTGGCCTGCTTTTCCGACTGAAGCAGCTTTGTCTCGCTTTCGACTTTCTGGCGTTTGTCCCTTTCCTGAATGGACGCGAGCATCTGATTGAAGGTTTTTTGAAGCACCCCGATCTCCCCCTTCGAGACGCTGCCGGTATGGGGCGAGAGATTCCCCTGTGATACCTGGACGCTGGCGTCGATCAGCTGGCGCACCGGTTTGCTGATCCTGTCGGCGATGACATAACCCAGCCCAAGCGCGAGGGCCATGCCTGCCAGAGTGATCCAAATAAACACCGAGAGCGCCTTACGGCGGACATCTGCGTACTTTGCTTCCAGCACGCCCACATTAAGCATCCCAACTCTCCGGCCGTGGATATCCTCGATGGGCTCGTAGGCGGCTATATACCAGTCGTTCACAACAAAATCCCTGTCAATCCATTTTTCCCCCTGCGAGAGAACCCGCCGCACAGCCTCGCCGGAGGCTGCCGTTCCGATCGCCCGGCTTCCGTCCGAAAAAGCAGCATGGGTGGAAATGCGTGTGTCTCTTAGAAAAATGGCGGCCGTGCCGGCACGCCGGTTGCTGTAAATCTCACGCTGGAAGAGGGTGTCGCAAATCCTGTCCACGATCTCTTCGTTCCGGTTAAGCAATACCCCGCCATACAGAACGCCCAGAAAGGCGCCATTTTCAAAAACCGGAACCGCCGCTACCAGGGCCATGCCGGAGAATTCCTCGGCGCTCTCCCGTGGGCCTGTCCTCTCGGTGGGCGTATTTGGAATCCTTGCCCGGTCGGCGAGCGCGGGATCCTCGGCAAAGAGAAATTCCGGATCCAGCACCAGGGTTCCTGAGACGGCCACATGTTTCTTGAGCACCGGTTCCGCGATTGGATTGGGAGGGCTTAGGTCCTTTGGAATTGCATTAGGCCCGATTCTGCAGAGTGTCCGGCTGTTTTTTGTGACGATCCCGGCAATATCCATCCGCGTTTGGCCGGCGACGTCCCTGAGGAGCGGCACGATCCCGGGCGCATCCTGCCTCGCAAGCGCTGCGCGGAATTCGGGCCCCGATTGTGCAACACCAAGGGCCTGGCTGATCCCGAGAATCCGGGAAAAGTAGATTTCCCGTCCTGCATTCAATTCCAGGCCTGTGCGATTGTAGGCTTCGTTGAGAAACGCCCTGTAGAGAACCTGGCCGCCAACCAGAAGCGCCACCCCGCACACCAGCAGTGAGACTGCGAGGAAGCTGACGATGAGTTTCGAGCGGGTTGAGTAGAACAAACACCCTCCTCCCGGTCCCGGCTCGTGGCCGGGAGGGGTCAATATACCACCTGTTTGTGCCGGACAGTAGATGAAGATTTGCCAAGACTTCCGTCCCATGTTTTGCGGGATTCCGTTCCGGTTAATGGCTGCAGGCCCGGCAAGGTCCAGCGGGTTTTGCGTCGGTCCAGCAAGCCCCAAAATTATGGTTCTGCCGATTGACCTGCAGCTGCTTATTGCCTATACTCCGACTCTCTGCGGAATAGAACTGCGGTGGATACAGCGTTATATAAGCGCACTATGGCGGTGCCATTCCCGGGAACCACTTTATGATGTCTTCGGTGCAACCACCCGCAATAATAGAGGTGTCGGACGCAAAAGCCGGCCTTACGGGCTGGCTTGCCGTCGATTCCATCGTGGACAATCACTATTGCGGTGGGCTGAGGATGCTCTCCGACGTCTCAGCTCCGGAACTGGCAGAATTGGCCAGAGCCATGACCTTGAAGCATGCCTTCCTTGGGCTTCCGCATGGCGGTGCCAAAGCGGGAATCGAATACGACGAAGACAGCCGGAAAGCGGATAAGGCGAAACTGCTGACCGCATTCGCGCGGAGCATCAAAGATCTTCTGGAGCGGCGTGTATACCTTCCGGGTGCCGATATGGGCACAACCGTGAAGGAAATACGCGAAATGATGCAAAGCGTCGGGATCCGCGTGCCGGCCAGGGCTTTGAGAGGAGCGCTGTCCGGGTGGTATACGAGCCTGACGGTTGTCGCCAGCGCAAAAACAGCGGCTGAGCACCAGGGCCTGGACCTGGCGAAAGCCGCCGTCGCGATCGAGGGCTTTGGGTCCGTGGGAAGCGCCGTCGCGGAGGGATTCAGCCGGCTGGGAAGCAGAGTTGTCGCGATATCCACATACCACGGAGCGCTCTATTCCGCTGAGGGACTCGACGTGGCAAGGCTCCTCCAGCGCTATGGGCAATATGGCAGCAGGCTGGTTGATTTTTATGATGGCCTCAGAAAAATACCGAGAGAAGCTCTCCTGGAGATTGATGCCGATATCCTGCTCCCCTGCGCCAGACACCACAGCATTCATGCCGGCAACGCCCCTTCCATTAAAGCCGGCCTGATTAGCTGCGGGGCGAATGCCCCCATAACCCAAGAAGCGGAGAAATCGCTCTGGCAGCGAGGCGTACTCTGCATCCCGGATTTTGTCGCCAACTCAGGCGGGGTGCTGGGCGGCACTATGGAATTCGCCGGGATCCTGCCCAGGGACATAGCCGGATTCATGAATCAAAGCTTCTCGATGCAGGTTGCCGCTCTCATAAGGGAAGCCGGCAGGGAAGGCCTTTATATACGGGATCACGCCGAGCGCGTCGCGGCGGAAAGGTGGCGGCGTGTGAAGAGCGCCGCCGAAAAACGCTCGCTCCGGGGCCGGGCATTTTCCCTCGGGCTGGAGCTCTACAGAAATGGAATGATTCCGGCAGCCCTTGTAGGGAAGCTGGCCGTGAAATATTTTCAAAAGCGAATTGAAGGCGGGATTTGAGCGGATCCGGCGCGAGGTGCACTCATGGAATTTGACGAGGCCGTGAAGGGCAGAAGATCCATACGGAAATACGGACGCAAACGTGTGGAAGATTCGCTGATTGAAGAGATTCTGGATCTCGCAAGATATGCCCCTTCGTCGATGAACGGCCAGCCCTGGAATTTCCTGGTAATCCGCGACGACGCAACAAAAACAAAACTTGCGCAGATTAAAAACAAATACTGTCCTGTCGAGAAACAGGAATACAGGGCTGATTTTCTTCAGAATGCGTCGGCGGTCGTTGTGATATGCGTCGACAGGCAAAAATCATACGATCGGGAAATCGAAAATGGTGTTCTGGCCGCGGCAAACCTGCTTCTGGCCGCGCATGCCAGGGGATTGGGCAGTGTATATATGTCGGCCTACAGGAAGGATGAACCGGGCGTTTCCGGCGAGATCCGGCAGATTTTGGGAATTCCGCCGGATCTCGATCCCATTTCGATACTGCCCCTGGGATATCCGGACGAGATACCGGAATCCAAAAACATGGAACCCATCCACGGACTTGTTTCCTATGACTGGTTTGGAAAGAGATAGGCGAAATTTGTTTGATTGTATCGACCCCGCATACGCCCCCGAGAGAAGCGTCGTGTGCCGGTACAGAAATGCCTTCACCTTCGGCTCCGGCGATGAGGATGCCTCATACAAAAAGGCTCTCCTCGAAACCAGCATCCGGGAGGGTGTAAGGATATTCCGCCTGCTCACATACCGGGGCGTGGATATCCATATCCTGGACGAGTCTTCGTTGATGCATACCGGCACGCTGAAGTCGATCGACGGGTGCATTTCCGCGGCAAAGTGCAGGTTGAGAGGATATAAGAGGGTTGTCTTCGAGTCCGGCGGAAACACCGGCGCCGCCCTGACCGAATATTGCGGCCGGGCCGGCCTGGAAACCTTTCTTTTTATGCCGGAGGAAAATCTTACTCTTCTCGACAGCAAGGCGTTTGAGTCCCCCAAGGCGCACCTCATATCCGTGGCTGAATCCGGATGGGTGAAAAAGTCCGCGCATTTGTTCCATGGGCTGAACGGGATTCAGCACATTCCTGAAGTTGCATGGAGATACGAAGCCTCCAGGTTCAGGGGTTGTTTTATCCTGGAGTATTCCACCCAAAACGGCGACTTTGACTGGATTGTCCAGACAATCAGCGCGGCTTTTGGCCCGATAGGCATATACAGCGTTCTCGACGGCTTCAAATTGAGCAGTGGCGCAGTTCCAAGATTCCTGGGTGTCCAGCAGGAGGCCAATAGCCCGATGTACAGGGCCTGGAAGTCCGGCGGCGGCAACCTGGACCCAAATTCGCCCCCTCCCGATGCCCGCGGGAAACTGCTGACCCGAGTGATGTACGACGTTACCCCGCAGACCTATGGCACCTATGAAGACCTGAAACGGCTGCTGACGGCTACGGGAGGGGAATTGACAACCATTAATCATCCCGAGTTCTCCGATCTGCTCGATTTCAGAGCCGGCGGTAAAAGCGTTTTGGATTTGCTGGGGGAGAGTGGAGTTCACATCGGAACCAGCAACGGGGAAGTGGTCGAAAAAACCGGTTTGATTTCGCTCGCGGGGGCATTCAAGGAAATAGCGGCCGGCAGAATTGCGCGTGGAAGCAGGATCCTGTGCTGCCTGACAAGCGGTACAAGAGTGGTGGATGGGAACGCCAGACCGGAGTACCGCGTATCGAATCCTGATAACCTGGTCCTGGATTGCCACGGGATGATTTATGGCGCATGAAGCTTGGGCGGCCGAAACCCGAAAAGTCGCTATCCGCGACTCAACTCTGCGGGAAGGATTGGACGTTCCCGGTGTCGCTTTCTCGATCGGACAGAGAATCAGAATCGCCAGACTGCTCGACCGGTCGCTGGTCCCGGAGATTGAGATTGTGGCGCCAGGCAGAGTTTTCCAGGACCTGGATTTTGCCCGCAGCCTCAAAGCGGACAACCTTCGGGTTAAAGCTTCCGGCCTGATTTTTGCCTCGAGCCCCCGCTGCAGAGAAGAGGTGAGGGCCGCACGCGAGTGCCTGGACCGGTTCGATGTTCTGATGCCGGTTTCGGAGCAGAGGAAGCCCTATGATCGGGAGACCAAAAAAAGGATTCTGCTGGACGCTCTGAGTTATTCCCGGGAATACTGCCCCAATGTCGGTGTGGGATTCCCGCATTCCACTCAGGCCGCTCCGGAATTCCTGCTGGAAATATGCCGCGAAAGCGCAGCCCGGGGCGCTGTGAGGATCTTCATTTACGACACCCATGGCGGCATGGACCCCTTCGGCGTTCACAGCCTGATCCGTCGCCTGAAAGAGTCTGTCGATGTTCCCATCTTCTTTCATGCCCACAATGATCTTGGGATGGCTACAGCCAATTCCGTCGCCGCAGTCCGCGCCGGCGCGGATGGATTGGACGTAACGGTGAACGGCCTGGGAGACCGGGCGGGGAATGCCTCGCTGGAACAGGTCGTGATGGCTCTTCATCTGCAAGGCATTGAGACCGGGATTTTTTTCGGCACACTGAAAGAATTGTCGGAAGCCGTCGGGCAGGAAAGCGGGATTGCGGTGTCGAAACTGGCCCCGGTGGTCGGGGAATTTGTGGCCACCCACAAATCTCCTGCGCATCTGGATATCCCAAACCTTTTCGAGGCTTTCGATCCATCCCTGGTCGGGCTGGAAAGAAAAATCACTCATTGAAGGAATTTCAATGAACGTTGTGTTGTTTAATCCGGCGCCGCGCAGCGGCTGGCAGGCTCAAAGGCGTGTCGAACTGCCGCTGGGCCTCCTGTGCGTTGCCACGGGATTGGTCCGGCGGGGGTACAAGGTCCGGATCATCGATGGATTCGCCTCTTCCGGCTGGAAGAAGGAACTTTTGGCCGCAATTCAGGAGAAGCCGCTCTGCTTCGGCGTTACCTGCATGACCGGGCCGCAGATCCTGCGCGCGCTTGAGGGATGCAGTCTTGTCCGAAAACTACACCCGGATGTGCCCATTATCTGGGGAGGAATTCACCCCACGCTGCTTCCGGAGCAGACGCTCGACAATCCACTGGTGGATATCATTGTCGCCGGAGAGGGCGAAGCCACTTTTGACGAACTGGTGAGAGCTTTGGAGACCGGTGCGCCTCTCAGCCAGGTCCCGGGCCTATGGTACCGGGAAAATGGGAAAACCTGCTTCACCGGCAATCGCTCCTTTATAGATTATGACGGGCAGCCGCCGCTTGAGTACAGCCTGGTTGACATGGACCGATACCGGAGGCGGCTTTTCGGCATGGATTTCGTAAGCTTTACTTCGAGCCGGGGATGCCCGTTTCATTGCGCATTCTGCTGGGAGCCGGCCATGAACCAGCGAAAATGGCGCACCCTGAAACCGGAAACGGTCCTGGAGCACCTGAAGCGCATTATCCGTGATTACGGGATAAAAGGATTTTTGTTTGCCGACGACAACTTTTTTGTCGACCTGGAGAGGGCTTACGCCATCCTTGAAGGCATCGTCAGAGAAGACCTTCGTATCAGTATCGGTAAGCTGCAGATACGCGCGGATTCCGTCTGCAAAATGGACCGGGACTTCTTCCAGCTGCTCGTCAGGGCAGGAGTCAAGCGTATGACCATGGGAGTGGAATCCGGCAATGAGCGCGTCCTTCAGTTGCTGAAAAAAGGTGAAACGGTCGAACAGATCGTCCGAGCCAACCGCAAACTGGCATCCTATCCGATTGTTCCGCTCTATCTTTTTATGATGGGACTTCCCACCGAAACGCCGGAGGAGTTTGCCGAAAGCGTCCACCTGGCCATCCGCCTCACGGATGAGAATCCGCAAGCGGTCAAGACATTCAATATATATACTCCTTACCCGGGAACGGAACTCTACGCGAAGTGCGTCGAGCTTGGTCTGAGGGAGCCCCGTTGCCTGGAGGAATGGGTTCCCTTCAATTACCGCAACGTGCCTGAGCCATATACCTGGCTTGCGCCGGAGATGCGGAATCTGGTACAGGGGCTGGATTTCCCACTGATGTTTCTGGGCAAAAAACATTTCGTGGCTCCCTACAAAAAAACGAATCCTGTCGTCGTGGGTCTGTCGAGGCTCTATTACCCGCTGGCCCGCTACAGGATCATGAACCTCGATGCGCGCCTGCCCATCGAATCAAAATTGGTAAGGGCGCTCGGGCTTTATGGAAGGCAGGATTAGGCTTCGGCCAGGATATAGAGAGCGTAAAACGCGTGGGCACTACATGGATTGAAAAAGCCAGGCTGCTCAGAGGATTGATAACCGGTGAACGCGCGTACACGAGCCCCTTTTTTGTCAGCGTGGACTTAACGCGCCGCTGCAATCTCAGCTGCCTTCACTGCCGTTACCATTCCTGCCTGTCGGAATTCCCCTCACCGGTTGCCAGCAAAATATCCGATATGGATTATGGCATTTTGAAGAACCTGCTGCGGGAGCTTCAGGAGATCGGGACGCACGAGATCATCTTTGCCGGAGAAGGGGATCCCCTGCTTTATCCCCATTTCCTGGATGCAGTCGCTTCCGCAAAATCGGCGGGCCTCTATTTAAACGTCATCACAAATGGGACGCTGCTGAATGAGGACCTGGTCTGCAAGCTTATAGATATGCGGCTCGACCTTTTGACCGTCAGCTTATGGGCAAGTTCCAAAGAGGAATACCGGAAGCTTTATCCCGGCACCAGACCTGATTATTATGACAGGGTTATCGAGTCTCTCAGACTGGTGACGGATTTGAAGGCCCGAAAAAAAAGCTCCCTGCCTGTCCTGAGACTGCATCGGCCAATAAGCCGCGACAATTACAGAACTGCGGAAACTGCCCTGGATCAAGCCTTGAGCGGCGGATGCAACCAGCTTACGTTCGCTCCGGTTCATTCTCTGAAGGGGGATACGTCGTCCTATAAGCTTTCCGCGGAAGAAGAAAAAAGCGTGAGCGCGTCATTGGTTTACATGAAAAGTGCTTTAAATAAGTATAATATGAATACTAATATTAATGTAGCGCTTCAGCTATATCGAATCGGGGAAAACGTTTGGGATGTGCTGCCCTGCTATGTCGGATGGGTGCATTCTCGAGTCCGCGTGGACGGCACAATCTATCCTTGCGGGAGGTGCGACCTGCCACTGGGGAGCCTGGGCAAAAAAAGCTTCTCCGGGATATGGAGCGGGGAAGCCTACCGGGAATTCCGGAAGGCTGCCTCAACCCGGGAGGGTCTCAAGAGCATCAGCAAGGATTGTGTCTGCGGCTACTGCTGCCACATTCGAAACAGCATTCAGGTTCACCGCCTGTTCCGGTGGATGGCTCCCTTGGCTCCCATTCTGAGAAAAGCCGGATTCCATGCAAAACAAAGCTGAGACAAAGCCCGGCGTTAACGGCTACTGGAACCTTGTTGTGCCGAAGTCCGAAGATAACGACCGGGAAGATCTGTGGAGGGCCCATCTGAAAGATGTATATCGAGCGCTTGGGACCCGGTGGGCAAAGAGCCGCAGCGCAGGGCGGGTGCTAAAAACAGATCTATACGATGAAGCCATAAGCCCTCATGATCTTTTTTCTTTGTTCGAAGACGGATCCGTTTGCATGGTGGGAACGGATGTTTCCATGGAAACGGCCCAGGCGGCCAGTCGCCGGTTGAAGCGAAGAGGGAAGACGCAGAACCTCATTGCGGTTTCCGATGCCAGACGCCAGGCGTTTAAGTCCCAAATTTTCGACGAAATTCTGTCCAATTCGACTCTGGATCATTTTCCCGGACGAGGAGACCTGTTTGCGAGCCTGGCAGAGCTGCACCGAATCCTGAAACCGGGCGGAGTCCTGATCATCACCATGGACAATCCATGGAATCCTGTCGTGTGGGTGAGGAACCGTCTGCCGTATCGACTGCTTCGGCGGCTTGGAATCATCCCCTATTACATGGGTGTGACTCTGTCGCGGCCCGAGCTGGTTGATGCTCTGGAGTCTGCAGGATTCAGGGTGGATGACAGTACGGTTATAGTTCACAGTCCAAGGATTGTGGCTATATGGGCAAGTTCCCTTATCGGCAGGACTAAACGGGAGTGGATGAAATCCTGTTTTGTCAGGCTCCTCAAAGCAATGGAGCGTATCGAGCGGCTTCCCTCAAAAAGCCTGACGGGATACTTTGTGGCCGCAAAGGCCGTCAAGCCCTGATTTGGCGGCGGATCCCGGCATTGTTCGGGGATACATAGAGATGAAGCTCATCCAACCGCTTTGCATCCGGCGGCTTCACAGAACGTCAAAAGGCCGGTATCCCGGCATGCGCCGCTGAAAAAGAACAATAGCGCCCAGGTATAGGGCGATTCCGGTCAGAATCATGCCTGCGAACCAAACGATGTTCCAGCCGTGCAGGCCGGGGATCAGGGGCAGAGTGACCCGTCGCAGTCCGGCAAGCGCGCCTGCCATGAAGAGGGACGCGATCAGGGGAGGGGCGAAAATCATAGCCAGTGCTTTTCCACCGATTCCCATCTGGGGCCGGATGTGCCAGTACCATACTGCAAGCGCTGCCGCACTGCTCAAGAGCATCGCAAGCGCGCCTCCTGTGATTCCCCAGCGGTGCGAGAATGGATAGATCAGGATGAAAAGCGTTGCGCACGTGGCCGACTGCATATAGAAGGCAATATCCGGCCGCCCTCTTCCCATGAAAACCGGGCGACCGGTCCACAGGATGGAAACCATGAGGCTGGACACGGAAAGTATCAGCAGCACGGGGACCATGGGCATCCACTTGGTGCCGAGAAAGATTCTCGTAAAATCCTTGCCAATGCAAAATATGCCGGCTGCGGCCGGTATTGAAATGGCTGCCGAAAATCCCGCTATTTTCCCATAGGCCTCCCGCAGGCGTTCCGCGGAATCCTGCAGTTCGGAATAGGCCGGAAAAGCCACCCGGTGAATGGTGATGCCGAGTTGCCGCACCGCCAGGCTTGTGATGCGGTTGGCCAGTTGAAAATATCCCAGGGCGGTGGCTCCCAGGATCCTGCCGATCATGATGCCGGCTCCGTTTTCGCCCGCAACCACGGCAACGCCGAAAAGCAAGATCCATATGCCGTAACCCAACATCTCTCTGATCTTGCCGAACTCGAAGCGAAGTCTTGGCCTGAAGGGATGGATCCGGTAGGAAACCAGCATGCGCGTCAGGTCCGCCGCAAGATAGCCGATGACAAGCGCCCAAGTGCTGCGAAACCAGAAAGCGGCCGTCACCGTGACCACCAGGTCGGCGCATGCCCCGCTGAAGCGATAGGCAAACTCTTTGTGAAACTCGAGGTTTTTCTGAAAGGTTACAACGCCAATATTTATGAGCCCCTGAAGAACAAAGGAGAGCCCGATGGCACGGACAAATACCAGGGCGTCGGGTTCCTTGAAGAAAGCGCTTATCCAGGGTGCCGCGATAAAGAGAAGCAGCGCCAGCAGCAGCCCCCGCACGCAGCGGACCGTCCAGGCAACCTCGAGGTAGGGCCGGATATCCTCCTTCTTCTGGATCAATGCCTGCTCGAAGCCGGTCCTGGAAAGGGCGTCCAGGGCCATGAAGGTGATCGTCGCCATATTGTAGAGCCCGAAATCCCTGGGCGACAGCAGCACGGCCACCACGAAGACGCGGCCGAAAACAAAAAGCTGTTCGGCAAAGTGGAGCGCGAAGGACCAGATTCCTGCGTGCGCGACTCTCTGGGACCAGGAATGACCGGGATGAAATAATGTCATGGCACCCGCGCTATCGGAAAAACAATGAGCCGGCGCGTAATCTTTGCGCGCCGGCAGGAAAAAATTTTTCGATGCAGTTTACGCGGCGCGGCCGGGTGGTTGCAACCCAATGGATGCGAATTCATAAGACGGCCGCGCCGTTATGCGGACGGCTCTTCAAGCCATCCGCAGGCGATCCATGAGACAGGCATCTGGCTGCTCATCATTCTGGAAGCTCGGATGGTGCCC
>CAYYTC010000055.1:0-32455 GCA_964474425.1 uncultured Acidobacteriota bacterium
GACATTCGTTCGTGCATTCTCAAGGTTCTCGCGTGTCTGATTGAGATCCTTGGCCAGCATTTCAAGTTGGACGAACACTTCTTGATGCTTGGAGTTTAATCCTTCATGAAGACTTCGCGCCGACTCCATAGAATCACGAGCGGATTCGTATTGGCCGGCTAGTTCTTTCTGCAGTGCTTCCGAATTTATTCGCTCTTTTTTTGCCGAATCCAGATCTGCGCAGATCGCAGGTTCCGCAGAGCGTGCCGCAAGATAACCGGAAACCATCAGTTCCAGGTTGCGAGTCCTTCTGATCAAATCATCATAAGTCAAATCCCGCAAATTATCCTTTTCCACTTGAGCTATGGATTCCAGGAGCCGTGCAGCTTCTTGTCGGGCTTCAAATGCTTTCCTTCCTTCATCAGGATTGGCAACTCCTGCTTTCATGCATATCTTGTCAAGGTTGCGGCGCGCTTCATCAACTTTTTTTGCCAATCCTTCGGAACTGGCTCCAGCCGATATTTCTATTTCCAATTCATTGGGTATGGTCATTCGCGATTTATCCGCAATGGAAATGTCTCGAACCTCTTCTTTGTTGAGAAGGAACTCCGCATCATCAAGAATGATTTTTAAATTAGAGAGCCCGCGTAATTTCACGCTCGGAGCCCCGATACTCAATTGCGCATTAGCAGAAAGCAACTCACGTTCTGCATTCTGGATGGATTTGAGAATTCGAGCATCAACCCTATTCTGAGAGAGTACATTTTCTGCTTGTTCTGCATTCCTCCGAGCATTATCGATACGCCCTTTCCGTTCCTGCAATTGCTCAAGGAATAGTTTGTTGTTGTAGAAGTCAAGGTCGGCTCGACGAAGAGCAACGAGAACATCGATCGCCTTTTTCCTTTTTTCAATTTCACCGCAATTCTCTTTAGCCCTTCTATAGGCTTCATCTGCCTGCTTCAAAGCAGGCAGCGACAATTCATTGGACTCTTTAGCCTTTGCATGAGCCTTTATTGCAGTCTCAACCGCATCGATCAAGCTTTGCCGGGATTCCTTGTTTTGGCGCGCAACCTGTTCTGACTTCTGCGCGACTTCCAGTTTTAATTGCGCGGCCTTAAATGTATTTTCTAAAACACCGATTTGCTCCAGGGAAGCATCATAGCCGGCAATCTCCGCAATCAGTTCCTGCTCCCGGGTCTTGAGCTGTTCGAGCTCCCTCTGTAATATCGCAGCACGGTCGATATCACGATCCAGGTTTCTCATTGCCTGCTCGATCAATTTGACCTGTTCTTCCATTTCGGCTTCCGATTTGCGCGCTTCAGCGAGTTCCTTCCGTTCCGCTCCGCGTTCAGAAGTGTAATAAAGAAGAAATTCTGTCCTCGCCCTATCGAAAAGACTCTCTTGCCGGGGATCTGCAGGACGTCCACCGGCAGCCTTATCCAGGGCAGCCGATAATGACGCCTGTTTGGATAAGTCCGGTTGTTCAATGGCGTTGCCTTGCTGAATGATCAATGCCTTCCAGAGATCATAATCAATGGTCTCATGAAGGATGGCATCCGCACGTTCGTGAGCCTCCCGGCCTGTATAGTTTTCCGGCTTGGGTTTCCTGATGCTCAGCTTGGTTTCCGGCTTTTTAAGGAATCGCTTGGAATAGGTGAAGACATAGGGCCCGCTTTCCGCCAGCAATTCTATCTCCGGACCTTCATCCCTATGGACCGGCTTAATATCTTTAATGAGCTGAATTTTGCTCGAATCCGGATAATCAAAAAGCAATCCAATGGCTTCGCCAAGACTGGTCTTCCCGGCTTCATTGGGACCTTGCACGAGTGTAATGCCGCTGGAACTGAAGCTCACTTCAGCCGAAGTCAGGCCACGGTAATTGGCAATTCGAAGGCGTATGAATTTCATGCAACCTCCTTTGCCAGTCGAAGCAGAAGCATTAAGGCGTCGCGCGCCGCAACGCCTTCATCACCGCCTGCCGCTATCTTGGCTCGTAGCTGCTGGATTGTTTCATCCGCAAATCCGGAGAATCCAAGGTTAACAAAATCAGCATCATCCGGCAAAACCAGAAGATCGTCGTCTCGTACTTCGAAAGCGCCAAATAGGTCTTTTGCCGCAAGAAGATTGTTTTGAAGCTCCGCGCTGAGAGACAAAGAAAGCGAACCCATAAGATTCATTCGGATGATGGTTCGGTCCTTATTCTCGATTCCTTCCAGATTTTTCCTTAATGTTTCAACCTCTTCCGGTGAATTGAGATCTATTCGTTCGCGTTCCATGAATTGCCATCGCCCAATCCGCACGCTTTTAGTAGCAACGTTTGTTTCATCAATATCCACTATCTGCGCAAGGCCAGACTGCGTTTCCCTGAAATCGGTTGACTCAGGAGTCCCGGAATACCAGATTCGGCCGGTATCACCAATTTTTGTCAGAGAGTGACGATCGCCCAAAGCCACGAAATGGATTTTGCCATCCGCTATAGCACGCTCAAGAATGCTGACCTGGATGATTCCGGGAGATTCCTTGTCTGGCGTGAAATAATCTATGATTCCATGACCGACACAAATGCGGATTAATCCATCGGCAGGCTCCAGGTTCCTTAACACTTCCTCAAGAGGATTAACCGGAGGCCGCTTCGAGATCCAAAGAGCGCCCACCAGTTCTACTCCGTCCACGATCTTGACGGGATCCATGGTTTCAATCACGTTCACTTGAGGAGGCTTCCGTTCCATAAAGGTGCTGGATCGATAGACGGACGCCGCATTCAAAGGATCATGATTTCCGGGAAGAATAAATACGGAAACTGGCACTTCCTTTAATGCTTCCATTGCCCTGGCGACTGTTTTGCGATCCACTTGATTGGACTCGAATGCATCGCCACTCACAAGCATGAACTGGCAATTTTCATCTTTGGCTATCCGGCCCATGGTTCGAATGGCATCAAATCGCGCTTGGCTGAAGCGTTCCTGTGTGCCTTCGGTGAAGAAATGCCGGGTCATTCCCAATTGCCAGTCGCTTGTGTGAAGGAATCGAATCACGTTGGATCCTCCGGATCGTCATTTACCGATCGCGGAACCCTTGTAGCTGTAGGTCGCAATCAGCCCCTGCAATGTCTTGTTATCTGATATGGCGTCATGCGGGATGAGTAAATACAGCCATGGCTTTCCGCCATTCTGCTTTTCATGCGCCGTTGCATGAGCACACCATTCCACTGAAGCCTTTGCTTTGGCCAAAACATCCTCATCCGTCATATCCGAGGAAGCTTTGGGCTCGCATAGCAGTTTTGCTCTCTTGGTCTCGACTACAAAATCCGGTTCGTAGGAAGCATCGTTCGTGTAATGGATTTGAAAATCTCCCTTGGCAGGCTTGAACCACTTGAGCACTTCCTTGTCATTTTCCAGAATGACGGCAAATCGGCGCTCCGAATCAGAATCGAATTTCTGTATGCGATAGAGGCATTTCTCAAAGCCTGCAAACAGCATTTTGCGAATTTCCTGTTTGTCGGCAATCGGGGTGCGATAATCGCGTTCGGTTTCGCCTGCAGGCGCCGAGTAGTTATTGGGACGGAGCGTTGTGAATCCCTTGCTTACATGAGCTTCATAAGCGGTCGCACTTTCTTCATAATGTTCCTGCATCTGAGCGTGAATCAGGTTAACAAGTGCTTGCTGATGATACTGAAGCACATTTAGGACCTCCTCCTCGTCCTTGAGGTAGGAACGCAAATGATGCACGACCTGTCCCGCCAAGCCATAAAGCAGCGCAGCATGATCGTCATAGCAGATATCGTTGAAGTCAATCAGGCCACGAACAAGATAATTTTCCGGTCTATCCTCTTTGACAATGCCGTCTCCGCTCATAAGTCTGTGCTGTTCCCGGCGATGAAGCTCCTGGATAAGGATTTCATTATCTACCGGCTGGAGGCTCACGCCGGATAGCTTCAGTTGAAACTCGCAGAATCCGCGCGTTACATCTCCCACCGGCTGGATTGTGATCCGGGGAATATCGATGGACAGCTCATTCCGCAGTGTTATGGTTTTGGCCACCACTTCCGCGATGTTAAGCGGTTTGACGATACCGGTAAGTTCCGGTTGGGCCGGGGTAATTATCTCTTGTACTTTTTCAATTATCTGCTTTTGAATTTCCGGTCTGGAAAGGTCAGCGGATCGAGGCAATCTTTCATACTCGCGTCGAATGACTTCGAGCGTAGCCCTGGCTGCTTCCTGCTCTTTGGGATCCCGGAAAAGAAGTTTGCCTTGTTCTCCCTTTTTATATTCGGCATTTTCTTCGGCGATTTGCTGTGGCTGGATGCGTTGCATGATTTCCGGCTCGGCGATTACCACCCTGGAACGCTCATCGCTGATATAAACAACTTTCATCCCGCCGCGGATGACAGAATCCGGACTGTTGGCATAGTCCACAATTTCCTGAAATTTATCGTGCGACACGATGGTTAATCGATCGACTGCACCAACTCCCGTCCGCTTCCCATAGGGCAGACGAAGGCCTCGGCCGATGGATTGTTCTACCAGAGTCTGGGAGTTGGCGGCTCGCAGAGGAACGATCGTATAAAGATTCGTAACATCCCATCCTTCTTTGAGCATATTTACATGGATGACGATTTCCGTTGGATTGTCCTGTTTTTCCACGTTAATGAGCTGCTCGATGGTTTCATCCCGCTCTTCGCCCGTCTGTTTCGAATGGACTTGGATGACCTTCCCTTTATAGCGTCCTTCGAAAAACCCTTCGTCCTCGATTGTTTTCATCAGGGCGTCGGCATGATCGGTATCGCGAGCGATGACCAGCATGAACGGTTTTACGATGGGCTTGCCGTTCTCCCGGGCATAAACCTCCAGTTCAACCTTGGTGTTTTCGTGGATGCGAACGCCATCCTCTAATTTCAGCCGCTCCAGCCCGGATGTGTCATAGTTTTTGGAATCGAAGTTCTCGCGGGTGGCTACGGCAGGTTCTTTAACAAATCCGTCAGCCATGGCGCTTGATAGCGGATAGGCATAAATGACGTTCTGGAAGGCTTGCCTTCCTCCGCTGCGCTCAACCTGGGGAGTAGCCGTCAGTTCCAAGCCGAGGATTGGCTTCAATTCGCTGATAGCCTTCATGCCGGCCGATGCCCGGTAGCGATGAGATTCATCCATCAGGAGAACGAGATCGTCGAGTTGCGAAAGATATTCAAAGTAACTCTGGCCAATGTATTCCTGAAGCCGACGGAATCGTGGGATAGTGCTCTTGATGCCGCCCTTTGGAGTTTCGGTGCTTGTTATTTTGGAAATATTAAAGATATTGATGTGAATCGCATTTTCTCCAAAGAGATCACGCGATCGGACTCCACGGCCGCTTTCATAGTTGTCTCCGGTGATAACCTCAGGTGGCTCCACAGCAAACTCGGAGATACCCTGGAAAACGTATTTGGGGGTATTGGGCGTGAAATCCGCAATCAGTTTGTTGTAAATAGTAAGGTTCGGTGCGAGAACAAAAAAGTGCCGAATGCCTTCCGCTTTGAAAAGATAGGCAATGAATGCGCCCATAAGACGCGTTTTCCCCACTCCGGTTGCCAATGCGAAGCAGAGTGACGGGAAATCGCGTTCAAAATCGGTCACTGTTGGATATTCAGTTCGAATGGTTTTCAGCGCTTGAACTACATCAGAGCTTTTTTCAAGTGGCACGATGTCACAGAGCCGGGCGAGAATTTCCAATGATTCACGCTGCGGAGAACGGAGGCTCAGCCGATTGGAAATAGCGTTGATGTGCGGATTCATTGAGCACTTCCTTTCCCATTCTGTAAGTCGAAGAGCGAAGGTTGTGGGATACCAGCCCTTCGTTCGTCTTTTGAACGCGGCTTCTTATCGACTGCTGCCCATTCCGGATCAACTGGTTCATCTGGTGTTTTCGTGGGCAGGTTCTTAATCTCAAGACTGTAATCGTCATGTCCCCACTCGCAGCGAGTCAAAACAGCCTTTGGAATCTTTTTTACGGTTAAGTTAGGAAAATCTTCGAGGCTCTTCACTCGGAATGCACCGCACATCACTAGAAGCGAGCGGCTTTCTCCAACCTCATCTGAAAGCTTTTGCAGTTGCTCACGCGTTAGTGTCTGCGTAGTCACATAGATAAAATCATTCTCGGTAGAATGCCCATGTTGCCAATAGTCCGTTTCGCTTGGAGCATAGGCAAAACCCTCAAGCTTGCATATTGCTTCCGCAAGCATTGCGGAATTGTATTGTTTGCTGATGATCCAATTGCCGAATTCATCTTTCTGGAGCAACGATGGAGCAAGCCGATAATATCGAAATCCACCGCCACCTTTCCATCCAATGGCCTCTGTAATACCGCCTGGATCCTTACCATCAATGACCTTTTTTAGTCGAGGGATGATGTGGGTATGGCAGTGATTTCCAAGCTCAACCATAATCCAACGCCGACCCATTTTATGTGCTACAGCTCCTGTTGTTCCTGATCCAGCAAATGAGTCTAAAACAAGGTCGCCGGGATCGGTGGCCAATTCCAATGCTCGCCTCACTAACCGTTCGGGCTTAGGCGTTTGAAAAACTTCCTCCTTTCCAGGCACAACTGCCATGACCTCTTTCTTTGCTTCCTGCGTATGCCCAACTTCATCGTGCAACCAAATGGATTGCGGGACGATTCCCTCCATTACTTCCGAGAGGAATCGTTTAATTCTCGGGACATTAGAACCATCTTTGCCCCACCAGATGCGCTTGTCTTGGTCTAGCTCTGTGAATTTTTGAAAGGACACCCGCCAATACATTCCTTTGGGAGGGCCTGCAATAATGCGGCCAGACGGAGAATTGATCGGATAGATTCCAGCAGAGTATGGATTGCGAGCAGACATATCCCCTGAGGTCCAGAGTCCACGAGGATCATTATCTGGATTCTTATAATTCTTGTTATGCGTTTCGTTGCGAGGGAGTAACTTCCTCCTCCAATTAGCTTTGTCTTTTGCATAGAGCAAAATATGATCGTGCGAATCAGAAATATATTGCGCCGTGCTGTTTGGTGCGAATCTCTTTTGCCACAATATGTTCGCAACGAAATTGCGGCGACCAAACACCTCATCACATAATACTTTTAGATAATGGCATTCAGTGTCGTCGATCGTAATCCATAATGATCCATCTGCACGAAGAAGCTGTTGAATTAACTCAAGTCGGTCTCGCATCATTGATAACCAAAGCGAGTGCTCTATACCATCATCATAGTGCGTAAATGCAGAACCAGTGTTATATGGTGGGTCAATAAAGATGCATTTGATCTTCCCAGTGAACTGAGCTTCTAATGCTTTGAGGGCGAGCAGATTGTCGCCAAATATCAACCGATTATCGAAGATGTCGTTTTTTCCAGTGCGAAACGATGCATGATACGAATTATTCGGTTGCTCTATAAGGATACGCGGCTCCAGTTTCGGCCGATTTTCCTTTCCTATCCACGTGAGTTCGAGTTTTGTTTTGCTCATAGAATGCTTGCCATTACTTTCTTTCGTCGGAAATCGCGATCGTTATGCTGACGTCAACATAACGATTGTCCGGATTTTGCCCGGCCGTCTGAAAAGATATTTTCGTCTCTTCAATAACCCGTTCGATGTTGCGCCCTAGTATTCGATTCTCCCTCGCTTTCCGCGGCGTTTGATAAAAGCGAAGAACTTGTCAGGCGACTTGTTCGGCGACTTGCATGGTGACTTGCATGGTCGACATGCCTGGGAACGGTCCTATCGAAAGGAAAGCGCCGGCAATCAGAGGGCTTGCAGGCTTGGAAGCATGCCGTCTCATACGCATGTTCTATTTTCTCCTTTTCTCCGGCCGGCTTGTTCTACGTATAATGATCCAGCGTCCGCCCTTTCTTGGGCCTACATGTTTTAATTTGCCTTCATCCACCATGTTGGCCGCAGCCCGTTCAACCGTGCGCAACGATTTCCCGACAGCCGAGGCAACCTGCGCTAATGTCATTTCAGGATATTTGCCGAGCGTTCGGATGATCGATTCTGAAATCTGCACTGTTGTTTTTACCGGCAGATTTTTCAAGGATCTTTCCGGCGCCGCACCATAGCCAATCTTCCGTTCATCCGCAGTTGCTTCAGAAATGTATTGTGTTTCCCAAAAACCGTTTTTACGCGAGCCGGTGCGTTTCAGTTTTCCCTTATGAACCAGCCTGGATACAAGCCGTTCAACAGTGCGGCGCGTTTTTCCGATCGCGGATGCCACCTGTGCCAGGGTCAGTTCAGGATTTTCTCCCAGCAATTGCAGGATCCGTTCCGATATTTCCGCCGTCTTCTTACCCGCCATTTTACCCGACATTTCTACCGACATTTTATCCGACATTGCTACCGACATTTCTGTGGATGTCGGGATAATATTCGCGCTCTCCATCGCGGCAATTGATGCATGATGCACTTCCCAATAACCATTCTTCCGCCCGCCAACTCGTAATAGCCTGTTTTCACAAACCATTGTCGCTATTGCACGCTCAACTGACCGATAGGGCTTTTTGATAGCAGCGGCAACTTGCTTTAAGGTCATTTCAGGATTTGCACTGAGAATTTGCAGGACAGATTCCGAGATTTCCGCCGCCAGCTTATCCGCCACCTTATCCGCCAGATTATCCGCCATTGCAACCGCCGCGGGCGCCATTTGAGCCTTGAATGTTACGATCAAATATCCTTCGCGTTCCTCGAATGTCGGCTCAGCAATGCCATGTTGTTTGCACATGGCAATGACCCTATTGGTGCCACGCCCCCAAATTTCCACTGCGCCGGTTCGATGAAACGCTTCGGCGATCAAAGGATTCGTCGGCTTTGACCTGTGTGGCCCCGAAAGCTGCTCCACCGTGATACCGTTGGGAAGCCGCCCGTAGCTCTGAATCTCGATCCGGTCGTCAAAAACGGCAATGGCAACATAGCCGGAGTAGTGAGAATAATCGCGGTGCATGACAGCATTGAGAACAATTTCTCTCAATGCATCCAGCGGAACCGGAAAGCGGTCTTCGCGGAATATTTGTCCCTTGGGAAAACGCGCACCCAGCGGCATGGTTCGTTCGAGGAATGCCATGCTCTCACGCACCATGGAAAATGCGTTCATGTGGTCCAGCCGATTGTCAACAATTTCGCCGGTGATTTCTGTTCCCCGGAAACGTCCCAATTTCAGAAAACACTGGGGATAGTTCGGAAGGAATCTCTTGCCATAGAGCACATGAGCCGCCTGTGTAAGAACTCCACCGACACGCAATCCCAGCCGATCCAGGATTTCTCCGATATCGCTGCCGGTATCCGGCGAGATCCGATTCTGCTGAATAGCCAACTCACGCGTCCGAAGGATTTCTTTGCGGTCCAGATCTTTCAAAGCCAGCCCCTCGGCCGGAAGATTTTCCCAGCGGCGCTTGGAATGCCCGCGCTCGATCAGCAATCGTTCGTACTTGGATTGAGGCATCCGGCGGGTTGTGCTGCCGACGCGCTCATAGGCATGACCTTCATAAACGAACGGCCGCAGTTCCTCTCCGCCTTCCACCGCAACTGCAACAACATTGCGGTTCGAGACTGTTTTGATACGGTGGATGGAAACATGTGCTGGAGGTTCCAAGCGATCCGCTGAATGAGCAATTTCGCGAAGGGTTCTGTCGGATACATCCTGTCCTTCTATCGTGGCGTCCGGTTTGATCCCGAAGAGGACTGTTCCACCGGTCGCATTGAGGAACGCACACAGTGTCTGCATTGCCTCTTTCATTTCGCCTGTGGAGCGTTTGAATTCGATGGTTTCGCTTTCTCCTTTACGCAGAAGAGACGATAATGTTTTTGTATTTATCGTCTGGTCATGGTTCATTTCAACCTCCATCGAAATGTGAACACCGGCGTGGATGAATGCCGTTGCTGAAGTTGTTTCTCAATGCGCGCGATCAATTTGTCTCGTTGCGAATCAATGTCATCTTGAGCGTCAAAGAGATCCCGCCGCTTGCGATTTCTTGTTGCTTCAAGCGCTTTAATCGATTTTTGAGCTTCCAGTTTATCATGAAGGGATGCAGCCAGAACTGTTGCCCGTCGTGCTTCGCGTATCTGTTTGTCGAGATCTTTTATCTCTCGTTCCAGCCCTTGCTTCAGGTCATCAGACCAACGATCCAGCTTAAGTACTTCCTCATCGAAAAACTTCCCATTCCGTTCTTCAACCTGCTTGATTCGGTTTTGTATATCGATTTGACGAAGGGTTGAAAAATCCGGGATTGTGGTGAAGGCATGATTTTCAACCTTCGCGGGAAGAAGCAACAGTTTCCGGCACAATTCCTCGTCCAATTGCATTCCATTATCTGTGCTGGCGGAAAAGATCAGGAACTCTTCTGTATCCAGGGATTCTACTGTCAGCTTTGAAAGCTCGAACCAGCCCGAGGATCCAATCAGGGGCCTTAAAGCACTAACCATTTGGCCATGAGCGGCATAATCGATCTCAAGCGTGGCTGACGGGAGGTCTCTCTTCAAAGATTCATCTATGAGCTGAACAGCCAATGGATGGTCCTGGCGATAGAAGGTATCCCCGCTTTTTTCTGCTTCCTTCCAATCGAAGTCATACCACCCTCTGGAAACTCGATTCCCTATATATAGAAATCGCGGCCGTTCAGGATCAAATCGGGCTTCGCCGGCTAATTCCGTTCGAGTCAATTCCAATAAATATCGTTCCCGATTTGACAGAGTCTCTAATGTTTTATCCCTGTTGACTCTCAGCCGAGTGCTTACATCTTCATCGAAATTTTCGAGCAGCACCTCACGGGTTTGAGCCATACGGAACTGTATCTGCTCTTCCAATTCATCCTGGAGCTTGTCAAATGCAGCTTTGATCTCCTCCGCATTTCGGCAAGTCTGATAAACCAGCGCTATACGCCGTTCAATATCTACTCCAGACTCCAGAGCACCGAGAATTTCGTCGCTTGCGCCGAAAACGCCATCAAAGAGCTTGAATTTTTCGCTTAAGAGCTCCAAGACCCGGCGATCTGCCTCATTGCGCCGGTTCAGGAAATTCACGACAACGACATCGTGTTTCTGACCATAGCGGTGACAGCGGCCAATCCGTTGCTCAATGCGCTGTGGATTCCATGGCAAATCATAATTGACGACCAGAGAGCAAAACTGAAGGTTTACTCCTTCGGCAGCCGCTTCCGTGGCTATAAGAATGGTGGCAAACTCCCGGAAGTGTTCGACGATAGCGGCTTTAATGTCCACGGGGCGGGATCCTGTTATTGTGTCCTGTCCTTCATGGCGTTTTTGCCATTGCCGATAAATTTCTCCCGAATAGGGATCGCTATTCGACCCGTTAATCATGACAATCTGATCTTTGTATCCCCGTGCCGAAAGCAGATCGTAGAGATACTTTTGGGTGCGTCTGGATTCAGTGAAAATAACCGCTTTGCGCTGCGCTCCCAAGCGTTCAGCCCGCTCAAAAGCTATATTTAAGGCCGGGATTAGGGCTTCGCCTTTCGCATTAACCGTGATCCTGCGAGCAAGCTCCACAAATTTCCGCAATTCTGTTAGTTCTGCCTTTAGCTTTTCCGGATCAATGGCAAACGAGGGGGGATTGGATTCATTTCTATTTTCTTCCTCCTCCGCTTCTTCCTGCTCCTGCATTTCATCCTGAAGCTCATCCATGCCTTCCACATCCTCATCATCCAGGAGAAGCTGATGCAGCGATGAAATACCCTCAAGGCGCCTGATTAGACGATCGATTGTATTGGCTATTGCAAAAGTTGATGAGGCCAGCAGCTTTCTGAGAACCAGTGTTAAAAGCGTTCGCTGACTTGCAGGCAACGCAATGAGGCCATCGCGCTGGAGGTAGGCGGAAATGGCTTCATAAAGAGCATGCTCTTCATCACCGGGGCGAAAATCCTGTGTAACAGGAACACGTCTTGTAAAAGGGATATATTCGACGACCTGTTTTCGAAGTGTTCGAGTGCAGATAGGAAGCAACCTATCGCGCAAATCGGTGTTGCGCCTTTTTTCATCTGTTGCTCTAACGAATTGATCGCGGAAGGAAGCCGTATCGCCAAAAATATGGTCATCGATCACGCTGGCCAGACCATAAAGCTCCATAAGCGAATTCTGAAGCGGAGTGGCCGTCACAAGAAGTTTTGGAGCGCCTCCAATCGCGTCTACCACGCGGCGCGCAAGCTTGCTGGATTTTTTGAAAATATTCCTAAGGCGATGAGCTTCATCGACAACAACCAAATCCCAAGGGATTCTGCTAATCTCTAGCGCCCTAGCGGACGCGAAATGATAGGAGCAGATGGTAATTTTGTTGGCGATATCGAAGGGATTGATTTGTCCATCTGCGACTAAATCAGCAAATGCCTTCGAGTCCAGTATCAGTGTGGGAAGGTAGAACTTAGATTCAATTTCCTGCTGCCATTGTTTGCGAAGTGTTGCCGGAACGATAAGAAGTATTCGGCGCTTCCTCTCAGCCCACCGTTGAGAAATTACGATTCCTGCTTCAATGGTTTTTCCCAAACCAACTTCGTCGGCGAGGATTGCCCCTTTGATAAGAGGCGATCGGAGAGCAAATAAGGCGGCCTCAATCTGATGAGGATTGAGATCGACGCGAGCGCCCGCGATGGAACGAGATATGGATTCTATGCTCCCGGTCGGAGCACGAAGCGTCAATTCGCTTGCCCAATATTTTGCGTGAAAAGGCGTCGTCATTCAGAAATGGTCTCTGCAATCAGCACTATTAGGTTCCTGCAGATCCCGGGCGAGAATTTCTAAGTGTTATACGGATTCTTATCTTACAGACCGAAATCCTGCAATCTATTTGATAGGACCATAGATGTTAAACCTAAATCACAATTCAGTACAGGTTTATCCGAATTGCGGGCCTGAAAATCCATCTAATATCAATTTAGTTACAGCAATATTCGCAGCTTGGGATTTTGATGGGAATGCCGCGTAGAGCGGCAGCCGTCCGATATTGCTGATCCGTTCGGTAAGTTGCCTGTCCTCGCGTCGGGGTTTTTCATCGGCTGATGGATGGTTGTGACCCAAAATGATGGCAGCCGCGCCAAAAAGGATGGCGGATCTGGCAATTTCTCGACTACTCGCCGGCGACGGCTCAGAGCTCCAACCGAAACGGTGTTTATATCGATTTCGACATTCTTTGCCTTCATCTAAGGGCTCTATAAGAGTTGGGAGCAAGGCGTGAAACCGGCTGTATCATTTTCGGCTGCGATCAGGCTCCTTAAGGGGCCGGCGACGGTAAAGCCACCGGCTCTGCCGGAAGATGATCTCTTCGATTTGTCGATGGATTCCGGCTGCTGCGGAACAAACAGGGCAGGTGCGCCGGCTACCGTGCGAGATAGCTCCTGAAGATCTTCCGGATATTCCTAGCCTCCTGGATCCCAATCAGCAGGTCGGCGATTCCCAGCCCCAGGACGGCGCCTTTAAAATACGAATTGGAGATCACAGGCTGCAGCTGCGGATACTGATACAGGAGATAGTTATTCTCCCATATTCCCATCCATGGGAGGCACAGCAGCAGAGTTCCGGCGGCAAAGGGATACAGGATGCGAACGGCTGTTTTGGCCCAGGCCAGACCCCGTTCGAGCTGCTTGATCAAACCCGCCGGATTCAGGTTTGCCGGCTGAAGTGAAATGCGGTAGAGCATGCCGTTGGGAACCGCCCTTCAAGCCCTGTCTGCGGCCAACAATGGCACTCCGGCGCCCGACGGCACAAAACCGGGCCTTGCAGTGCGACGTTTTTCACGGACAGGCTCTCAACTCGTCAATTCTCTGCGCGACATCCCGATAGCTCGGGTCCATTCCAAAAATCCGGTCAAAGCACTCGAGCGCCTGCTCGCTGCTTCCGGCCATCGAATGCGCGATACCCATATCATAGCGGAGAGCCATCGCTTCGTGGGAAGAAATATCTGCAACGCTCAATCCTGTCTGGCACCAGCGAACCGCAGACCGAGGCATGCCCTTTTTGAGGAAGCAGGTGCTCAGCATGCCGCAGCACTGAACGACTTTTTTTGCGTCTTTATGCAAATCGAGGGTTTTCAAGGCGCTCTGGAACTCCCGGATCGCCTCCTCGATCAGGTCCATCTCCCGATATGCCGTCCCGAGGCTGAAGTGCTCTTCAAAATCCTCTTTTGCAATGTCCTGGTCCGAAAGGGAGCTGACTTCGTCGAGGAGATCCGCAAACATCTCATTGACCTGGAAATCCGATCTGGCGGGCGCGGAACTGGCGCGAGACGGCAGGGATACGGGAAGATCATGATATTGCACGGATTCGGACGGAGCATCGTAGGCTTCGAATGTCGGGGAGGCATCATAATGCGGCCGCAACGGCTCCCCATCATCGTGGAAGAAAGGCGCCGGCGTCTCGAATACCGCCATGGGCGGCATTTCCGGCTCAGGCTCCGTTTTTGACCATATCTCAGGATGCTTCCAGATGGTTGTATCATCGGCGGGCTTTTCCGGTTCCGGCACCTGCAGGGTCTGCGCCGGCCCGACATGGTTTTGCACGAAATCGTCCAGCGCATCGCCGGCTTCCAGCTCATGGAAAGTTACGGATCCTCCCAGCGCAATTGGCTCCGATGGCTCAGGGAGAACAGGCGCTTCGGGCGCCGGCATTTCCCTGGGCGGCCGCGCCACAGGCGGAGGTGTTTCGCCCAGCTTCCGGTATCGCTGCAAAATCTCGGGATGCTCCGGATAGATCCTGCCGATCTCGTTGAGCTTGGCGAGCGCTTCGTCGTTGAATCCAAGCCTGATATAGAAATCCACTTCCTGCAGCTGCTCATGGACCGGCTTCGCGGGCGACTGGGGATCGAAGTTCTGGGGATACGCTTCGATCATGGAGTCCTGAATCGTCTGGGGCTCGGGCACATCGTACGGCTCGTGGTTCTCGTCGCCGGTGAAAAACATATCCAGCAGGTCGCCCGACAAATCGACCTCCGTGCCTGATTTGAGATCATCGGCTCCTGCCGAGACGCTCAGGGGCGATTCGAGCTCGATTCCGTGCAGGCGCGCAAAATCATCCAGCTCCTGTTCATGGCCCGAAACTTCCGGAGACAGCTGCCTGGCTTCGGCCAAATAGCCCAGGGCGGCTTCCTCGTTATTGGCTTTGCGGTGCAAGGCGGCCAGCAGGAGGCATTGTTCGGCAGCTTCCTCGAATTTCCTCTCCTCTTTGAGCGCGGCAAGAAGCCGGACCCGCACTTCCTTATCGGCCGGGTCGCGCGTCTCCAGGCCCCGAAGAATGCCCAGGGCTTTCTCGCGTAAACCGTAATTCAGCAGGAGATCCACCTCGACGATTTCCGAGGGGCTTTCTCCGCCCGGTACCGCCATGCCGCTCCGAGGGGATGCGGGACCGGACTCCACATCCATTTCAGCGGGAAGAGCCGGGGGTATGTAGGGAACATCCGGATATGCTTCGGAAAAAGCCTGCCGGTGCAATTGCCTGTGTTTCTCGCTCTCGGGGTTCGCCTTGAGAATTTTTTCAAGATACTCGGCCGCCTCGGCCGGGCATTTCTTACCCAAATAATACTCCGAGATCCTTTCCAAAGCGTCCAGGTAGCGAGCCCGGTCGTCGGTTGCCGAAAAGATGGAGGCCAGCCTGGTCATAGTCAGAACATGTCCGGGGCAGCGCGCCAAAATCGCCTCGTACATCTTAACCGCGCGCTCCGTTTCGCGGCGCGTTATCAGGATTGGAATGATCGAATCCAGGCACTCCGCAGCCCGGTCGCACAATTCCGCATCCAGAAAGGCCTGGGAAAGGGCGAAAAACTCCTGGTATCTGGAGCTATCCATCGAAACGGCCATCTCCAAGGCCCGGGCAGCCGCTTCCGGATTCTTTATTGCGAGGTAGCCGCGGCCCAGCATTTCGCGCAGGTCGAGATTGTCGGGTGCCGCGGAAAGAGACTTTTCCAGAAGGTCCAGCGCAGGGGCGGCATTCCCCATCTGCAAGCAACAGTCCATATATCCCTGCATGGCCTGCACGTGGATCGGATTGATCTGCAATGCCCGTCCGAAGGAATCCTTTGCGCCGCTGAAGTTGCCGGATTTTGCCTGGGCGCGCGCCGCGCCAATCCAATATTGGTGGGATTTCTCCTCCGCTCCCTGAGCAAGATGAAGCTCCGCGAGCTTCCGCTGAATTTCAGCGTTCGCCGGATCCAGATCGGCGACTTTCTCGTAAGCTTCCAGAGATTCCTTGGCCTTGCCTTCCTTTTCGTAAAGCGCCGCAACACGCAGATATTGATTCCGCGCCTCAATACTGATTCCCTGCCTCGAGCAGAGCGAGGCCACAGTCAGGTTGATCCCGATGTTGCCGGGGTCGACGCTCAGGATTTTCTTGTATACGGCAATGGCTTTGGAAAGAAAGTTGTCTCGGACGTAGCTTTCGGCGACCTGGGAGAAGCACTTGTTGGCTTCGATCACGTTACCCTGCCGAAGGTACAGATCGCCGATTGTATTCAGAATCAGAACATCGTTGGGATCGAACTTGACTATCTTCAGATATTCGCCGATAGCCTGCGGGACTTTTCCCTGCAGCACGAATCTCTCGGCGTCATGAAGAAACCTTGCCTTGCTATCAGCGGCCACCATATCCTCCTGCAGCTAATGCCATACAGATACTCCGAGCGTCCGCCAATGATGGGGCCAGAATCGTGCCGCTTGCCGTGTGCCCTTTATGCGTTCGGGGCACTCTCGGCAGGGCGTTCGATTCTCCCAGCTTCCTTCAACCTGGCAGCTTTGCCCCGGCGGCCTCGGAGATAATACAGTCTTGCCCGGCGGACTTTCCCGCCCTTCACCACCTCAAGCTTTTGGATGATGGGTGAGTGCAAAGGGAAAATTCGCTCGATGCCATACCCGAACGAAACCTTCCGAACCGTAAAAGTCGATGAAATCGCATTGTTTTTCCGGGCGATTACCACGCCTTCAAAAATCTGGATACGGTACTTGTCCCCTTCTTTAATTTTCACGTGAACTCGCACCGTGTCTCCTGGACGAAAGCGGGGAAGATCGGTCCGTAATTGAGAGTTATCGACTGCCCGAAGCAAATCCATAACAAAGACTCCTTAATTTTGGGCTGAAATCTTGTTTAACAGCTCCGGCCGGGCCTTTTGGGTCTTTTCCAGAGCCTGTTCTCTACGCCATTTTTCAATTCTTGCATGATCTCCCGAGAGGAGCACTTCCGGGACAGCCTGCCCGCGAAATTCAGCCGGCCGCGTGTATTGCGGATAGTCCAACAGTCCCGACGAGAAGCTTTCGTTGAGAGCAGAAGCCGGACAACCCAGAGCGCCTGGAATCAGCCGGACAACCGAATCAAGTATAACCATCGCCGGGATCTCCCCTCCCGTCAGTATGAAGTCCCCGATGGAGACCTCCCTATTTACGAGACAATCTATTACCCGCTGGTCCACTCCTTCGTATCGGCCGCAAATCAATATAAGATGCGTAAATCTAGCAAATTCGGCAGCCATTTCCTGGGACCATGTCTTGCCCTGGGGGGTCAGCAAAACCACCTGTCCTTCATCCCCTTTTTCCGTGCTCCGGCAAAACTCGACCGCCTCAAAAAGAGGGCCGGGCATGAATACCATCCCTTCCCCTCCGCCATAAGGGCGATCGTCCACGGATTTGTGTTTGTCCGGGGCAAAATCCCGCAGGTTGACTATACGAACATCCACCAGACCCGACTGCCTGGCCCGGCGCAGGATTCCGCACTCCAGCACGCCTGGGAATAGCTCGGGAAAAACGGTTATAATATCAAACCTCATTGATCCAGGTCCATCAATCCTTCGGGAGCATCCACCAAAATCAGTTTCTCCTCAACGGAGATCCGTATACATATATCCTCGACCGCGGGGATAAGGTATTCCCGGCCGCCCTCCCGAACCACCAACTGGCTGTTGCCGGCTATTCGGAGCACATCAACGACGACTCCCCGCAGCGCGCCTTGAGCATCATGGACAGAGCATCCGATCAGGTCATGATCGAAGTAAGTGCCCTCGGGGAGTTGAGCTGCCTGATCGGCGGGGACCTCGACCCAGCATCGCGCAAGGGTTTCCGCGGAACTGATCGAATCGACACCGGCAAATTTCATTACCCTGCGGCCCTTGTATTCCCAGGAATCCTCCAGGGTCATGTGCTGGCGTCGGCCGTCGTCAAATTCCAGCCAGACTTCTTTGAGCGCATCGAATCGATCAGGAAAATCCGTGTACAAGTCGGCCAGGACTTCGCCCTTATTTCCGCGAGCCCTGGCGATTCGGGCAATTGCGATAAAAGAAGGCTTTGCGACCAGCGTCACTATTCCAGGATTTCCAGGACAAACCGCTTTTTGAGCTTCATGCCTGCCGCGCCGAGAAGCGTTCGGATGCATCGGGCAGTCCGCCCCTGCTTCCCGATAACCTTGCCAAGATCGCTCGGCGCCACCCTAAGTTCCAGCACAGTGGTTTGTTCTCCCTCTACTTCTGTTACGGCAACCTGCTCGGGATTGTCCACAAGCGCTTTCGCAATCATTTCTACCAGATCTTTCATATCCGCCTCACCTTCGAAACCGCTAGGAGTGGTAAGACTCGGGAGCTCACTGGGACATCAACGCGAAGACGGAAAGGCGGCCCTTAGCTGGTGGCGACTGACGTGGTAGGAGCGGCCTTTTTAAGCAGGGAGTGCACCGTATCCGAAGGTTGCGCGCCGCGCTCCAGCCAATGCCGGACTCTATCCATTTTCAGGTCAATCAATGGTGGGTTGGATGCCGGATTATAGTGTCCGACAACCTCCACGAAACTTCCGTCGCGAGTCTGTCTTCGTTCCATGACGACAACTCGATAAAAGGGCTTCTTTTTTGCGCCCATGCGTGTCAGACGTATTCTAAGCAAAATTCCTCCTCGTAATAAAAACCTCAAAACCCGACAATTCTTGCATATAACGAGATCGGATTCAACTACTGGCAAAGGGGCGGAAGCCCACAGAATCGTTTCCCAAGATTACAAGAAATTAGGAGCAAGGGGCGGACTCCGTATCTCCCCTTAGCTCCAAACCATTGGATATATCAATAATAGCAGAATTCGGAAAATAAATCCCATATATTTGGGATCAGAAGCCTTTTCTTATCAGCGCACTGGGCTTGCCTGCGTCGTCTGCCGGATCCTCTTGGCCCGCCCTTCCCGCAGGATTCCGTCCAAACCGGCGCATTCCCGCTGCTGGCATCATTTTCAGGCCGCGCCGGCCGCCATGCTCGAACTGCAAGCCGTGCCCTGTGACCCAAAAACCATAATAACGGCGCCGGTCAGGCACACCCCGCCGCGGAATTCGGCGGCAAAAAGAGATTTCGGCTGTGCGGAATCAAGGCACGGGAAATTTCAGGCCGCGCAGCATGCGCGGCATGATGCCCCGGCTAAGGCTTTTCATCATTTTCCGCATTTCAACATATTGTTTTAGCAGCCTGTTGATTTCGGGAACCGGGCGTCCGCTCCCCCGGGCAATTCTCTTTCTCCGGCTGCCGTTCAGAATCTGATGATTGCGGCGTTCTTCCGCCGTCATCGAGTTGATGATGGCTTCGATGTGAATCAGCTCCTTTTCGTCGACCTTCATCTGGTTGATGCCGCGCAAGGGCCCCATATTGGGCAGCATTCCCAGGATCTGGTCCAGGGGCCCCATCTGGCGAACCTGTTTCAATTGATCGCGGAAATCATCCAGGGTGAATTCGTCCTTGCGGATTTTTTCCACCATCTCCGCGGCCTGCTCCCGGTCCACGGTATCCTCGGCCTTCTCGATGAGACTCAATACATCGCCCATCCCGAGAATGCGGCCGGCCAGCCGGTCCGGGAAAAAGGGCTCCAGGGCGTCGACCTTTTCTCCTGTGCCCACGAATTTGATGGGCTGCCCGGTCACGGTCTTAATCGAAAGCGCCGCGCCTCCCCGGGCGTCTCCGTCCATTTTTGTCAGAATGACGCCCGTCAAACCCAACCGGTCGTGAAATTCCCTGGCGCTGCGGACGGCGTCCTGCCCGGTCATAGCATCGGCAACGAGAAGGGTTTCGATCGGGGGCGTCGCTTTCCGGATGTGGTCGAGTTCCTGCATCATTTCATCGTCGATGTGGAGGCGGCCGGCGGTATCTATCAAAACAACGTCGTAACCGCTGTTCCGGGCATGACGCAATCCCCGCTCTGCCCTGGAGACAGGGTCCCGATCCTCGGGAGCGTCAAAATAGCCCAGATTGTGAGCTTCGCACAGCAGCCGCAGCTGCTCGACCGCTGCCGGTCGGTAGACATCCACGGATAAAAGCAGGGGCGTATGGTTGTTCTTTGTGAGCCACAGGGCCAGCTTTGCGCTACTCGTGGTTTTCCCGGATCCCTGCAGCCCAACCATCAGGAAGACGCTTGGGGGCTGTTTTGAAAAATGCAGCTCGGTCTGGGAACCTCCCAGAAGTTCGATCAGCTCGTCCCGAACGACCTTGATAACCTGCTGCCCGGGCGACAGGGATTCCAGAACTTCCTGTCCCGTTGCGCGCTGCTTGACGCGCTCGACAAACTCCTTGGCAATCTTGAAGTGGACATCCGCATCGAGCAGTGCATTGCGTATCTCGCGTGCGGTCTCCTCAATATGACGCCCGGAGACTCTTCCCTGTCCGGACAGGTTCCTGAGGATCTTCTGAAGCTTGTTGGATAAACTATCGAGCATATCAGCACCTTCGCAATAAGAAGTTTATGATACCTGATCCGCGCGTGCAAAATGGATGAAAAAGAAAAGAAGCCGGGAGCTGTCCCGGATCCTTGCTTCCGGCCCCATCCTCATGCATTCTTGCTTCCGGGAAGAATTGTGCATTAATATGGAACATCAGGTGCGCCAGAAATGAAGCATGTAATAGTAGGGACAGCGGGACATATCGACCATGGTAAAAGCGCATTGGTTCGGGCCTTAACGGGTGTTGATCCGGACCGGTTGAAAGAAGAGCAGCTCCGGGGCATAACCATTGACCTCGGCTTCGCTCATCTGGACCTGGGCGATGTGCAGGTTGGATTCGTGGACGTACCCGGCCACGAAAAGTTCGTGAAAAACATGCTGGCCGGGGTAGGCGGCATCGATTTTGTCCTTCTCGTGGTCGCCGCCGACGAATCGGTCATGCCCCAAACCCGCGAGCATTTCGACATTTGCCGGCTGCTCGGCGTCAGCAACGGCATCATCGTCATCAACAAGGCCGACCTCGTCGATTCGGAAATGATCGAGCTGGTCCGAGACGAATTGGTCGAGACGACGGCGGGATCATTCCTGGAAAATGCCGAAATAATTGCCGTCAGCGCCAGGACAGGCGAAGGCATCGACCGGCTGAAAAAATCCATCCATGACCTCGCCCTGACCATGCGCCCGCGGCCGACCAACAGGATGCTACGTCTTCCGATCGATCGGGCCTTCAGCATCCGCGGTTTCGGCACGGTGCTTACCGGGACCCTGACTTCAGGGGAAATTCAAAAGGATCAGGAAGTCGAGCTCATCCCGGGCGGGCTGACGGCAAAAGTGCGCGGCATCCAGGTCCACGGTGTCATGACCGGACATGCGGTGGCAGGACAGCGAACGGCGGTGAATCTCCAGGGCATAGACCTGGCACAGGTTGAGCGCGGCATGGTGGTCACGGTGCCCCACGTCTTCCATTCCACTCAGATAATGGATGTACGCCTGCTGCTTCTGCCCGAGGCAAAGCCGCTCAAGAGCATGGTCAAGGTGCGGTTTCACCAGGGCACACTGGAAGTTCTTGCGCGTGTCGCGCTTATGGGACAGGATACGCTTGCGTCGGGCGAATCGGCCTACGCTCAGATCCGTCTGGATTCGCCGGTATTCTGCCTTCACGGCGACGCATTTATAATCCGTCAGTTTTCTCCCACCATCACGATCGGCGGAGGCATTATCCTCCACCCCAATCCCCCGAAGCATAAATCCACCGACAAGCAAACGCTTCTCGCGCTGCAGCAACTGGATCACGGGGACCTCGCGGAAAAAATTCCCGTTTTGCTGGCCACAAACGCCAAGAGGGCTATGAATCTCAGCGAGCTCAATTCCCTGTTAGGATTTCCCGGACCCGATCTCGCGAGAATTTGCTCGGCACTGGCACAGTCCGGAAAGCTCGCAATGCTGCCTGCGCCGGCTCCCATCCTGATCTTACCGCATATCGTGGATGCGCTGAAGAAGGAAACCCTGGCGCAGGTAAGCGCCTTCCACAGGGAAAATCCGTTGCAGAAAGGCATTTCCAAGGAGGAACTGCGCAAGCGGCTTTACGACGGCTTGCCTCTGGAGGTGTTCCGGCATTGCCTGGACGGGTTGGCGGAAAGCCAGAAGATATCCTTCCAGGAAGAGGCGGTTTCCCTTCACGGCCGGGCCGTCCAGCTCACACCCGAAGGACAGCAGATACGGGAGATGATCGAGGCTTTCTTCAGGAAATCCGGCTATCAGCCCCCTTCCCCCTCGGATCTGCAGCATTCCATATCCGCGGATCCCGAAGAGATCCGCCGGATATTTTTCTGGATGATCAAGGAAAAAATTCTGGTCAAGCTCTCCGAGGACCTGGTTTATCACCGAACGACGCTGGAAGAAATCAGAAGCCAGATCAAGGCGAAGTTCGCTCCCGGGACCAAATTCGGCGTGGCTGAATTCAAAGAGCTTTTCGACATTACACGCAAGCACGCAATCCCCTTGCTGGAGTACCTGGATCGTGAAAAATTCACCCGCCGCCTCGGCAATGACCGCATCCTGCTTTAGGGTGTGTCGCGAAACGGGGACCCGGCGGCTGCCCGGAGCCGACGCCGGGGAACCTGGGGAGCAAAACGGATTCTCTCGTATCCCGGGGATGCCGCCTGATGGCTGGAATGCGGTCTGTATCGGCAATTTTCGGAGCTAAGCTATGGCTGGATCTTTTGGACTTTCAGAGCTGCTGATTATCCTGCTCATTGTTATAGTGATTTTCGGGGGGAGCAGGATTCCTCAGCTGGGCAAGGGCTTGGGAGAGGCTATCCGCAATTTCAAATCGGCCATTAAAGCCATGAACGAAGGTCCGGAAGAAAAGGCCAAAGACGACAAAATCGATAAAGCCTGACCGCATCACATCCGGATCACTTTGCCGCCCCGATAGCGGATGCGGCGCATCACGCGGACGCCGCAGCGCCAGTCTTCGTTGATGGACACTTTCCATACCTCAAGATCCACATCCAGATAGCCAAGCAGCGATTCGGTGGAATCGTGGAAGGAAAAAACCGGAGAAACCAGATAGATTCTGGGACGGTTCCGCTTCAAGCGTATTTCGGAAAAATATCCCCGGCGTTCAAAGTCCCCGTTTTCGTTGTGCCGAATCACGCGTCCCCAGTAATCCAAGGCCTGCAGCGGCAGATCCGGATCCGTGTCGACTTTCAGCTCCAGGACTATCAGGGTTCCCTGGCGGTCCGCGCCCAGGATATCCACCCGGCCCGGATTGGCCCCCAAATAAACGGGAATCTGGGAATATACCGATTCACTCGCTATTTCAGGGAAAAGTTTCGGCATATCCTCAAGAATCATCGCTTCGAGCCACCTCTCCGCCTGCAACCGGTAATAGGGATGCCTCCTATCGGGGCTGTCCGCCCTGCGAAAATAAATTATCGAGCGGACCAGAGAGCTGAGGCCATCAAAATTGCCGTCTGTCAGCTCTTCCCGCTGATCGCCGACTCCGAAGAATATCCGGTCCCGCTGGGGGCCCATCACCTGGGCGAATTCCAGCCCCCATAGCCGGAGCGAATCATAATCCTGGAAACGGGGATACCGGCGGATGAGAGAAGGCGCCAGGTTCAGCACCTTTTCCAGCAGTGGACTCCATCGAAAGGGACCCAGCACGGGCCAGCGGAAATCTTTGTTCTCCTCGGCCAGCGGAGGCGCCAGGGCTTTGCGGATGTCCGGCGTTTCCTCTCCCGCATCTCGATATTCCCATACTTCCGTATGGGTCTTTTTCCCGTCCAGGTACCGGCACCGATGCCAGACAACGCCCGAACCGCCGGCAGGGACAAGAAGGTGGATGACGGGCGGGGTCTGTAAACGCTTCGCCGAGTTCAGAAAGTTGAGCCACAGGAGAGCCTGTCCAAGCATCAGCGGAGCGGATCCGATGTCATCCGCAGCGACCAGCAGACAGTCTTTTCCCCGGTGACGAAAGTGGATGCGCAGGAAAAGGCCGGAAAGCGTCCGCGCAAGATCGGCCCTCCGGCTGATTTGCACGATCTGATGTCCGACGAACTCCACTCTCAGCCAGGATTGGACCATGCTCCAAAATTCACTGGAATCCACCCCGGGCGTCGGCACCGATGCTTGCCAGCAAACATCGAACGGGACTGGCATAGGATTTTGGATTTGGGCAAGGAGTATGCGAAGGCCCCATGGCTTTGGCGCGGCAGACAGCACACGAAAGTTCTCTCTCTCCCCTTGAAACCGGAAATTTATTGTGTTTCCCGATAGTTTCCACCGGGGATCCACCGACTGCCAGGAGCCCAGGTCTTTGGAGCGCCATCGTATATGAGCCGTTTCCGCTTTATCTTTGGCTATATCCATGAGCGCCAGCGTCCTATCCAGTCGTATCCCGACCCCCATACCTTTGTTCCCCCATTGCTTGTGTAGTTTTGGGCGAAGGCCGCTTATTTCAGCAAAAATGCCGCGAGGTCAATGAGAGTCGATCCTTTTAAGCAGATATAGGAAACTGCCGAGGGATTCAGCTGCCTCCGTCTCCTCCGGAGGCCAGATTGTTTGCCGCTTAAAGCGGTTGGAGGAGTTATGCCGGTCTTGAACGCTGACTTACGCGGGCAAAAGCCGATGAGGCGATTGATCGGCTTTTGCTCGCCGACCTTCGCCGAACAAATCGGCGTTGGTCAGCGCTTTTGTCAGCGTTTCTCGGCGTTTCAAAATACGGAGCGGTCAAACTCTATGAGTCCTCCTGCAGAGCCGCGCGTTTACCAATGTAATTAATTTACCGGTTTATTTCCGGCTTATCCGGCTTCCTGCAGTGAGGAGCGTATCCAGGCCAGATAGTCGGCATCGCCGTTCGTGACCGGCAGCGCGATCACCTCGGGAACCTGGTAGGTGTGCATCAGCCGGACTCTGGCTCGGACCGATTCAAATTTATCCGATGTGGATTTTATGAGGATCAAGAATTCTCCTTCGTTGCACACTTTGCCTCCCCACCGATAAATGGAGCGGATCCCGGGCACGATATTGACACACGCGGCCTCCCGCGCCTCGATCAGCGCTGACGCGATTTCCTGCGCCAGGCTGAGAGTGCCGGCGGTGCTCAGCACGAGTATCTCATCCATATTTGCATCCTCAGCGATAATTGGTTGCATCCAATGGCGGCCGAAAGTAATATGCTATGGCACTGCCATAAAAGACGGCGTTCGCCAGGGCAGCAGCCTCAGGAAAGGATCATGGCGCCCCCGCAACGGATATCTCACAAAAAAGAACTCTATTACATACTTTGCATTGTTGCCGTTGTGCTCATTCTTCTCTTCAGCTTCCTGGGCCCCGGAGGATATATCGAGCTGCGAAAAGCACGTCTGGAATTGCAGGAGCAGAGTGCCCGCGTCGAGGAAATTAGGCGCCGCAACAACGAGCACCGAAAAACCATCGAGGAATTGAGATCCAATAAAGATGCCCTGGAAAAACATGCCCGCCGGAAGGGCTATGCCCGAGAGGATGAGATCATCCAGCAGCTCCCCGATGAATGATTCCGCAGAATTCCTGGTCCCGAATTCCCAAATTTGAATCCCGAATTCGCCCTAGTCACACGCCTCCCGCAGAGCCGGAGGCTTGAAAGATTTGAACCGCTCAAAGCGGTTGGAGGAGTTAAGCCGGCCTTGAACGCTGACTTACGCGGGATAAAGCCGAGGAGGCGATTCCGATCCCCGCCGAACAAATCGGCATTTGTCAGCGCTTTTATCAGCGTTCCTCAGCGTTCCAAAATACAGAGCTGTTAAACTCTTTGGGTGCCCCGGGGCAGAGCCGGGGGATTACCCATGTAATTACAGGCTCCAGACTACCTTCCCCTTCACCACGGTCATCGCCGGGCCGCCTTGCAGCTTCCAGCCCTCGAAAGGGGTATTGCGGCTGCGTGACAGGAATTCGCCGGCATGCACTTCCCAGCTGAGCTCAGGATCGAGGACAGTGATGTCGGCCCAGGCGCCTTTGGCCAGCGTCCCCCGCTGGAGCCTGAGAATGCGGGCCGGGTTAGTCGAGAAGAGCTGTACAAAGCGGTCCAGTGCGAGGATCCCCGGCCGCACGAAACGGTCGTAGATCAGGCCGACGGCCGTCTCGAGGCCGACGATGCCGAAGGGCGCGCGGTCGAACTCGAGCATCTTGTCATTGATATTGTGAGGCGCGTGGTCGGTGGCGATGGCATCGATATCCCCGGAAATGATTCCCTTCACAAGAGCGTCCACATCGTCCTGCGAACGAAGAGGCGGATTTATCTTGGTATTGGTGTCATAGGCGGATACCAGGGCATCGGTCAAAAGCAGGTGGTGCGGAGTCGCTTCGCACGTAACGGGGATCCTGTCTTCCTTCCTCGCGCGCACGACCGCGTTGAGGGATCGACGGGTGGACAGATGGGCGATATGCACCTGGGCGCCGGTCTGCCGCGCGAGGATGGTGTCCCGGATGACGTGCAGTTCCTCCGCAGCCGGATTCATTCCCCGCAACCCGAGCGCGGTCGAGTAATACCCCTCGTGCATCACCCCGCCGGCTGCCAGATCCCTGTCTTCACAATGATCGATAACCGGAAGGCCGAACAGCCGCGAGTATTCCATGCCGCGCCGCATGACCTGACTGTCCTGCACCGGGTGGCCGTCGTCGCTGACCGCGACGATTCCGGCACGGTACATTTCTCCGATCTCCGCCAGGGTTTTGCCCTGGCTGCCTTTGGTGATGGCGCCGACGGGATACACGGCGCACTTGGAAACCTCCCGGGCCCTGTCCAGGATGAAGGCCGTGACAGCTTCGGAATCGTTCACCGGCTGTGTGTTCGGCATGCACGCAACGCCCGCATATCCTCCGCGAACTGCGGCGTTGACGCCGGTTTCAATCGTCTCGGCGTCTTCGCGCCCTGGCTCCCGCAGGTGGGCATGCATATCGATAAATCCGGGAAATACCAAAAGCCCGCGCGCATCGATTTCCTTTCGGCCCTTTTTCCGGATCCTCGATGCAATTTCAGCGACATGGCCGTCCTCGACGCCGAGGTCGACCACCTTATCCAGTTTTTGGGATGGGTCTACGACCCTTCCCTGACGCAGTATTAGTTGCATAAGCGCTCAACGAGAATGTCTTTTCAGCCTTAATCCGGCATTGCCGGAAAGCAGGTAAAGCACGGCCATTCGCGTTGCGACTCCATTCGCGACCTGGTTCAGGATGACCGAATAGCCTGCGTCCGCAACATCCGAATCGATTTCAACTCCGCGGTTCATGGGTCCCGGGTGCATAACGATCGTGTCCTTTTTGGCAAGGCGCATCCGCTCCCGGGTAAGGCCGTAGAAATTGTAGTACTCCCTCGTGGACGGGATGAAAGCTTCGTTCTGCCTTTCGTGCTGCAGCCGGAGCATCATGATCACATCCGCACCCTCGATGGCTTCTTCCATCCGCCCGTTGATCTTCGCACCCAGCTTGTCGAAATCCCAGGGGATCAGGGTCGGGGGACCGCATACGCAGACTTCCGATCCCATCTTGTGGAAAAGCATGGTGTCGGACCGCGCGACACGGCTGTGGGAAATATCTCCAACAATCGTAATTTTGAGTTTGTCCAGGCGCCCTTTCACGGTGCGTATCGTCAGGGCATCCAGGAGAGCCTGGGTCGGGTGCTCGTGCATGCCGTCCCCGGCGTTGACAATCGAGGACCGGCATTCCCTCGACAGGAGGTGCGGCGCTCCCGCGGACTCGTGGCGAATCACGATGATATCCGGCGCCATGGCCTCCAGGTTGTGCGCCGTATCCAGCAGAGTCTCGCCTTTGGAGACGCTGCTGGTGGACGGCGAAAAATTCAGGATATCGGCGCTCAGCCGCTTTTCGGCCAGCTCGAAGGATGAGCGCGTCCGCGTGGACGGCTCAAAAAACAGATTGATGACCGTTTTCCCACGAAGTGTGGGAACTTTCTTCACCGGCCGGGCGGCGACCTCCTTCAGGGCTTCGGCCGTATCCAGCACCAAAGTGACATCGTCGACAGATAGCTGCTCAATGCTCAGCAGGTCTTTGTGGCTGAAGGTTGCCATAGCGCTCGCCTGCCGCGGCCCGGTCACTCTCGGGACTCTGCCGCGGGAAAAAATTCAAAATCGCAAATACCGCCGGACGGCCCGGAACCTGTCTCTCCGGTCCGCCGCGCCCGGGCGGCTGTATCTTCACGGTCCTTCCCGGCTCTATTCCACAGCCTGCAGCGGATGAGGCCTTTTAAAAAGGATCACGCGCTCCTCCTGGTCTTCTTCGTTCAGGCGGACTTCCACAGTTTCATCTCCCGAGGTCTGGATGTGCTTCCCAACGTAATCGGCCTGGATTGGCAGCTCGCGCAGGCCGCGGTCGATCAGGACCGCCAGCTGAACTCTTTTGGGCCTCCCAAGGTCCATGATCCCGTCCAGCGCCGCGCGGACTGTTCGGCCCGTATAAAGCACATCATCCGCAAGCACGACGGTGAGATTGTTGATGTCGAAATTTATCAGAGTCTCCCGAAGCATCGGTCGGTTGCTGACGGTTGTCAGGTCATCCCGGTAGAGCGTAATGTCCAGAATTCCCATGGGAATGGACCGTTTGAGGACGGCCTCCAATTTTCGGCATAAGCGTTGGGCCAGGTGCACCCCGCGGCGCCTGATTCCTATGATCGCAAATTCCTCATGGCGGCCCATCTGTTCAGCAATTTCGGCTGAAATCCTTGCCAGCGCAAGGTCGATTTCGCTGGCCGTCATCAGAAGTTTGCCCTTGGTTTTTTTCATATTAAAGTGCTTCTGGAAATAGGTTGCCGTTCGATGCGCGGGGATAATATCACACGGAAAAATGCGTTGCAAACGGCTAGTTACAACCTATACTGAAATTGACATGTTGGACAAAAAGGTAAAGGTTAAAGATGTCCGGGACTTGGGAGCGAAAAACTGGCTCCTGACTTTGAATTCGCCTGAACAGGCACGTCTGGTCCGCCCGGGGCAGTTCGTAATGATCAAGTGCGTCGAGGATACGCACGGGAATCCGCTCCTGCGCCGACCCTTTACCATATTCAACATCCACCGCCAGGCGCGCAGCGGCAAACCCGCAGGAATCGAGCTGCTCGTCAAGGATGTCGGGGCGGGGACCCATCAGCTGGCTCAGGCGCACGCAGGGCAGGTGCTCGACTGCCTGGGCCCCCAGGGCCGCGGCTTCCAGCTGGCCGCGGAAATGCGTAACCGTCTGGGAATGGCCTGTCTGGTGGCCGGAGGAGTCGGCATCGCCCCTTTGTACCTGCTGGCCCAGAGCCTGATGGCGCAAAACGTCAAGCCGGTCCTGTTCTATGGCGGCGCAGGTATTGCCGATCTCGTGCTGCGCGAATATTTTGAACGGCTGGGTATGGAGATTTTCTGCGCCACGGAAGACGGATCCCTTGGAGAACGCGGCCTGGTGACCCAGCCGCTTGCGCAATTCCTGAAAAGCCACCCCCGCAAAGACCTGCGCCTTTACGCCTGCGGGCCATGGAATATGATGAAAGCGGTTCACGCCCTATCCCTTCAGAGTGACCTGCAGTGCGAAGTGAGCCTGGAGGCGCGCATGGGGTGCGGGCTCGGAGCCTGCCTGGGATGCGTGGTCCGCAGCAGGGATCATCAGGGAGAAGAACGATTTCTCCGCGTATGCCAGGACGGCCCTGTAATGAACAGCCGGCTGATCGATTGGGACACGGCGCCGCTATGAGGGCAGTCCTCATGCGGCAGACGGCGGTAGTGCGGATGCTGCCGGGTTACCGGACCCGATCCCGGTCCCAACAGCAACCCTATACGGGTTTTTCCGCGATTTATTAAAAGCGCACCTGCTGGGAAGGAACTGCACAAAATGCCTCACATGGCGGTGGATATCGCCGGAGTGCGTTTCAAGAATCCCGTGCTGACCGCAAGCGGCACTTTCGGCTACGGGCTGGAATTCGCAAACCTCATGGACCTGAACTCGATCGGCGGCATCGTGGTCAAAGGCCTGTCGATGACGCCTATCAAGGGAAACGCCCCGCCTCGAGTGTACGAGACATCCTCCGGGATGTTGAATGCCATCGGGTGGCAGAACATAGGCGCCACGGAATTCGTGACGACGAAACTGCCGGGATTGAGGAATTACGACACCCACATAATCGTCAACATCGTGGGCTTTGAACGGAACGATTATCTCGAGGTCACACGGTTCCTCAACGACTGTCCCGGCATCAAAGCCCTGGAGCTCAATATCTCGTGCCCGAATGTAAAAAAGGGGGGATTCCATTACAACAAGGATCCCCGGGACGCATACGCCATCACGGCGGAAACCAAAAAGGCGTCCCGGCGGCTTCCCCTGTGGGTCAAACTCTCGCCCAATGTTACCGACATTCGCGATTTCGCCCGGGCATGCCAGGATGCGGGCGCCGACGCTCTTTCGGTCGTGAACACTTTTGTGGGAATGGCCATTGATATCGAGAAAAGGCGGCCCCGATTACGATTCCTCACCGGCGGGCTTTCCGGGCCCGCAATCAAGCCCATTGCGCTGCGCATGGTCTGGGAAACCTGCCAGGCGGTGAAAATTCCCGTCATCGGTATCGGCGGAATCGCCACGGCAGAGGACGCGCTCGAGTTTTTGATGGCCGGCGCCCGCGCCGTGCAGGTCGGAACCGTCAATTTCTATCAGCCGGATGCATCCCAGCGCATCGCGCTGGGGCTGCAGGACTATTGCCGGGCACATTACGTGGAGGACATCAACGATCTGATTGGGAGCCTTCGTGCCTATGAATGATCCGCGATCAAGACTCATCATTGCGCTGGACGTTCCGGACCGGGCGGCCGCGCTCGCTTCGGTGGAGCGGCTTTCCGGTCACGCAGGATGCTTTAAACTCGGCCTGGAAATTTTCACCCGCGAGGGACCGCGCCTGGTTGAGGAAATCCGGGGGCGCGGAGAAAAAGTATTTCTGGACCTGAAGCTTCACGACATCCCCAACACCGTCCGCGGAGCGGTCCGGTCGGCTTGCCGGCTGGGAGTCGATATGCTGACGGTTCATGCATCCGGCGGTCCCGAAATGCTTACGGCCGCGGCCCTGGAGGCCCAGTCTTCAGGTTCTCCGCCTCTTCTGCTGGCCGTGACGGCTCTGACGAGCCTTTCCCTGGAGGACGTCCGGAGGCTGGGGGTGGCCGGAACCATCGAGCAGTGGGTGGAGAGGCTGGCCGGCTTGGCCGGCGACTCGGGGATACGCGGGATTGTGGCTTCCGCCCGCGAGCTGCCGATGCTCCATAGGAAATTTGGGAACATGCTGCAACTCGTGATTCCCGGCATACGCCCCGCTGGATCATCCGCTCAGGACCAGAGCCGCACGGCGACGCCGGCGGAAGCCATCGGGGCGGGCGCGGATTTCATAGTCGTGGGCCGCCCCATACTCCAGGCTCCCGAACCCGCAGCCGCTGCCGACGCCATCGTGGAGGAGATACGCCGGGTCCTTCCTGTCTAAAAGATTTTGAATAAAGCGATTTTGCCGGGCTTTTGAAGCCTCTCCCGGGCGCGCCGGAAGATGGCGTCGAACATTCCGTGCGTCAGCTTCCCCGTCCGTGTGTTCTGCCGGCTTGGGTGAAATGAAGAGATCAGCGTCAGCCGCCCAAGCTCCCATTCCCCCCCGTGACGGAATTCGAGTTTGCCGGCGGCCGGATCCTCACCCTCTTCCTTCCAGATCCTGACGAAAGCCTGAAACGCGATCTTTCCGAGAGCGACCACGACCCGCTTGTTCCCGGCCAAAAGAAGCTCGCGTCGAAGGTATTCCCGGCAGTTGCCTATCTCATCGATCGTGGGCCTATTATCCGGCGGAGCGCAGCGCAGAACCGCCGTAATCAGACAATCGTGCAGCGTCAACCCGTCGTTTCTGCCGACGGATGAGGGCTGACTGGCGTAACCGAACCGGTAGAGAGCGTCGAAGAGCCAGTCACCGCTTCCGTCGCCGGTGAACATCCGTCCCGTGCGGTTGCCGCCGTGCGCCGCGGGAGCTAGACCTATGACGACCAGCTCGGCATCGGGCCGGCCGAAAGCCGGCACCGGGCGTCCCCAGTATTCCTGATCCTTGAACCGGCGGACTTTTTCGCGGGCAACGCGCTCCCGCCAGCCGACCAGACGCGGGCACCGCCGGCATTCCACGATCTGTTGCTCCAAGCGGAGAAAGTCCTCCTCGAATTTCATGACATCCATAGTAGCACAAACAGGCACAGGCGCCGGGGCGGCACGAAAAACGATCACGGTGATTTTGTTCAAGCATCCAAGCTTAATAGCTTTAATACTTTTTGCCCGT
>CAYYTC010000056.1:0-31447 GCA_964474425.1 uncultured Acidobacteriota bacterium
GGCTGAACTGGCAATTGCGCGGTGATGCCAAGGCCGCTGCCCGCTTCGTGGGCGATCAATGCGGCCTGTGCACGGATGAGAAGTGGACCATCGAGCGGAAGAATTTTCCGGCACGGTGAACGGAAGAGGAAAGCCGCAACGCTTACCCTGCTTGCCCTGTTGAGTGCGATTCCAATGGTTGGCATCGCGGCCCAGCCCGCCAAGGGCAACTCCGATCATCAGCAAATAGTGGCGAAGCTCAAGATCACCTCGCCCTTGAGACCCGGTCCGGCCGGTCGTTTGAATGCCGATGGCACAGTTCCGCCCAACTGCGCCAACTACGATGAAAGCAAGGCCACTGCCGGCTCGCCGCCGCCACCGCTGCTGGCGATGAACGATGGCCGCAAGATCACAACGCTGACCATGTGGGAAGAGCGCCGCAAGGAGCTGTTCAAGATTTTCGACCGGGAGTTCCATGGTCGCCAGCCGGAAGCGGCGAGGTCTGGAACGATTTGTTGTTTCGCCGCAAGAAACCGTTTGCATTGATCGATGGGAACGCCCGACGTTTTGGCAGAGCTAAGCTGAATCGTATTTGGATGGACCACGGGCTGGATGTTCCTGTGGTTGTAAAGGCGATTATGTGCGAGCAAACTTTCTGCGACTGTTTAACAAATCAGCTTTCACTGCTGGGAAGCGGTACGCCCTGGTCAACCAGAGAATTGCGCAGGATCCTAAAATCCAGGTGCCTGACGGCAACTCCGTGCTTTATCGCCAGCGCGGCTGCCGTGCCGGCAGCCTGCCCCATGGCAATACAAAATTGGATCGGGGCCAGCAAGTCGTTGGCCACCGGATCCGAGGAAAAACAGCGCCCGGCAACGAGCAGTCTATCCACCTGGTTGGGTATCAGAGAACGATAAGGCACATGCCAGTGGGGATGCTCCGGCGATACGGTATGGCGGAAATCCGGACACACCGCTATGGTGTCGGGGAAGACCGTGCCGGAGAATATGTCCTGCTCCGTCAGAATGTGTTCGCCAATCAGTCTTCGGCTGCTGCGTACGCCAATCTGCGAGGCGGTATCCATAATAAAGCTGTTCTCGAAACCGGGCACATGCTCCTTTAAAAACCGTTGCGTTATCCGAGCCCTCTTGCGGCCGTTGACCTCCAGCCAAGTCAGATCGGCTGCATTAAGGGGATTTAGACCGGGAATAAAATTGTTGACCCACATCACGTCCTCGCGCGTCGTCTTGATGTACATTGTGAAGCCGCCCAGACCTTCGAGCTCGCGCATCAAGTCGGCATACTTCAGCGCCTCCGATTCCCGGAAGGAGTAGTATCTGTTTGAGTCGATATTGCCTATCCGAAATGTCAATGCCAGACGGGAAGACCTCATTGCAGGATTCATTGTACTGTCGAAAGGGGCGCCGGCAGACGCGAAAACATCGCCATCGCCTGTAGCATCGATGATTACTTTTCCCAATACCGCCTGCCGGCCCGACTTGCTTTCACAAATTACACCCTGCACTTCATTCTGTTGCACAATTGCCCGGGTTTCCAATGAATGCAGCAATAACTTTACTCGCGCCTCTGTCACCATGTCATTCAGGACACATTGAAGCGCCTCGGGGTCAACAGTGGCGCTTAATCGGATCTTTCCTTCAATCACGCTGAAAGCGTAACGTTTCCAAAAGCTCACCAGCCTGCTATCGCTCGATCCCAGGTCTTTCTTCTCTGGATGAATGGCGGCGCCCATGGCATCCAAGCGGTCAACCACCTCCTGGCAGAGTCCGGCAATTTGCTGCTCGGCCGTGCCGTCGCTCATCGGCATGATCACCAACACCAGTCCACCGGTAGCCATACCTCCCAGATGGCCGTATCTTTCCAGGAGCAGTGTGCTTGCGCCATTCCGCGCCGCCGCCACCGCCGCAGCGCATCCAGCCGCACCACCGCCGACTACCACCACATCGGCTTCCTGGCAGACGCCGACTTCCCGCGCCGGTTCATGGATCGTCCTATTGTTTAATGATTGCTCCGTAATAGTCACCTCCCGTTCCGGAAATTCAGCCTTTCACAGCCGTGCCACAGGCACAGTTCCGTTACAGGGCGTTGGCTTTGGCACCATATTGCGATCAAAGGCTTTCTCAACAGAATCTGTGGGCAGATTCCGGTTGTGGTTGAATAGCAGCTATCCGGCATAAACACCTGCGTAGTCCTTGTTGTGGGCTTCCCAGTTTTCTCTAAGCTTGCCCCAATAACCCAGGGGCAGTTCCCCAACCTTCACCTTGCCGTTCTCCAGCTTTACAGTGACAAACTTATTCCACTCGGATGGATCCACTTGCGGATAATCTATTCTCTGGAAGTCCAAATGTCGGCTGCTTGCCCTGCGCGCCAGAGAGGCATGAATGATACTTTGAGAATAAGTAAGAATGCTCAGATCCTCCAAGCTGCGCACCAGCTTGTGCGGATCAAGGGCATAGAGCTTGGGCGCCCAGTCTTGTTCAATTTCCTTAAGGGCATCCAGCCCCATATTGAGCAGCTTTTCAGTCTTATATTCGCTGCAGAAGTACTGCATCATTCGCGAAATCCCAGCATGCAGTTCTTTCCACTCTATGCCGTCGCTTCTCTTGATCGGGGCGTAGACGCGAACCTTCTCACGCGCGACCTGCTCCTTCGATATCGCCGGCCGGCTTGATTGCAGGGCATGGTCGGCTGCTTTTCTGCCGGCATACCTGCCTGTGGCTGCTGCGTAGCTATGGTCCCCGGGCGAATACGTCTGTTCTCCGGCGGCATACAGCCCGTCCACGGTGGTCTTCAAATCCCAATCAACAACAGGACCGCCACGGGTGCCGCCGCTGTCCGCGGAGCGGAAATGGGCCGGAGCGCTTCCCTCGATTAATGTATAGGTCGGGAACAGATCCTTGTTCGGATCAAATCCAGCCTCAATATATTTCCTCCTTATGGCTTTAGTCGTTGATTCCTCCACGTACATCAAATTCCAGTTGACCTTTCGCCAGTTCTCCGACAGAGAAGGAAAGTCACCCCAGAAAGGCAGAGCCAACTCCCCTTTGAGCACAGCCTCACGCAGATTGTCACCTGATGGGAGCGCTTTGCCGCTGTCATCAACCTGTGAAAGATGCTCGAAAGCAGCATCGATGCCTGTATACCACTTGTGTTTGTAACCGGTTCCCAAACGCAAAGAACCGCTCTTCTCCATCATTGTAAGCTCTGCGCCGGCTCTAAATGCCATAGCTGTGCCATCGCCGGAATTGTTGCGGGACCTGAAGGTGGAAATGCCGGCCAATTCCGTGTTGAAAACCCAGATGGATCCGACTCCTGCTGCGGAGAGCACAACCGCCTTGGCTTTGAATATGATGAATTCGCCGGTTCTGGTATTAACTCCGGTTGCGCCTGCCACGCGAGCGCCCTGGATGCCATTTTCGTTCAGGAGGCTGGTAGCCATAACTCTATCGAAGATCCTGACTCCCAAACGATCACACTCCTTTTTTAATGCAGGCTTAAATGTGGTTCCCCAAAAGCGCAGATATCCATTGATAGGTTGAGACCTTTCCGCGAGAATGAGCTGGGTCTTTTCGTCCCTGCCCCAGGCTCCCACGTACTCATTCTCCGAATCCCTAATCTTACCCCCCATCTTCTCTATCTCTAACAAAGCGTCGTAGCTTTCGCGGCATTGTATATAGCGGCCAGGCCCACAGCAGTATCCGCCATCACTGTCAATGTCCTTTTGGGCCTTGGTTTCAGGATCCATGTTGGACAAAGGACTGGTCATTGGGTTCGCCCAGTGGTCGCCTCCCAACCCTCCGGCGCCGCTTCTTATCGTCGCCGCCTTTTCCACCACAGCAACATTGACACCTTTCTTCCTGGCAGCGCTGATGGCCGCCCAACATCCGGCTATTCCACCGCCGATAACCAATACATCGGTCTCAATTGTTTGCTCCTGTTCATAACGTATTGGGTACGGCCATTCAGGTAAACGGTTATCCTTTTCCAGGAGCTCATGCCATGAAGTCATCTTTTGGCCTCCTTCCAGGTCCGACATTGCGGCAGGCCGATCTTCTGCATCTCTTTTTTTCTGCTTTTGAATAGGCAAGAGGATAGCACAAATTCTTCTTTTTAACTTCATTCGGAATTTGGTGCGACGGTCACGGAAAAGCATCGCCACGAATCCCACGAATTTCGCTAATTCGTGGGATTCGTGGCCGGGTCTTTTGCATGTCGCGGACAGGCCTGCATATTATGGCCGCCTATAAATACGCTGGGCGTGTTCCGTAACACCCCTGCAGACGGTCAAACAGGGCCTCGATTATTGCTCCGGCATCGGCACAGACAGACATCGATTTGGATCTGATCTGGTCCGGAATTTCGGGCCGGGCGGTATTGGCGTAGTCGCGATAATCGCTGTTGATTCTCACAAAGACTACATCCTGATGAGCATTCACCAGGCGCTCAAAAGGCCAGCGGATGACTGCCGGAGTATTGAATCCCACGCCGATTTCCATCACCAGCAGCTTTTTGTTTATCACCCCATCCAGCCATCGCCGGTAATTCGCGCTCTGTTGCGCGTAATCTTCCCGCGCCCGAAAGGCGACAAACAACGGCGCCCCGCAACAGGGACAGGTGGGGAGGGCCGCGGGATCATTCACCCGCAGGGTTTCGTAGTCAATATGGGACAGGATCCGATCGATAAAGGGTTTGGTATCCCAGGTCCTGGGCGTGCATGACCTCGTGCATCTCAAACGCTCGTAATTGCCCTGAGCCTGGAATACCCGGTCCGCTTCGAAGCCGCTTTTGATGAACAAACCATCGGCGTTGGAGGTAATGACATAAAAATCCTTATCCCGGATAATGGCATGGAGTTTTTGATAGAGCAGGCTGGGCGGAAATTGATAGAAAACGTAGTTCAGGTGGGTGGCCCAGTAAGCCCATTTCTCCGGTTCCGCCCAATCATGCTCCCCCACGAATTCGTACTGCATGCGATAGCCTCGCTCCGCCCATTTGGCAAAAACCCGGGCGAAAGCGGCCGTGTCGGTATAATCGATACCGGCGGCGGCCGACAGTCCGGCCCCGGCGCCAATCAGCACGCGCTCGCTTCCGAGAATCGCCCGGGCGACAGCATCAATCATTGCATCGCCGGAAAGCCTGGGCATAGCCATCCAAGTCCTCCTTAAGAAAAACATTAAAAATCACCCGCTCAAAATGATGGCGATGGGTGCCAAGCCATTCCGTCACCGTCCGGATGGCAATCTCCGTGGCCATCCCCCTTGGAAAATTGAAAACGCCGGTGGAAATGCAGGGAAATGCCACTGTCTTGATGTCGGGCAGCCGGTCGGCCAAAGCAAGGCAACTGCGATAGCACGATGCCAGCTGGCGCCGCCGGAGATCATGGACGCCCTCGGTGCCGATGATGGGGCCAACCGTATGCAGAACAAACCTCGATGGAAGATTGTAGGCGCGGGTGATTTTGGCATCACCGGTTTGTTCCCGGTGTCGCTGGATCTCCATGATGGCATGGCAATCCTGGCGAAGCAGGGGGCCGGCTGCGCTGTGAATCACATTATCGATGCAGCTGTGCAGCGGTAGAAAGCAGCCCAGCAGCTGATCGTTCGCCGCATTGACGATTGCATCGACCCGCAACCGTGTAATGTCCCCTCTCCATAAAAAAAGCCGATCCCTATTACTCCGGCTGCACGGCAGGCTATCGGATACAACCGGCAGGCTGCCGCCGTCTGCAATCTCGCTGCGGCATAGCTCATCCTGCAACAGACGTTTCATTTCGCGAACAAAGGAACCATCCAGCGTGTGGGGCGGACGGATATTGAGCAATGCCCGCAACAGCCTGCGCCGGTTTTCATAGGTCGCCGGAAGGTTTTCGATGTCCATGAGGCGCTCGTCGCGAATCAGCCGATCGAGCAGGCGGGCAACAATCGCGGCCCTTTCTCCGGCCGGCAGCAGGCCTTCATATTCCTTTTCATAGGGTTCATCCAGCCTGATTTGCTGACGATATTGGGCGATCGCCAAACCGGGAACAAAATCGCCATTGTCTAAACCGGATGTCATAATTCTATACGAAGAGGCAACTGGCCACGCTATAAAGCGTGTAATTGCCTGGCAGTTCGCCGAAGCCATGAAAACGCAAAATATATCCAAAGCGGAAATGGCTCGACGGCTAAAAACCAGCAGCACCCAGGTAGCGCGTTTTCTGGATCCCGAAAACTGCAGCGTTCAACCCGACACCTTGCAAAAGGCTGCCGCGATCGTCGGCAAGCGCCTCGTTATAAAGCTTGAAGACATTCCTCGCTCAGCAGCTTGATGGAAGATGCCTGACACCCTTTTTATTATTTCTCTATTGAGCTAAAAATAATCCAGACAGATTCTCCTTCGTCAGGAGCGAAGCATCCTGAGGGTGTTCTAAAAATTGGCTGACGTCGCCGGTAATATCTTTAATGTTGATGGACTCCAGGCGATTCTTCACCAGGTTTTGCCACTTATAAGCATCGTATTTTGCTGAATGATGAGTTTGGTCCAAAGCTTTCTGAAGAAGTTTGATGTTCGGTTCAACCGGCGGACGCTGCGTCCTGTACCACAATAGATCATACCAGTCGCGGCCTTTGACATATTTTCGTGTAATGGCCGCATGAAGCTTTCCCGCCATCATGGACGGCAGATCATAATGCTGGACAAGAAAAGTCACCGTGCGTGTAATGATACTTCTTTCGCAGAGCGCTCCCGCAGGTGGACGCGTGTCGATTTCCAGTTTAATGGCCAACTTCTGGTCAGGCACTCCGGGAATGCCGGCGTCATAAAGGATCCCTGCCAGCCTGATCCACCCTGTATGGACAACCTTGCGATCATTCCAAGCGATGTGGGGATCGAATCCGGCCAGAGACAGATCCCGTTTGACTTTCGACATCCACTCTACGCCCGAATAGCCCTTTTCAGACACCATTGAGAAATCGAGATCATCCGAGAATCGCGGCAGATTGTAGAGAAAGCGTAATGCCGTACCGCCGACGAATGCCAAATTCTGAAAAGCTTCACACTCATGAAACGACCGCAGGATAAGCGTCTGAATGTATTCCCGCAGAAGGTTGAGCGCCTGCCCCGGTTCTTTCGCTCCCCGTGCCAGTGCCAGTGCCTGATCCTTCATATCGTAACCGTGCCTTTCTCTTGTTCGGCCGTTACGGTCAACCACCGTTCGACCGCTCGATGGAGGCGTGGGCTTTCAAAACGGTCTGCATAAGCCTGAAGCCTTTTATTGTTCACCTGCTGACAGTGTTGATAACGCATTTCCTCTAGGCGTTCCTGCGTCCACTCGCCGGATGTGAGGTGCCAATGATCGAGTAACGCTTTCTCGGGTTCGGCAATCACGATGGACCGATCGCCATAGGAAGCCGTGACGTATCCAAAAAACGCCCTCTGTTTAATGTTGCGATAATCAAAAATGCCAAAAGAAATATCGAACCGGCGGGGCACTCGAGAAGTTGCGCTTGTCAGCCATACGACTTTCTCGGGAATCATGTCGTAGTAGCCCAAAGCCCACAAACCGCTCAGATAGGATGGCCGATATAGCTGATTCGCCAGCCTTGCCGGTATGATAGGTACTCGGCGATACGTGTCGGAGAGCGTATAAACACCGCGCCGCAGACCGATAATCTTGCCGTCTGTCATCAAACGGGACAATTGCACTCGGATGACTTCACGCGGTTCAGCGAATGACTGCACCAGCAATGGCAGATCGAAGCATTCCATTGAGCCTACCAGCCCAACCAGCGATTCATATTTCATTTACAATAAATAACATATATGTTATTTATTGTAAATATATAAAAATGAGTTAGTGCAGCAGATCTTCCATATCTTCCGGCCTGGAATTAGCTTTAGAACAATGGAGCTCATCATGCTGTCGATTGATGCTGCTTGAAATAAAAAGACGAATTCGTAACGGAGAGAACTTTGCTTTCGAAACAACTTTGTCCGGTCGTCATTATGTGAGACTCATCCCGGACTGGCGCAGAGAGGGATATTATGTAAAACTCTTCTTCCTGAGTTTGCCGACACCCGAATTGGCTACGGCAAGAGTGTTATCCCGTGTTGCCCAAGGTGGGCATCATGTCCCGGAGGACGTAATCCGAAGACGGTTTGAAGCGGGGTTGAGAAACTTCCAAACCATCTATCGTGATTTGGTGAACAGTTGGGTTTTATACGACAATTCCGAGTCAGCGCCGAGATTGCTTTCCGCTGGAGATAACGGATGAAGAGAAAAGTGATGGGCTCAAAGGACCCCGACATCATTGCTTCAGAAAAAGCTCTGCGCAGGGCTGCAAAGCGGGCGCTGGAAATAGGGCTGCAGACCGGTACGCCAGTCTACGTCATCAAAGATGGCAAAATTATAGATCTTACAAAGGAATATCGTCGCAAAGCCAAGCGTCTTTAAAGCCGACTACGCTCACCCTTCTTTTTTTTCGCTGCCCTTGCAGTTCGTTTTACTGTCGGTGGCGTCGGTAAAAGCTGTAACAGCATTTCCATCCCGTGGCTGCCACTTGTTGCTGGATAGCTGTTGCTGATCTATGTCACCTTGATGGGATTTCGCAGAGAAATAAGTCGAATCAGGTTTTTGCTCGGGGCTCCAAGCGCCAGCAGGGATCGCACAAGCAGGTCAACGGATACGGAGCTTTCGCCGGCTTCCATCTTTGCCACACGGGATTGACTTGACTTGAGTTTTCTTGCCAGGTCTGACTGGGTCATTTGGCGGCGCAATCTTTGGCTACGAAGATCCTCTGCAAGTCTGAGCTTAATTTCAATGTAGGCTTCTTCCTCGGGCGAAAGACCAAGAAAATCCTTAGCGCTTCCAATCTTCCATCCCTTAGATTCAAGGCGTTTTTTCTTGGTGTTACGCATCTTCATACTCCTTCAGTCTTTTTCTTGCTCGAGCAATTGCCGCTCTCGGCGTTGCTCTCGACTTCTTGCTAAAAACATCAAGGATCACAACTGCGTCGGGATCCATGCGATAGAGAATTCGCCATGTTGCATCGGCATCGAATACGGCATTTCCAGTTCCTGTCCCTTTTGCAGCTTCCTGAGCAGGAATCCCGCCTCAAGCCTCGCCTCCTTGGAAAACGGAGGAGATTTAACCTCGGTATTCATCCATACAAGAGGCTTATCATTCTCAGTCACGATTTACATAATATGTCAATTTTGACATATATGTCAAAATAAAATCTAGGGTAGTTTATGAATAACTTATCGCTTGCGGCGGACGATTTCGAGAAGAACGCCTTGAATCGTGATGCGGCTGGCGTGAAATGTCCGGGGCGAGTGACGTTTGGTTTCGATCGGGGTGAGAGTGATTTCGTCCCCCTGGCGCGAATAGGTTTTCAAGGTGCTCTCAGTCCCGTCGATCAATGCTGCAACGACATCTCCATCATGCGGCTGTAGGGCATAGTCCATCAGCACGATGTCTCCGTTCAGATAATCTGGAGACATGCTGTCGCCAACGACACGCAGCGTGTACCAGGTGTCCTTGCCTTTCGAGTGGACGATGTCCATCCACATCTGACCTTCAGGATGCATTTCGCGCGGATTCCCGGCCGGTATGGCATCGTAATGCGGAATCCGGAATATTTCGACCGGCCACGGAGCATCGGAATCCAGGTAATTGATGAAGGGTTTCTCTTCAATTCGTTCCGCGTCAAAATAGTCCTCCGGTTTTTGCTTGGCCGACTGTTTCGACTCCAAGGCTTCCAACCAATCATCGATGGCTCGACTTATGCTGCGGAATGCCGGAACCGGAGATATCCCATAGAGCCGCTTTAATTTCTCCGAATATTCCTGCAGCACTTTTGGTTCCAGGGGCGCAGATGTCGGCTTCTCGAAGTCACCGAGCGTAACACCAAGCACAGAGCAGAATTTTTCGAGCCAATCCTCGTTCAGCCGGCGTTTTCCGCTCAGCAGCGATGAAATCATTGCCGGTTTTGCACCCATCAATTCGGCAAGTTTCCTCTGCGTGAGGCCCTGTGTTTCCTTGCGATTTTCGACTATTGCCCTCAGAACCGCCTGTATTTTCGCCATGATTCACAAATTGTAAACTATAACTCATTGATGTCAAGATAAATATACGATTTGTGAATTTATTTCATTGAAAGTCTGTTCGCCGCATGGATACTTACCGCATTATGACATACCAAGATATCAATCAATACACCTAAGGGGAATAATGGCTAAGGATTGCGTTGCGGAATGGCTGCAAGTGTTTGATTTTAAAAGTGCGCCCGGCAAGAATCGAACTTGCGGCCTTTTGATTCGTAGTCCCTCCAAGGCCATTTTTCGCAACTCCGCAAAAATCAATAGAATGCGGGAAAGCCTCATGGATAAAGGGCGCAATAAGGATCTTAGATTTGTCCACCTAATCCACCAAAGTCCGTTTTTACCTCCCATTTCCCCCCAAATAACCCCCCAACATTTTTTCGCTGTTTTTGATGCGCGGCTGAGCTTTCGTGAATTCCCCGCCCTGCGAGAAAAGCGGGAAAAGCGAGAAAAGTCTAGCTTCTATTTCCCAGCATTACCGGCTAGAACAGAAAGCAAATTGAGCTTGAAAGCATGCACCTTATAGGGTACAGCGTTGGCGTGCGCGGTTACATATGAACAAACCATCGAGAAAGATCATTCCGGCTGCATTCTACTCCACCGAAACTGGCGCTGAACCTGTACGTGAGTGGCTCAAAGGACTGGAGCAGGAAGACCGCCGCCTCATTGGCACCGATATCCGGACAGTTTAATTTGGCTGGCCGATAGGCATGCCTGTGTGTCGCCCGATGGGGAATGGCATATTCGAAGTTCGCAGCACGATCACCAGAAAGCGGATCGTTCGGGCAGAAATGCTGCCGAAAAGGAGTCCATGAATGACGGAAAGACTGAGCAGGCCGCTGCTATACACCTACGGAATCGCCGATCTGTTCTTCGTCATGCTGACCAGCATGGAGCTGTATTTCTTCGCTTCTTTTCTTACCGATCATGCCACATTTTCCCTGGGCATCGTCGGCAACATCCTCGTGATCACCAGCCTGGGAGACATCGTCTGCGCCCTGGCGGGAGGCGTCATCCTTCAGAAGGTCACTCTCCGGTTCGGCGGGAAATACCGTTCGTGGTTCCTGGTCGGGCCGCTGATGTTCCTTCCCCTGTCGGTGCTGCAGTTCACCAAAATCGGCGCCGATTGGACGGCGGCCGCCATCATCATATTCGGCTTCGTGACGAGCCACCTCCTGTGGAATGTCGTTTCGGCCGCCAACGGTTCGATGGTGGGCAGGCTGAGCACGCTGCCGGAAGAGAGAACGGTTCTTTCCAGCAGCCGGGCGCAGGGCATGGCCGCGGCCGGGCTGCTGTTCTCGTTCACCGGCATGGGGCTCATCGCATACTTCGGCGAGCGGACCGACAGGATTACCGGATTTTCCCTGGCGACTGCCGTTTACGGATTGGCGACGGTCCTGGGGTACCTGTACATCTACCGGCTTACGGCCGGCAGAGACCCGTATGACGAATCGATCGCAGCGGCCGGAAGCGGGGGGCACTCGCTCCGGGAAATCGTGGGACTGGTATTTAAAAATCCCGCGCTGCTCGGTCTGATCCTCGCCCAGACCTTCAGCATCACCAGCCTGCTCATGGTGACGGCGCTCGCGATCTATTACTTCACGTATGTGCAAAATGACCCTGCGTTTGTTTCTTCGTTCATACTGGTCACCAGCCTCGGGCGCTTCGCCGGCACCCTGGCGGCCGGCTGGATAGGAGTGAGAATCGGAAAGCGGCGATGCTATTGGATCTTTCTCCTCTGCGCCACGCTCCTGTTCTTTCTGGCAAGGTTTGCATGCGGGACCTCGTGGGGTTTTACCATTCTGTGCACGCTGGCCCTGATGCTGTATTCGATCGCGGTCTCCATGATCACGGCGCTGTTTTCGGATACCGTCATCTACGGGGAATGGAAAACCGGCAGGAACATCCGCGCGTTTACCATGGCCCTGATGAATATCCCGATCAAGGTGGGCGTGTTTTTGAGAAGCGTCATGCTGAGCGCCGGGCTGGGGGTGATCGGATTTGTAGCCAATACCACGCCGACCCCGGGCGTGGTCAGCGGCATCAGCAGCCTGATTACGCTTGTCCCGGCGGCAGCCTGCGGGATCGCGGCCGCAATCTTCTATTTCGGATACCGGCTGGACGACAAACAGGTCCTTCAGATGCAGGATGAAATCGCCTCCAAATAGAGGCCATGAGCCCGGAGACGGATTGAATCTCCGGTTTTCTGACCCGACTCACTCCAGCCAAAAATCGGGGATGCACGGGCTCATCTCGGATCGGGGATCTCGAATCTTCGATCATACATAACCATAATTTCCTGCATTTAACTGATTGTCCGGCCGTGCGCCTCACCAATCGGTGTTCCACATAAAGCTTGAAAATAAAACTCTCCTAACGGATTATCTCAGATATCTATCGGCACCCTTATAAGATAGGTTGGATCGCAGGTCAAAGATGTCAGCAATAATAGGGAATCCCATTGGGTATTTAAGGAGGAGTCGATAATGAGAAAAATTTTGTTTATTGCGGCCATGGGGATTTTTGCTTCTATGGCCATTCACGTTCCTTCGGAGGCTACTTTTGCCAAGGATGCCTCGGAATGGCAATATGATGTCTTAAGCCCGTGGGCGGAAGTGGACCCCATCCCTCCCCGGGGAATTTCACCGAGAGTCGATACTCTGGCCGGCAAGAAGATCGGATTGTTCGTCAACATGAAACGCGCCGCAAGACCGATACAGGCCTATGTAGAAAAGAAACTCAAGGAAAGGTTTCCCGATTGTCAAACCAGCTATTTTGACGCTCCCTCTCAGAAGTATCTAGCGGAAAACCAGGAAAAGTATGCTGCCTGGGCCAAAGAAATGGACGCCGTTATTACGGCGGTTGGGGATTGAGGGGGCTGCACAAAGTTCCTCACTTACAACAGTGTAGAGATTGAGGACTTTGGAACACCGGTCGTGCAACTGGTGAATCGCGGTTTCGTGGACGATGCCAAATCTGCGGCGTCCAGCAAGGCTATGCCAACTCTTAGAGTTCTGGGAGAACCGATTACGTGTGAATCTACTGTTGCCGAGGACATCAAGTCGGGCATCGATAAGGTATTTGATGATATTGTAGCGGCCTTGACCCGACCCCTTACGGAGCAGGAAAAATCCCCGCAGTTGAAGATCGAAAACGCACCCAAAATTGTGTTTAAAGGCAATCTGACGGAAGTGAATCAATTTTTCTACCGCCAAGGCTGGGGAGACGGACTGCCGGTTATTCCGCCATCCGATGAAGCCGTGGCCGAGATGATGAAGGGAACGGATCTTCCGGCAGACCATGTTGTGGCGAAAATCATCCCGCGGATGGGTAGGGCTACGGTGGAGAAGATTGCGGTGAACGCCGTCATGGCGGGAGCTCTGCCCATTCATATGCCGGTGCTGATCGCGGCGGTGGAGGCTGTGTCCGATCCGAAAACCCGATTCGATAGCTTTGAAGTGAGCACAGGATCATGGGCTCCTTTCATGGTCGTCAACGGCCCCATAAGAAACGATATCCATATCAATTCTGGCGCCGGCGTTCTCAGTCCGGGGAATCTGTCCAACTCGGCAATCGGAAGGGCCTTGGGGCTGATTATCAAGAATATAGGCGGGGCCAGGAAGGGTGTCGAAGATATGGGAACGCTGGGGAATCCGGGCAAATGGTCGATGGTTATCGCCGAGAACGAGGAAGACAGCCCATGGGAACCCTTGCACCTCGAACGGGGATTCAAAAAGGAAGACAGCACCGTAACCATGTTTTTCCCGAACCAGCACGCCTATTCCATACCGCGCGGCACGGATGCAAAGGGAATTCTCGATTCGATTGCCGGCTCGAATCCAGGCATTATGAATGCCCTGATGATAATCCCATCCCAGGCAGACATTCTGGCGAGTGAAGGATGGACCAAGTCGAAGGTAAGGGAATATCTGATGAAACCCAGAGAGGCAGGTTCCGCCAAGTCCCGACCGAAAGGGGATACTGCCGCTGCCGCATCCAATAATACTCCCCGAGACGCCTTAATGATCGTGGTCGCGGGTGGTGCCGGAAGCTGGTATGGGGTGTTCAAGAGTGCAGGGGGCGGGATTCTGGGCAATGATTTCGTCAGCAAAAAAATCAAACTGCCGAAAAACTGGGAGGAGTTGACTGCAAAGTACAAAAACCTTATTCCAACTTATGTGAAGTATTAACCGATATCTGAAGCACTTGCGAGGATTTGGGGAGGGTAAATCCCAAGATACGGGAAATAACCGGCCAATAAAGCTGTTCCCTTTTTCTTCGTCGGAGGCTGTGATTTTCTTTCAGTCGATTGTTCTGTCAGCATAAATGTAAAAGACGTAATTAGTTTCTGTCGCGAAACGCGATATCCAGGCCCGGAGGGCCGACAGAAAATAGCCCCGGGCATGAGCCCGGGGTAAGGATTAGGAAATTAGAAAGCCCCGAAGGGGCGACACTAAAACCAATGACCCGAACAATTTGTGCCGCGCCTTTGGCGCTCATTTCCTATTCGCCCATAAGCCCGGCCTGACGGCCGGGCCTATTGCCTGCCGGCCCTCCGGGCCTAAATTCTGAGTTTCGCGACAGAAATTAATTAGATAGGAAATATGTTATTGGCTCAGTTGCATCGCGGTATAATGTATGAAACACATCACGCCAAAACGGGCAGAGATTGGCCGGTTAAACGGCCTTGTGGGAGATGAGGGGATACCGCTTGCTTAGGAGATGGTGTCAGCGGGAAGCTTTCCTGACGGGACTTCTGAACAGCGAAATAACACTCCATTCTCCGGATAGCCCGTCTTAGGTGCTTCCGTCATCTAATGTTGTTACGCTGCTATTGGTGCTTCCGCAATCGATTGTTTGTACTCATCCCGTATCCGCCACCGAAAAAAGGTGTTATGCCCGATTCTAAATAAATCAGAACCGTTGGAGGCGAATTCATATTTAACATATTGCGCTTTAAAGGCTTATACTCCGTCCACCAACAATTGATTGCAGAAGCACCGGTGGCGGTAATATAACTTTGGGTTCCGTGGAGGAAATAGCGGATGGCGAACGAAGTGGATATGGCGCTGAGCGATAAGGCCACTGTGGCCGGATCACGAAACTGGATAATTCCCTATATTGCCGCCCTATTTGCCATGATGATGCTTCAGATTTCGAACCTTGGGTTTCCCCCTCTGATGCCAAGCATCCAACAATCCTGGGGCCTAAATTTTTCCCAGGTTGGTTTGTTTACGGGCGTTAACGGACTTGCCAGCATGCTAATGGCTATTCCCGCCGGACTGCTGATTCAGCGCTTCGGAGAGAAAAAGGCCCTGTCGGCAGGATTGATTATAGTAGCAGTCGGATTATCAATAGTGGCACTCTCATCAACCTTCTCCCTCGGGATGGTGGGACGCACTGTATGGCAGTTCGGTTACAAGGCTACTTTCGTGTCCATAATAACCGCCCTTTCGTTGACGATCCCACTGCATTTGAAAGCATCTGGGATGGGCATCAACGGAGCTCTTTCATCTCTGGCAACTGCGGTGGGGGCTCCCCTCGGGGGCCTTCTGGCGCTAAGATACGGCTGGAAAGGCGGAATGTGGGGCTATGCGGCGTTCGCGCTGATAGGATGTGCGGTATTCTCGTTTCTATACCGGCCTATTCGCAAAATTCTGCCTACAAAGAAGGTTGCAACAGTCGGAGCCGATGCTTCCAGGTCTTCCAGCGCCTTTAAAACCCCGATAGTATGGGTTCTGTCGCTGCTCATGTGTCTTGGGACCATGGTTGGAATCAGCCTGACTTTTTTCATGCCTACCGCATTGACAAGCCTGTTTAATCTCACTGCTATGGATTCTGCCGCAATACTCAGCATGGGATATGGGATAGGGGTTCCCATAGTCCTATTTGCCGGCGTTTTGGCTGATCGCATTAATAATAGAAGACTGATCCTTGCCATCATCATGCTGATCAATACGATTCTGGCCCTGATGATGCTCACACCGAATCCTACCGTGTTTCGTATCAGCGCGATGCTGATTCTGTCACTGGGATTATCTGTTCCAAACCTGCTTTATGCAGTCTCCGGAGAATTGCTTGCCGGGCGTGAGGTCGGCAATATCATGGGCACCATAGGATTCGGGAGCGGTGTCGCCGCTTATTTTGGACCGCAGATGCTGGGTCTGCTCCGAGATGTGACAGGCAGTTTTGCAGCGGGCTGGTACCTCATGGCTGCCGTATCGGCGATCTCATTTATAGTTGTCCTTTTCCTCAAAATAAAGTAGAAACCGGCGGTCTGGCTAAGTCTGAGACAAAGGGATGAACGATTCCAACCGTGGAGTGATATTCAATATCCAGGGCTATTCTGTTCACGATGGTCCGGGGATTCGCAGGTCCTTCCGTCATCTAATGTTGTTACGCTGCTATTCTCTGCTCTCTGACTCCATGGGACTCTACCGTTACGTCTGTTACGACGATGAAAACGATCACAAAAAGAATTCTCCCCGGCACCGCTACGAATACCTCCCTGAAGCTGAGTCGTTTAGAAATCAATCCCGCCTGCATCGCCGGTTTCCTGATCTCGGACCCGAATTTCAGCGCCCGATGGGGCCTGACGAAGTTGTAATAGCAGCGAAGTAACTCGAGAGATCTTCGAGTCGCTCCTCCCATCTCGCATGGCATATCGTCCGCCGACAAAGATACGCCGAGCCCTGTCGGATTGTCAGATTCAGCCGTTCGATAAAGGATGTATTCAGTTTCGAGGAATCCTCGGAGTCACACAATGCCTGTTCCAATCGCCAGGCGGCGCCGATCACGGCTCTTCGCTCCACCTTGATACCACGATCCTTCCTGCGGGTCTTAAGGACTTGGCCGTACAGACACGCTGGTCCAAAGACACGGCGGATACCTTTCGCATAAAAAGCCAATCCGTCCGTGGCACGGAGGGCCTCCCCAAGCTTAGCTTGGCGCTGTGTCAGGAGATCTGAACTTTCAACTAATATTTATTGATTCCACAATGCCTTTTAATTGATCCCGATCATATAGCACACCCAGAATGCGTATAGGATACGCCATCGCCTCATATTTATTTTCGGGCATAGATATAGATGATGTTAATTCTGGAAACGATTTGAGAGACATTCTTCCGGGAGAACGCCCTGCCACGACACTCTCATCCATAATCTCTCGCGTGACAATAAATGTTCCATAATATGGTTTAAGTGCATCATATTCTTTCCTTACCTTTTCAAGCTCTTTATCCTGAAACCACCACTCTTTTCCTTCCTTGCATTCTATAATCAAATCAGGCCTGCAGATCTTTTCATAGTCAGCTATCACAGCTATATGCTCGGGCCTGTCATCTATTAATATAATAAGGCTCGGATCAATGTTACAGACGCCGAATGGAGAAATCATCGTCTTAAGAGAATACCATTCCCTTGTTCCGCTATGATTATCCACAATATCTGCAGCTCTGTTTAATCCCGTTCGAACAGCAACGAATTTGTTGATCTTAGTTGAATGGATTATGAAATGCGGCATTATAATGCTGTAGAACTGTTCCGCTTTTAGCGAAATGGAAATAGATTCTTCGATTGAGGGAAACGATATGCTACGGTGCACTGCCGCTTCCTCCTCGTCATATTCTGGCTTCGGGTGTTTTACACCAAATACCTTGTCGGGAATCAGCAACAGGGATAAACTTAAAGCCATCCATTTTTCATATCCCAATTTGAAACTTTTTTTGAAACTCGCTTCTACATTTTTCAGAACCAGTTTCTCAAACACTTCAGGACTTATCTTATTTTTTAACAAATCAAATAGCGGGTAAAATATCGCCGCTATCATTTCATCGGGCGGATTATGCAGAAATTTATGAACAGACGGTGAGTTAGAGACACCGGTGATCCCAACGAGCTCAGTGATCTCCTTTTCAACTTCAACATAATTCTTGCTCAGCTGCCACGCTTCATGAAGCAGCTCACAGCATTTTTCTTCCAAGAAGCATAACCTGACCCTATCGAATAAAAGATAGAATTCAGGCCTCAGACCGGCTGATATCATCGTTGTATTCTGTTCCATCTCAATACCCACATGTCCCTTGATGAATTCTTGAAGCTCTTGATATGCGTTTTGCCATCCATGTGGCATAACTTTTTCCTTTTACAATTTTGCCAAATCCTCTCAATGCACCAGACCCATACACGGCCCCATAATTGGCTGCACGCGATTCGATGGGAATCCTATCGTTATCCCATCCTTAATAACTGCAAAACATATCCTTACGCCATGATTGCCCTGGAAACCATAGCCTTGGTTATCTGTATCTTGTGGCTATTATGGCTAAGCGCCTTTGCGTCGCCAATCAACACTTCGACAGCTGCATCGGCATTTGCCTTCCCGATGCTTTTACCCTGGATATAATTTTCTACCTTGGTTGCCCGGTAGGGTATGGGAGATACGCCACCGAGGATTATCCGGGCATCGGTTACCCTACCCTCCGATGAAGCAATCGCCGAAGCTACGCTGACAATGGCAAAGTCGATCGCCTTTCTCTGCCTCATCTTATCAAAGGTCAGCCTCATTCCGGCAGCGGGCTTGGGAACCTGGATCTCGGTCACAATCTCATCCCTTTCCAATGAAGGACCGAGTATATTGTAGAAACTGCCTATTGCTACTTTCTTTTTATTAGTCACGATCGTCGCATTCAGCGCAGAAAGAGCGACACCTGTGTCTGAAGGAAATATGGCATAACATCCCGCCGCGCCCAAAATGGCATGATGCCGATTATCTCCGGTAACGGCAAAACATTCCTTTCCTCCTTTTCTAAAGCAAAAGAATGTACGTCCTACCGCTTTTGATGCGCGATAATACCAGCAGCGCACGTTCTGGCACAAATTTCCGCCGAGCGTCGCCATATTCCTGATTTGAGGCGTAGCTACGCTAAAAGCCGCATCGCCAAGGATACGCCACCTTTCTTTTACAACGCTTGAATTAGCGATCTCGGCCAACTTAGCCAGTGCACCTATTTTCAGCACACCGCTCTCCTCCTTAATGTAATCCATATCAGGTATCGTTTTCAGGTTGATTATTGCGGCAGGATATGTGGGTAGTATGTTCCCTTTTAGGATGCCAAGCAGGTCAGTTCCTCCGGCGTACACTTTAGCCTCTCCCTTTTTAAATCTTGCCAGCAAAGATGCGGCTTCACTGACTTTTGTGGCGTTATATATGTCGAACGGTTTCATTTAGGCAACCCCTTTCGTCCTCGGGAAATTAGCTTTTCCTAGAGCCGTCAGGATCCGCTCTGGAGTAAATGGAAATTCCCTTATCCTTTTACCACCGGCGCCCTTGATCGCGTTGTAGATAGCCGCATTAATAGCCGGCCAGGCAGCGCAGTATATACCTTCTGCAAGACCTTTAGCATGGAATGGAATGGTAGGAGCATGCGTGGGATCGCTAACACACAGCATACTATATACATCCTCTTTAATGTCAGCTGCTGTCAGTTGTGGATAGTACACGATCGATGCGTTAAGCGGCGTGCCCGTTCGTTCATCATAAATGTAACCTTCGCCTAGCATTTGGCTAGTGCCGTGTACAAGCCCACCCAGTATCTGCCCATACATAATTATTGGATTCACGATCATACCCCCCTGAGCGGCTATTTGCAGGTTTATGACCTCCACCTTTCCCGTATCAGTGTCTACCTCCACCTCGGCAATAGCGAAAAACTCGCTCCTTTCAACACCGATTCCCGGCGGGTACGCAGCTAACAATCCGTTGTAAGGGTTACCAAACCCCAAACCCATAATATTTCCGTATGTACGTAACACCGCAGCATAGGGCGTGATTTTTTTCGGATCACTCTTCACGTAGACGGTTTTATTCTTCGTGTCCAAGTCCTCAGGTTTTGCCTTCAGAATCTCGGCAGCTCTAGCCAACAAATTCCGCCTGGCATCTTCAGCAGCCCGATATGCGGCAGTAACCGGCTTTGCAAGGCCTCTACTGGCATAGGTCCCAAGGCTGTATGGCTGCCCCGATGTGGTGGGAGGTGCGTGCCTTATGTCTTCGAAATCCATGCCGAGCACTTCCGCTACACATTGTACACAAGATGTTTCTACACCGGATCCGATATCGTGCATGCAAAACGACATACTTACATGATTATTTGCACTCATATTCACCATGCACCAGTCTGTAGCCGATGAACCCGGATTACAGCAGCAGTGCGTTGCCAGGCCAGTTCCTAACGCCCGTCTCTTCGAGCCGTTAACGGAGGTTGGTCGCCCCCATCCCTTCCATTTTGATTTCCAGCCGTATTCTGTGGCGGCCTTGTCTATCAAGTTCGGGATGTCACCACCCGCCAATACCTCTCCTGCACGATGAACGCAGATACCTTTCTTTCCGCCAATCTTTTTCTCCAGGTCGACCAAATCCATCCCCAGCTTTTCAGCCAGCTCGCTTAATGCACCCTCATTGGCAAATACAGCCGTCTGCGACCCGTACGCTCGAAGTGCCCCCGATTTCTGGTTATTATTGCAGACTCCGTATCCGTGCCACCCATTGTTTTGGCTATAGAAGTTATGCAGTTGCTGTTCAAGGTTATGGCCGGATTGGCCGCTGAAGGAAAAAGCACCGTTTCCGGCATATACGGTTTGGTCTATAGCGGTAATGGTTCCATCTTGCTTGGCGCCCAATTTTATTTGCATCGTACTGGGACCGCAGGTAAGCCTGTGTTCGATCACAAACTGTTCGTTTATGTTTGTCCTTATTTTCACAGGCCGCCCTTTCGTTAGCTTTGCCAGCAGGGCTACTACTGCTAATGATCTGCCGGGTGAAAACTTGCCGCCAAATCCTCCTCCCACGTAAGGCTGAGTATAAAATATTTGGGTACGCGGTATACCAAAACCGCGCTCCAACTCTGAAATAGCTGTTACCGGTGTCTGGGTTGACATCCATGCGTGCAGATCTTCCCCATCCCACCTGGCTATGCTGGTATGCCCTTCCAGGAACATATGCCTTATGGTGGGTTCTCGGTATTCCGTATCGATTACGACATCAGCTTCAGCGAGCCCTTTTTGTGGGTCGCCTGTTACCTGTTCATATAAACCATAGTTACCCTTCGGACTTGCTTCAGGATGTATTAGGACCGCACCTTCTGCCATTGACTCTTCGGGTGTGAGGTAGAATGGTAATTCTTCATATTCCACCTCTATAAGTTCACACGCTTCCTCTGCGATGGCGGGATCTTCCGCCGCTACTGCTGCAACTGCATCGCCTACAAAATATACTCTATTGTAAAGTATTGTTTCACCCGATACGACTCCCGTACTCAATATCTTTTCTAATCCCAATCTGGCGATGGTCTTGTAAGTGACTACCGCTGCAACTCCAGGTAATGCCTCCGCTTTGCTGGTGTCAATTGTCCTGATTTTGGCATGTGCATAGGGGCTTTTGAGGTAGGCGCCGTACAGCATGTCGGGAAGCATTATATCGTCGGTATATTGAGCTTTTCCGAAAACCTTTTCGTAGGCTTCACTTCGGTTGGTTTTCCTACCCAACACTCTCCAACTGTTGTAAAGTTTTTCCGCTTCTGGAGTCATTAATATCTTGAAGTTTTTCATAAAGCCCCTCTCGACTTCGCGGCGGCACTCATTGCAGACTGGAAAATGGGAAGATATCCCGTGCACCTGCATAGCACACCGGAGAAGGCATTTGTTATTTCTTCACTTGTCGGATTTGGGTTTTCAATCAGAAGAGCTTTGGTTACCATCATGGCTGCCGGGGCGCAGAATCCGCACTGGAAGCCGTGATTTTCAATAAATGCCTGCTGAATCGGATGAAGAGCACCAGTCGTTGAGTCCGCCAGGCTTTCAACGGTTTCGATATTTTTCCCGTCACATTCATAGGTTAGGATCATACATGAAAGAATGGGAGTTCCATTCAGAAGGACCGTGCACGCACCACATTCTCCCCTGTCGCATCCTATTTTAGTCCCGGTTAAGTGAAGGGTCTCCCGCAAGGTCCAAGCCAGAGTATGCCAGGGATATACATCGTAAGCACCTGCCGAACCCGGGGTGATGTCCTTACCATACGACAATTCGATGGGCTGGCTATTGACCGTTAGCGTTATCGTAGCCGGTTTTGTTGGTGCTCCAGGCGTTCCGGAAGGGTCAACCGATTGGTTCCCTGTTACAGTGTGTGTTTTGGCCCCTGTTTGGGTCTGTCCGGTGGAAGTTATTGTTACCGTGCCGGTCGCAGCCGTGCCTATTCCGCCTGCAACCAGTCCGGCATCTCTCAAAAACTCTCGCCTCGTTACGGGTTTCTTTTGAAAATTGTTCTTTCCCTGTTCGGACATTTTTCCCTCCTTTTTGTATTAAGCTTGCGATCCGAGACCGAAAGATATCCCATCCATTTGCCGTCGGGTGAGAATAATGGCCTTGACGTACCCTTCTCAGTTCCCGTTATCAGCTTGCCTGCAGCCAAAATCAACATATTAATTTCGCGACATTGCATGCGCAGGGGCGCACCCAAGGCATGAAAATGGTGTATCGTGTTTCCACGTGCTTGCAATGGACGAGAGTCGCATTTCAGTGATGCCATGAACTCGTGCGGCAGTCTAACCTGGTCGCGATGTACTCACGATTGTTGCCGATTACACGGAGTCGAGCACGCGGCACCTGCCATGTTGTCGGCTCACGATCTGCCATATTGGGCGATCCCCACGATTTCTTACTTGCACTGAGATCCTACAACCGTCATGCTCCGCATGAATATGGAAATCTCTGCCGATTTGGTGCTTTCGTCATCGAGTGTTGTTGGAATTGACCTAAAGCGATATAGAGCAAGACATTACAGCCAAATTTGGCCTCAACGGTTCCAGTTTGTGGCAGAACGGACATAAGTACTTCTGGAAGAAAGAGATGGGGGAGATCCAGCAACAGTAGACAGCGGAAGCACCACCCTGATTGCGGGCAGAAATCGACTAAAGATGCCGCATAGTGACACATGAGAAAACTCGATCCTTTATTTGCAATAGGTTACGGCCTTACCCCGCAAACATAGGCTACTCGCCGTGCAGTGATTTATTCCCTCGTCATCGCATGTGTTATTTTCACGGCGATACTGGCAATTGGAGTCGCCCTCTTTTATGAGTGGGCTTTTGACTCGAATGAAATTGTTGGAACGGTGAAGAAGTCAATCGAGGCAAGCTGCTGGGCATGGTTGTTGAGATTGGTGGAATGCTTCAAGACGATGATCTGGTGTCGCAAAGCGAGGATTTCGGTTTGGAGAACGAGACGAGATCGAAAGCCGGCGAAGACGGCTGAGAAAAACAAAGTCAGGATGTTGTACATGAATTGGGAGGCTATCAGCTTGATTCTGTAAGTTCAATATTTGCGGTTCAGATGGAGTTTCTGGTAGGCACAGATAAATTGAATTCTAGTTAATTGATATCAATAATTTATCGTGGTCAGTCCCCATCTCATTGGTAGAATGGGTGTATGAATGTCGAGCAAATTCGAATGGCGGCTGAAGCGCAATCGCCCCATCTCACCGATCCTTCCCTCATCAATATTTGCGTCGGATCTCCCGCTGCGGATGCCGCGGCAAATGCCGGTCACATCGCGGGCCTTTTGAGGAGCGCCTGCAATCAACGCAACCTTCGAGCCAGCGTCCTGCGGACGAGCTCCTTCGGCTGTTCCGACTTCGAGCCGCTTGTAAGAGTGGAGAAGCCGGGATTCTTTACGGTTCTATACGACCGAGTGACTCCGGACGGGATTGCGGATCTGATAGAAGACGTAATCAGCGACAGCCCGCGTAAAGCCCTTTGCTTTGCAGGCGATCAAAATCCGGGCAATATACCGCACATTTCCGAGCTGCCTTTGTTCGGCCTGCAGAAAAGAGTCGCGCTGCGCAACTGCGGATGGGTCGATCCCGAAGACATCAATCATTACGTCCTGCAAGGACAAGGCTACATGGGGCTTGCACGCGCCCTGCAGGCGAATCCGGCGGATTTGGCCGGAACCTTGATCCCTTCCGCGCTCCGGGGAAGAAGAACTCCCGGCTGCTCCACTGCGGACAGGTGGAGGCAAGTCGCGAAACGGAAAAGCGCGGATACGGCGCTGATCTGCGATGTTTTCGCTCCGGAGTCCGGATCATTGGCAGCGCCGCTGTTGCTCGAAAGCGATCCCCATTCCGTCCTGGAAGGAATGCTGATTGCCGCCTACGCTGCCGGAACCGCGCGCTGCGTTGTCCTGGTGGAGGAAAAAACGGCAGCGGCCGAGCGGCTTCGAAGAGCGCTGGGCCAGATGAGAGATTACGGCCTCCTGGGCTCAGGCATATTGGATTCGAGGTTCGACTGTGAAATAGAGATCCGGGAAACACCGCGATCCCTGACTTCAGGTCAGCGGATGGAGATCCTCCGCTGCCTCAAAGAGGGGCAGCGCCTGCCGCACCTGATTCCCGTTTCCACAGCCGTATCAGAATTGGCCGGGAAGCCGGTCCTCACCATCGGTCCCGAAATAGCGTCCGCACTTTCAGGAATTCCCCTCAACGGCATGGAAGAATCCGGAAGTTCAAGAGTGGTGAGCCTGTCGGGAAGCGTCGTTCATAAATGCACTGTGGAAGTGCCCGCGGGAATGTCCATCCGGGCCATAATCGAAAGCTTCGGCGGCGGCGCCGCCGACGGCAAAGCGATGAAGACTGTGCAACTGGGCGGCCTTTGGGGACCTTTTCTCGACCCGGCAGTCCTCGACCTTCCAATCGGAAGCGATGCCGTGGAAGAATTGAGTTCCGGCGCCGGAACCGGAAGCATCGAGGTTCTGGGCGCCGATTCCGGAATGGTGCATGCGGCAAAAGAAATCATGGCCGCCATTCAATCCCAATCCTGCGGAAAATGCGTTTTCTGCCGTGAAGGGTGCCTCCAGTTGTTGACTATCCTGGAGGACATTTTGGAGAATAGGCGCCGGCCACGGGACCTGGACCTGCTGGTGGAATTGGGCGGAGAAATGAAGACATCCTGCTTGTGCACCTTTGGCCAAATGGCGGCCAATCCGGTTCTGAGCAGCCTCAATCTGTTCCGTGGTGAATATGAAGGTTAAGGTTTCCCGTTAAAAGCAAAAAGCGGGGAACGGGGAACCCGAAACGGGAAACGGCATTTTGAAAAATGTCAGATTCAATATAGACGGGCAGGATATTGAAATCCCGTCGGGAGCCAGCATCCTGGACGCTGCGCTGGCTGCCGGGATTTATATCCCCCATCTGTGCCATCACCCGGATCTGCCTCCCATCGGCGCATGCGGACTGTGCGTGGTGGAGGTGAAGGGCGCTCACGATCCCGCCGCTTCCTGCGTCACACTTGCCGCGGAGGGAATGCAGGTCACGACAAAGACTGAAAAGCTCGACCACTTGCGCAAGCTTGCCCTGGAACTGATCTTGTCCGGCCACCCCGCGGATTGCGGCACCTGCAACAAATACCTCAACTGCGAACTCCAGTCGCTCAAGCAATACCTGACTATCGAGGATTTGAGGGTGAGGAGAAGGCCCAAGCCCTTTCCTGTAGTCCGGGATAATCCGCTGTTTGTGCACGATTTCAGCAGATGTGTTTTGTGCGGGCGCTGCGTAAGGGCTTGCCATGAACTGCGCGGCGCCGGCGTTCTCTTTTATAAAAGGAAAGGGAAGGAGTTTCACATAACGACAGCGGAGGATCTTCCCCTTGGCGAATCCGGCTGCAAATTTTGCGGAGCGTGCGCGGAAGTCTGTCCAACCGGCGCCATCATGGACAAGGAAGAGCTGGTTCAGGGGAAAAACCGCAGAGATGCCCTGGTGCCCTGCAGGCATGCATGCCCGGCTGGGATCGATGTCCCAAGATACATCCGGCACATCCGCCGAAAGGAATATGCGGAAGCGACCGCCGTCATCAGGGAAAAGGTGCCATTCCCCGAAATCCTGGGCTATGTGTGCAATCATCCCTGCGAAACCGTGTGCCGCCGGAGCTTCATAAATCAGGCCGTATCCATCCGGAATCTCAAGCGCTACGCCGCCGGTCACGACACTCAGAGGCTTTGGGAGCGGAACAGGGAACGGAAACCTTCCACTGAAAAAAGGGTGGCCATTGTAGGTTCCGGCCCGGCCGGCCTGACGGCGGCCTATTATCTGTCCAATCAGGGTCATTCGGTTACCGTGTTCGAGTCCGCGCCTGCCGCCGGCGGAATGATGCGGTACGGCATTCCCGAATACCGTCTTCCGCGAACCGTGCTGGACCGGGAAATAGAGTTTATTGAAAAAGCCGGCGCCGAAATACGCGTCAATACCCGGATCGAATCTCTGGACGCACTTTTCGAATATGGATTCGACGCGGTTCTGCTGGCGCTTGGGACGCATGCCGGCCAAAAGCTTCCCGTTGAAGGCTCGGATAATGAGGGCGTGCTCACCGGCATCGAGTTCATGAAAAAGGCAAACTGCGGGCAGGCCGTGGTCGGCAGCCGCGTCCTCGTGCTTGGTGGTGGAAACGTGGCCTTTGATTGCGCTCGAATGGCCCGCCGGCTGGGAGCCGGCGAAGTGTACGTGGCCTGCGCTGAAGACAGGGCGGGAATGCGGGCGGATCCGGAAGAAATTGATCAGGCGGAAAACGAAGGCGTGCGGCTTCATCCCTTAAAATCCTTGAGCCGAGTCCTGTGCGACAATGGTAAAGTCACAGGCGCGGAATTCCTGGAGGTTGCTTCGTTCGCTTTCGATGAAGATAGAAATCTTGAGCTGGAAACCGTGGAGGATTCGCAGCAGATCCTTGAAGCGGATACCTTCATATTTGCAATCGGCCAGGTGGCGGAGCTTCCCCGGGACTTTTGTTTGGATATGCGCCTGGACCGGTATATCGAAACCGACGCGTATTCATTTCAGACAAGCAGGGAAGGGGTATTTGCGGCCGGGGATGCCGTCAGCGGGAAAGGGTCCCTGATCGACGCCATTGCCTCCGGAAGAACTGTCGCGACGGCCGTCGACGGCTTTCTGGGCGGCAGCGGAATTCTCGACGAAACACTGGCGCCCTTTATTGAGCCGGAAACCGGTATAGGGGCCGACAAGGGATTCGCCGCCTCGGTGCGCTGCGGCGCGCAGGAAATGGACGAGGCGTCCGCATTCGGTGAGTCGAGCCGCTGTCTGCAGTGCGATTCAAGACTGAAGATCAAGATGGTCAAGATTTGGAGCAATTATTAATAAAGGTTCCCCGTTTCCCCTTGAAAGCAGAGAACGGGAAACGGGAAACGGGAAATGGAGAACTGAAATGAGCACAGGCGCAACAACTATGGAAACCGACGTGGTGGTGATTGGTTCGGGGGCCGCCGGCCTGGCGGCCGCATTGACGGCGGCGGAAGGGGGGGCGAAAGCCGTCGTTTTCGAAAAGCAGCGGACGCCGGGAGGGACGACCAACTTCTTCGAGGGCATGTTCGCCGTCGAAAGCCGCATGCAGCGGGAGAATTACATCGAATACAGCCGGGACCAGGCGTTCAAAAGCATCATGGATTACAGCCACTGGCGCGCCAATCCCCGCCTGGTGAGGGCCATCGTCAATGAATCCGCGGGAACGATAGCCTGGCTCGAGCAGCAGGGGATCGAATTCACCGGCGTGACCATCAACATGCCGCACTCTCCGCGGACTTACCACGTCGTAAAAGGGGGAGGACTCTCCGTTATAAAAACACTTGTGACCCGGGCCAAGGAAAAGGGCGTGGATCTCAGGCTGGGAACCCCGGTAAAGCGTATCGTCAAAGAGGGAGGCCGCGTCGCGGCGGTGCTGATCGAGGGAGAATCGGGCGACGTGCGCGTAAACACCAAAGCCGTCGTCATCGCCACCGGCGGATATGCAAACAACAAGGAGTGGATCAGGAAGTACACGGGCTTCGACCTTGGAGTCAACCTGCTTCCCGTCGGCAATGTCGACAAATTCGGAGACGGGATCCGAATGGCGTGGGAAGCGGGAGCGGCGGAGGAGGGAATCAGCGTCCTGGAGCTTTACCGGGCCGGCCCGATCACGACGGAGATCGGCGGGCAGATCGAGTGGCCGACCATTCAGCCCGACCTGTGGGTCAATCCGCGCGGTGAGCGTTTCTGCGACGAAGGCATCGCCTTTTACGACACCTCAGTCGGCAACGTGAACGCGAAGTATAAGGAGGGATATACCTTCAGCCTGTTCGACGATTCCATCAAGCAGCGCCTTATGGAGAGAGGCATTGACAAGTGCGTGAACGTACATACCCTGCCTGGAAGCAGACCTTTGAACTTCGACAAAGAACTGGAAATACTGTTTGAAAAAGGAAACACGGACGTGTGCGTCGCGGATTCAATCGAGGATCTGGCCGCGAAAATGGGAGTGGACGCGATCATTCTAAGAAATACGATTGAGGAATACAACCGCTTCTGCGAACAGAAGCACGACGACCTGTTTGCGAAGGACCCGGAATACTTGCGGCCGCTGAAGGGTCCGAAATATTATGCCGTCAAAGCGCACACCATTTTCCTGGGCACCATGGGCGGCATCAAGATCAATCACAACACGGAGGTTTTGGATAAAAAAGAGAGCATCATCCCGGGCCTTTATGCCGCCGGTTTCGACGCGGGAGGAATGTACGGAGACAGCTACCCCATAAGCGTCGGTTCCGGATCGTCCGTAGGTTTCGCGTTTAATTCGGGCCGCATCGCCGGTAAGAGCGTACTGCGCTATGTAGGATAGGCAGCTGGCTGGGGGGTTCAGGGTTCAGGGTTGAAAAACCAAAGCCGAGAACTCCGAATCCGGTGCTTCCGTCGTTGAGTGTTGTTGGGATTAACCTAAAGCTTTATAGCACAGAATATTATAGCCGGTTTTGACCTCACCGATTCTGACCTCGCGTTAAAACGAACATAAGTGCTTTGCTCAGAATTGGATAAAGACAAACCGCCAACAGCAGATTGCGGAAGCACCAGGCGATCCATAGGATTCGAGATATTACGGGGATTGCATTTACTGGTCACGATCTGCGCCGGACCGCAGCAACTCAGATGGCGAGCAATGGTATTCCACGTTTTACGATTCAGAAGATACTGAACCACATAGAGCCGGGTGTAACCAAAATTTATGATCGCTAGAGTTACGATGCAGAAAAGAAGGAAGCACTAGAGGTATGGAGTCGGCGGCTGACGATTCTGGTTTCCGATCTGAAAGAAGCCAATTCAGAGAGCGGATTCTGATTGTCTGCTGGACTTCGGCCTCCAGACAAATGCGTCTTGCCTTTAACGAGATAATTTGCGACTAATAATCGCGGAACAAACAGGACAGGGCACCACACATGAGTTCTAACAGAAAAGTTTTCATCATTGCTGGCCCGAATGGCGCGGGGAAAACCACCTTTGCCCGGGAGTTTCTTCCAAGAGAGGCGGACTGCTCAGATTTTATTAATGTTGACCTGATAGCGGCAGGGCTTTCGCCCTTTGATCCTGACCGGGCTTCCCTCAGGGCCGGCCGATTGATGCTGCTTGAAATAAAAAGACGAATTCGTAACGGAGAGAACTTTGCTTTCGAAACAACTTTGTCCGGTCGTCATTATGTGAGACTCATCCCGGACTGGCGCAGAGAGGGATATTATGTAAAACTCTTCTTCCTGAGTTTGCCGACACCCGAATTGGCTACGGCAAGAGTGTTATCCCGTGTTGCCCAAGGTGGGCATCATGTCCCGGAGGACGTAATCCGAAGACGGTTTGAAGCGGGGTTGAGAAACTTCCAAACCATCTATCGTGATTTGGTGAACAGTTGGGTTTTATACGACAATTCCGAGTCAGCGCCGAGATTGCTTTCCGCTGGAGATAACGGATGAAGAGAAAAGTGATGGGCTCAAAGGACCCCGACATCATTGCTTCAGAAAAAGCTCTGCGGAGGGCTGCAAAGCGGGCGCTGGAAATAGGGCTACAGACCGGTACGCCAGTCCACGTCATCAAAGATGGTAAAATTGTGGATCTTACAAAAGAATATCGTCGCAAAGCCAAGCGTCGTTAAAGCCGACTACGCTCACCCTTCTTTTTTGCGCTGCTCTTGCAGTTCGTTTTGCATCAAATGGCCTGTTTCCCATAAACGCGTTTCTCGTTCCCTACTATGAAGCATTGACCCGAAAATATTGAAGCGAAGCAGTTTGCATCGTCTTAACCCGCTTAATTGCTCTGCGTTATCCAAATTCGTTACAATATGACCAATTTCCTAATGGCTTTCCATTGCATTGCACCGGCTGTCGTTCGTGGAGGGTTTCCTCATGATCGGCAAAGCGCTCATGTGTCACATCCATCGCATGAATAGATGCTCCTCAGCGGGGCAACCGAACAATAACCGTATAACAGGCTAATGCGGGGGTATTCGATGATAGAGGGAACAATTACCCGTCGTAGCATCTTGTCCCTATTTTGCTTATCTCCATTTCTCTATTCCCAGACGTTTGATAGGGAGCGAGTATGGCAGGACTTTCTTGACTGGCTGAAGAATGGATCTATAAGCAACACTTCCAATTGCTTTGACGTTCTTAAGGAATATCAAAACAAGCTCGCAGCCGACGGTGTCTCCACGGTACAGATTGATGCGCGCATGTCTGTCATTAATCAATTTTATCGATCCCAAAAGGAAGGAATGGCTCTTTTTTTTGATAGGGTCTATACGACCAAAGACAATGTTTTTAGTCAAAAGCCTAATCTGTTTTTGGCGCAGGCAATACAGGGTATTAAACCAGGGACTGCGCTTGATGTATCCATGGGTCAAGGGCGCAATTCAATATACCTTGCCCAACAGGGGTGGGAGGTTACAGGGTTTGACATTGCAGATGAAGGTCTTTCAATAGCTCGCCGCAATGCGAAGAAGGCGGGTCTGACAATTCAGGCGATTCAATCAGGCTATGAGGAGTTTGATTTTGGGAAGAACCGGTGGGATCTTGTCGCCATGATCTATGCATTTTTCCCCATTCGCAATGCGAGCTACATCAGGAATCTCATAGATTCCATAAAACCAGGCGGAGCGATTGTTTTTGAGCACGGTTTATCTTCGGATCCGAACGAAGATGCAGGCATGATAGGCATACCGGCACAGAATGAGTTGCTTAAAATATTCTTCGATTTTCATGTGATCCGATTCGAAGAAGTCACAGAAATCGCCGACTGGGTTGCATCGGGCAAACCAGCATCAATTGTGCGCCTATTGGCAAGAAAGCGCTGATAGCTATCGGAATCAGGTCTTATCGCAATTACGACCGACGAGAGTGCCTTTTTGATGATTCCGAACCCTAAGTCCAAATTAGCCGGCCAATAAAGCCGTTCCCTTTTACTTCAGCTGAGGTGGAGATTTTCTTTCAGTCGAGTTTCCCGTTCAGCATAAAGTTAG
>CAYYTC010000057.1:0-31446 GCA_964474425.1 uncultured Acidobacteriota bacterium
GTTGAATGCTTTCAATGAGCCCTCTGCTTCCAATGGGCCAATTTGGACAGCACTGTTTCACTTCAGGCAGCGCGTCATACATCCATTATAGGCACCGATCCCAGGAAATGCCGGTTCAGGAAATCTCATTTTTCTTTGGTTCCTTCAGGATTGCCCTGAATTTCGCCACATCGCGATTCCAGATCATCCAGCCATTCGGCAATGGCCTGGAGGTGAAGGGCGATCGCATCATCGATGCCTCCTGGAACCGCTTGACCATGAGCGGCGCAGTATTCTGTGAGCGACGCATCAATGTCCTGCCACAAAGATAAGGGTACGCGGTCCATCTCCTGGTCCGACCCAAGGGATCCCGAGTCCGCGCGCGGGTCCCCCTGGAACGTACCAGCGGCGTTGCCAACATTGCCTTGGATGGCGAGCCGCTCGAGGAGCCCCACCATGCGCCGGTAGAGTTCGCCGTACCGGCGCGACCAATCCAAATATGGCCCGACGCCCTGCGATTCGAGGAAGGTTTCGACTGTTCCATTGCGGCCGACTTCGGCCTTGCATTCGGACTGCAACGGGTACAGGGCAAATCGCTCGGCACCCGTCTCGTCGGTCATTCGTCCCAGAGGATAAAGCCGGCACACCAAAGGCCTTTGGCCATGAATCCTGCACCCGGACGCCGTTACAAAGACGCAGCGGCCTTCCGCATCAGAGCGAAGCGTCGTGCCGCCGTTGTCGGAATACAGGGATAGAAACTCGGTTGTACTTATTCCCAGGAGGCGCGATATCCCCAAAACCTCATGAGGACCGGCCATGATAACCTTGCCCTTGCAGCAGCTACTGCACGCGCGGCACAGAAAAGAGAAGGCGCGCCGGCGGCTGAGGTGGAATGTAAGAGGCACGGCTTCAATGCTTGCCCTGGATCGTTCCCAGGCTCCTCAACAACTGGCCGGCCTGGAACAGCTTGACCTCGACGGTTGCATTTACATCGGACTCAAGATGCTTCATAACCTTAGCCGGGATTGCCGCGGAGTGCAGGAGTTCGTTGCCCGCGTACCATTTGATTTCAGCCTGTTGCCACCTGACCTGGAGGTGCTTGTCCTGGACGACCCTCCCGGTCTGGCTGCCATAAATAAAGCCGAAGGAGGTACAGAAGGCCGCGGCCGTCCCGGCGAGCCTGATGACATCGCGCCGGGTGACGGGATTCCGTTCTTCTTGTTTTCCCATATTTGCATGCTAAGCACCACCGTGGGGATTGTCAAGGCCGATTGACTCTCCCTTGTTGGGTGGGACCCGCCCTCTGCGGCAGCTCCCTCCCGATCATGAAAGCGTCCAGACGGCATCGTCCATCGATGAGTCTCCGATCACCAGGCGGGTGCTGACAATCCTGCGGGCGCCGGCCTTCGCGGCATTTCCCGGCGCGAGCCTCACAAGCGATGGGACGATGCTCTGTTCGTGCATGAAAAAATGAAACTACAGCGTTTCCAGCCCGATAGCCTGCAGGGCGTGCCGGACGGACAGGTGCTGGAACCGGTCGCCGTATTTCTGTTCCCAGCCGGCGTGCGCCACCAGGTCGCGCACGGGACCCTTCATGGAGGCGAAGGAAAAGCGCACGCCCTGGTGCGCGTAAGCTTCCATCAGGCGCTCCAGCTCGTCGATGGACACGGCGTCGATGTCGTTGACGCCGGAAAGGTCCATGATGACCTCCCGGACCTCGGGCCTGCCGTTCAGGTCTCCGGCGAGCCGGTCTTCGAGAAATTTCATATTGGCGAAATACAGGGAAGCGTCCACGCGAAGGATCAGCACGTTCGGGTAGATCCGGACCTGCGGATATCGCTTGACGTTCCGGAAAACCCCCTCGCTTTCGAGGTAGCCGAGCTCCGCGGTGTGTGGGTGGGCGCTCTTCCAAATGAAAAGGAGCAGCGAAAAAACCATGCCGATCAGGAGCCCCTGCTCCAGACCGATGGATAGCGTGCATAGGAAGGTGACGAGAAACACCCATCCATCGGCCTTTTTCAGTCGGAAGAGGTGAAGGGCTTCCCTGTAATCGATGAGACCGCCGGCAGCCGCCACGATGATGGCTCCCAGGACGGCGTTGGGCAGATAAAAGAAAAGCGGGGTCAGCGCCGCAAGGACCAGGAGGATGGCCGCGGCCGTAATCAAGGCCGCGAGCTGGGTGCGCGCGCCCGCCTGGTAATTCACGGCCGTCCGCGAAAGGCCTCCGGTGACCGGATAGCCGGAGAAGAACGCGCTGACCAGGTTTGCGGCTCCCAGTCCTGTCAGTTCGCGGTCCGGGTCGATCTTGTAGCCCGAACGGGCCGCGATGTATTTGGCCACCGAAATCGATTCCATGAAGCCCACAAAAACGATGACGAGGGAGTAGGGAAGCAGCGCCCGCGCCGAGGCCATGTCCCAATGCGGCACCGACAGCGGCGGCAGTCCCCGCGGCACGTCGCCCACCGTCCTGACGCCGAGCACGGCCAGGCCGGCATAGGCCAGCAGAGTCCCGGCCACGACCAACAGCATGGCGCAGGGGAACCGCGGATACTTCCTGCGGAAGAAAACCAGCACGGCCAGGCAGAGAATGCCGACCGAAAGTGTCGGGAGGTTGGTCTTGCCGGCGTGCCGGAAAATGTCGCCGACGAGCACGAACACGGATTGCTCGTTGCCCAGCGATATGCCCAGGATATGTTTTATCTGGCTGAGCAGAATAACGATAGCTGCGGCCGAGGTGAAGCCGCTGATGACGGCGTGCGAGAAGAAATTGATCAGAAATCCGAGCCGGACCAGGCCGGCGGCCAGCTGCAGCACGCCGACCATCAGCGTCAGAAGCAGGACAAGGGATGCATATTCGGCCGTGCCGGGCTGCGCCAGGGCGGAGCAGGAGGCGAATACCAGGAGGGAAATCATCGCCACCGGCCCTACCGCCAGCTGGCGGGACGAGCCTAGCAGCGCGTATGCGATCAGGGGAAGGACGGACGCATAGAGGCCGATTACGGGCGGCAGCCCCGCCAGCATCGCGTAGGCCATGGCCTGCGGGACGAGCATGACGGCGATGGTCAGCCCGGCGGTGAGGTCCGCCGGCAGATCGGCCTTGCGGTATCGATAGAGCCATTCGAGAGGCAAAGCTGCGACTCGCTTCATCGTCAGGCCCCCGATTTTTCCATCCAGAGCAGCAGGGCGACGATTATGGCGGACACAACGGCGACCACGACCCAGGGGTTGACTTTCAGCAATTCCGGCAACGTGATTTCGCCGAAGTGCCCCTTGCTCAGGACGGTACGGTGTATTTTGTGGTAGATGGCCGCGAAGATCCCGGCGCCGATCAGAATACCGGCCACGCCCCCCAGCAGCGCGTCCAGGGATCCCTGGCCGACGGCGCCTGCGGCGGTCCCGGGACAGTAGCCCAGGATGCCGAAGCCGACGCCGAAGATTAGTCCGCCGATGACGGTCGATCCGGCCGCTCCCGGTTTCGGGTGCAGCTCGGCCAGCCCCATGCTCCGCAGCACGTGAACGCCGATCATTCCCGTGAGGACAGCCGTGAGCATGATCCTGACGACGGTGAAATCGTATAGGAGCAGCTGGCCGATGATGACGTCGTATCTCGTGACGCCGCCCTTCTGGAGCAGAAAGCCGAAACACAGGCCCATCAGAAGTCCCAAGACCAGCTGCAGCCCCTTATTGGCATGTATGTTTTTCAGCATCGCGCGTCCTTTCCGTTCAGAGAAGCACTCTGTAGATGAACATCGCCGTGAGGATCCCCCCTGCGAAGAAGCACATCGCGGCCAGCCAGCTGCTGACCGCCAGCTGCAATGTCCCGCTGATGCCGTGGCCACTGGTGCACCCCCCGGCCCAGCGGGCGCCCACGCCCATCAGGATGCCGCCGGCGAGGGCGACAACCAGGCGCGTCACGGCGCTGCTCCCGGCTTCCGCCTGCCATAAGGCCGGGACCCACTGCAGCGAAAACTGACCCGAGAAAACAGATGATAGGAAAGCTCCCAGAACGATGCCGATGACGAGCATCCACTCCCAGTCGATCGTCGGGGCGAACTGCTGGTAGTACGGTTTCTGCCCGACTTTCTCGCCCCCGAAGATTTTTTCGATCATGCCGCTGGTCCGCGTAAAGGCGGTCGAGCACCCGATGGGTTTGTCGCAGAGCAGAAACGCGATCCAGCTCAATACTCCGATGCCGACGCCGACGGCGTACGGCGACCACCGATCCATCGCAAGCCACTCCATGCGCACCTCCTGTCCTTGAACCGCATTATTCATGAAGAATCTGCGGCGGCGGATCTTCACGAATAATACGGAGTATAGTAGAACGTCTCTTTCTCGATAGGGACAAAGCGCCTATTTCAGGTCCATTCTCGGAATGTGCGGCGCGACGCAGATGGGGCACTCTTCGCTGTATCCCGCCGCGCTGTACCCGGTCATGCCCCCGGCGACGTTGCACACATTCTCGATGCCGCCCTGTTTCAGCAGCGCCGCGGCGAGGCTGGACCGGTGGCCCGTGCTGCAGATCAGGGCAACCGGCTTGGATTTCTGCAGCGTCTTGCGGCGGGTGCGGAGGTCGGGCGCGGGAATATTGACGGCGCCCTCGATGTGGCGCGCCTGGAATTCGCCGGCGGCCCTCACGTCGATCAGCAACAGCTCTTTGCCCTTCTCCATCATTTTGTTGAGCTCCTCCGCCGACAGCTGCGGCACGTGGTTGGTCGGGAGTCCCTCCTTGGCCCAGGCATACATGCCGCCGTCCAGGTAGCCGACGGTCCTGTCGAGTCCGACGCGCTTTAGCAGTATTGAGGCTTCCTGCGCCTCGGCGAAGGAGTCCGCTACCAGCAGCATGTTCTGATCGGGAGGCAGGATCCATCCGGCGAAGGTGGAGAAGTTGCCGCCGAAGTCTATGTGGAACGATCCCGGGACGTGCTGGCCGCCGAACGCTTCGTAGCTCCGGATATCCAGGATGATCGTGTTCTTCTTGCCGGCCGCCTTCCGGAATTCGGACGGGCTCAGGGACGCCGGCGACGGCAGTTCGCGCACCAGGGCCGGGCCTTTGCCGTTGATGGCGCTGCACCGGCTGAAATGATCGGGAGCCGCGGGCATGTCGGTGGTCAGCGACCGGATGAAGGCCTCCCGGTCATGGATCTGCAGCGCCGCGTTGTATTTCCGCTCGTAGCCGATCGTCGTGGCGCGTTTGGCGCCCATCGCGCGGCCGCACAGCGAGCCGGCGCCGTGCGCCGGGTAGACATCGCAGAAATCCGGCAGGGTCAGCAGCTTTTTGTGCAGGCTGTCATACAGCTTGTCGGCGAGCTCGCGGGCTCTGCCCGGAAACAGGTCCGGCCGGCCCACATCCCCCACAAACAGCGTATCACCGCAAAAGACGGCCACAGGATCGCCGCCGCGGCTCCTGTCGGTGACGATGTAGCTGATGTGCTCGGGCGTATGCCCGGGCGTTTCGACGACGCGGAAGTGCATGTCCTCGATCTGAAACGTATCTCCCTCGCCGACAGCCTTGTGCCTGAACCGGCATTTCGCCGACCTGGGAGCCACGATCACGGCGCCGGTTTTTTCGGCAAGGTCGAGATGCCCCGAGATGAAGTCGGCGTGCAGGTGCGTTTCCAGAATATGCGTGATCTTCATTCCCATGTCTTTCGCCGCGTCGATGTAAACGTCTACGTCGCGCCGCGGATCCACGATGGCGCAGCTATTGGCGCCCCCGAGCAGATAGGAACTGTGAGCCAGCCCTTTGACGAAAAACTGTTGCACAAACATGGCGAGTCCTCCCTGTCTGATGGTAAATGGATTTCTGCGTTTTCGCTTCCTCTGTGTTTATAAACCAAATCAGGGAATTATCCAAAGGAATGCGGTAGGGTGCGCCGACACGCGTCCGGGTCCTGAGCGTCTCAAAGGTCCTTCGGTTTGCAGTTATAGCAGGAAATAGAAGAAAGACACGGCGATGGCCGGGAACAGGAGGGTCCGTCCGCCCCCGGTTCTCAGGTTTCCGGCTTTGCCGGAGGTGACTGCCTTCAACTGCCGAAAAGGCTTCATTGCGTTTTCCCCTTGTGTTTTCCTCCCGGGATTTGGCTTCAAAGGCTCGGGTGTTAGGGTGCCGGAAGTGTCGGAGAATTTTACAGTTCAAAGATTAAGATCCGCTTAGGGTATTTCGTGCCGCAGCCATTGGATAGCCAGGTTTTGACTCTCACTTTCAGAATTTCCCGTAAAACTTTCATACACTTTGAGAGATATCCAGCATGGCGATCAAGGAGCATTTTCATCGCCTGTAAAAATTATTATTAGTTGCATCATCAATAAATGCAGCCAGTCACCCAAAGCCTGGGATTCGGCTTTTCCATCGTGGAATCCTTTTTGCTTGTTTCCTGATAATATGGAGGTGTGTCATGAAGATGATGCTTACAGGCTTTCGAGCACTGCTTGTTTGCTTTCTGCTTTATCCCGTCGCCTTCGCCGATACGCTGAGCAACGCCGGATTTGAATCGGGATTATCTCCATGGACTTCTATCGGCTCTGCCGACTATCAGGGAGATGTCACGGCCGGCCCTCTAACCCTTCCTCCTTTTTCGGGCATTTATCAGGGATACACCATGGCCGGGATGGGTGCCACAACGGCCGTGCCCTTATATGCAGATTCGGGCGGTGACCTGGCCACTTTTGCCAATTTGGCGGATATTTCGGCTTTGATTCCGCCGGAAGAAGCAGCTGAAATCCGGGGATCCGCTTTGGGACAGACATTCACCGCAAGCGTGGGCGAAACTCTTTCCATCCGATATGAATTTGCCACGAACAGCGGTGATTTTGTGAATGGCGATTCGGGAGGGTTTATTCTGCTAACGGGGCCCGGAGGGTCCTTGATTGATTTTTATATGATCGGAGATGACGATCTGCCCGGTTTTGGATGGCGTGCAACAGACTATACGGATGGCTGGTATACCTGGGAGTTTTCTACGGCAGGAGAGTATCGGCTGACCATTGGAGCCGTTGATGAGTACGATACAGCCGCAACATCCTATATGCTTGTCGACAATGCGGGGGCTGCGCCTATTCCCGAACCGTCCACCCTCGCGCTTCTGTGCATCGGCTTGGGGGCGTTGGCCATGAGTTGCCGGCGCAGGGGAAACTAGTTTTTCCATCCAGAGCATGGGTGCCTTCCAATGGGCCGCTCTTCGGGGCGGCCTTTTTTCTGCCCTACGGGTTCTTTCCAGCATTTCAGCGCTTGCTTTTGCCGCTCGGCCCGATCCCCGGCACTCCTTGCAGTCCTCCTGCCTCAAAAGCTGACGATATCAGGCGAGACGCCGGCAACCCCGGACAAATATTCTTGTTGACATGATGCACGGGGTATTTTATGGTTATGGTAACCAATATCGGTAACCGATAAGAGGGAAGAAAATATACATGCTTAGGTACTGATAAACCGATTTTTGGGGATTATCTTTCGGTTTGGTTCTGCGCGTTTGCCGCAGGATTCGGCTTCCGGGGCTGCGATTCAAAAATGAGCGCCGGGCTGGCCTGCAAAACAATCACCGCTGCATGGATTAGGAGGGACAAAATGGCCATAAAAACACCGGAGCAGTACTACGAATCGCTTAAAGATCTGCACCCTACGGCATATATCCTCGGGCAGAAGGTGGAACGCCCGACGGATCACCCGCTGGTCAAGCATATGACGGCCGCCGTTGCCGAAACGTACAGGATGGAAAACGACCCGGAAGGAAGGAAATTTCTGGTTACCAAATCCGATCTTGTCAATGAAGACGTCTGCCGTTTCACCAATTTTTACAGAAGCCCGGACGATCTGATTGCCAAGGTTAGGATGCTGAAATTCCTGTCACAGAGAGTCGGCGGCTGCTATATGCGCTGCACCGGCATGGACGCCATCAATTCAGTCGCGATAGAAACCTATAATTGCGACAAAAAACATGGAACGGAGTACTATCCGCGCCTGCTGGAATTTATCAAGATGATACAGCGGAATGATTTTGTCGTCTTCTCCGGAGTGACGGACGTCAAGGGAGACCGTTCGCTCAGACCCTCCCAGCAGAAAGACCCGGACATGTACCTGCACATAGTGGACAGAAACAAGGACGGAATTGTTGTGCGCGGAGCCAAGATACATCAGACCGGATCCATGTGCGCCCATTGGGCGCTTGTCGTGCCCACCCGGGAAATGCGCGCGGACGACAAAGATTACGCCGTCTGCTTTGCAGTTCCCAATGATGTTAAGGGTTTAATCCATGTTTACGGCAGGGGAACGCTCGAGGCCCAGCCTCTGCAGGAATGCGATATGGGCAACGTCGAGTTTGGCAAAACCTCGCCTATGGTTATCTTTGATAATGTGTTCGTGCCCTGGGAAAGCGTGTTCCTTTGCGGCGAATATGAATTTGCGGGTGAGATGGTGCGCCACTTCGGCAACTTTCATCGCCATTCTCATGGAGGCTGCAAGTGCGGAGTGGGCGACGTTTTGATCGGCGCTGCGGCTACTGCCGCCGAATATAACGGACTGGCCGACATATCCCATATCAAGAACAAATACGCCGAAATGCTTAAGGTCATCCAGGCCATCTACGGCTGTTCCATAGCGGCTTCCGTTGAATCCGAAAAGACGCCTTCAGGCATTTATGCCGTAGACCCCGTGCTGTCCAATACCTCCAAGCTGTATGAGGGCAAGGAGCTGGCTGAAGTCATCCGGATGATGATCGAGATTGCCGGTGGAATGACTACAGATCTGCCCTCCGATAAGGACTTCGAAAATCCCGAAATCGGCCCGATGCTGAAAAAATATCTCAAGGGCATCGAAGGCGTTTCCACGGAGGATAGAATCCGAATTTTCAGGCTTATTGAGAAGCTGGCCTTCGAGAGCCGTGATATTGTGTCCAATATTCACGGTGCAGGGTCGCCTGAAACCCATCGTATGACCATCCTTCGCAACGCCAATATCGACGCCAAGAAGGTGCTGGCAAAGAAGCTGGCCGGCATTAAGGTTTAAGGCATCCTGTTCTCAGCTGCAAAAGCAAAAGCGAACCGCAGGCTGGTGAAGTCCGAAGTGACGGCGCCGGTCTGTTTTCTGCGGTTCGCTTTTTTATTTCCTCTTTGTTACCTGTTGGCTTTCCGGATGTCCAGTTGGTCGAGAGCCGTTATCATCTTACACACATTGGATGAGCCTTCCACAAGCTGATAGGTGGGGGCGTCCCGATAATATCTTGCAACCGGATATTCCGTCGAGTAGCCGTACGCGCCGAGCATCTTCATGGCATACTGGGATGCCTTGACGGCTATCTCTCCGGCCAGGTATTTCGCCATCGCAACCTCGAGGGTGTTGCCGATCTCTCCCTTGTCTTTCTGGCATGCCGCTTTATAGACCATGAGCCGCGCCGCCTCCAGTTCGCAGGCGACCTGGGCGATCATGTCCTGGTTCATCTGAAAGTTGCCTATGGCGGCGCCGAACTGCTCGCGCTCCTTGCAGTAGGCGGTCGCAGCATCCAGGCATGCCTGAGCCACGCCGATTCCGCCGGCAGCAGCCGAAAGACGTGTCTGGTTCAGGGACCCGAACACGATCTTGGCGCCGTCCCCCGGCTTTCCAAGCAGATTGCCCTTCGGCACCTTTGTATTTTCAAGGATGATCTCGCCGGTTGGCGACGATCGGGAGCCGAGCTTATCCAGGTCGGTTGTAGTGATGCCGTTAAGGTTTTTCGGCTCGATGACAAAGGCTGAAAGGCCTCTGCCCTTGGCTTCGCGGTCCGTGTATGCGTAGTAGATGAGGACATCCGCAACGGTGGCGTTGGAGATCCATGTCTTGCTCCCGTTCAGGAGCCAGTGATCGCCCTTGTCTTCCGCTGTGGATTTCATGGCCATCACATCGGAACCGGCGTTGGGTTCTGTAATGGCAAAGCCCCCGATATAATCTGCCGATACCAGTTTGGAAATATATTTCTCCTTCAGTTCATCCGTGCCGTACCGGAAGATGGTGAAGGCGCACCCCAGTTCCTGCATGTTGATCTGAACCCGAAGGGAACTGGAGGCCCTGGCAATCTCTTCCGTTAATATCATGGCGGCCAGCCAACCCATTTCATTCCCGCCATATTTTTCAGGAATTACAGTGCCGAAAAACCCCAGATCCGCCATCGGCTTCATGGCTTCTTTGTAGGGGAAATAATGCTTTTCATCCCATTCATCGGCAAATGGCGCAATTTTATCTGCCGCAAAATCCCTGGCCGTATCCCGTAGCATCTGCATTTCTTCGTTTAATGTAAAATCCATGAATCCTGCTCCTTGGCAATTGGAGTGTGCATTTCTGTTTTTTTTGACTCTAATATAAATCGATCCCTTTATTCAACCTCAATGATTGCCGCAGACATGAAGAAAATATTCCGTACCGCACAATTTCCCAGGGCTGGATAGAACCTGGAAATCCATTTACAGAGCCGCGTGAAGGGACGGGTCGAGAGGCGGGTCCGCGGATTCAATAGGCAATTTGCGTCATGATGATGTCCTGAATTGACAAAACATTTTAAGGGATTTATTCTGCTGCATACCATGAATCTGAAACCATTGGTAGAAGCATCCTCTTGGGGGTCATCGAAAAATGTATAGCGTGCCCTACGGAAAAGAAGCATTGCAGTTTTCGCTGCCATCGGGAATGCGGGTCGACCAGGCAGTTTCCAAACCCGTTCCTCCGGTCAAAGACGCAAAAGCCGCGGTAAAAGAGGCCCTGGATCATCCCATCGGCTCTCTTCCCTTGCGCAACATAGCCCGGCCCGGAAATCGCGTCTGCATCGTTTTTACGGACATCACTCGTTCGTGTCCGGATTCCCTGCTCGTGCCGCCTATTCTTGAGGAATTGAAATCCGCAGGGGTGCGAAATGAAGATATCACGCTGTTATGCGGCATTGGGATGCATCGGCCCTCGACCCATGCGGAAAAGGTCGCGAAGCTTGGGGCCGATGTCGTGTCCCATTATCGAGTGATCGATAATGAACCGCAGAATCCCGAGGCTTTGGTGGACCTTGGAAAGACTGCCGGCGGCGTGCCGGTTTCGGCTCATCGGTCTGTCGTCGAAGCCGACCTGGTCATCGCCACGGGCATCGTGGAGCCCCATCAATACGGCGGCTATTCCGGAGGCCGGAAGACGCTGTCGGTCGGAGCGGCCGGCGAGAATTTGATCGCCTATTCCCATGGTCCCGCGTTCGTGGACCATCCCGGGACGCGGCTGGGTCGCATCGAAGGGAATCCGTTCCATGAAGCCGTTACCGAAGCCGCACTCCGCGAAGGTCTCCGGTTCATCCTGAATGTGGTGCTGGATGACGACAAACGGCTTTTGAGGGTGACGGCCGGGGACCCGGAAAAAGCTTTTCTGGATTTGGTCGCTTTCGCGCGCTCGGTCTATGAAGTGCCCATACCGCATCAATATGATATTGCCATTGGCGGAGTCGGTTTTCCGAAAGACAGCAATCTTTACCAGGCGAGCCGCGCGCCGACGTATTTGTTTTTCGCTCCGACCTGCGTCGTTCGTCCCGGCGGCTATTTCATCATTCCCGCGCGCTGTCAGGAAGGCGCGGGCGAAGGCGTCGGGGAGCAGCGGTTCCTTTCGGCCATGCGCGATATGCCGGACGTGCGATCGATCCTGGAAGACGGGAGGAAGAACGGATTCCCTCCGGGGCAGCAGCGGGCGTTTGTCCTTGCCAAAGTGCTGGAGCAATGCAAGGTGATTGTTGTGGCCAGCGAATGCCCGCATATCGTTGCCGCCTGCAAGATGATTCCGGCCGCAACCATGGACGAAGCCATTCAGATGGCTGCCAAAGACCGGGGCCCGGCGTGCGATGTGCTGATTGTGCCGCATGCGCTTCTGACCCTTCCCGTTGTTCATGAATAAAGGGCGGGAAAATGTTCCAGGACGCAGGTCCCAGGATGTTCGGACGCAGCCTGCAGCCTGCAACCGACAACCTATTTTTGTGTGAGGCCGCAGAGCTTGAACCTGATAAAACCTGAAGAATCCAAGTATCTCAACTGCATCCGGTGCGGATTGTGCCTCGCGGTCTGCCCGACCTATCGGGAATACCTCAAGGAAACCGCCTCTCCGCGCGGGCGCGTTGCGCTTGCGCGCAAGAACCTTGAAGGGCAACTCGAACTGAGCCCCAACCTCGTCGAGCAAATGTACGGTTGTTTCGCCTGCATGGCCTGCAACGATCTCTGCCCGGTCGGAATCCATCCGGCCGATCTGGCGCTCTCGATGCGACACGTCCAGGAGCAGATCCGTCCGGCAAAATGGAAACAATGGCTTTTCGGAGGACTGGTCTCTCATGCCGGCCGGATGGAGATGGCGACCTGGCCGCTGCGGCTCTATGAAAAGCTCGGGATTCGCCGCCTTGTGTATTGGCTGGGATTGAACCGGCTGCTGCCAGGCAGGATGCGCGACCTGGAAGCGATGCTGCCGCGGCTGCCGCAGCGCCCCTTGCGCCGTATTCTTCCGGAGACAACTCCGGCCTATGGGGAAGAGCGCTATCGGGTCGGCTTTTTCCTCGGCTGCGCCCAGAGTCTGCTCTTCGCCGAGCAGAGCGCCGCAACGCTGCGCGTTCTTGCCCGCAACGGATGCACGGTAATTACGCCGAAGGAAATCGAATGCTGCGGCATGCCGGCGCGCGGCTACGGGCGTATGGACCTTGTCGAGAAACAAGCCCGGCACAATATTGCGGTTTTCGAGCGCTGCAACGTGGATTCCATCATTACCGATTGCGCCACGTGCGGTTCGACCTTGAAGGAATACGGCGCGATACTCGCCGGGGATCCCGAATGGGCCGCGCGCGCCGAGGCGTTCGGGCGGAAGGTGCGCGACATAAGCGAGTTCCTATCGGAGATTCCGCTGGTGAAGCCTGCCGGGCGCATCGAGGCCAAGGTCACCTATCACGATCCCTGTCATCTTCGCCGCGGACAGCAGGTGTGGAAAGAGCCCCGGAAGATCCTGTCCCTGATCGACGGCCTGGAATTCGTCGAACTGAAGGAATCAGACTGGTGCTGCGGCTCGGCGGGGAGCCAGTTGATAACCCATTACGATACGTCCTGGAAGGTGCTCGGACGGAAACTGGATCATGTCGCCGAAACGAAAGCGCAGATTCTCGCGTCCGGCTGCCCCGGCTGCCAGATGCAATTGAACACGGGGCTGAAGCGGCGCGGCATGCCCGTGCGTGTCGTGCACCCGGTGACGCTTTTAGACGAAGCTTATGGGGGAGCGGATGGAAAATAAGATTATTGATAATCTCACCCGGATCGCCGGCAAGGACGGCGTGCTCTGCACAACGGAGGATCTTGCCGTCTACGGCTATGACGGCACTTTTGCGGAAGGCGTTCCCGAAGTCGTGGTGCTGCCGGAGACGACCGAACAGACATCGGAAATCGTCAAGTTGGCCGCGGAAGCGCGCATCCCGCTCATTGCCCGGGGAATGGGCTCCGGTCTTGCCGCGGGATCCATTCCCGTTCGAGCCGGCGGCATCGTTATCTGTTTTACGCGGATGAACCGGATCCTGGAAATCGATACCGGGAATTCGACCGTCCTGGCGCAGGCCGGAGTCGTTACCGCCGATCTTCAGTCCGAGGTTGAAAAAATCGGCCTTTTTTATCCGCCCGATCCTTCGAGCATCCGGCATTCCACTGTCGGGGGCAATATCGCATGCAACGCGGGCGGGCCGCGCTGCCTGAAATACGGCGTTACCGGCAACTATGTTTTGGGCCTGACCGTGGTGCTCGCGGACGGCAAGGTGCTGAAGACCGGCGGGAAGCCCATTAAGGATGTGACGGGCTACAATCTGAACGGGCTGTTCACTTCCTCGGAAGGGACCCTCGGCCTCATTACGGAAGCGCTTCTGCGGCTCGTCGCGCGTCCCCGATTCGCAAAGACCGCCCTGGCCGAATTCGATTCCCTGGCCAATGCATCCCGCACGGTGAACGCCATTCTTGCGGAAGGGATTGTGCCCGCCAGTCTGGAACTGATGGACCGGACCGCGATCGTCTGCATCGAGGAAGCCCTGCATCTCGGATTGACGACGGATGTCGAAGCTTCGCTGATTATAGAAACGGACGGATCGGACGAGCCGACGGTTATGAGAGAGGTCGAGGTCGCGGGCAGGATTTGTAAAGAAAACGGCGCTCGCTCCGTAAAAGTCGCGCAGAACGAATCGGAAAGGGCGGGCCTTTGGAAAGCGCGCCGCTCCATGTCTCCGTCACTGGCGCGCAAGGCGCCGAACAAGCTGGGAGAGGACATTACGGTGCCGCGCAGCGCGATCCCTGAAGTGGTGCAACGTCTGCGTGAGATCAGCGCAAAATATGGGCTGCCGATCGTGATTTTCGGACATGCGGGCGACGGCAACCTGCATCCCAACATCCTTTTCGACAAGCGCAAAAAGGAGGAATGGGAGAAGGTCGAACAGATGGTGAAGGAGGTCTTCGGCGCCGCGCTTGCCGTGGGCGGAACCCTTTCGGGCGAGCATGGAGTCGGCGTCCTCAAGCGCCCCTACTTCGAGCAGGCCCTGGGTCCCGTGTCGGTCGAAGTGCAGCGGCGCATCAAGCAGGCGCTCGATCCATTAAACATCCTGAATCCCGGCAAGATGTTCCAAGAGTAGAAAGGATGGGTCCTTTGGACGATGCCATAATTAAAAAAAGGACACAGGAAACGGCGAGCAAGCTCTTCGGCAAAGGAATCAGGATGGATCCGCCCTATTTGAGATGGCGCGAGTTCGATAAGGATCTTGCCGGCGATTTCTCCAAATTCATTACAGGCAACCTGTATTCGCGAACGGTTCTCACGTTGCCTGAAAGACAGATGGCGGCCTGCGCCATGCTTGCGGCCCTGAGAGCGAGGGATGAATTGAAGCTGCACATCAACGCCGCCTTAAATGTCGGCTGCGATCCGAACAAACTGACCGAGATATTTTTTCAGCTGGCACCCTACGCGGGCATGCCCTCCGTCAACGAAGCCCTTTCCGTTTATCGGGAAGTCCTTAAAGAGCGAGGGGAATGGCCTTTGCCCGGGAAGCCGTAAGCGCCCGTTCCTTTTACAGGATCAGCTTTTGAGGGTCCACTTCTTCACGAAGAATCCGCAGCTCTTCGGCCTGAGGGGGGATGGATTCCCGTGCCCGGGAAATGTCGATCTCGAATCCCGTGCATTCCCGGATCCGTGACGGCTCGACGCCCGGATAAAACTCCGCGGCATACATCTCCTTGGTGCGGTCGTCGAATTTCATGATTCCCAGGTTGGTGACCGCCGCCAGGACGCCGCCGCGCTCCAGGCCCAATCTTGTCCGTGAGTCGCCTCCCTCATACCAGCCGACGCTGGTGAGATAATCCAATCGTTTCACAAAGCGCCGGGGTTCGTGCTGCATGAATGCGATCACGCCGGAAGCCAAAGCGGCCACATCGCTGCCTCCCCCGCTGCCCGAGAAGCGGGATTTGGGCCGCCGGTAATTTTCGATGCAGGTCGTATTGAGATTGCCGAACTTGTCGATCTGGGCCGCGCCCAGGAACGCAACGGTGTGAAGCTTGCGATGCCCGACAATGGAGAAAGCCTCGATCAAACCGGAATTCAGGGCGGTGCCGCTCATCACCCGCGCATCGGCAACGGCCATGGGAATCTCTTCCAACGCAGGATCGATGCCGCCGGTTTCAAAGAACACGACGGCCCTGGGAGCAAATATCCTTTTCGCGACCGTAGCTGCCAACATGGAAACGCCGGTACCGGCAAAAACGATGTCGTTGTTTTGAATAAGCCTGCCGGCGCTGATGGCCATGATTTCGTTTTGCGTGTAAGGTCCCGCGGTGGTCATTTGTTTTCAGGATCCCATAAATTGTTACTTCCGATCCAACCCTTTGGCATAGCCCAAAATGGGATCTGCCTTGATTTTCGCCAGCTGGTCGGCGCCGGTCTTATCGAGATAGCGATCGTGGGACGCGACTCCGTAAATCCACTCCGCGAGATAGGCCTGAAATAAGGCGTCGTCTGCCGCCGCTTTTTTGTAGAGATTCAGATGCCGGGGATCGTAATCATAGAAACCGAAGCAGGCCGTGGGATGCGCGCCATGGGGGAGGGGCACGATCGCATCCACCAAAAAGCCGGGAAGGCTGTTCTGGTCCGGATCGGAACGGATCGAGGAGCGCGGCAGAATGGCTTCGCAACTGACGATCACCACATCGGCCGCCTTGGCTTGTTCCAGGTCGGCGAAGGTCAGCCCCTTGATGCGCACCGTCCCATCTTCGCCGACATACTGGGCGTGTATCAGGGCCACATCCGGCGTTAAAGCCGGAAGGAGCACGACCGTGTCCTCCTTCTCATTGAATGGATTCTGCAGGATTGCGTATTTCTTGTTGGCGACTTTGGGTTCGCCGCGAGTGGCGGCCGAAAAGCCCTCCTGCCGCAGAATATCGGAACCTAAGCCGGACTTGGTGGAAATGAAGGGAATGCTCAAACTGCCGGCCAGGAACCGCAGGCTCATTTGGAAGTTCGAGTAGTCCTCGAATTCAATGTCTCCCTGCTCGATCGCCTTTTTAAAACGGATACAGGTGGGAGCGTAACGGCCGTTGCCGCCGTAGGCGATCTCCAGTCTTTTAACGCAGCCGGCGCCGATCAGCACGTCCAGGCCCTGGCCGTTGGAATGGCAGACCAGATGCAGATCCCGGATTCCCTGGCGCACGATCTCATAGATCAACGCCATAGGATTGCGGTTTATCGTAAATCCGCCGATGGCGAGCTGACAGCCTTTCCTGATGAACTTTTGCACCGCCGCTTCCGGCGAGATCAGTTTGTCGGCGATTTCAGGATACATCCGGTTCATTCCAAAACCCGTTCGGAAAAAAAGGCCGGAGTTTTGCCCCGATAGGACGGGCTTCCGGATTCGTCCCCATCGGGCAAGCCATAATTGGATAAAGGTTTCCCCTAATCCGGAATGCAGAAAACCGGATGCCGGGACGGATGCTATTTCAGGTGGTGCTTGGCCGCCCAGTCCTTGGCGTAGACCGGAGATTCAAGGATGGTCGCGCCTGCCGCTTTCATGGCTTTATGCTTGCCCGCAACGGTTCCCGCTTCTCCTCGTACAATGGCTCCGGCATGCCCCATCCGTTTCCCCTGGGGGGAATAGCGCCCGGCAATGTAAACGGCCACAGGCTTGGTCATCTTCGCGATGAATCCGGCGGCTTTTTCTTCCTGGTCGCCGCCGACTTCTCCGACTATGATCACCGCGTCCGTTCCCTTATCCTGCTCGAAGAGCGCAAGAATATCTTCGAGGTTCCTCAATACGACCGGGTCCGCTCCCATGCCGACAACCGTGCTCTGTCCCACGTTGATTTCCGAGAGAAGGCCCGCCAGCTCATAGGACAGCGTACCGCTTCTGGAGATAATCCCGACACGGCCCGGTTTGAACATGGACGCCGGCATGATACCCATCTTTCCTATGCCCGGAACGAGGATGCCCGGGGTTGTCGGACCAAGGGCGAAAACGCCTTTTTCGATTGCATAATGGCGCATCTTCATGACATCCAGGACAGGAATATGCTCGGGCACGCAGATAATCAATTGGATTCCTGCGTCGACGGTTTCCATGAAGGCGTCGAGGACGAAGGCTGCGGGGACAAAAAATACGGATGCGTTCGCCCCTGTCTCCTTGACCGCCTCCCCGACGCTGTCAAAAACGGGAACCCCCTCCACAATGGTTCCCCCTTTGCCCGGCGTGATCCCGCCGACCACTTTCGTGCCGTACTCCAGCATCCAATGAGCCTGCATGCTTCCGATGCGACCGGTGATACCCTGTACGATGACACGTGTTGCTTCGTTCATTAATATGCTCATCGCTAACCTCGCCCCACTAGTTCATATAAGCGTTCTATCGCCTTTTCCGTCGCCACTTCCGTTACCACATGAACGCCGCCGGATCGCAAAATATCCCATGTTTCCTCCTGGCGGTTGCCCAGAGCCTTTGCAACAATGGGTATCTTCAAGTCATGTTCTTTTATATACCGCACAACTCCTTTCGCGCCTTCGTGGATAGGATTGATGCCGCCGTAGACGTTGATGAATATCGCCCGTAAGCCGGGTTTCATCATGATGAGCTCCATGCATTTGTAGAGCAGATCCGCGGTTATGCCGCCGCCCGTCTCAAGAAAGTTGGCAGGCTTCATGTTATCGCCGATGACGTCCATGGAGACCATGCCGAGTCCGGCGCCTGAAGCAATCAGCCCGATATCCCCGTCAAGGTCCACATAGGTGGATCCTATTTCCTTTCCTCTGCGCTCGAGGGCGTTATCGATTCTATCGAGACGATTGGGCAGGGAGAAACGCGCTCCCACCCTGGATATGGCCGAATCATCCACTTCCAGCACGGCGTCCACGGCGATCAGTTCGCCGTTAGGACGGACAACCAGCGGATTGATCTCGCAAATCAGGGCTTCGTAGTTCATCACCACGTTGAACAGCTTGACGATGATATCCGCCCAGGCTGCAAGGAGCGGTTGTTGGATAGGGAGTCTCCTTAGGAGAGAGCGGGCCTGGTAGGGATACAGCGTGAAAGGCGGTTCGATATGGAATGAGGAGATTTTTTCCGGCGCTGTCTTGGCTGTTTGCTCGATCAGCACGCCACCTTCCGTGCTGACGACAATGACCGGCTTGCCCAGATAGCCATCGACCGTGAACCCCAGATACAGCTCCTTTGCAACTTCCACCTTCTCGCAGATCAGAAGCTGGCGTACCGGCAGCCCTTTGATTTCAGATGCGAACAGGGATTTCGCTGCCTTTTCCAATTCCTCCGATGTGGAAGCGGATTTGATGCCGCCTGCGAGACCGCGGCCGCCGACAAGGACTTGGGCTTTCAACATGACGGGGTAACCGATCTCGCCTGCAACCTGAAGGGCTTCTTGCGGAGTGGAGGCAATCCCACGACGCGGCACAGGAATCCCATTCTGCTCGAAAATATCCAACGCCTCGTATTCATGAAGTCTCATATCTAGTCCTTTGCACAAAGGGTGTTGGCCGGAATGCAGTTTTTTTACATGCGGCTAAGATAATATTGCTGTGGCGATATTTCAATGAAAATAGCTGTGTGGGACAGGGTGAAATTATTCCAACCCGTGATTCCTTGAAAGCCGTCTTCGTTCGCGTGGATGCGCAGGCGAAGGTCCATGCGGACGCGGTCGTCGGATGGTGTTTTTTTGCACGGATGCATTGTTCTTATCCTGCAGATACCTTGAGAATGCTGCACCCTCGGTGTAAATAAAATCTGGATCCAAAGCCTCCAAACTATTGTAAAATCAAGCTGTTATAAACAAATCGGCAACGGCGGATGTCCGAAAGCCGCATAAGGCCTCTTTTCGGAAACAGTCTGGAAGGCATCCGGCGGCCGGGATAAACGCCTGCCGGATTCTGAATGTGCGCAAAAATGCGGACGCAAAGCGTCCTCAGGAATGTGATGGGTCGCCTGCTTCAGGACGGCACGCATCGTGCCGGAACCCGGTTCGGAATGCAGGAAGTCCCGTTATGGCCTGGCCAAGAATCAATGCGTGAATACTGTCCGTTCCTTCGTAGGTTTTCACGGCTTCGAGATTGCACATGTGACGGATGACGGGGAATCCCAGAGTTATTCCGTTCGCGCCCAGAACATCGCGCGCCAGACGCGCAACTTCAAGGGCGATCGCGGTATTGTTGCGTTTGGCGAGGGATATCTGGCTATAGTCCGCATTCCCCGAATCCTTCAGCCTGCCCAGATGCAGGGCCAGCAGTTGGCCCTTGGTAATTTCAGTCAACATATAGACCAGTTTTTCCTGGACAAGCTGGAAGCTTCCGATCGGACGGCCGAACTGCGATCTGGATTTTGAGTATTCCAGAGCCGCGTGGTAACAAGACATCGCAGCCCCCAGGGTTCCCCAGGCAACGCCGTATCGAGCCTCATTCAGACATGCGAAGACCGAACCGAGACCGCTGGATTTCGGCAGCAGATTCTCCTCCGGAATGGCGCACTCGTCCATCGCAAGCCACGATGTGATGGAAATTCTCAGCGATATCTTATGTTCGATATTGCCGGAAGAGAAGCCGCCGGTGCCTTTTTCCAGGAGAAAGCCCCTGATTCCTGTATCGGTTTTCGCCCATATTACCGCTACGTCCGCAATGCTTCCGTTGGTGATCCATGACTTTGTGCCGTTCAGAATCCAGCGGCCGCCTTTTGGGATTGCACGCGTCTGCATGTTTGCGGGGTTGGAGCCGGAATCCGGTTCGGTCAATCCAAAGCACCCGATCCTTTCACCCCTGGCGAGCTTAGGGAGCCAGAATCGTTTTTGCTGTTCCGACCCAAAAGCGAATATCGAATACATGACCAAGGATCCCTGTACCGACGCGAAACTTCGCAGGCTGCTGTCGCCCCGCTCGAGTTCCTGCATGATCAGCCCGCTTCCGACGCTGGACGTTGCGGCGCCGCCGTATTCCTCGGGCAGGCTGGAGCCAAATGCATGCAGTCCGGCCATCTCGGGAACAAGATGCATCGGGAAGGCGGCCTGCTCGAAGTGCTCCCCCAGGATAGGGTCCGCCCGGCGGCTTACCCAGTTCCGGACTTGATCCCTGAGCTTCCGTTCGTCGTCTGAAAGAAGAGCGTTGGTCCGGTAGAAATCTACTCCCTCGTACTCGCCCATTCGCACCGCCTGTGCATTCAGTATACCTGATTTCCAGAAATGGGGACAGGCGCGGGGAAGCGGTCCAGCCATCCACCGTGCCGTACCCTGAAGGCCCCATCCGTTTTATTCGACCTTCCGAGGTTCAAAAACCTGTAAGGATTTTGGCCTCATAGGAAATAGGCTTTGTCTTTTATCGGTGGGGATCCAACCCCTTCGAGGGGCCGGCATCCGCAAAGCCTCATTATAGGTCGAACCGGTACAGATTATGTAGAAAAGTGCGCTTGACGCGAAAAGGCCGCGCGAGGCGCCGCAAAAGGCAGGATTTTTTCCCGGGTATTCTGCAAAAACGGACAGTGGGGATGCGGCCCCGCTGCTTTTTGTGCTAAGCTGGCGTCAGCCATGCCGGTATGCATGAGGCAATATCAGCTATTCGAGTTATGAAGGCATTATGAATTATAAAGGAGAAACGATGATGTGCACCATAAAGCCAGCGCCGCAGGGACTGACACGAAGGAATTTTGTCGCAAGCGCAGCCGCAGCCGCAGTAGCAGGATCGACGGGTTTTGGGGGTATCGCTCATGCCGCAGCCGCGGAACCGGCGGACCAACCCGCAGCCCCCGTGGAGACGATGAACACGTACGGTTCGGACCTCCTGAATATGCTGGTGCTGAGAACCTATCCGATCGCCATAAAAATGCTGAAGAATGAAAGCGAAATCCCGAAGGGCGCCGTGAGGCCCAAAAAAGACCGCGGAACGCACTATGCCGCCTGCCAGGCTTTTGGCATCGTAAGGCGGCGCGGCACCATGCTGGCAATGTTCAAAGAAGACCACTGGTGTTTCGAGCCGATCATCGCCTATGGGCTGGTGGAGCCTCCCAAGGATTTTCTGGAAGGCTCGGGAAGCGCCGCTTTTGTTCAAAGCAAGGAAGGGGCGAAGGAACGCAGCAGCCAAATAGCCCTTTTGCCTCACGGAAAATACGCCGGGATGGTGATGGCGCCGCTTCACAAAGCAAGCTTTTCGCCGGACCTGACGATGATTTACTGCAACCCTTCGCAGTTGCGGCATATGCTGTCTGCATACATGCTTAAAAATGGACAGCGGGTTACCTCCACCCTCGACCCGATCTGGTCCTGCGTGCACTCCGTCGTGCCGTCTCTATTGAACGGCACCTGTGAAGTAACCGTGCCGGATCCCGGGGATTTCGAGAGAGCGGCCGCCGGGGATGACGAGATGATTTTCACGGTCCCTGCCGGTAAAATGAAAGAATTCATGGACGGAGTGTATCAATACGAGAAAACGGGAAGGGGCTATCGAAGCTATAGCCGCGAGCTGCAGGGCGATTTCCAGCAACCGCCTTTCTATAAGCAGTATTTCAAAGAATGGGGCCTGGACGCGCCGAAATAGAAATCCGTCCGTTTGGGATACGCAATAAAAGCGGTGATGCCAGGGCCCGGAATCCGGGAATAGGCCGTAGGGCTCCGAAGGCCTTGCTGTAGGCCTTGCTGCAAGGAGTTTTGCGCCCACAGCATTTGGCAACGCTGACGCACGTCTGACAAAGGCGCCGAGGCACGCTGGTTATTTACGGCCTGAAGCTGCGGCTTTACCTGAGGCTAGAAACCTTTTCTCGGTACGCGCCTTAATTCGAAGACATTGACCACTTCGCAATCCGGGCAGGACACTGTCATGACATTCGGATCGCTCTGCCAGGGAAACGAGCCGCCGTGCTTGAGCACGAGCGCGAAAGGGAAGATGGAATTATAGGCCGCCCAGCAGATGCCCCCGGGCGTTTTGTCCCCGAGCATCCATGCATCGCCGATTTGGTGTCCGTTGTGGCAGGGTTGCCGGTTGCCGATCAACTTGATGGATACGTCATAAATTTCCGCCATAGCGTGTCCCTCTGGAATAGCCCAATTATACAGGCAAACAAAAATCTTGATCGCGGATTATGGGTTTAGGAGGTAAGGGAGGACAGTCGCAGCGGGGAGGCGATAGACCTAAATCCGTTTGCCGTTTCTAAGCAGGTGCGCTTCATGCCAGGCCGTGAGGTTGAGTTCCACCAGAAGCCTGTGATCGGAATCGATAAGGTCCTGCATGATCCGGTGCAGTTGTTCGTCGGAATAATGCGCCATAGGGCTATTGCCAAATATCCTCTCAAGCAATGGTTCGCTCGAATCAATCGGTCGCGCTTTTTTCATGCGTCCCCCTTCCTGCCGAATCCCAAAAGGAATGGATGCCTGGGGAATGATAAAAAAGTGCGCCCGGTTTTCGATGTGACGTTCGTCACGGGAATATTTCCCTGTTCCGCCGTAAGAGCGCCGGGTGCCCGCGTGGCCGTAACCTCGATGACCGCGATTGCGCTTGGAATAGCCTTATTCATTAGCATATTCCAATTTTCTATAATTGCATCCTCCGGAAAAGTTTTCTGATATAATCCGGGCGTTCCTGATTTTAAGCGTTTGTGTAAGGTATGGCCATGGATTATACCCAGGCGCTCATCGATCGAACGAGACAAAAAGCAAAATACTATCCCTTCAACCGCCCCAGATTCTGGCTCAAATTTTGGTTTGATTTCGTTATCTTCCTTCTTGCCGCCTGGCTGGTTGTCTATCTGGCGCGTTTCGTTTTCACTCACCGGGCGGAGCTCCATGAAATCCTGAACCGGCTTTAAGGCCGCATTGAAGCCCTCCTTGCACCCAATCCGGCGGGATGCCCACCGGTTGTACCAGCAATGAACGAGGCTATCCTCGCAACTATCAAGTGCCTCGAATACCGCGCGAAGCGGAAGACCCAAAAATTTCAATGCAAGTGTGATCGAGCCTACGGTATTGTAATGCCGAAATCCGCTGACCGATTTGAGTTTCAGCGTTCGTCGGCGTTATTGTCAGCGTAGGTCAGCGTTTAAAACCCGGGAGGAATGCTCCAATGAAACACACGATCCTCGTATTGATGATGCTTGCATTTTCCACGCCGTCGTTTGTGTTGAGCGAAGACCATTCAAAGGCGGGAAAGCCCTTCAACGCCTACCTGGCGATACTGGAACAGCGGGGAATCGTTGATAAGGCGAACGCCCGGCGTGGAGCATCCAGGCTGGGTGCGTCAAGTGCGATCGTCCAGGCCGCCGGCAAAGAATTAACGAATGCCTGGATCAACGGTTCGGACCTGGAAGTCGGCCTGGGCAATGAAACGGGCACCAACACCTGGTACGGAGAAAATGCCGGAAGCGCCGGCGGCGGGAGCTTTAATTCCTACTTTGGCCAGTACTCCGGCTATAGCAACACCGGCAACAGCAATTCCTTTTTTGGCAACAGTACGGGGTACAACACCACCACAGGCCAGTACAATACTTTCGTCGGCGATTACGCCGGAGCTGCTAATACTGCCGGCAATAACAATGTGTTCATGGGCTTTTCCTCCGGCTCCAGCAGCACGGTAGACGGCAATACCTTTGTCGGTTCGGAAAGCGGCATCAATAACACTACCGGAGAATATCTTGCGTTTTTCGGGTATCAGGCGGGCTTCGCCAACACGACCGCGAGCGACAACACCTTCTTCGGATACCAGGCAGGATCAGTCACGACGGAAAGCTACAACGTGTTTGTCGGAAGCAGGGCCGGGGACGAAAACACCATCGGCTCATTTAACAACTTTTACGGGGCTGATGCCGGCGACCATAACACGGAAGGCTACGACAACTCTTTCTTTGGCGATTGGGCCGGCCTGTCCAATACGACGGGGTACGAAAATTCCTTCTTCGGATCGGGAACCGGGGCCAGCAACACCACGGAATACGGCAACAGCCTCTTTGGCGCCTACAGCGACACATCCCCGGGAATCACAAACGCCACCGCGATCGGATTTTGCTCCAGTGTGACCCAAAGCAACAGCCTGGTGCTTGGAGGCGTCAACGGCCAGAACTGCGCGGAAACGGAAACCATGGTCGGGATTGGTGTCACGAACCCCGACCGGCAGCTTACCGTCGAGGGAATCCAGGCCATAGGAAGGTTTCGCCGTTATTACGGCACCGAAGACCCATTCACCCGCACCTACGCCCCTGCATTCCTGTTTGAACGGGCCCGCCCGACGCAGCAGTCGCCGGCCGATATTCAGGCAAGCGATTACCTCGGCAAAGTGCAATTCCGCGGGTGGGTGGCCGGCGCCCCCAGGGAATATGGCGCGATGGCCTTCATTGCCGGCGACACGAGCCAGAACGGGCGCTTTGCTTTTCTGGACCGCGATATCACCACGGAAAGAGTCAGCATCCTGAATACCGGAAACGTCGGTATCGGCACGACCGCGCCGGAAGAGCGTCTGCACGTCGTCGGGAACATCAGGCTGACCGGGGACATCACCTCCAGCGCCCTGGACCATGAGGTTCCCGACTATGTCTTCGAGCCGGATTACGCGCTGATGCAATTCGACGAGCTGGAAAACTTCATCGCCCGGGAGAAGCACCTGCCCAATCTTCCCTCGGCCGCGGAGATCAGGGACAAGGGGCTGAACCTGAGCGAATTCCAGATGAAGCTGCTCGAGAAGATTGAGGAACTGACGCTCTACACGATGCAGCAGGCCAAAACCATTCAGAAAAGCCAGGCCGTCATTGAGCAGAACAACGCCGTGCTCGAGCATCACAGGGAGATGTTGGAGCAGAAAGATTTCAGTATCAGGCTTCTTCAGTCCCGCCTGGCTTTACTGGAGCGAACAATGGAGAAGCTGCTGAACGAAAGACGCTGATGCTGAACCCATGTGCCGGCGTGCGTCGGCGCTTGGGTCCGCCCATGTTTGCTTTTAAAAAATCCGGGCACAAAGCCGCCTAAAAGCCGTGCCAGGTCGCGATGCTTTCGAGCGGCTCCCTTTCCGTCCGGAACTGGTTGACCGGGTTGTCCCAATCGGGATAGCCGATCGCGATACCCAGGAGCGCAATCCTCGATTCGGGAATCCCGAGCACCTCCCGCAATATGTCGGGGTAGACAACTGCCTGAGCCTGGGCAATGGTTCCCAATCCATATCGGGTCGCCAGCAGCATGATGTTCTCGGCCACGGCCCCGCAGTCGTACAGAGCCCATACATTCAAGCCCTTTGTCTGATAATAGAACTCCCGCCGGGTGAGAATATAGATCACGGCCGGCGCTCCATAGTGTGTGAAATTCCGGACTCGCCGCGAATCCCAGTCCTTTGGCGTTACCAGCCGGTTTTGTTTGTCCAAAACACGAATGCGCGCGGCATAGGGCTCGGGGAACTCCGGTGGGCGCGGCACGTCGGGCGCAGGGCTGGTCGGGCCTTTCGCCAGAAAACGGGACCTGATTTCATCCAGCGGCTTGCCGGCTGCAACGGCAAATTCCCACGGCTGCGTGTTGGCCCAGGAAGGGGCCCGCAGGGCTTCCTCCAGAATCTTTTTCAAGGTATCCAGGGGAACCGGGCCCGGTTTGAAGGCGCGGATGCTTTTTCTTTGCTGGATCGCTTCGGAAATTTCCATGGCATTTGCTCCCTGACACAATAATTCTCATGCAGATTATGCGCACCGGCATCCTGAAATCAAAGAAAACATGCTTCCGCCCGGCGTTGCCGGCCGTCGTTCTTGTGCCTTGCAGGGAAGGCGGATATACTCCTCGCCATGGAAACACACATCCCGACACGGCAGGAAGCCTTCGATATACTCCGCAGGTATAATTCCAACGAGAGCCTTATCCGGCACGCGCTCGCGGTCGAAGCGGTCATGCGCTACATGGCGCGAAAGAACGGCGAAGACGAAGAAAAATGGGGCGTCATCGGGCTCGTTCACGACCTTGACTACGAGCGGTTTCCGGAAGAGCATTGCCGGAAAAGCCCGGAATTGCTTCGTGAAGCCGGATGGCCCGACGAATACATACGGGCCGTCGTGAGCCACGGCTGGGGACTATGCTCGGACGTGGAGCCGATGAGCGTCCTGGAAAAAACCTTGTACGCGATCGACGAACTCACGGGGCTGGTAACTACGGCCGCGCTGGTCAGACCCTCCAAAAGCGTCCTGGATATGGAAGCCGGCTCCGTCAAGAGAAAATGGAAAGATAAACGGTTCGCCGCCGGCGTGAACCGCGAGGTGATAGAAAAGGGCGCCGCGCTCCTCGGCATGGATCTGGCCCCGCTCATCACGGATACCATTCTGGGAATGCGAACCGTTGCCCGTGAGATCGGGCTGGAAGGTGCGATAGAGCCGTTGACCCAAAGCGGAGGGTAAAAGCCCTTCGCTTCGCGGAACGGACCGGGAGGTTTTAAAACTCAGGGATTCATGGATGCATGTGGTACCCTACAAGCGCGGCCGGGGCCGCAACCGAATGCTCGGCACTGGCGATAGCCGCGCGCTTTCAGCGCTCAGCTTCCAAATATAAGCGCCAAGGCGCTTGATACTAAAGGGGAAGAATAACTACTTTGTAAAGCGCAAAGAAGTCATAGATATTGACTCTATACACCGGCAAAATGCCGAGCAACCCGATCAAGGGCGAAGGAGCCGGCATATGTCAGGGATTAGGACCCAGGGAGAGGACAACGTGAAACTACTTCGATCTTTTGCAGCTGCGGTTGCGGTGCTTCTTGTCTGCGCCACGATCGCAAACGCCCAGCGCGCCGATTTCTATTTCGCTATGGGAACGGCTCGCGACGATGCGATCGAGAATTCGATCGACTCTATCCCCGGCTATACTCCGGGCGCGATGGACGGCCTTTTCGGGACCGTCGGCGGCGGCTACATGTTCAACGATACCCTGGGCTTGGGAGGTGAAGCCTCGTTTCGCTTTGCTCAGGGAGACTACGCAGACTATGGATATCGGCCGGTTTTTTACGATTTCAACGGGATCCTGACCCCGAAGCTCGGCTCGGACCGCGTGATGGCGGAATTCCAGGGCGGCATCGGAGGGCTCAGTCTAAGGGTTTATGGCGGCGAGGAGTACTGCGACTATTACACGGGCCAGTGCACCAATTACCTCGGCAGCGTCAACCATTTCCAGGTGCACGCCGGCGCCGGGCTGCGCATCTATGTGACGGACGGCATCTTTATCCGTCCGCAATTCGATTACCGATATGTGCCGAACCTCAATGAAGAGTTCCGGAGCAACTCGGTTTTCCAGTACACCGTTGCCATCGGATTCAGCAGTTTCCGGTAGTCCGCAGGGCCTGCGGGAATGGATGGCGTCGGAGCAAATATTTTCCGGCAGAGCCGGGAAATCACCCAACGGATCGGGCAAGCCGGCCAGTTCGGCTGCGTCTAGCGGTAAGTGCTCCCGGGAGCCTTGTAGGCGCTTGCAAGAGAGATCTCCAGGAATACGATGGGCTTGGTGACTTTCCTGATATTCAAAGGGCAATGGGGCACATTCGACGGAATCGTGATGCACGAGGTTTGAGTGATCACATGCTTTTCATGTTCCGCGCCCATCTCAACTTCCACCTCGGCCCCAAAGTCGGTGATATCGCGCGGATTGCCGCCGATAAAGCACAGGACTTCTTCATTGGGATGCGAGTGCGTCTCCTTGAAAAGAATCGGCTTCGTGACGCAATGATACCCCATGCTCACGTTGGCTTTCAGCTCGCCGTTGTGCGAGAGCAGGGAAGTGCCGGTGTACTCTTCCGGGATTACTCTGTAGATATCCTTTGAAAGGATATATTTCCCGTACTTCGACCCGCCCGCTTTGCCGGTCCCTTGGGAAAAAGCCCCGGTGAGGCTCCAGGCCAGCAATCCCGCAAAAAGAAATGCCAACATCACTCCCGTCATCATCTTTTTCATGATCCTCCTCCTTGACCCGAACGGTGACAAATCCGGTCTCGTTTCCGACATTATGGGGCGCATGTTCGCATTTTGGGTAAAGAAATCAATACATGATTACGCCGGCGTACGCCGGTCAATCATGCACGGGTGCGGCCAGAACCGTTTCCAGGCCCGATATTGTTTTTTCAAGTGGGGACGGGGAAGGGTCCAAAGCGGCAGCGCGTTTCAGATATTCCAAAAAGGGAAAGCCCGTATCGGAGGGGATCAACAGGCGTTCGCCCCGGTGAAGGGCATAGGCTTTGTCGCCCTCGATCACGAGGCAGGACAGCCGGGACCCATGAGAGGCTGAAAGGCCAACGTCGATGAGCAGCGCTTTCCCCCCGAATCGCGGCATTATGGCTCCCGCCGTGGGCGTGTGGCCGATTACCATGCGGCGCGCTCCATGCAAATCCAGAAATCTTTGTACGTGTTCCGCGAGGTCCGCTTCCTCTCCGGCAGCAAGCTTCCGGTACCAGAGCGGTCCCTCGGTGTCCTGGATCAGTCCGCCCTTGAGCATGCTGAAGTCATTCAGCTCGTCCCGGATCCTGTTATTGATCTGCTCAAAAGGCATGTCGGCGTATTTCGGGCTGATGCCTCCGTGCACAAAAACCGTGTCGTTGACCTGGATCACGGCGTTGTGCGCACGGATCCATCGGCCGTATTTGCCGTTCGGACCGTACTGGAAGCGGTGCTCAAAGTAGCCCAGGGGGTGTTTCTCCTCCCACGCTTTCCGGTAGGCTTCATCCGGTTCCCCGGAGCCTGCATTGGCCGGATCGGCGGCAAGTTCCTTCAGGTGCGCCTCATAAAATGCCCGGCGCACCTTTTCGGAATCGGCGTCGCGGAAGGCGGCGAATTCCTCCGGCGTGACATATCGCAGATCCCCATAGATATTGAGCGCCTCGTGATTGCCGAGAAGTGCGTGTACCGCCCCGCCGGAGCGTTTCGCCTGCCTCTCGAGGTCCATGAGCAGGTCCAGGATCTTCCGGCTGTCGGGCCCGCGGTCCATTAAATCGCCGGTCTGCACCAGGTGTGTTTTGCCGCCGCTCCATTTGTTCCGCGCATCTATCACGCCTGCGGAGCGAAGCGCGGCCACCAGCTGCCCGTAGTCGCCATGGACATCCCCGACGGCAACGATGCGGGACACTCCTTTCCACAAACTCCCCGCAATAGCCGTGGCGGCGGAAACCAGCAAACATACAATAATCAGTGTGCGTCGCAACGGAGTTGTCTCGCTTTCCGGTGAGGATAGTCTCCGCGGGTGTCCCTCCCGGTCCTAGAAAAGAACCGCATCCTCGCCCTTTTCAGCAATGAGCTTTTCGAAGTGCGCCAGGATCTTATCCCGCCGCTTCATGACCCCCTCGACTTCAGGGCGCTTGAGGATATCCTTGGTCCCATCTGCAAATTTCTGTCTATCAAGAGCCCGAAGCCTTTCCAGCAGGCCGCGGCTGCACTGCTCCAGGTTCTTGGGGTTCTTGAGGTTGTGGAAGAGACGGAAGGCGCGCGTAAAGTCGATCATGTACACCTCCCAGTTTTTGCCAACGAGAACATTCGTGACATTGCGGTCGGTGTCGTAGATCAGTTCGCTGAAGACCCGCAGTTCATATATGGACCTGTTCCATGATTCGGTATCGGGCGAATGAATTTTCTTCTGCAGCCTCTCGCCTTCGTCCATCTGAACATCGAGCCACCAGGCCAGCGAACCCGTTTTCCCATTCCACCGCCGTAAAACCGTTACAGGCAGCATGGGATCCAGGCCCAGAAGCTTTGAGAGTTCATAGGCTGCAATGTTATAGAGATAGGAATCCACGAAGTTGATCTCGCTGGTCCCGGTAGAGAACTGCTTGAAGTTGCGCCGCTCATCGATGGATTGAAAAAGCGCATCATGGGTGATTTTGCCATCGGTAAGAGTCAGGCGGTATGGGGAGGTAGTTCCTTTGCTGGTTTTTTTGGACTGAATCACATTCGCATTGAGAAGAAACGCGCGCTTTTGCTCCGCCGTCAGCTGCCGTCCTTCCTGCGCCAGGCACAGGGTCGAGAAAAGGGCCAGAATAATCGCCGGCAGAAGTCTGGGGCACAATGGATGGAAAGGCATTGCGAACTCCATCAGACATAAAAGCTCGTTCTCAGTTTACTACCCGTGCAAGCCGCGAAGCAATCGGCGAAGAGACGGTGCTGGCAATATTTCACAGCCCCCTGCCTTTATAGGACATTCCCGCCCCTGCAATAGTGAATTGCGGATTTTGAGACGCTGTCCACGGAACCGTTTTTTGCTCCAACGCAAATTATTGATGATGGCACGACGGCTCTTATATTAAGCTTCGCAGCTCAGTGCCGTTTTAACATGGAGAGGATTATGCAAGATGCTTCTGCTTTGGGCGCATTCTTCCGGCCGAACAGCGTTGCCGTCGTCGGGGCATCCTCCGACCCGAAAAAACTCGGCCACACGGTGCTCAAAAATCTCATTTCAATGGGTTTCAGGGGCAAGATATTCCCGATCAACCCGCGCGAGGATACGATACTTGGCCTGCGCTGCTGGCGGAGCCTCCTTGATGTCCCTGAGCCGGTCGAGGTTTGCGCCCTGATTGTTGCCGCCGACCTCACCCTGCAGGTCGCCGCGCAAATGGTGGAAAGGAAAAAACGATGGAACGACGTCCTGGGCGCGATCTGCATGTCGGCCGGCTTCGCGGAGCTGCCAAACGGCGAAGACCGGCAGAGGGAACTGGTCGCCATTTTGAGATCCGCCTCCATCAGGCTCATTGGCCCTAACTGCCTGGGCATCATCGATACCTGCAGCGGATTCAACACAAACTTCGATATCTCGACCTATCCCAGGGGAGGACTGAGCATCCCGATATTCTTGCCAGAATTGCAGGAAACATGGCCGCCTACGGGAAATTCCGGCGCAAAGCCGCAACGCAGACGACAAAAAAGCGCTGACGAGCCGGCCCAAACATCCGTGCTGTCCAAATTGGCCCATTGGAAGCAGAGGGTTCATTGAAAGCATTCAACGTGTGGCTCATGAAGTGCCCCTGCAAGGACGAGGTTG
>CAYYTC010000058.1:0-30657 GCA_964474425.1 uncultured Acidobacteriota bacterium
CCACTAACCACTAACCACTAACCACTAACCACTAACCACTAACCACTAACCACTATGTGAGGCTTGTCACAATTTTTGAAAGTTATCAACTCCTGCGGTCGATAAGGATGGCTGGGACCGTGGACGTCCCAATTCAACCAAAGTGCTGAAGCGGATCCTAGCGGCGGATGCATCCCATGTCTGTTTCCATGTCGGATAGGAACAATGTCTCCGGTCGGCAGCTGAACACGGCTGCAGGCGCTCCCGCGTCCGATGCGCGAATACTCATCGCGGATGAGGATGGAGTCGTCAGGGATATCCTGGCCCGCAAGCTCATCAGCCAGGGGTATCGGTGCGAATGCTGCGCGGATGCGGAAGCAGCGCTGGAGCTTCTGTCCGGCCAGAAATTTGACCTGGTATTGACAGGTCTTCTGACGGCGGCGAAGGATAGCAATGTTCTGATAAAGGATCTGATGCGGACCTGCCCCGACGCGGCGGTTGTCCTGCTGACATCCATCATGGATATAGAAGTGGCGGTCAATTCGCTGAAAGAGGGTGCGTACGACTACATCACCAAACCTTTCAGTCTGGACGAAATGTCCATCCGCATTTCCCGCGCACTTGAGAAACGCCGGCTTCTGCTGGAGAACCGGCTTTATCAGCGTACCCTGGAGGATCAGGTCGCACATCGCACCCGCCAGCTCAGAGAGGCCCTGGGAGTCCTGGAGCAGACCTACCATTCAACGCTTGTGGCCCTGAGCAAAGCGCTGGATAGCCGGGATGCCGATCCTGACGGATATTCGCTCCGTGTGACGGCATTAACGGCGCGCCTGGCCCTGCAAATGGGCTTGAGCGAGCCGGAAATCCGAACTATCGAGAAAGGCGTGCTCCTGCATGATATAGGGAAAATCGGCATACCTGATTCCCTGCTGAGCCGGCCCGGGCCGCTGAAGGGAAGCGAGCGCAGCCTGATGATAAGGCACCCCGAAATAGGCTATCGAATTCTGAGCAGCATCGGGTTCCTGAAGGAAGCGGCACAACTGGTTCTGCATCATCATGAACTCTATGATGGAACAGGATATCCCCGTGGGTTGAAGGGAGAAACGATCAACCTGGGCGCACGGATATTTGCCGTGGCCGACACTCTCGAAAATCTCACATCCAATCATCCATCCAGGGCTGCCTTAAGCATTGAGGATGCCGGGCGGGAAATTGAAAAACTGTCCGGTGCGCAACTGGACCCGTCGATCGTTAAGAAGTTCCTGGCCATCCCGGCTTCAGAGTGGAAAATGATTTATCAGGAAATCGCCGCCAACGGCAAAAACGCCGATTTCCTGCGCCGCACTTACGCCTCCAGCCTTATGCCCTGATCTGCTGAATCTGCAAGCCTTGAACCCTCCAAGATTCAAAGATTGCTATAATCTATTTAGGGGGAGGTGTCGTATGGGTGAGGATAAATTTCAGCTGCCGGTTTTTTCAGCTCCAAAATCACCTGAAAACAGGATTCCGCCAGCTACGGATCCGGTCTGCGGCATGCAGTTCGCTCCCGAAAGGGCGGCCGGCAAAATGGAATACCAGGGAAAGACCTACTACTTCTGCAATCCATCGTGCCTCGAGAAGTTTCGTTCGGATCCCGAAAAATATCTGTCGCCTGCCCGGCCCTCAAGGGAAGAGATGGCTCCGCAGTCTGAAAAGCAGGAGGCGGGCAGGATTTATGTTTGCCCCATGGATCCGGAGGTCCGGCAAAGCACCCCGGGCTCCTGCCCGAAATGCGGCATGGCGCTGGAGCCGCAAATTGTCAGCCTTGAAGATGAGGAAAACCCGGAACTGACTATTATGAAGACCAGGCTCTGGCTTAGTCTCATTCTGACCGCCCCGATTCTGTTGCTTGCCATGGGCGGGATGCTCTTCAAGGCCAGGCTGCAGACGGGAGTGTGGATCCAGTTTGTTCTGGCGACTCCGGTTGTGCTATGGGGCGGATGGCCCTTTTTCCAGAGGGGCTGGAGGTCGCTGGTGAACCGCAGCCTGAACATGTTTACTCTCATCGCGCTGGGTACGGGCACTGCCTATGTTTACAGCGTTATTGCCACGCTGCTGCCGGGACTGTTGCCGCAATCGTTTCGCGGCCACCACGGCAAACCGGAGGTCTATTTTGAGGCCGCGGCAGTTATCACGACTCTTGTCCTCCTGGGACAGGTCCTGGAACTTCGTGCTCGCAGCAGGACCGGCAGCGCCATCCGGGCATTGCTGGGGCTGGCTCCGAAGACGGCACGGTTTGTTGACGGCAGCGGATCCGAACGGGACGTCCCCCTCGACCGGTTAAAACCCGGAGACCGATTGCGCGTTCGTCCGGGTGAAAAAGTGCCCGTGGATGGAAAGATCATCGATGGAGACAGCTTCGTTGACGAATCCATGGTCACCGGCGAGCCGATTCCCGTGGAAAAACTGAGGGGAAGCAAGGTAACGGGCGGAACCGTCAACGGCAACGGAAGTTTTATCATGACGGCCGAAAAGGTGGGGAACGATACGCTTCTCGCTCATATCGTCCGGATGGTTCATGAAGCACAACGCAGCCGCGCGCCCATCCAGAGACTGGCCGACAAGGTTTCCTCCTGGTTTGTCCCCGCAGTCGTTTTGGTGTCTGTGGCGACGTTCCTTATCTGGGGATGGATTGGACCGGAGCCCCGTTGGGTCTATGGCCTGGTCAGCGCGGTGGCCGTGCTTATCATCGCATGCCCCTGCGCCCTAGGACTGGCTACGCCCATGTCCATAATGGTGGGCACGGGAAGAGGCGCAAGAGCCGGCGTGCTGATTAAAAATGCGGAAGCTCTTGAGCTGCTGGAGAAGATCGATACCCTGGTTTTTGATAAGACAGGCACGCTTACCGAGGGAAAGCCAAGGCTGCTTTCCATTGAACCATCGGCAGGATGGACGGAATCTGAACTGCTGCGCCTGTCCGCCAGTCTTGAACAGGGAAGCGAACATGCTCTAGCGGCAGCGATTCTGTCCGCGGCGGCAGCCCGGGGGCTGACCCTCTCCCAAACGGGCGGATTCCTTTCTGTGGCCGGAAAGGGCATCAGGGGCCTCGTGGACGGACACAGAATGGCAATCGGCAACAGGGCGATGCTGGAGGAATTTGGGGCGCGCGCCGGAGGGCTTTCCGGGAAAGCCGAAGACCTGGAAAAGGATGGCCAGACCGTCATGTTTGTGTGGATCGACGACGCCCCGGCCGGGCTTCTGGGCGTTTCGGATCCAATCAAGGCGTCTGCAGCAGAGGCTGTCGAAGAATTGCACAGACAGGGCGTGCGCCTGGTAATGCTGACCGGGGACAGCAAAGCTGCGGCGGAAAACGTTGCCCGGCAGCTGAAAATCGACGCGGTCGAAGCCGAGGTGTCTCCGGGCCGGAAGGAGGAAATTATCGGGCAGCTGCAGTCCCAGGGCCGGTTCGTCGCAATGGCAGGGGACGGCATCAACGACGCGCCTGCGCTGGCGCGCGCCCATGTGGGAATTGCAATGGGGACCGGGACCGACGTGGCGATTCAGAGCGCCGGCATCACCCTGCTGAAAGGCGACCTGCGCGGCGTTGTGCGCGCACGGAAGCTGAGCCGCAATGTGATGAAAAACATACGTCAGAATCTGTTTTTCGCGTTCCTGTACAATACGCTCGGATTGCCTGTCGCGGCAGGCGCCCTTTATCCCGTTCTTGGATTGCTGCTGAATCCGATGATTGCAAGCGCGGCCATGACCTTCAGTTCCGTTTCCGTTATCAGCAACGCCCTCAGGTTGCGAAAGATCGACCTGTAACCCGGGTTTGAATTTCGAATCCCGAATCACTCCTTCGGTGTCTGCCAGACGTAGATATTCTGTGCCACCTCCGGTTCCAGGGCTATCTCGGTTTCTTCGCACTGCACGACACATGCAGGCCACTTCTGAATGAGCTTCAGCGACACTCCCGGCGTGATCCCCAGGGCTGAGAGTTTCAGGAGCCGGGAATGATCACGCGTCGAGAAATAAGCCACACGTGCGGATTCGCCGACATGCAACTGGTTGCAGGGGACTACAAGCGGCTTCAACTCGTCTCTGGCCTGCCGGCAGCAATCTCCTTCCGGTATAGGTTTGTTGTGGGGGCAATAGCGCGGGTGCCCAAGCAGGGTGCATATCGAGTTCGTGATCCCTTCGGCCAGCAGATGCTCGTATTCGCAAGCCGCAGCCTCGCTGTCGTCCACGTGCGAGCCAAGAACATCGCAAATCAGCCTTTCCGCCAGGCGGTGACGGCGGATGATCTGTTCCGCCTTGACACGGGCTTCAGGCAGCAGTCGGACGCGCCCGGAAGGATCGATGGCAAGGAGTTCTCCGGCCGCAAGCGTTTTGAGGAATTCTTCGGACACCGGCTTGGCGGCATTCCGGACCACCTGCTCCACCGTAGCCGTCCCCTGTTCCTGCAAGGTCCAGACGGTTTCGAGCACTTCCGCAATTTCCTCCGATATTATGTTTTCCATGGCCCATCCCATGATGCGGATTAGTTGGTTTCTGCCGCGAAACTCGTGTTTTCATGCCAAACCCTGGAGAGGCGGACAGAGAATAGCTCCGGGCCCGCTTCGCTCGGCCGGGATAGGATGTTCGATAATGATGGCGTCCCGCAATGGGCAAAAAACTTTATACAGCCATACCTTCTGTCACGCCCTTTCAGGGCTCTCCTCTTGCCGATTCCCGCCGGGGGTTCGCTTCGCTCACCCCTGGCTATTCTCTGATCGCCCCTTGCGGAGCTTGGCCCCAAAACCAGTTTCGCAGCAGAAACTAGTTAAACTGTACGTTAAACGCTCTTAAAATCCAGCCGACAACAGCGCCCACCATAATTGAAAACGGGATAATAAATCCCGTAATTGCGAGCGCCCGTTTCAATCCCTGCTCCTTGATGATCATGAGGAAGCTGGCCAGGCAGGGCACGAAAAGCGTAAGCACGATCATGCTGACCACGATCTGCTGCCCGTCCAGCATTCCCTCCCTGGCAAGGTCGTAGAGCCCTGCGGCTCCGTAATCGCGCCGCAGGAATCCCAGAAGAAATATCCCGGCGGCTTGAGAGGGAAGGTGCAGCAGACCGCTCAGGACCGGTTCCATCGCCGCCTGTATCCACAGGAGCAGGCTTTTTCCCATTAAGCGAACGGTGTCCAACAGGAAAAGGACAAGCGTTCCAATCAGGAATAGGGGCACGGCTTCTTTCAGGTACCATTGGATTCGGTACCGGGTTTTAAGCAAGACATTTTTGAATTGCGGCACCCGGATAGGCGGGATCTCGAAAATGAATTCTCCGGATTTGCCGGGGATGATCCTCGATGCGAGGAAGCCGACGAGCAAAAGCTGAGAAGCCACCACTCCAAGGACTATGAGCGTCGCTTTCCGCGATATGCCAGAGGCGATTCCCAGAAGCACGCCCAGCTGAGCAGAACAGGGGATCCCCAGAGCGAGGAGCAGTATGGCGATGAGCCTTTCCCGTTTGGAGTTGAGGATTCGTGTGGACATCGTGGCCATCGTTCCGCATCCGAAACCCAGAACCATCGGCAGGACAGCCTTGCCGTTCAATCCCATAATCCTCATCAACCGGTCCGAAAGGATGGAAAGCCTCGGCAGGTAACCGCTGTCCTCGAGCAATCCGAATGCGATAAAAAAAGCTCCCACGACCGGCAGGACGATTCCCAGGGCGTAAGTCAATCCCATGGATACAAGGCCATATTTGCCCGCGATCAGCTGCGAGAAAAATCCCGGGGAAAGCAGCGTCTGCAAATAAGGGATAAGATACCGGCCGAACAGCACGTCTTTCAGGAGACCGACGAAAATCTGCGCGCCGGTATAGCCGACGAATTCATAGAGCAGCAGAAGCACGACCAGGAGTATCGGAATTCCGGTTGATGCGCGCCGCGTCAGGATTCCCAGTTCGTGGGCAAAACTCCGGCTTCTTAAAAGCAGTACGCCCAGGGGCACGAGAATGGGAGCGATGAAAAGCAGGAAGTGGATTGCTGCAGGAATGAGCCCGTATTCGTACCGTCCCTGCGGATTTTTCTCCAGCAGGAAGCTGCGAATCAGGCTATCCCCCGGATAGCTCGCGCTTATGGATGCATCCAGGCGGTTCCCGGCCATCTGAAGTATGGCAGTATAAGGCGTCGGGATGTGCAGAAAGCCCCCGAGTTCATTCCAGGCGAAGAGGAACAGCCCGAAAAACAGAAGGCTCACCCAGAAGCGCTGAAGGCTCCCGTTTTTTTCCAGGAAGCGGATTTGCCTCTTTTTTTTGAATGAGGGCACCAGCTGGTCGAGCAACCTGTTTCTGGCTTCCGCGATCCAACGGGCCGGGCTGGTATGGGCTGCGGCACGAAAAGCCGTTTGCCATTCCTGCAGCCGGGCGAATGCTTCAGCGCCTATGGATTCTGCGATTGTTCGTATAAGCTCCCGGTCCGCTTCCGCCATCCACTCGACCGAAAGCAGGGCCGGCGCAGCCAGACTGTCCGGCGAGAGGCTGCTCTTTTCGCCGGCATGCAGGTCGCGAAGCGGATTGCGGGGCCTTTCTGCGGTCTGTATCGCATTCAGCAGCTGCTTCCTTCCCCTGGAATAAATCGCTACTGTTTCCACCACAGGCACGGAAAACAGCTTTGACAAACCTTCGGAATCGATCTCTATACCCCGTTCCTCGGCTTCATCGATCATGTTCAGGACGAGAACCAGCGGGATTCCAAACTCCACAAGCTGCGAAGTGATCAGCAGCGTGCGGCGCAGGTTTTTGGCATCGGCGACCTGAACGATCACGTCCGGTTTTTCGCGCAGCAGAATCTCGCATGCGACCCGCTCATCCTCCGACTGCGGAAGAAGGCTATTCACGCCGGGCGTGTCTATGATTTGATAACTTTTCCCTCCGATCTGCATCCTGCCCCGGGATACTTCCACGGTTGTTCCGGGAAAATTGGACACCAGCACGTAGTTGCCCGTCAACATTCTGAAAATAACAGACTTGCCTACATTGGGATTCCCCACCAGAACCACTTTTTTGGAATCGGAACGGATTGCCGCCGCCATGCCTGAATGGAGCCTTCCTGAAAATTGATTTCAATCAAAACTAAGGATAATAGCAGAAGCCCTGGAAATTTACGATTGACGATTTGAAACAGAATTTTCCGGTCGGTCTTCAAAACCGGCCGGGCGCCTCATTTCCATGGACTGAACGGAACCGCGAGTCTATTTCCCCCAATCCCTTACCCATTCAGAGCCTCGATCCATTCCTGTAGAACGGCCGCCCTCGTGGTATGTTTAAATTCGTCAATCGTCAATTGTAAATCGTCAATCTGTCTGGGGGCTGCGGTGGGCCGGACGATTCTGCACGTCGACATGGATGCTTTCTATGCGGCAGTAGAGCAGAGGGATCATTCCGAACTCAGAGGCAAGCCGGTTATTGTAGGCTCGGATCCCAAGCAAGGCAAAGGTCGCGGAATCGTGGCGACCTGCTCCTATGAGGCGCGGAAGTTTGGCGTCCATTCCGCACAGCCTATATCGCGGGCCTGGAAACTGTGCCCGCAGGGCATTTATGTGCGGCCCGATATGGAAAAATACGCCCGGGCTTCCTCATGCGTCATGAGCATTCTGCTTGATTTTACAGACATGCTGGAACAGGTAAGTATTGATGAAGCCTTCATGGATGTTACCGGGAGCGCAAAGCTTTTTGGTGCAGGGCCGGAGATTGCACAAAGAATCAAGTCCAGGATTAGGGGTGAACTGCGGTTGACGGCATCCGTCGGAGTTGCGGGAAACAAATTTATCGCGAAAATAGCCTCCGATTTAAAAAAGCCGGATGGACTGGTTGTCGTGAATCCCGGCAGTGAGAGGGAGTTTTTGTCGCCGCTCCCGATAGGCAGGTTGTGGGGGGTCGGGCCCAAAACTGAAGCCGGCCTGAATAGCATGGGACTGGAACGGATCGGCCAGCTTGCGGAAATGGAACCAGGCGAATTGTCCTCGCGGCTCGGGAAGATCGGGTCTCACCTCTGGCAGCTGGCACGGGGGATCGACGATCGGGATGTCGTCCCTGAAGACGGATTCAAGTCCATCGGGCATGAAATCACGTTCGATTCTGATACCGCCGACCAGGCTCTGCTTGACAGGACACTTCTGGACCTGTCCGAAAGGGTGGCTCGAAGGCTTCGGGCTCAGGGTGCCCGGGCGCGGACTGTCGCCATAAAATTTCGCGAATCGGACTTCTCAACGTTCACCCGACGCACTACGTTAGACGGATCCGTGGATACGTCGGAAAAAATTTATCCCATTGCGCGAAAACTTGTGAAGTCTCTTATGCGCGAGGGCATCCTGGTCCGGCTCATCGGCGTGTATGCCAGTAATCTGGAGTTCGGCAGCGAAGGGACTCAGATGTTGCTTTTCGAGCCGGCTTCTCAGAAGGATCGGAAACTTGCAGCAGCGCTCGATGACATCGCTCAAAGATTCGGCGATCAGGCCATTACGCGCGCCACACTCGTGTCTGCAAAAAAGCCGGGAAAAGAGTAAAAGCGGCGCCGGGCTGTACGGAATGGAATCCTGTCTTTTCCCGCGCATTCATCGCGGGCTTGATGTTATTATTAAAAATTTGACCACAGGGAGAAGGAATGCGGGGAGTTGCATTCAGGGCCATAATAATAGGGTATCTGTTCCTGCAGTCGGCACTCGTCTACCCGAACGATAATTCCTACTTTGCAGCGAGACGCGAAGCGCTGATGAAGCGTATCGAAGGATCGGTAGCGGTTCTGGCAGGAGCGCCTGATACGCGAGCCTATGCCTCGTTCCGGCAGGATAACAACTTTTATTATCTCACGGGTGTGGAAACCCCCAACGCTCTTCTGCTGATCGACGGGGGGAAACACCAATCCATCCTGTTTCTGCCTCCTAGAAACCGTGATACTGAGCGATGGGAGGGTCGCGACCTTTTTGCCGGACCGGAGGCACTCAGGGAAACCGGCATCGATGAAGTTCTCGAATTGTCGCGTTTCGGAGATGAGCTGGAAAAGCGCAAGGAGACGCTTCGCATTCTATACGCTCCCCTTTCGCCCGAGGAAACGGCGGCAACCAGCCGGGATAGGGCTCTGCAGCATGACTCCGCGCGGCAGAATGACATCTGGGACGGACGGATCAGCCGGCAGGAAGCGTTTGAAAAAAGCCTTCAGGCAAGGCTCGGCGCTTCGGTCCGCATCAAGGACCTATCCCCGATTTTGGATGATATGCGGCGTGTGAAGGACGCTCAGGAGGCCGATCGCCTGCGGGAGGCCGGCCGCATCGGGGCGAAGGGTTTGAAAGAAGCCATACGATCGGCCAGGCCGGGCATGTACGAATTTCAGTTGGCGGCCTTGGCGCAGTTTATTTTTTCGTGGCACGGCGCACAGGGACCGGCGTTTTTCCCGATCGTGGGCTCAGGACCCAACTCGTGTCTTTTGCATTACAATAAGAACGGACGCAAAATGGCGGCGGGCGATGTCGTGGTCATGGACTTCGGAGCGGACTACCGGTATTACCAGTCTGATATCACGCGATCCTTCCCGGTTTCGGGCAAGTTCAGCGAAGAACAGGCCCGGATCTATCAGATTGTCCTCGATGCTCAGAAGGCTGCGCTTCAAAGAATCCGTCCCGGTTCAACCTTTGCCTCTCTCGGCGAGGCAGTGAGGGAAGTGCTTGGCCGGCACGGTTTCGCGGATCTCATGACCCATGGCGTGAGCCATTACATAGGGATGTCCACCCATGATGTAGGGGAAGCGGGGCCGTTCGAGCCGGGCTTTGTGATTACGGTGGAGCCCGGCGTTTACATGCCGGAAAAAAACCTTGGGATCCGCATCGAGGATACCGTACTGGTGAAAAAGGACGGATGTGAGGTCCTCACCGGCGAAGTCCCGAAGGAAATCGCTGAAATCGAGGCTTTGATGTCCGGGAAGGGCATCGCCGGAGCAATCACCGATTGAGGGTGCATGCCCTTCGTCATCCCGGGATGCTGAGAACGTTCCGTTAGGACAAAATGATTGGCGTCAGGCAATTGCCATAACACGAAATTCTTCACTCGATAGTGCAGGTTCAAGAATGATTCCGATCTTTCAAGAAAAAGACAAGGCTAGGCTGTTCTCCCGCCTGGAGAGCCGGAAATTCCTGGTGTCCAGCGAAATAGCCGGGACGGTGCGGGAGATCATCGCTCAGGTGCGCCGGGAAGGGGACAAGGCTCTCCTGAAATTCACGGAACGGTTTGACAGGATCAGGCTGACAACCCGGCAAATGCGCGTCCGTCCGCAGACATTGCGGGCGGAAGCCAAAAAGGCCGATGCGAGCCTGCTGCGCGACCTGGAGAAGGCAATCTTTAATATCCATGCCTATCATGCAAGGGAAGTGCAGAAATCCTGGGAATACGGCAAGCGTGGAGTCGTGTTGGGACAGAGGATACTGCCCCTGGACAGCGTGGGGGTCTACGTGCCGGGGGGGAAAGCGGCCTATCCTTCCACCGTTCTGATGAATATAATTCCGGCCAAGATTGCCGGTGTCCGCCGCATCGTGGTGGTGACGCCTCCGGGCACTTTTCAGCAGCATCCCATTATTGCGGCGGCCCTGCGGGAACTCAATGCGACCGAAGTGTACCTGGCCGGGGGAGCCCAGGCCATAGCCGCTCTTGCTTTCGGCACGGAAACCATCCCTCGCGTCGATAAAATCGTTGGCCCGGGCAATGCCTACGTGACTGCAGCCAAACGCGAAGTCATCGGGCAGGTCGATATCGATATGATCGCCGGGCCCAGCGAAGTCGTCATTCTTGCCACGGCCGAATCCAATCCGCGCTTCATTGCGGCCGACATGCTGTCGCAGGCCGAGCACGACGAAGCTGCCTGTTCGATCTGCTTCACGGATTCTCTTCCCCACGCCATGATGGTGCGGCGCGAACTGGAAGTGCAGCTAAAATCGCTGCAGCGCAGGGAAATCGCCCAGAAATCTCTGGAAAGTTACGGCGCTGTCGTCGTTATGGAGAGCTACCTGGAAGCTGCCCACTGGATCAATGAGATGGCTCCGGAGCACCTGGAAATTTTTTCGAGCGTGCCCATGTCGGCTATTGATAAGGTGCGAAACGCCGGATCCATTTTTTACGGGGACTATTCTCCGGAAGCGGTCGGAGATTATTTCGCCGGCAGCAACCATGTGCTTCCTACCGGAGGGACGGCGCGCTTCTACTCGCCGCTCGGCGTCTACCATTTCCAGCGCAGGACGGGAATCATCCGCTATACGAAGGAGGAACTGTCCCGCACCTGGAAATCCATCGATGCCCTGGCGCGCGCCGAGGGCCTGGACGCACATGCCCAATCGGTGCGCATCCGGCAGAAATTCCCAAAATCCCGATCGAGCAGGGGTGTGCAGCCGTGAAAAGGAATTCCTCTCTCTATGGCGTGAAGCCTCAGGTCCTGAAGGTGCCCGCCTATACGCTGCGGGCGCACGAGGCGGAAATCAAGCTGAACCAGAACGAGAATCCCTTTGATTTTCCGGAAGACCTCAAGGAGGAGACTTTCCGGCGCTACAAGGAACGCCAGTGGTCGCGCTACCCGGATTTTGTCCCTGATTCGCTCCGTCAGCGCCTGGCGGAGTTTGCCGGCTGGCGCAAGGACGGCGTCCTGGTCGGCAACGGATCCAACGAACTGCTTCAGGCTTCACTGATGGTGCTGATCAGGCCGCGGTCGCGCGTGGCAATCCCGTATCCGACGTTTACGGTCTACAGCCTGATCTCAAATGTACTGGGCGCCGGGGTCGTCGGCATCCCCCTCAATCCGGACATGAGCTACAATGTCGACGCCCTCATCTCAAAATCCGGCGAAGCCGGCGCCCGGGTTCTCATCGTGAACACGCCCAACAATCCGACCGGCACCGTGCTGCCCCAGGACGGCCTGCGGCGGATCCTGGAGCAGTTCGCCGGTCACGTTCTTCTGGACGAGGCCTACTACGAGTTTCACGGCCGAACGGCCCTGGATCTGCTCCAAGAGTACCCGAGGCTCATTATCACACGGACTTTCTCAAAGGCGATGGGAATGGCGGGATTGAGGGTGGGATACCTGCTCGCCCACGCGGATCTGGCTGAACAGATTTCCAAGGCGAAGCTCCCCTATAATGTCAACCAGTTCAGCCTGACCGCGGCCGAGGTGGCGCTGGAAAATCCGAAACGGTTCCGCCCGGCGATCGAGGCGGTCCTTGAGGAAAGGAAGCGCCTCGGAGAGGAACTCGGCCGCATTCCCGGCCTGAAGGTGTATCCCTCAGAAGCCAATTTTTTCCTCATCGAGGTTCCGGTCGCGCCGAGGGCTCTTTTCGACGACCTGTACCGGCAGGGAATCCTGATACGGGATGTTTCCTCGTATCCGATGCTTTCCAGGTGCCTGCGCATCAGCATTGGCACACGAGAGGAAAACGATCGATTACTTTCCGCGCTGCGCGCCGGCCTGGGCTAGGCATGGGAAGCGCGCGGGCGCTCGGGAACCACTATGAACGGACGAACAGCCAGCGTAAACCGGAAGACTAACGAGACGGACATTGCCGTCACCCTGGGCATTGACGGAAACGGGCGGAGCGATGTGCATACGGGCGTTCAGTTCCTGGACCACATGCTCAGCCTTTTTGCCAAGCACGGTCTCTTCGATCTTGATATCCGCTGCAAGGGGGACCTTGAGGTAGACGCGCACCACTCGGTCGAGGACATCGGCATCTGCCTGGGTTCGGCCCTGAACAAGGCGCTTGGGGACAAGAAGGGGCTGGCGCGGTTTGCGCATGCGTATTTCCCGATGGATGAAGCCCTGGTCCGCGTCGCGGTGGACCTCTCGGGCAGGCCCTTTCTGGTTTACAACGTGAAAGTGCCGCGGGAGCGCATCGGCGAACTGGATTCCGAGCTGATCGAGGAGTTCTGGAGGGCGGTCGTGGCCCACGGCCGGATGGCCCTGCATATCGAGCTGCTCTACGGACGCAACACCCATCACATTTTTGAGGCCATGTTCAAAGCCGCAGCGCGCGCTTTCAGCCTTGCGACACGCATCGACGAGCGGGTCGAGGGCGTGCCGTCAACCAAAGGGGTGATTTAGCTTGGTTGATGCTTCTCGAACCGTCATCATCGACTATGGTATGGGCAACCTGCGCAGCGTGGAAAAGGCTGTGGCAACCGTGGGCGGCTGGCCGGTTATCGCCAAGGACCCGGATGCGCTCCGCCGGGCAGATCGGCTGATTCTGCCCGGCGTCGGCGCGTTCGGCGACGCAATGGCAAACCTGAGAAGGGGCGGGCTGGACCGCGCCCTGCGCGATGCGGTCGATGCGGGGAAGCCGCTGCTGGGGCTTTGCCTGGGGCTCCAGTTGCTTTTTGCGGAAAGCGAGGAATTCGGAAGCCACGAAGGGCTCAATTTCATTCCCGGCAGAGTCCTCAGGTTTGAAGAACCGGGATTGCGCGTGCCCCATGTGGGATGGAACCAGATCGAGGAGAGCCGGCCCGATCCGTTGCTTCAAGGCATACCGGATGGGAGCTATTTTTATTTTGTGCATTCCTACTATGTGGAACCCGAAAGGCCTGAGGATGCCCTGTGCTGGACAAGCTATGGCCGCCGCTTCTGCTCGATCGCCTGCCGGAACAAAATATGGGGAGCCCAGTTTCATCCCGAAAAAAGCCAGGAAGCGGGGAGACGCCTACTCCGCAATTTCCTGTCCATCCAATGACAGCCAGGGGCTGTCCGCGATCTTTCGGGCGCGGGCAGGCAAGCCTGCGCCGGCTCTGGAGTTGCCGATGACTGAAGGTTTTGAACTGATACCCGCGGTGGATCTCAAGGGAGGCAAATGCGTCCGACTGCAGGAAGGCGTTGCCTCTCGATCGACGGAATACAGCGACGATCCGGTAGCGGTGGCTCTTCACTGGGAAGCGCAGGGGGCGACACGGCTGCATCTGGTGGATCTGGACGGGGCTTTCTCGGGGCAGACCGCGCATCGGGAAATCGCGAAGTCCATTTTCCGGTCGCTGAAAATCCCGGTCGAGTTCGGGGGCGGGTTGCGCACGCTGGACCAGATTGAAGAGATCCTGGATTTAGGGGCGGAGCGCGCCATTCTGGGGACCGTCGCAGCGGAGCGTCCGGATGTCGTTCAAGAAGCCGTCCGGCGCCACCCGGACTCCATCGTCGTCGGAATCGACGCGCGCAGGGGGAACGTGGCTCTGCGGGGATGGACCGACGTGACGGCTTTAACGGCTGTGGAGCTCGCCCTGCGCATGAAAAGCCTGGGCGTGCGGCGAGTGATTTATACCGATGTTGCGCGGGACGGGATGCTTCGCGGGGTAAATATTGAAGAGACAGAGAACCTCTGCCTCCAATCGGGGATGCGTGTGATCGCCAGCGGCGGGGTTTCCGGGATCGAGGACGTACGGGAACTCTGGGAGCGGCGCGCGTGCGGGATCGAGGGTGTGATCCTCGGAAGGGCTCTCTACGACGGGAAGCTTGATTTCGGCGATCTGCGGAAGAAGATGCTTTCCTGGGAGTCCAAGGTTTAACAAGGTTTAAAAGAGATGCTTGCGAAAAGAATCATACCCTGCCTGGATGTGCGCGACGGGCGCGTGGTCAAAGGCACGCACTTCGTCAACCTGAGGGATGCCGGGGACCCGGTGGAAACGGCTGCAAGATACGATGCGGAAGGGGCCGACGAACTTGTTTTCCTGGATATTACGGCGTCCTCCGACCGCAGAGACATCGTCACGCGCATGGTGCGCGCCGTTGCCGACGCGGTCTTCATCCCTTTTACGGTGGGCGGCGGTTTGCGCACCGTCGAAGACATCCAGAGCATCCTGAGATCGGGCGCCGACAAAGTGTCCCTCAATACTTCGGCTGTCGGGAATCCCGGCCTCATCGCCGAAGCATCCAGGTATTTTGGATCCCAGTGCATCGTGGTGGCTATTGACGCAAGGCGCGCCCGGCCTTGGAATCCTGAATCGCCGCGCTGGGAAGTGACCACGCACGGAGGGAGAATCGTGCGGCCGCTGGAAGCCGTGGCCTGGGCGCGGGAAGCTGCAGAGCGCGGCGCCGGGGAAATACTGCTGACTTCCATGGATTGCGACGGTACTCAATCGGGTTACGATAATCTTTTGAACCGCAGCGTAGCCGATGCGGTCGAAATCCCGGTCATTGCATCCGGAGGATGCGGGTCCCTGCAGCATATTGCCGACGCCTTTATCGAGGGTAGAGCGAGCGCGGCGCTGGCTGCTTCCATCTTCCATTTTGGCCATCATACGATCATGGAAGCCAAGAGGTTTCTGCAGGAACGCGGGATCCCCGTGCGCCTGGTCGAAGGGCCGGATTCTGAGCAACATCCAAGTGAGAGTGGGGAATGAAAAAAATAGAAGATCTAAAATGGGGATCGAGCGGACTGATCCCCGCAGTGGTGCAGGATGCTTCTTCGGGGGAAGTGCTCACGGTAGCGTACGTCAGCCGCGAGAGCATGGCCAAAATGCGGGAACTGGGAGAAACCGTTTTTTACAGCCGCAGCCGCCAGTGCCTCTGGCACAAGGGGGAAAGCTCCGGAAACACGCAAAAGGTCGTCAGCATCGCGACCGATTGCGATCAGGACTCTATCGTGATCCGGGTCCATCCCAAAGGACCGGCATGCCACACCGGCGCCCGATCCTGCTTCTACGAAGAGGTGGAGGGGTTCCCGGCTTCCCGGGCGGAAAGCTGATCCGCAATTCCCCGGATCGCCGTTTCAAAAAAGCTGCCTGGCTCCCTGCAGAATCTCGATGAGTGAAACCTGGGGTCATTTTGTTGCATTTTCCCAAGCCTCTAAGTAAGCTCGGGGACGGGTAAGGGGTCTTTCCGATTTCATGCGTCCGCGCTTTCAGGGCGTATCGCGGCGGGGCGGCGCACGCGGATAGTAATATTAGGGATCGCAGGTTGCGCTCAGTCTGCCTTTTTCGAAACAGGCGGTATCGATCTGTTGGAGGGCGAACATGCGGAAAGTATTGGGAGCTATATTATGCGGGGGACAGGGTCAGCGCCTCTATCCGCTCACAAAGTTCCGCAGCAAACCGGCGGTCCCGCTGGCCGGCAAATACCGTCTCATCGACATACCGATCAGCAATTGTCTGAATTCGCAGATCAACCAGATCTTTGTCCTCACGCAGTTCAACTCGGCCTCGCTCAACAAACATGTGGTGCAGACCTACAGGTTCGATATGTTCACGGGCGGTTTCGTCGAGATCCTGGCCGCAGAACAGACACCGGAGAATCAAAACTGGTTCCAGGGAACTGCGGACGCGGTCCGTCAAAGCATCAAGCACATTCTTCCTTACGAGGACGTGAGTCACGTGCTGATTCTCTCCGGCGACCAGCTGTACCAGATGGATTTTCGGCATCTCATCGATTTCCACGTGCGCAGCGATTCCGATATCACGGTAGCCGTAATACCGGTGCCCGCAGAATCGACCCCCGGGCTGGGCATCATGAAAGTCCAGCAGGACGGCCGGGCGGTTGACTTCATCGAAAAGCCAAAATGCGAGGAGCTTCCCAAAATGCGATCGGTGCCGCGCTCCGATGGCCGGGACTATCTTGCCAGCATGGGAATCTACGTGTTCCGCAAACAGCTCCTCGTGGACCTTTTGACGAAATCCACCGCCGTGGATTTCGGGAGAAACCTCATCCCCCAGGCCCTCGCCAGGTATCGCGTAATGGGCTATCCATTCGACGGCTACTGGGAGGATGTCGGGACCATACGGACCTATTACGAAGCGAACCTGGAGCTGACGGATACCCAGCCGAAATTCAATTTTTACGATTTGGAGAATCCGATTTATACCCGTCCCCGCAATCTGCCGGGCTCGAAACTGAACAATTGCTCCATTCACCAGTCGATCATCGCCGACGGCTGCATCCTCGGCGGCGGGGATATCAAGCACTCCATTATCGGCGTGCGCAGCCGGATCGGCAGCGGGACCACGATCAAGCATTCCATCATTGTGGGGGCCGATCGATACGAGACCATCGAGCAGCTGGACGAAAATTCGGCGAAGAAGGTCCCGCATATGGGGGTGGGGAACCACTGCACCATCATCAATGCCATTATCGATAAAGAAGCGCGGATCGGCGACAATGTCTCCATCATAAACGCGCACAACCTGCAGGAAAAGGACGACGAAAACTACAATATCAGGGATGGGATTATCGTCGTGCCCAAAGGAGCCCTGATTCGCAGCGGCACGGTGATCTGAGTTTTTCCCGCGGCCGCCTCTCGGGACTGGGACAAAGCATGGGAGAACTACTGGCCGGCGCCCACATGTCCATTGCCGGGGGCATGCACAAGGCCTTCGAGCGCGGCCGGAGCCTGCGATGCCGGACCATTCAGATTTTTCTCAAGAGCAGCAACCAGTGGAAAGCCAGAACCCTGACAGACGACGACAGGAGACTGTTCCGGGAGGCCCGGGAGAAAAGCGGCATTTCCCCTGTCCTGGCCCATGACAGCTACCTGATCAACCTTGCGTCGCCCGCCCCGGACCTTTATCAAAAATCGCGGGATGCCCTGGTCGGAGAGATGATGCGCGCCAATTATCTGGGTGTGCCGTGCCTGATCCTGCACCCCGGGGCCCATCTGGGCTCCGGGATGCAGGCGGGAATCAACCGCGTGGCCCGCGCGCTGAACACCGCGATCGATAGGGTGGAACCGCCTGTCAAACTGCTCATTGAAACTACTGCGGGGCAGGGCAGCTCGATCGGCAGCCGTTTTGAGGAGCTGGCTGCAATTCTCGAGCGCATGCGCAAACCGGGACGTGCCGGCGTTTGCCTGGACACATGCCATATTTTTGCGGCCGGGTACGACATACGAAGCCGGGATGGGTACGAAAAGACTCTGCGCGAATTCGACCGGTTGATCGGCGTCGGGAGAATCCGGGCGATCCATGTAAACGACAGCTCGAAAGATCTCGGCAGCCGCGTGGACCGGCATTCCCACATCGGCAAAGGACGGATCGGGCTCGAAGCGTTTCGGTGCCTCGTGAACGATCCCCGGTTTGTGGACGTTCCCAAAATATTGGAAACCCCCAAGGGCGAGGATATGCGGGAAGACAGGCGCAACCTGGCGAAGCTTCGGTCCTTGATGGACTCGAAATCCTTGATGTCGGCGGGAATACGTTCTGAATGAGAAGCGAGTCCTCGGGCTCTGCCGGATGCGGGCGGCTTTTCAGTCACCGGTTCCGGCTGTGCCGGTAGCCGTAGCAAAAGTAAAGGAGCAGGCCGAGGACAAGCCAGAGGCCGAAGCGCTCCCATGCCTGCCTCGGCAGGCCTTTCATGACGAAAAGGCAGGCGGCTGCGCTTGCCAACGAAACAGGCCATACGCATGGAACCCTGAACGGCCTCGGGCGGCCGGGATCCTTATAGCGAAGCACAAGCACGCCGATGGAGACCAGTGCGAAGGCGAAGAGCGTGCCGATGTTGGTGAGGTCATAGGTCTCCCCTGCATCGCCGATCATCGCGGCCAAGGCCACGGCGATCCCTGTGATGAGCGTGGTTACATACGGAATGCGGCGCACCGGATCCACTTTGGCTGCCCACCGGGGCAGCAGGCCGTCCCGCGCCATCGCAAAGAATATTCTCGGCTGGCCGTACTGGAATACCAGCAGCACGGCGGACATTGAAATCACGGCGCCCAGTGCGACGATCGAGCTCACATGCCGGTAGCCGGCCAGTTCGAGGGCGCGTGCCAGCGGATCGGCGACTCCAAGATGCCGGTAGGGCGCCATTCCGGTCAACACTACGCCCACAACAATGTAAATCAATGTGCAGATGGCCAGGCCTCCAAGAATACCGACGGGGAGATTTTTCTGAGGATTGCGTGTTTCCTCCGCGGCGGTGGATATGGCGTCAAACCCGATAAAGGCGAAAAAGACGATGGCTGCGCCCTGGTGGATTCCCGCAAAACCGTTCGGCATGAATGGGTGGTAGTTTTTCGGATCGATGTGCATCAGACCGGCGATGATGAAAAGCCCGAGCGCCAGGAGCTTGATAGCCACCATCACATTGTTGGCGGTCGCGCTTTCCCGCGCCCCACGCAGCAAAAGCCATGTAATGAGCATGACGATCGCGAACGCGGGCAGATTCACCAGCACCGGTATCCCCGCAAGATGCGGCGCTGTTTCCAGGAGCCCCCGAAGGGCCGGATCGGGACTGAGCAACGCCGTGCGATAGCCTGTGGAGGCCCACGCCGGCAGGTTTATTCCGAGCCCGCGAAGCAGCGTATTAAAGTAGTCCCCCCAGGATATGGCAACCGCCACATTGCCGACGGCATATTCGAGGATGAGATCCCACCCGATAATCCATGCCACCAGCTCTCCGAGTGTGGCGTAGGAATAGGCGTAGGCGCTGCCGGCCTGCGGGATCATGGATGCCAGTTCGGCATAGCACAGCCCTGCCAGGGCACATACGGCGCCCAGCAGCAGGAAGGAAAACACCAGCGCCGGCCCGGCCCCTGCGCGGACCACCGCTCCATTCGCATCCATCTGCCCGGAGGCCGCCGTCCCGATAGCGCCGAAAATCCCCGCGCCGATTACGGCGCCGATGGCGAGCATGATGAGATCGCCCGCGCCCAGAGACCGCTTCAGGGTATGGACCGATTCCGCATCAGGCGACCATTGGGCAATGGTTTTCCGCTTGAATAGCTGCACGGGCGCAGTTCCCTCCGGCAAACGCCCCGGTCCTGCAAATCGGTTTGTCGGGCCTGGAGCGGGTTTTTCAGGGCGTCGCTTCTATAGAGCCTTCAGTTTCGCGTATTTTTCGATCAGGGCTTTCCGGCCTACACGGCTGAAGGTTATGACGAGCTTTGTGTCGTTCCCCATTTTTTCGCGGCTGAGGATGATCCCGTCGCCGAACTGTTCATGGCGCACCCGCATGCCCGCTTTGAAAAGAGGGCCGGCCTTCGATTCGCCGCCGGCTGCGCCGGACTTCTGTTTCTGTTCGATGTACGCCTTAAGCTCGGCTATCGTCTTGGGCTGCGGGAACGGCTCCTCCCGCGGCCGGGCGCGCTCAGCCGCGTAATCCCGAACCGTAGGGTACCTTTCCACCGCCTCAAAAAACCGGTTCGCCGGACGAAAGCTCCGGTCGAAGGAATCCGTATCCTCCATTCCGTCGAGCAAATCCGGCGGTATTTCCCTGAGGAAGCGGGAGATCTGGGAGGGAAGACCGGCATCCGGGCCGTATTTTTTGCGGAACGGCGTCCACGTGACAAACAGCTTGCGTTTTGCGCGCGTGATGCCGACATAGCACAGGCGCCGTTCCTCCTCGAGGGCCGCATTCGAATCCATCGATTGGGAATGGGGGAAAAGCCCTTCTTCCATGCCGGCGAGAAATACGGCGTCGAATTCCAGTCCCTTGGCGCTGTGGAGCGTCATCAAGGCCACGTGCGCGTCGGGATCGAGCTGATCGAGTTCCGACGCGAGCGATGCGCGGTCGAGAAACTCCGATACCGTTTCCCCTCTTGATTCGGATTCCGAGGCCGCGCGGATCAGTTCCTCGATGTTGGTCAGACGGTTCTCCACCTCTGCGGATGCCTCCTGCTTCTGAATCGATTCCATATACCGGGTATCTTGGAGGATCGTTTCGATCATTGGGGCGATGGAGGCCGTCTGCTGGAGGCCCCTCCATTTATCCATCCATTCCACAAAACGCTGCAGGGCGCGCGATGTCCGGACGGGCGTCGCGGGGTCGGTGGCTTTCTCGCGAACGGTCTGGAGAATGGGAACACCCTTTTCCAGCGCCGTTTCCGTAAGCAGGTCGACCGTGGTTTGGCCGATGCCGCGGGGCGGCGTATTGATTATCCTGAGAAGCGCCAGGTCGTCTTCGGGATTGAAAACAACTCTCAGGTAAGCCAGAAGATCCTTTACCTCCATTCGTCCGAAGAAGGCGACGCTTCCGACAAGCGCATAGGGGATGCCTTCTTCCGTCAAGACGTCTTCGAAATTTCGCGAAAGGAAATTAGCGCGATAGAGGACCGCGATATGCCATCCCGGGTTCTCTTCGAGAGCGGCTTTTATCTGGCGGGCCACCCAGGCGGCTTCTTCGCGGGGCGATTCGGCCGAGCAGCACGTGAGGACATCCCCGCTCGGGTTCTCCGTCCAGAGGCTCTTTCCTTTGCGTTCGGTATTGTTTCCCACCACAGCCCCGGCCGCCCGCAGGATATTCTGGCTGGATCGGTAGTTCTGCTCCAGCTTGATGACGCGCGCGCCCGGGAAGTCCTTCTCGAACCGAAGTATGTTCTGGATATCGGCGCCGCGGAATTTATAAATGGACTGATCCTCATCTCCGACGACAAACAGGTTCCGGTGCGCGGATGTGAGCAATCGAAGCAGGTCGTACTGCGGCCTGTTGGTATCCTGGTACTCGTCCACCAGGATATAGCGATACCAGTCGCTGTAGTATGCCCTCAAATCTGGCATTTTCCCCAGCACGGCCACGGACAGCAGGAGGAGATCGTCAAAATCCAGTGCATTGGAGTGCCGCATGCGGCCGTTGTATTTGGCATAAAGGCGCTGCACATCTTCCGCGGTCTCCGATGGGAACCGCGAGGCATAGTGTTCGGGCGGTACTCCGTGGTTTTTGGCGTAGCTGATGCGGCTCAGGATTTCGCGCGGCGAAAGCCCCGGATCCGCATCGCGAATCTCCTCGATCGTTTGCTTGACCAGGCGCTTCTGGTCGTCTGTGTCGTAAATGGAAAAATCCCTCTTGTAGCCCAGGTGATGGATCTCTCTCCGGAGAAGGCGCACGCAGAATGAGTGGAAGGTCGATATCAGGGGTTCGGCGCTGCGCCCGGGTCCCAGAATTTTGCGTACACGCTCCTGCATCTCCCGGGACGCTTTGTTGGTGAATGTCACGGCCAGTATGTTTTCAGGGCGCGTGGCCGAATTCTGGATCAGATAGGCGATCCGGCAGGCAATGACCCGTGTTTTGCCGCTTCCGGCGCCGGCCAGCACCAGCGCCGGCCCGCGTCCATGCTCTACCGCCAGACGCTGCTGAGGATTCAAGCTGCCCAAAATATCCATTTTCGCCGCTCAAGCCGCGGATCTCACGGAAGTCTCATCCTCAACAGGCCGTGAAATCTTTGGCGGATCCCGGAGCCGCCGGGGCCCGCCTCAGGGTTCAAGGTCCTGAAGCCGCGGATCCCGGAAAACTCCTTTGGGATTCTACACGGAAAGGGATTCTTTGTGAAATTTGTGAAACCTGGGGCGGCATTTTTCCGACGGGCTTTCCATTCATTGCTTGACACCGCAGCATAAAAAAAGTTAGTGATAGCTCCATCGTTCTATTTTTTTGGCTGTTTTATCGTTGAATTTTAACCGCGGGAACTCCCGCAGATAGGGTTTTGGGAACCCTATTCAGGACTTGGAGGACTAGCTATGGGACTTGACTGGATGCCGCGAGAACACGGCAAAAAGGATCACAACCGGTACGGCTCGGAGCACTGGGGGACGGAAGCGCCCTGCGTCGTCTACGAAAAAAAACCGTTGAAAGATCCCAAAGGGAATGTTGTACCGGGGCTCTATGCGGCCTGGATCCGGCTGAACAATCCCGCGCAATACAACTCTTACACCACTGAGATGGTAAAAGGGGTTATCGCCGGGTTCGAGAATTCATCGGTCGACCGCGAGGTGGTGGCCACGGTCTTTACCGGGACCGGGCCGAATTCTTTCTGCACCGGAGGCAATACCAAGGAATATTCCGAATATTACAGCAAGCGTCCTGAAGAGTACGGCGCATATATGGAACTGTTCAACAACATGGTGGATTCCATTCTGATGTGCAAGAAGCCGGTGATCTGCCGCGTCAACGGCATGCGCGTCGCGGGGGGCCAGGAAATCGGGCTCGCGTGCGACATCGCCGTATCCTCGGACCTGGCCATTTTCGGCCAGGCAGGCCCCAGGCACGGGTCCGCGCCGGTGGGCGGCGCCTCCGACTTCCTTCCGTGGTTTTTGACTGCGGAAGACGCCATGTGGAACTGCATCAGCTGCGAGATGTGGAGCGCCTACAAAATGAAGGCGAAAAATCTGATCTCCAAAGTGGTTCCCGTCCTGAAGGATGAAAACGGGAACTGGGTCCGAAATCCGCAGATCATCACGGACGCCTATGTGCAGAACGGCGAGATTGTCTACGGCGAGTACAAGACGGGCGAGGAGCTCAAAAAGGCGCGCGCGTGGGTCAACGACAAGCTCAAGAACAATGATTACGATTTTTCGCTGCTGGACGCGGAGGTCGACCGGATCGTCTGGACCTTCGCGAACCTTTTCCCCGGCTGCCTGATCATGTCCGTCGACGGCATCCGGAACAAGAAGAAGTTTTTCTGGGATCAGATCAAGAATCCGAACAGGCACTGGCTGGCTGCGAACATGATGGGAGAGGCCTTCCTGGGTTTTGGAGCGTTCAACACCAAGAAGATCACGGGCGCCGATACCATCGATTTCATCAAGTACCGTCAGCTTGTGGCCGAGGGAGCCCTCGTGGACGAGGCCTTCATGGAACAGGTCCTTGGAAAACCCAAATAGAAAGCACCCGTCTTCATCATGCCGGCTGCTTCGAATCTTCGGCGTTAACGAATTATTGCTAGGAAACAATCCAGAAAGGAAGTTGCCATGACTGTTACTGCTCAAGCGTATGTTTTGGAGGCTGCAAAAATGCCTCTGGTACGACGGCCTTTGCAGGTACCCGATCCCGGGCCGAAGGAAGTGATTGTCGAGGTCATCGCCTGCGGCATGTGCCATACCGACCTGGGATATGCGGATGGATCCGTCCCCACCAAAAAGGGGATACCCATCGTGCTCGGGCATGAGGCGGTGGGGCGCGTCGTCGTCGCCGGGAAGGACTACGAATCGCTTATGGGATCCACCGTGCTCGTTCCCGCAGTCCTTCCATGCGGAGAGTGCCCATTCTGCAAGGCAGGACGCGGGAATGCCTGCCCGAATCAGAAGATGCCGGGCAACGACATCGACGGGGCGTTCTCCACTCACTTTCTCGTTCCGGCGGCCCCGGTGATCAAGATAAGCCCGGAATTCTCATCCAACGTCGCGGCGCTTTCCGTGGTCGCCGACGCGGTTTCAACGGCGTATCAGGCCATCCTCAGGGCCAACCTCACCGCGGGGGATGTGGCGATCGTCGTGGGCGCCGGCGGTGTCGGAGGCTTCGTGGCCCAGATCGCTCATGCTTTGGGCGCCCGCGTCATTGCGTGCGACATCATCGCCGAACGCCTCAAGCTGATAGCCGGCTACGGGGCGGAAGAGGTGGTCGACCTGACCAACAAGGACCCCAAGGAACTGCGGAAACAGGTCCGCTCGTTTGCCAAGGGTGCCCCTACGTTGAAATACAAGCTTTTTGAATGCAGCGGAAGCACCGCCGGCCAGGTAACCGCCTATGGCCTATTGGAGCGCGGCGCAACCATGTTGCAGGTGGGATATACGCCGAACAAAATCGAGGTGAGGCTTTCGAACCTCATGGCCTTTGACGCCACCATCCACGGAACCTGGGGATGTCCTCCGGAGGTTTACCCCGGCGTGCTGCGTCTGATTGATGAAGGCAAGGTGAAGCTGGATCCCTTCATCGAATATGGACCGATGTCCAAGGTTAACGAATATCTGGCGGCCATGGCCGCGCACAAACTCGAAAAGCGCATGGTGATGGACCCGCGCACGTAAAGCGATACTGCCATCCCATTGCGCGCCTGCACATTTCACCGCGGAGTCGCAGGGGAGCGGCCAAGGCGCAGAGATCAATGAGGCACGCTGCGCCGCCCCCCCCCGCGGTGCAAATGGCCGCGATAATGCAAATCAATAATTCAGAAAAGGAGTTCGTATGGCTACAGAAAATCCTGCCCCTATTGTCGAACCGACCCTCCTTGAAAACGGAACGCTTCTCCGCCTCGTGCTTAACCGGCCGAAAGGCAATGTGCTCACGCTGGAAATGATGCAGGCGCTTTCAAGGGAGCTTACAGCCCAGCTCGACAACACGCACCTGCGCATGGTGCTGCTCCGCGGCGCCGGGAAGCACTTTTCGTTCGGCGCTTCGGTCGAAGAACACAGGAAAGAGCAGGCTCCTTCGATGCTCGCCGGCTTTCATGCGATGATCCGGCAGGTCGCCGGCTACCCCGTGCCGATTGCGGCGCTGGTTGAAGGTTCCTGCCTTGGAGGCGCGTTCGAGCTTATCCTGGCCTGCCACTTCGTCTTTGCGGCTCCAAACGCCAGCCTTGGCTGCCCTGAGATCACGCTAGGGGTTCTTCCCCCCGTCCTCGCTGCCATAGGCTCCTATCGCCTCGGAGGCCCGTTGGCCGAGAAGCTTACTATAACGGGCGCTACCATCGACGCAGCGGCTGCCGAGAAAGCAGGCCTGGTCACCGCGGTCTTCTCCGGCGGAAATCCGGAAGAGGAGCTGATGGAATGGTACCGCAAGCACCTGCTGCCGCTTTCGGCGTTTGCCATACGCCAGAACACGCGCGTCACCCGCATCGGCTCGGGGCTGATTGCCGCGCTGGGCGAACCGCTCGACAGGATTGAGAAGCAGTATGTCGATGAAGTGTTGGCCAGCAACGACGGCAACGAAGGGATCGGCGCCTTCATCGAGCGCCGCAAGCCCGTCTGGAAGGACCGCTAATCCACAGCCACGGATTCCACGCCGGCAGTTGCAGTGGAATCCGTGGCTGTATTTTGCCTCTCGCCTGCCGATTCACAGATCGTCCCGTAAAGGAATCCAACCACGAAACACTCGGATAAAACGAATCCGATGCCTGGATCCTGTACTTGATACAACCCCAAAAGGCTCAATCGAGAAGGTCCTGTGCGAATCCATGGGATTGTTTCATGCTATTCGGGTCTTTCGTGGTTAGATTTTTTCAGGCTTTTGTTTTCCGCAAATATTGTTGACAAAACCAATATTTGTCGATTATCTTTATGGTAACCAATATTGGTAACCATAAATATGGAAGAAAGCATCCAGTCCAGCATTATGCAGATTCTCCAGACGGCCAAAACCGGCCTTCAGATGGAAGAACTATCCGAAAGGCTGAATTTGACCCGCCATACGGTTGCCAAGTACCTGGAAGTGCTGCGGGCCGAAGGTAAAATCCACTACAACAAGATCGGTCGCACCAAGCTCTGGACGGATGTTTCAGCCGCCGTAACCATCCGGTTCCTCGGCATGGATGATCTGGACGACATCCTGCACATTGAGGAAAGGATCATCGGCGAGCAGAATCCGGGCAATCCCGAGAGGCTCGTATCCCTCAAAGATACGACAGTTTACAACCTGCAACACGGCGACCCGCTTCTAAACCTGGGAGCGGAAATCGACGGTAAGCTTGTCGGCTTCGTGTTCAGCGAGGTGCGGCGCTGGGAATTCGGCCGGGGGGGAATGACCGGCTGGATCCTGATTCTGGGCGTCGATTCCGAGTATCAGGGCATGGGCGTAGGCCGCAAGCTGGGGGCGACGCTTCTCGATCATTTCCGGAAAAAAAGCATCACCAAGATCCGGACGATGGTGGAATGGCATGAGGGCGAGCTGATCTCCTATTTTAAGTCTTTGGGTTTTACCATGCTTGGCATGTTGCCTTTGGAGAAGGAAATTTAACTGTTTGGAAGCGGAAGAGGCGAATGCGCTTTCCACCTTGCCTGAAATTGGAGGCCTTGACATGTGGGACACGGTTGCCGTCTTCCAGGAAGCCCTTGATTCGAAACAGAAATCAAAAAGGAAAACCAGATCATGAGGTACGCCGAGACAGGGTTTAATCTTGAAATCGATCTATCCCGAGGAAACATCGAAAGGGTGGAAACCGACCCCAAATTAACCGAACTTCATTTGGGGGGATTAGGCACCAATGCCAGGATATTGTGGGATAGGGTTGCCCCGGATGCCGAACCTTTCTCCCCCGACAACCTGCTGATATTCAGCTCCGGCCTTTTGTGCGGCACCCCTGCTCCCGGCTGCAACCGGACCATTGTGTCCACAATATCCCCGCAGACTCGACTGATGGGATTTTCCATGATGGGGGGGTTTTGGGCTCCTGAATTGAAGTATGCCGGCTATGACAAGGTGATCCTTCGCGGCAAATCCCCCGACCTGGTTTATGTCTATATCGATAACGACAAAGTGGAAATACGGGATGCTTCCCATCTGAGAGGGAAGGGCGCCAACGAAGCCGCCGAACTTATCCGCAAGGAGCTGAAAGATTCGAAAATCCAGGTGTCGGCCATAGGGCTGGCCGGCGAAAACAGGGTCTTTTACGCTTCCATCGAGCAGGGCAGATCCAGTGCCAGCCGGGGCGGAATAGGCGCAGTCATGGGCGACAAGGGCGTCAAAGCGATCGCCGTCCGGGGAACCCGGGATGTGAATGTCGCCCGCCCTGCGGAGTTCCTGGAGCTTTGCCATGAGGTGCTCCGGTATATCAAGGACCGGGAAGACAAACCGATCCCGGGAGTGATGCCCATCCTGGCCGGACTCGGGTCTCCCCAGGAGATGAAACTTATAGACGAGGAATGGCACACCACCAATTTCATGTGGGGGAATTCCCGCACGCGCAGAAAGGATTTTTGGACCAAGGAAATCGAGGAAAAATGGAGGGAGACGCAGGAAGGCGTCCGGACGCGTTTGATCAGCTGTTACAACTGCCCGATGAAATGCGCAGCGACCATTTCAGTCCCGGGAATTTCGACCTACATGATGAAATGCTTCTCGAAACTCACCTATACCATGGCGGCCTATTCGGACCTGGATTTTGGCTTTAAAATCGCCCAGCGCGCCACGGAATACGGAGTGGACGGATTCACCACGCCTCAGGTGATGGCCTTCGCCCTCGAGCTTCATGAAGCCGGCATCCTGAAAGACAAGGATATGGAGGGAATGCCGGCCGACAGCGAGGGAAGGTTTTACTGGCTGCTCGATAGAATCGTGCGCCGCGAGGGCATCGGGGACGTTTTAGCCGATGGCACCCATTGGGCGGCTCAGAAGATCGGGAATGGCGCGGAAGCCTATGCTCATAACAACATCAAAAAAATCGAGCAGCTGCCCCTCAAGCTTGGGATGCTGAATCCCGTTTATTTTCTCATGTACTCCACAGGAGAGAAGATAAACATCACCCAGATCGAGGGGCAATTTCCCCAGGCTCCTTTCGCGACCAAGGAAGAGACGGCGGAATTCATTAAGGACTGGATCCAGGTCCCGGACGACAAGTTCAAAGAGTATCTCATGAAATGGGAGTTCCGTGGGGAGTTCTCCAATCCCAATTATCCGGACGCTCAGGCAAGCTGCGACATCGTGGATTGGCAGGAGATGATGCACTACATCGACGATGCCGTGGGGATGTGCGCGGGATTGTCCTCCTTCCCCCTGAAGCCCCCGTATCACATCCACAACTACCCATTCCTGATTTCAGCCGCGACCGGTATGGATCTGGACGAATCCGGGCTTACGAAGATCACCCGCAGGAACAGGACTCTGGTCCGGGCCATCAATGTGAGAAGAGGCATGCGGCGAGCGGACGACAAGCCGCCGGAAGACCATTGGAAGAAGAGGTTCCCCGAACTGGAATCGCAACTCCTGGATGCGTACTACAAATTCAAGGGCTGGGACAACCAGGGCATCCCCACCAGGGAATCGCTGCACGACCTGAACATGGATTTCGTCGCCGATGATTTTGAACAGAGAGGGATTGGCAAAAATGGGCATAGTTAAGAAAAAGATCAAGACCATCAGAATTGATGTGGACAAATGCAACGGCTGCAGGGCCTGCGAGGTCATCTGCTCCGCATATCACGCCACGCCCAAGTACAGCAGCAACAATCCGGCGCGGTCCCGCATACGGCTGATTCGCGACCCCCTGCGGGATGTCTTCCTCCCGGTATATGCAGGAGAAAATGCCGGCGCCGAATGCATGGGCCGGGACAAATACATCATCGACGGCAAGGAATACGACGAGTGCAGTTTCTGCCGGGCTTCCTGCTCGTCCAGGGAACTCTTCAAGGAACCCGATTCCGGACTGCCGCTGAAATGCGACATGTGCGAATCCGATCCGCCGCTGTCGGAACCTATGTGCGTGCAGTGGTGCCTGAACAAGGCCCTGGTTTACGAGGAGCGGGAAGAGGAAGTGGAAGAGGCAGAGGAAGAAAAGCTGGAGGATATGGAGATAGGGCTGGAAGCCCTGGCAAGCAAGTACGGCTTGCAGAAGCTGATGGATACGGTTGCCCGGATGTCCAAAAAGGAATGAAAGCCAAGGATTGGGAAAGACAGTGGAGACCATAGCCGACTTCAAAGAAATAGTGGATGGCATTAAGTCGAAGGGCGGGGAAGCCTTCAAGTACTGCTACCAATGCGGATTATGCGATACGGTCTGCCCGTGGAACAGGGTCCGGAGCTTCAGCATGCGCAAGCTGGTCCGTCAGGCCACGTTCGGCATGACGGAAATCGAAAATGAAGAAATCTGGCGCTGCACCACCTGCGGGAGATGCCCTCAGCGGTGCCCGAGGGGTGTGGGAATCATTGAGGTCGGAGTGGCGTCGCGCAGGCTGGCCACGGAGTTTGGAGTATTTCCCGCCTCTGCCAAACCCCTGCGCGGGATCAGCACAAGCCTGCAGGGCGAAGGCAATCCCCTGAATGAGGAGCGGGCAAAGCGGGCGAAATGGACGGAAGGCCTTCCAGTCAAAGAGTTCAGCGAGGGAATGGAGATTTTATATTTTCCCTGCTGCTACCTGAGCTATGATCCCCGGCTGAAAAGGGTAGCCCGGGCGACAGCCGCCATCCTCAACAAGGCGGGCGTGGATTTCGGTATTCTGGGTTCAAAGGAAAGCTGCTGCGGCGAAAGCATCCGCAAAACCGGCGAAGAGGAGCTGTTCAAACGCCTGGCCAAGGAAAACATCAAAACGTTTATCGATCATGGGGTAAAAAAGATCCTTGTCTCCTCACCGCACTGCTACCACGCCTTTAAAAACGAGTATGCCGAATTCAAAGTCAACTTCGAAGTGATCCACATTTCCCAGTATCTCGTCCAACTCATGAGGGAGGGACGGCTGGAGCTCAGCAAGGAATATGCCAAGAAAGTCGCCTATCATGATCCCTGCTACCTGGGCCGGCATAACGGCATCTACAACGAGCCCAGGGAAGCGTTGAAGAAAGCGGCCGGCCTGGAGTTAATGGAGTTGCCGGATGCAAAGGCCGACAGCCTTTGCTGTGGAGGCGGGGGCGGCAGGATCTGGATGGAAACCATCAAGGGTGAGAGGTTCTCCGACCTCAGACTGGACCAAACGATGAATGCCGGGGCTGAGGTGCTGGCCACTTCCTGTCCCTATTGCATCACCAATTTCGAAGACAGCAGAAAGAACCGTGACGATGGGGAATCCCTGGAAGTCAAAGACATCACGGAAATCATCCAGGAATTGATTTAGAGAACCGAAGGAATCTGACGAGGGCATAGAGAAGTGGAAAAAGAACGGGCGGTAGGACAGTCCAAGTTTCCCGCGGACGGCAATTTCGGGGATGTCATGGTGGTCGGCGGAGGAATCAGCGGCATCCAGGCTTCGCTGGATCTTGCCACGGCCGGTTTCAAAGTCTATCTGGTCGAGAAGTCGCCGACCATCGGCGGCCACATGGCCCAGCTGGACAAGACCTTTCCCACCAACGACTGCTCGATGTG
>CAYYTC010000059.1:0-30556 GCA_964474425.1 uncultured Acidobacteriota bacterium
TACCGCACTGGGAGCTCGACAAACTGATTCTCGGCCGCGTGGGGACCTTTCGCACCAGCAGCCGGGGAACCCTGCAGCGGCAGGTTTGGCCGTGCAAAGACGGTTTCATCTTTTTCTTTATGATCGGCGGGCAGCAGGGAGCCAAGACATGCCGCCAGTTGGTGAAATGGATGGCTGATGAGGGCATGCCCGACGAATTCCTTCAGTCTTACGAATGGGAACGCTTCGATATGGCCACCGCCACGCAGGAATTGATAGACAGAATATCGCAGCCTGTCGCGGAGTTTTTCACGACGCGCACCAAAAAGGAAGCGCTCGAAGCGGCGACGACCCGGGGTATCTCCATCTGCCCGCTTATGGGCATGAAGGATCTGCTGATCGATCCCAACCTTGCTGCGAGAGGCTTCTGGCTGCCCATGGAACACCCGGAACTGGGCTCGACCATCCCGTATCCAAAGCAGTTTGTGAGATCTTCGGAGAATGTGACCGAAACAAAATCACGAGCGCCTCTTGTCGGCGAACATAATGCTGAAGTCTACGGCGAACTGGGATTTACAGAGGGACAAATCGAATCGATGAGGGAATCCGGAGTCATCTAGAACTCAGTTTTCCCGTTTCCGGTTCCCCTTTCTTTCAAGGTATTAAGTCAGAAGGGGAAACGGGGAACCGGAAACGGGAAAACTCACAAAAGGGTGAAACGCATGAGTACCTTCTCAAAATATGAAAAGCTCCTCGAACCCGGCCGTATAGGGTCGGTAAAAACAAGAAACCGAATCGTTAAATCAGGCGCCGGCATGCTCATGTGGCACGAGGACGACCTGCACATGCGGGAAGAAGTCCTGGCATTTTACGAAAGCATTGCCAGAGGCGGTGTGGGATTGCTGATTGTTGAATCACCCACCATTGACTACCCGTTGGGCGTGCGTTGGAAGGAAAGGTACCGCATCGACGATGACAAATACATCCAGGGGCTCAGCGAACTGGTTCAAATCATTCACAAGCACGGCTGCCCGACTTTCATGCAGATGAATCACGACGGTCCCTGGCAGGTCAAGCTCCCCTTCGCGCCGCAGCCGATGTACGATGGGCCGCCCATAGGGGCGTCGCCCGTCAGCTTCCAGTCCGATGGAGATTTTCACGCCGAAGTGCCCCGGGCGCTCACTGTGGAGCAGATCCAGGAGATTGTGGACAAGTTCGCCGGCGCAGCAGTCCGGGCTCAAAAAGCGGGGTTCGACGGCGTGGACATCAACGCCGCCAGCAGCCACCTTCTGCACAACTTCTTCTCTCCCTTCTGGAACAAGCGCACCGATGCGTATGGCGGCAGCATCGAAAACCGGGCCCGCTTCGCGGTGGAGGTCATACGCGAGATCAAGAAGCGCCTGGGGAACGACTTCCCCGTTTCCATGATCATAAACGGCATCGAGATGGGACAGGGAATCGGCGTTCCGGACAGCCAGTGCCTGACTCATGAGGACGCGAAGGAAATCGCCAAGAGCCTCCAGGCAGCGGGCGCCGACGCCCTGCAGGTCCGAAGCCATTTCCTGGGATATCACGTAGGCGCCTATCTGACCGATGCGCTTTTCTACCCGGAGCCCCCCATTCCGGTAGAAGCTTTTCCAAAAGCCTATAATGCCAGCCAGCAGGGCGTGGCCGCGAATATTTACGCGGCTGCAGGGATCAAAAGCGCCGTATCCATACCTGTCACCGTTGTCGCCAAACTCGACGCCGACATCGGCGAAGGATTGCTCCGCGAGGGCAAGGTCGATTTCATTGCGATGACCCGGCGCCTTCTGGCCGACCCGGATTATCCCAGAAAGATCGCCGAGGGACGGCTGGAGGACATCCAGCCCTGCACCGGCTGCGACAACTGTCTGGGAAGCTGCCGATGCAGAATCAACGGTCTGCTGGGCACTCCCTTTAACACCATTGAAACGGCCGATAAGAAGAAAAAAGTCCTCGTGATCGGCGGCGGGCCGGCAGGGATGTCGGCAGCAAGGGTTTCGGCTTTGAGGGGTCATGACGTGACCCTGTACGATAAGTCAAACGCGCTCGGGGGATTGCTGCCCGTGGCGTCGATTGTGAAGGGGACCCATCCGGAAGACCTGTCGCTCATTATCAATTATTTTTCACGGCAGCTTGCCAAGCTGGGTGTAAAGATCGAGCTCAGGGAGGAAGCGGATCTCTCCGTAGTCGAAAGGCTTAAACCTGATGTGGTTTTCCTGGCCGCCGGCGGCACGTCAACGATTCCCAAAATCCCGGGCATCGATAAACCTATTGTAGTAAGCGGCGTGGCCTTGCATAAAAAGTTAAAGTTTTACTTGAAGTTATTCGGGCCCGAAACCATCCGGGCCCTGACCAGGTTTTACATGCCGGTGGGGAAAAGGATTGTTGTGATCGGCGGGGCTATCCAGGGAGCTGAACTTGCCGAATTTCTCACCAAACGGGGCAGAAAGGTGACCGTCGTGGAAACCAAGCCGATGATAGGTGAGGGCATGGTTGATGCTCTTCAGGCCAATCTCTTGATTTGGTTCAGAAAAAAAGGCGTAACTTTGATAAGCGGGGTCAAAGAATACGTGGAAGTCACCGATAAGGGTCTGATCATCATCACGGGTGACGGGAAAAAACAAACGATCGAGGCGGACAGCATCGTGACGGCTTTGCCTCTGACGCCCAACAACGAGCTGCTCGAAGGCCTCAAGGGCAAAGTGCCTGAAGTCTATGCCATCGGCGACTGCAAAGATCCCCTGCTGATTGCGGACGCGATCGGCGCAGGCCTCCGCACGGCCCGCGAAATATAGAGGCGTTTCGCGTTTCCCGTTTCCGGTTTCCCGCTAGAAGCCTTCCAGTCCAAACGGGGAACCCGAAACGGTGAGGATTGGCATGAACAAGCGAGTGTTCGAAGACCTGAAGGTAGCGGCGTTCAACTGGGCGATGGTGGGACCGCTGACGCTGAAGTTTTTTGCGGATTACGGGGCGACCGTCGTGCGGGTGGAGACCAGCCTTCGCCCCTGTGTGACAAGAACGTCGGCGCCTTTCAAGGACAATGTCCCCGGGCTCAATAGAAGCGGCTACTTCAATCATTTCAGCGCCAACATGATGAGTCTGTCGCTCAACATGAACAGCCCCCTTGGGGCGAGTGTGGCCAGAGATCTTATTGCGTGGGCCGATGTTGTGATGGAAAATTTCACGCCCGGCGTCATGGATAAATGGGGCCTCGGATACGAAGCGCTGACGAAGATCAAGCCGGACATCATAATGGTGCGGCAAAACGGGTTCGGGACGGAGGGACCCTACAAAAATCTGGCCGCTTTCGGGATGATCCTCTCGGCCATCGCCGGCATTCCCAATTACATCGGATGGCCGGACAGGGGACCGCTTCCGATTGGCGTAGGCGCCTATACCGACTGCATCAGTCCGCGCCTGGCTTCGGCTGCGCTTATCGCAGCCCTGGAATACCGCGACAGAACAGGGAAGGGCCAGATGATCGATCTGGCGCAGTTTGAGACCGCACTCTATTTCCTGATGCCCGGGCTTCTTGATGCTGCGGTCAACGGAAGGGAACCTGTGCGTAACGGCAACGCCGTCGGGCATGCGGCTCCGCACAATGTGTATCCCTGCAAGGGAGAGGAGCGCTGGTGCACCATCGCCGTAGCCGACGACATTCAGTGGGCCTCGCTGTGCAAAGCCTTGGGCCGGCCGGATTTGGCTGCCGATCCGCGGTTCGACACTCTGCAGCACAGGAAGGAAAACGAAGCGGCAATGGACGCCCTTATCGAAGCATGGACCGCAGGCCGGACACCCGAGGAAGTAATGACGATCCTGCAGGCTGCGTGCGTCCCTGCGGGCGCAGTCGAAAATTCTGCGGACCTGTTCGAAGATCCGCAGTTGCGGGCGCGCGGCCTTTTCTGGCCCATGGAACACAGCGAGATGGGCGTGTTCACTCATCTGGGATCGAGCCTCGTTCTGTCAAAGACGCCGGCGCAGGCATCCACGCCAAGCCCCGGCATGGGCGAGCACAACGAATATGTGTTGACGAAGATCCTGGGCAAAACAGATGAGGAGTTCGTGGAGCTGCTTGCCGCAGGCGCACTTGAATAATTTTATGGAGGTCTCATCATGGAACTGGAGTTTATAAAATACGAGAAAGACAAACAGGTTGCATACATCACTCTGAACCGGCCGGATCGTCTCAACGCAATCGGCCCGGAAATATATCGCGACTGGACGGCGGCCCTGGATGAAGCCGAAAGAGATGACGACGTGAAGGTCGTCGTTTTTAGGGGCGCGGGCAGGGCTTTCAGCGCCGGCGCCGACCTTACCGGTGTCGGTTTCGTTTACGGAATGAAAGAACCGAAACCCGGTGAAAAGGGCAAGCAACGCATTCCGCAACGAGTCAAACTGGAGTTTGACCGAAATCTCTTTGTGGATTTTCACAGGAGGATACTCTACTGCAAAAAAATCACGATCGCGCAACTGCACACCTATTGTCTGGGCATCGCATTCAATATCGTATCTTACTGCGATTTGATCATTGCCAGCGAAGACTGCCAGATGGGGCATGTCGAGGAACGCCTGGGCCAGGGCGGCATGACGCTCACGCCGATCATGATACTCCGATGCGGCCTGACGCGGGCGATTGAGCTTTGCCTTACGGGACGAAAATTCAACGGCATCAAGGCGGCCCAGTACAACCTGATCAACAAAGCCGTGCCGGCCGACAAACTCGATGAAGAGGTCCGGAATCTGGCTCACGGACTCTGTCTCCATCCCAAAGACGGTATCGCATTGGGCAAGGCAACGCGGGAAATGGTTTACCATCTCATGGGCATCGACAGGGGGCTGATCGACCACTACATCATGCATAGCTTTCAAACCAATAAGGTGCTGGATGAAGGCGAAATCAACTTCTTCAAACTGAGAAGAGACAAAGGGGTTCGGGAAGCCGCCCACGAAAAACACGATTATTTCAAAGTGCTGGACGATTTCGACAAATAAAAACTGAGTTTCCAGTTCAGAGTTCCCAGTTTCCAGTTAAGAACAAATCTCAAAACTGGGAACTGGGAACTGGGGAAAGATATGGACGCTGCCTTTTTATTCGCCAGGAACTTCGAAAAAACGAAGTTCGAGGATCTTACGTCGGAAGTGGTGGAGGCAACCAAAAAGGAAATCCTGGACCTATTGGGAGTCGCTCTGGGAGGCGCCTCTCAGCCGGGCGCGACGCATGTATGCCAACTCGTGAAGGACTGGGGCGGCAAGGAAGAGAGCAGCCTCATCGGCAGCCCCCAGAAGGTGCCCGCGCCCAATGCCGCGCAGGCCAATGCAACGATGGCGCATGCGCTGGATTTTGACGATGTCCACGAAGCGGCTGTCATGCATCCGGGAATTGCTTCCATACCCGTTGCCATGGCTGTGGCGGAAGCGCAGGGCAGCCTGAGCGGCAGAGAATTCATTACCAGCACGGCCCTGGGCGTGGACATGATGTGCCGGCTGGCTTTGGCAACTACTCCGGGCAAGAGCCCGGTCGAGCTGGGGTGGCACCTTACATCCTTGTTCGGCTTTATGGGAGCTGCTGCAACGGCGGCCCGGATCATGGATTTGAATGAAGAGCAAATCGTCGATGCCATGGGAATCGGTTACCACCAGTGCGGAGGCAACGGCCAGTGTGTCAAGGATGGCGCGCTGACCAAGAGGCTCGGACCCGGATTCGCCGTAAAGGGAGGCATCACGGCTGCCCTCATGGCTAAGGCCGGTGTTACGGGTGCAAAAAATTGCCTGGAAGGCGAATGGGGCTTCTACAGGCAGTATATGCACGGGGACTATAGCCGGGAAATTCTGACCGCGGATCTTGGCAAACGGTTCGAGGGTGTCAATGTTGCGATCAAACCCTATCCGTGCTGCCGGGGCATCCATCCCGCCATTGATGCCGCCTTGGCTTTGGCAACCGAGCAGAATATCAGGGGCGAAGACATAAAGGAGATCGTGCTTTCGGTCACCGACGCTCATCTCTCACTGCTTTGCCAGCCTTTGGAAGCCAAGCGCTCGCCCAGGAGTCCTGTGGACGCGCAGTTCAGCATTCCCTGGGGAGTGGCTTCGGCCATCGTCGGGAGGCGCGTCGGTCTTGACGATTTTACGGAAAGCGCCATCAGGAACCGGGAGGTGCTGGCGGTAACTCAAAAGATGCGCGTGGAAGTGGACAACACCCTGCACAAACCCGGCCCCGAACCCACCCGGGTGAAGGTGATTACGAAGGATGGGAAAGAGTTTGCAAAAGTGGTGGAGAATCCTCTGGGCAGCCTCGAGCGGCCGATGTCCTTCGAGGATTGCGCAAGGAAATTCAGAGATTGCGCGAAAAACCTTGAGGCCGGGCGGATTGAAGGGATCATACAACGGGTTGGACAGCTCGAGCGGCTGGAAGATATCCGGGAAACAATACGTCTTTTAACATAAGAAGCTTTCTGAACATAACAAGGAGGCAGTCCTATGGGCAATGCTTTAAGCGGGAAAGTTGCGTTTATCACGGGCGCAGCGGCAAAACGGGGTATGGGACGGGCGGTCGCGATGCGGTTGGCGAAAGAGGGCGCTGATGTGATGGTGACCGATAAATTCGCCGCTCCTAAAAGCGCGTGGGCCGGGGACGAAGGCTGGAGAGGTTTGGAGGAGGTTGTCGAAGAGATCAAGGCTTTGGGCCGCAAAGCGGCCTATGCGGTGGCCGGCGTGGAAAATTCAAAAGAAGTCGAAGCTGCCGTAAAGAAGACTCTGGACACGCTCGGCAAGATCGACATCCTGGTCAACCTGGCGGGGACGCGCGGCCCCGTGGGGGTGAATATTGTCGATGGCGACGAAAATGACTGGCGGCTGCTGTTTGACGTGAACACCCTTGGCACCATGATCGTATCCAAGGCGGTTGCCAAAGATATGATCCGCAGGAACGAAGGAGGCAACATCGTACACATCGCTTCCGCAGCAGGGAAACTGGCCTGTCCGGGCAGCGCTGCTTACGCGGCTTCCAAATGGGCCGTCATCGGCATCACTCAAGCCCTGGCCCTGGAGCTGGCGCCGTACAAGGTCCGGGTCAATGCGATCAATCCGGGTTTCTTCGCGACGAACCTGCGCGACGATGATGCAACGATGAGGAGCCGGAAGGCCGGCATCACGATAGAAAAATTCCGGGAAGATGAATACAAGGCGCTTACAGCCACGGTTCCGCTAAAGCGCATGGGCAAAGTCGAGGACATCGCCGACGTGGTTTATTTCCTGGTCAGCGACCTGTCTCAGTACATGACGGGCCAGGCCATCAATGTGACCGGCGGAACCCTTATGCACTAATCCGTTGGAACTCAACCGGTTTTGCCGGAAGAAATTCATGCTGATGCGCCGGGAATTTCCTGGCTTTGGTTCGCGGGAGATTCCCATTTCCGGGAATCACTGAAACAAAAAAGGCCGCGGACGGCATGCATTCAATGCCAGATCAAGCATGCCGTGCGTGGCCTTTCTTGCCTGAAACGGTTTCGGTGAATCCGAGCTTGTCGAGAGCTGAACGCAAAGCCCCTGCCAAAATCCTGATATGGGGTTCTCGGACCAAGGTGTCATGGTTGCCCGGAATCGGGATGACACCGATTGGGCCGTGAACCAGCGCTCCCCATCCCAGATCCTGCTCCTGCGCGTGGAACAGAGGACGCGTCCTTGCCCGATAGACCGTGATCGGCCCATTATATGCAGTCGGTTGATACCTGTGCAGAAGATCCAGGTGATATTCCATTACCTGAACATAATCACGCGGAAATGTTTCCACATCAAAAATATCCTCTATGCTCGCGCTCATCGCATGCAGTGCGCGCGAACGGACCGCCTTTTGCAGCCATTTGCGAACCTGCCGGGCCTTTCTCTGCACGCGGCGGCCAACTTCGGCTGGGCGGGTTTCCGCAAGAATCTCCCATAGCCATAGCGGGATGTTCTGCATAAAACGCAAAGCTGCGGATGTGTCTGACTTGAGGGAAGCGTTCTTTTTGAGGGTTGGGTTGGTATCGATGATGGCCAAATGCCCGATCCGATGGCCGCGGCATGACAGCTGCCGGGCTGCCTCGTAGGCGAGATGACCTCCGAATGAATACCCGGCGAGGCAGTAGGGTCCCTCGGGCTGAAAAGCGATGAGATCTCTGACATAACGCGCTGCAAGATCTTCCAACTGGCTTTCCCTTTGACCCATGCTGATGGCGGATCCATGATAGAAGCCATAGATGGGTTGATCTTCCCCGAGGTAATCGGCCAGTTTCCTGGCAAGCATCGCCTCTCCTCCCAGATCGTGAAAAACATAAATCGGCGCTCTGGTGCCAGTGCCACGGATTTCAACGAGTGAAGAGAACCTGCCCGGCCCTGCATCCCGCACAAGTGCATCGGCAATGCTTTCGATGGTTGGAGCCCGGAAAAAGCCGGAGAGCGAAAGTTTTTTGCCGAACCGGTCCGCGATTTTTGAAAACAGCTGCACCGCCAGGAGGGAGTGTCCGCCCAGTTCGAAGAAGCTGTCGTGGACGCCGACGCGTTCGAGGCCAAGGAGATCGGCCCAGATGCGGGCGAGGGCTTCTTCGGTGGGAGTGCGGGGGGCTGTGTAGGCGGCATCGGTATCGGGCCGGGTGCGATCGGGTGCGGGAAGGGCGATGCGGTTCACCTTGCCGCTGGGAGTGAGGGGCATCCGGTCCAGAAACACGAACACCGAAGGGATCATATAGTCGGGGAGTTTCTGCTGCAGGAAGCGGCGGAGGTCGCCCGCCGTCAGGGTCGGGCCGGCATCGGGTTTTTGCAGCACATAGGCCGCCAGCCTCCTGTCGCCGGGCACATCCTCTCTGGCAATAACGGCCGCCAGCTGGATGGCGGGGTGCTGGCCGAGTACGGATTCTATCTCGCCGGGCTCGATACGGAAGCCGCGGATCTTGACCTGGTGGTCGATGCGGCCGAGGAACTCGATGTTGCCGTCGGGGCGGAAGCGCACGAGGTCGCCGGTTTTGTACATGCGGGCGTCCGGTTGCGGGCTGAAGGGATTGGGAAGGAACTTTTCAGCGGTCAGGTTGGGGCGGTTCACATAGCCGCGTGCGAGGCCGTCTCCGGCGATAAAGAGCTCTCCGGGGATGCCGACGGGGACAGGGTTCTGTTGGGGATCGAGGACGTAGACCTGGGTGTTGGCGATGGGTTTTCCGATGGGAAGATTGATATGGGCGGGGATGTCGCGAGGGATGGCATAGCAGCAGGTGAAGGTGGTGCTCTCGGTAGGTCCGTAGCCGTTGATGATGCGCGTGCCGTTGAGGTGATCGAGGGCCCTGTGAACGTGAGGCGTGGACAGCTGTTCGCCGCCGATCAGCAATTGGGAAATGCCGCGCAGGGCTGAGGGGGCTTGATCGACGACCAGGTTGAACAGGGAGGCTGTGAGCCAGAGGGTGGTGATGCGATGGCGCTGAATCACGCCGGCGAGTTGCTCGGGGCTGGGGATGCCGGGAGGATGCAGCACACAGCGTGCGCCGTGCAGGAGAGGGGCCCAGATCTCGAAGGTGGAGGCATCGAAGGAAAGAGGGGCCAGCTGAAGGAAGGCTTCATGGGCGTCGAGCCTGGCGTACGAGGAGTTCATGACGAGACGCACAACGCCGCGATGGGGGATGGCGACTCCCTTGGGGACGCCGGTGGAGCCGGAGGTGTAGATCACATAGGCGAGGTTGTCGGGGCGGACGGTTGAGGGGAGGTTTCGGTCGCTTTCTGCGGCGAGTTTTGCATCGGCATCATCCAGGCACAGGAGATCGGGGATGGCCGCAGCCAGTTTTGCGGACAGGCGGCTCTGTGTGAGGAGGAATCGGATGGCGGTATCCCGGGCCATGAAAGCGAGGCGCTCGCCGGGGTAGTCGGGATCGAGGGGCACGTAAGCGCCGCCGGCCTTGAGGATGGCCAGGAGTCCGACGGGCATGTCGAGGGAGCGCTCCATGGAGATACCGACGGGGACGTCGGGGCCGACGCCGCGGCTACGCAAATAGCGGGCGAGCTGATTGGCGCGGGTGTTGAGCTCGCGGTAGGTGAGCTTCTGGTCCTGGAAGACGGCGGCGATGGCATCGGGAGTGCGCTGGGTCTGAGCCTCGAACAAGTGGTGGATGCAGGCGTCCCGGGGATAATCGGATCCGGTATCGTTCCATTCGGCCAGCAGGCGGTGTCGCTCGGCGGGCGTCAGGATGGGGAGGTCGGACAGGAGCTGATCGGGGTTGGCGACGATGCCGTGGAGAAGCGTCTGGAGATGTCCGGCCATGCGTTCGACGGTTGAAGGATCGAAGAGATCGGTGTTGTACTCGAAGCTGCCGTGGAGTTGGGCATCCACTTCGGTGAGGAAGAGGGTAAGGTCGAACTTGGCGGTATGGGTAGCTTCGGGGATCGCTTCGAGGCGGAGGCCGGCGAGCACCGGTGGGGGATCGGGGGCGTTTTGAAGGACAAACATGACCTGGAAGAGTGGATTGCGGCCGGGATCGCGCTCGGGTCTGAGCTCCTCGACGATTTTTTCATAGGGGAGGTCCTGGTGGGCAAAGGCTTCCAGAGCGACTTCGCGGACGCGGAGCAGCAGCTGGCGGAAGGTTGGATTGCGGTCGAAGCCGGTGCGCAAGACGAGGGTGTTGACGAAAAAGCCGATGAGGTTCTCAATTTCGGACTGGTTGCGGTTGGCAATGACGGAACCTGTGGCGATGTCCTGTTGTCCGGTGTAGCGGTGGAGGAGGGTCTGGAAGGCGGCGAGGAGGAGCATGAAGAGGGTGACGCCTTGCTGCCGGCTCAGGGTTTTGAGGTCGAGCAGCAGTTGGGGGGGGAGGGTGAAATCCATGCGAGCGCCGCGGTAACTGAGGACGGGAGGGCGAGGGCGGTCGGTGGGGAGGTCGAGGGGAGCGAGTCCGTCGAGGCGCTTTTTCCAGTGAAGGATCTCGCGGTTCAGGATCTCGCCCTGGAGGCACTGGCGCTGCCAGAAGGCAAAGTCTGGATATTGAATGGGGAGATCGGGCAGCGGAGAGGGGAGTTCACTGGAAAAAGCCTGGTAGAGGATGCCCAGCTCACGGAAGAAGACACCCATAGACCAGGCGTCGGTGACGATGTGGTGCATGGTGAGGACGAGGATGTGTTCGGAATCGGCCAGGCGGAATAGGGCGGCGCGAAACAAGGGGCCCCGGGCGAGGTCGAAGGGTTTTGCGGCCTCTGCGAACGCGAGGCGGCGCGCCTCGGGGTCGCGATCGCCCGGAGGGAGATGCTCGAGGCCGGTGACCGGCAGATCGATGGAGGCGTCGGAGGCGATGCGCTGGACGGGCTGTCCGTGGTCCTCAATAAATGTGGTGCGGAGGGCCTGGTGGCGGCCGACGATCTCGTTCAGGCTCCGGCTGAGGGCATTCCGGTTCAAGGGGCCGCAGATGCGGAGGATTCTGGGGACGTTATACAATGAGCTGCCCGCCTCCCACCGGTCCAGAAACCACAACCGCTGCTGCGAAAACGACAGCGGAGCCCGGTCAGTTTGTCTGGGAGTGCTACCTCTATTCAAGCCAGGCGTTGATTTTCCTTCAAGCTTTAGCTGAAGAAGAGCCCTCTTGGCGGGAGAGAGATTCGCAATCCTATCGGCAATACTCGCTGGCTCCAAAGACCTGGTAGAAGGATCATTCATAGGGTGTTATCTCAGCTGCGTTTGTTTCACTCTTTTCACGGCATGCGGGCAATGGCTCCGACGCGTGACTACTCTGACTCCATGGGGACGATAAGGCCGGGTCTTGTTTGTTTTTCATGAAGCTGGAATAAAGCCAATCGATGTCCCCCCATTACTTATCGGCCAGTGCCCGATCCGCTTCATCGTCGGACATTCCTTCAAGTTGGGCTAAGGCTTCGGCCAACTCCCCCGATGGCAGAACTGAATCGAGCTGCGATGCGATGATTTGGGCCAATCCGGCTACGGTCGGCGCTTCGAACAGCCGGCGCAAAGGTACCGATACATGGAAGATACGGCGCACATGGGAGGTTACCTGTGTTGCCAGGAGGGAGTGTCCGCCCAGTTCGAAGAAGCTGTCGTGGACGCCGACGCGTTCGAGGCCAAGGAGATCGGCCCAGATGCGGGCGAGGGCTTCTTCGGTGGGAGTGCGGGGGGCTGTGTAGGCGGCATCGGTATCGGGCCGGGTGCGATCGGGTGCGGGAAGGGCGATGCGGTTCACCTTGCCGCTGGGAGTGAGGGGCATCCGGTCCAGAAACACGAACACCGAAGGGATCATATAGTCGGGGAGTTTCTGCTGCAGGAAGCGGCGGAGGTCGCCCGCCGTCAGGGTCGGGCCGGCATCGGGTTTTTGCAGCACATAGGCCGCCAGCCTCCTGTCGCCGGGCACATCCTCTCTGGCAATAACGGCCGCCAGCTGGATGGCGGGGTGCTGGCCGAGTACGGATTCTATCTCGCCGGGCTCGATACGGAAGCCGCGGATCTTGACCTGGTGGTCGATGCGGCCGAGGAACTCGATGTTGCCGTCGGGGCGGAAGCGCACGAGGTCGCCGGTTTTGTACATGCGGGCGTCCGGTTGCGGGCTGAAGGGATTGGGAAGGAACTTTTCAGCGGTCAGGTTGGGGCGGTTCACATAGCCGCGTGCGAGGCCGTCTCCGGCGATAAAGAGCTCTCCGGGGATGCCGACGGGGACAGGGTTCTGTTGGGGATCGAGGACGTAGACCTGGGTGTTGGCGATGGGTTTTCCGATGGGAAGATTGATATGGGCGGGGATGTCGCGAGGGATGGCATAGCAGCAGGTGAAGGTGGTGCTCTCGGTAGGTCCGTAGCCGTTGATGATGCGCGTGCCGTTGAGGTGATCGAGGGCCCTGTGAACGTGAGGCGTGGACAGCTGTTCGCCGCCGATCAGCAATTGGGAAATGCCGCGCAGGGCTGAGGGGGCTTGATCGACGACCAGGTTGAACAGGGAGGCTGTGAGCCAGAGGGTGGTGATGCGATGGCGCTGAATCACGCCGGCGAGTTGCTCGGGGCTGGGGATGCCGGGAGGATGCAGCACACAGCGTGCGCCGTGCAGGAGAGGGGCCCAGATCTCGAAGGTGGAGGCATCGAAGGAAAGAGGGGCCAGCTGAAGGAAGGCTTCATGGGCGTCGAGCCTGGCGTACGAGGAGTTCATGACGAGACGCACAACGCCGCGATGGGGGATGGCGACTCCCTTGGGGACGCCGGTGGAGCCGGAGGTGTAGATCACATAGGCGAGGTTGTCGGGGCGGACGGTTGAGGGGAGGTTTCGGTCGCTTTCTGCGGCGAGTTTTGCATCGGCATCATCCAGGCACAGGAGATCGGGGATGGCCGCAGCCAGTTTTGCGGACAGGCGGCTCTGTGTGAGGAGGAATCGGATGGCGGTATCCCGGGCCATGAAAGCGAGGCGCTCGCCGGGGTAGTCGGGATCGAGGGGCACGTAAGCGCCGCCGGCCTTGAGGATGGCCAGGAGTCCGACGGGCATGTCGAGGGAGCGCTCCATGGAGATACCGACGGGGACGTCGGGGCCGACGCCGCGGCTACGCAAATAGCGGGCGAGCTGATTGGCGCGGGTGTTGAGCTCGCGGTAGGTGAGCTTCTGGTCCTGGAAGACGGCGGCGATGGCATCGGGAGTGCGCTGGGTCTGAGCCTCGAACAAGTGGTGGATGCAGGCGTCCCGGGGATAATCGGATCCGGTATCGTTCCATTCGGCCAGCAGGCGGTGTCGCTCGGCGGGCGTCAGGATGGGGAGGTCGGACAGGAGCTGATCGGGGTTGGCGACGATGCCGTGGAGAAGCGTCTGGAGATGTCCGGCCATGCGTTCGACGGTTGAAGGATCGAAGAGATCGGTGTTGTACTCGAAGCTGCCGTGGAGTTGGGCATCCACTTCGGTGAGGAAGAGGGTAAGGTCGAACTTGGCGGTATGGGTAGCTTCGGGGATCGCTTCGAGGCGGAGGCCGGCGAGCACCGGTGGGGGATCGGGGGCGTTTTGAAGGACAAACATGACCTGGAAGAGTGGATTGCGGCCGGGATCGCGCTCGGGTCTGAGCTCCTCGACGATTTTTTCATAGGGGAGGTCCTGGTGGGCAAAGGCTTCCAGAGCGACTTCGCGGACGCGGAGCAGCAGCTGGCGGAAGGTTGGATTGCGGTCGAAGCCGGTGCGCAAGACGAGGGTGTTGACGAAAAAGCCGATGAGGTTCTCAATTTCGGACTGGTTGCGGTTGGCAATGACGGAACCTGTGGCGATGTCCTGTTGTCCGGTGTAGCGGTGGAGGAGGGTCTGGAAGGCGGCGAGGAGGAGCATGAAGAGGGTGACGCCTTGCTGCCGGCTCAGGGTTTTGAGGTCGAGCAGCAGTTGGGGGGGGAGGGTGAAATCCATGCGAGCGCCGCGGTAACTGAGGACGGGAGGGCGAGGGCGGTCGGTGGGGAGGTCGAGGGGAGCGAGTCCGTCGAGGCGCTTTTTCCAGTGAAGGATCTCGCGGTTCAGGATCTCGCCCTGGAGGCACTGGCGCTGCCAGAAGGCAAAGTCTGGATATTGAATGGGGAGATCGGGCAGCGGAGAGGGGAGTTCACTGGAAAAAGCCTGGTAGAGGATGCCCAGCTCACGGAAGAAGACACCCATAGACCAGGCGTCGGTGACGATGTGGTGCATGGTGAGGACGAGGATGTGTTCGGAATCGGCCAGGCGGAATAGGGCGGCGCGAAACAAGGGGCCCCGGGCGAGGTCGAAGGGTTTTGCGGCCTCTGCGAACGCGAGGCGGCGCGCCTCGGGGTCGCGATCGCCCGGAGGGAGATGCTCGAGGCCGGTGACCGGCAGATCGATGGAGGCGTCGGAGGCGATGCGCTGGACGGGCTGTCCGTGGTCCTCAATAAATGTGGTGCGGAGGGCCTGGTGGCGGCCGACGATCTCGTTCAGGCTCCGGCTGAGGGCATTCCGGTTCAAGGGGCCGCAGATGCGGAGGATTCTGGGGACGTTATACAATGAGCTGCCCGCCTCCCACCGGTCCAGAAACCACAACCGCTGCTGCGAAAACGACAGCGGAGGATTTTCGGGAATATTCACCGGTCTGAGAGGGGGTAATCCTGTTTTCAACTGGGTGGAAGATTGAAGAAGCGCAGCCAGATCCGCCACAGTGGGGGACTCAAACAGAAAGCGGAGTGGAATCTCCGCATGGAAAATGCGGCGAACCTGGGAGGCCGCCTGTGTCGCAAGGAGAGAATGTCCGCCGAGTTCGAAGAAATTATCATGGATGCCAACACGCTCAAGACCAAGGAGTCCAGCCCATATCGCGGTCAGCATCTCTTCCGTAGGTGTACGGGGAGCTGCGTACCCGAAATCGCCATCGGGCCGCGTGCGGTCGGGTGCGGGAAGCGCTTTGCGATTCACCTTGCCGTTAGGTGTGAGGGGCATTTGGTCAAGAAAAACGAACGCGGAAGGAATCATGTGCTCGGGAAGCTTTTGCTGCAGAAAACGCCGCAGATCGCCGGCCGTCGGGGCCGGGCCCGCATCCTCTTTTGGCAGCACATAGGCCGCCAGCCGCGAGTCGCCGGTCTCATCCTCCCTCGACACAACCACCGCCTGGCGGATGGCGGGATGCAGGCCTAACACCGCCTCGATTTCGCCGAGCTCGATCCGGAAACCGCGGATCTTGACTTGGTGATCCATCCGGCCCAGGAACTCGATGTTTCCGTCGGATCGGTAGCGGGCCAGATCTCCGGTTTTATACAGGCGTGCCCCCGGCTCTCCGCTGAATGGATCCGGGATAAACTTCTCCGCCGTCAGGTCGGGTCGGTTCAGGTATCCCCGCGCGAGACCGATACCCCCGATATGCAGTTCACCGGCTGCTCCTATCGGAACGGGCTTCAGATGGGAATCCAGGATGTATATCTTTGTGTTTGAAATCGGGCGTCCGATAGGCACAAATTGCAGGCCGGCATCGGGTGCACAGGCCCAGCTGGTAACGTCCACGCTGGCCTCAGTGGGTCCATAGAGATTATGCAGCTCTACGCCAGGCAGGCAGCTGAAAAAAGCTTCCTGCAGATTCAAAGCCAGGGCCTCGCCGCTGCATATTACCCGACGGAGAGACCGGCACGCTTCGGCTTTGGACTCTTCCAGGAAGATGCGCAGCATCGAAGGCACGAAGTGTAGGGTCGTTACATGCTGCTTTGCGATGATGTCGGCAAGATACCGGCTGTCTCGATGCCCACCGGGCTGCGCAACCACCAGCCGGGCGCCGGTTAGTAAAGGCCAGAAAAACTCCCACACGGATACGTCGAAAGTAAAAGGCGTTTTCTGCAGGACCGTGTCGTCGGAAAGCAACTTGTATGCATCCTGCATCCATAGCAACCGGTTGACAATGCCCCGATGGGTGTTCATTGCTCCCTTGGGCGCACCTGTTGAGCCGGAGGTATATATCACATAGGCGAGGTTGTCGGCCGTAACTCCACTCTCGAATGTCTCTCCGCTTTCCATCTCGATATCCGGCCACTCTGTATCGAGGCAGATCCGTCGAGGCGCCATCGGCTGAAGCTTTGTTCGAAGCGCCTCTTGAGTGAGGATCAACGCTATGCCCGCATCCCGTATCATGAAGCTGTGGCGGTCCGGCGGATAGTCCGGGTCGATGGGCACATACGCAGCGCCGGCTTTTGCAATGCCGTAAAGAGCCAAAACCATTTCAAGCGAGCGCTCCATGCAAACACCTACCAGCACGTCGGGGCCTGCTCCATGCTTTGCGAGGAAGCGCGCCAGACGGTTGGCGCGCTCATTGAGGCCGCGATAGGTGAGTGCCTGATTTTCATATGCGACTGCTTCCGCGTCCGGCGTGCGCTCCGCCTGTGCCTCAAACAAATGGTGAAGGCAGGCGTTTTTCGGATAATCCGTCCCGCTATCATTCCACTCCACCAGCAACTGATGCTGTTCGGCCTGCGTCAAAAGGTGCAGCCTTGAAAGCCGTTCATGAGGATGGGCTATCGCGCTTTCGAGGAGAGTCTGCCAATGCCCGATGAAGCGTGCGATAGTGCTTTCGTCAAATAGATTTCCGTTATATCTGAGTATGCCCGAAAATGATCCGCCTCTGTTGGCGAGGTCAATCGTCCAATCAGGGGGATCACAGATTGGAGACGGCTCAGCTCCCTCGGCAAATCCCTGCATCCCATCGGATGGAATTTCCGCCGAATCCTCGACGTTGAGGATTACCTGGAAGAGCTGGGCATTTGCGGCGGCGCTCCCGGGATTCAAGAGCTCGACAAGCGCGTTAAGCGGCAAATCCTGATGAGCCCAGGCCTCCAGGCATACTTCCCGGGTGCGATCCAGAAGCTCAAGAAAGGGGGGATCGCCCTGGAGCTGTATGCGCATGGGAAGAATGCCTGTCGCCAAGCCCGACGAATTTACTGAGCTTGCAGACTTGCGGCCGGCAACCGTGGCGCCGATAATGATATCTTCCTGCCCGGTATATTGGTGAAGGATTGCCGAGATGCCTGCCAACAGAACCATGAATGGCGCCGCCCGGCGATCCTTGCTCAGATTGATGATGGATTGGGACAGATCGACGGGGAGCAAAATCCCATAGGATGCCGCTGAATGGCTCGGAATCGCAGGACGGAGCCTGTCGCCGGGAAGGTCCAGGACAGGCAGCGGCCCGGTCAGTTGTTTACTCCAGTACTCAAGCAGTCGATCCATGAAAGCACCAAGCAATATACGGGCCGTGCCGGGGGGTGCCTGACTCGTCGCGCGGATGCCGGCCGATCCTCTATTTTATCGGCAGAAATGCCATGCCGCTTAAAGAACGAGATCTTGCCGCCGGTACTGCAGGATGCAGGCCTTTCAGCCGACGTAACATGATGGCGCTGAAAGGATTGTAGATACATCGGGCAATAGAACCTGTAGCAGATAGAGTCTATATCTATGACTTCTTTGTGTTTTGCATAGAAGTTTTTCTTCGCTTTTAGAATCAAGCACTTTGGCGCTTATATTTGGAAGCTGACAGCTGAAATCGCGCGGCCATCCCCAGTATCGATTATTTGGTTACGGCCCCGGGCCGCGCCAGGATATGCAGCCGGATCCTATGAGGGTGGCCCTTTTTCCATTCCGGCTGCACGGCAGAGATCCGCCGGTATCAGTTAAAATCGCGCAGTGATTCATCGATGCCTTTGCGGATCTCAAACCAGTAATCCAGCGACGCGTCCTTCCTGTCCCTCTCGAAGCGCTCAATCCAATGGGCGAGGTCCGGATGCGCTTCCCCGTCGACGTCGCGTTTTCTCTTGAGGAAGGCCAGTACAAAATCGACATTAAGCTCGCTCTCCCAGAAGACCCCGGCATTCCGGCTGTTGATCCGGCTGGCGCAGATGGCATTGGCCTGAAGGAACTGCGCTCTAAGCCCATACAGGGATTCCATGACATCCGGCATCATCTCCTCGGCCCACGCCCGGTGGAAGCGGCAGATGCCCGCATTATCCATGTTGAGTTCCTTGCGCAGACGGCCGGCGCAATATCTTCCCAGTTCGCGGGGAGGCAGGAAGTCGGTGCCGTAATGCATATAGTATTTTCCCATTATGGCCATGGGGACGAGAACGCCCGGCGTCCAGTATTGATTCGGAACCATCCAGCCTTTGCGACCGAACGCGGTATACAGGCAATGATCCAGGAGGTCAATCCCTTTCCGCTTCCTATAACCTCTGCCCCATTTCCGGATCCCCTCCGACAAATCGAGAATCCCGCGCTTCTGCAGGATTGAGTGGATAAGCTCGACGCCCAGTTCCGCGTTACGCATGGAATCCGCGACAGGGTCGAAGCGCGTGGGATCCCATCGGGGCAGCTTCGTCACTCCCAGTTCTTCCTTGGAAACAAGCCCGCGCTCCAGGCAATCCATCAGCCAGGCAAGCACGCCTCCCAGGCTGATCGCGTCGAATCCGGAAGCGTCGCCGCAATGGTTGAGCTTTTCGGCCGCACGCTGATCGAAGATGCCGCAGAGCGGTCCCATCGTTTGATACGGCTCATAATCCTTTTTATATTCGCCGTTCAGTTTTTTGCAGACGGCTGCGCAGGGCTCGCCGCAGTTGGTCTGCTGTTTGGTGCGAATCGTTTCCTCGTTAAACTGTTTGAGGTAGTGCTCTACGATGAACTGCTCGTGCAGTTTCAGGCGTTCTTCTTCGGACCAGTGGATGGTCCGGTAGTTGAACGCCATAGCGCGGCCCCCCATGGTCGCATAATTGACGCCAAAAGTGCCGCCCGTATCGAATTTCGGGTCGAAGCGGTACTTGGTGGTGCCCTCGAAATCCTTGATGGCAAGTCGCTGTTTATATTTCACGTCGAACCATTCATCGGCCACCTTGCGGTCTCGAAAATCCTCGTCCAGGTAAGTGCCGCCGTAGATGACTGCTGCGATGCCGTGGTCCTGGAGCATTTTGGATCCGAGTCCTCCGCGGCCCGCCCAGGTGTCGGCGAAGCTCAGCTTTCCATGGGCCATCGGAGCGGAAACTATCGCGCCGAAATCGGTGGACTGCGCTGCGGGGCCGACCGCCAGGATGCGCGGATCGTTCTCATAGCGGGAGGCGTATTTGGCCTGAACGTATTCCAGGAGAGTGTAAACGCCGCCGCGGCCGGCAGCCCAGACCGCATTCGCGTCGACCGGTTCCACCTCGACTTCGATTTCCTCCCCATGGCTCCGGTTGAGGTAGAGCACGGAAGGGACGGGCGCCTTTCCGACCAGGCTGACCATGTTGATCCCTAAATTGTCGAAGATGAGCCCCGCGCCGCCCATGGAGGACACGAAGAATCCCCGCCAGCATGGGGAATAGCCGGTCACGAATAGCCTGTTGGATCCCGGGATGATCGATCCGGCAAACAATCCGACGCCGATGTTGAGGCTTTGAGTCCGGCCGGATATGTGGAGCCCCAGGTCGACGGGACCGAAATAGTCCCCGATCGCGTAGCGTTTCATCCGGTAAAAGCCTGTCGACGGATCGACGAAGAGGACCTTTTGATGCTTTTGCACGCGTCACTTCCTCCCCATGGCAGCCCGCAGGATCAAGAGGATTATAAATCAGGCATCGATGGACATTTAGATTAACTGTATCCGCAAGCACACGTCAAGGCGGCATCCAGTTTCCTCCTCCTGGCCTTTGTGCCGATGGGCTGCCGGACCCGTCCGGTGAACAACCGGATATCAGCGTTCGTCGGTGATTTTTCAGCGTGTGTCAGCGGCCGGCTGTAATGGGGCGCATCCAACTATTTTGAGCGGTATTCATACTCTTCTCCGTCCTTGCCCGGGGTTGTGAGGCGTGTGCATTTTGTGTTAAACAAATTCAGCAGGCCTGATTCCGGTTTTGCCCTATAATTGGGGAAAGACCCATCCGGGAGGCACTGCGTTGAATAAAACAAAGATCGTATGTACCATCGGTCCGGTTTCGAACTCTGCTGAAATCCTGGAGCGGCTGATGAAAGCCGGGATGAATGTGGCCCGCCTGAATTTTTCGCACGGTACTCAGGCGGAACACGCCCGGGTCATCGCGCTCATAAGGCGCATATCCCGCCGCCTGGACAAGCCTATCGCCGTATTGCAGGATCTGGCGGGGCCCAAGATCCGTATTGGCCGGATAGCCCACGGCCCCATTGTCCTCGAGCCGGGAGCCATCTTTACCTTGACCGGACGAAAGGTGCCCGGAGACGCGCGAACCGTCTCGATAAGCTACCCTGCCATGGTTGCAGACGTCCGCAAGGGCGACACGCTTCTGCTGAGCGACGGGGCGATCGAGCTCGAGGTCGTATCCGTAAGCGGCAAGGACATCCGCTGCAAGGTCGTTATCGGTGGTCCGTTGAGTTCCTTCAAGGGAGTCAATCTTCCGACCGGGACCCTCCGAGCATCCTGCCTGACGGCCAAGGACAGGGATGATCTGCGATTCGGGCTTGAGAATGACGTCGACTATGTCGCCATGTCTTTCGTGCGGAGTGCCGACGACATCGCAACGGTCCGGCGCCACATCCGGCGGTGCGGCGGGGCAGCCCCTGTGATTGCGAAAATCGAGAAGCACGAAGCTTTGTCGAACATGGACGCAATTATCGAGGCTGCAGACGGTCTCATGGTGGCGCGCGGAGATCTGGGCGTGGAAACACCGCTCGAGAAGGTCCCGCAGGTCCAGAAGACCATCATACGAAAGTCTGTGGCTGCGGGCAAACCGGTCATCACCGCCACTCAAATGCTGCGCTCCATGGTCGAAAGCCCGCGGCCGACGCGAGCGGAAGTGACCGATGTGGCAAATGCCATTCTGGATGGCACCGATGCGGTCATGCTTTCCGAGGAAACCGCCATGGGAAAATATCCGGTCGAGGCTGTGGCGATGATGTCCCGCATCGCCCGGGAAGCCGAAAATACGCCGGATGCCGGGTCCCGGTTCGAATGCATCGACCCGATCCCCGATTCGCTCCCAAGCGCCGTTGCATGCGCGGCGGCGAATCTGGCGGCCAGCGTCGGGGCAGCCGCCATAATCACCATAACTCAGTCTGGAAGCACCGCGCGCCTTGTTTCCCGCTGCCGGCCGGATGAGGTCATTCTGGCCCATACGCCTGCGGAGAAAACAAGGCGGCAACTGGCTCTGTGCAGGGGCGTTCTTCCGGTTCTGGGATCGGCGGCAGCAGGCAGTGACAAAACTATCGATGCTGCATTGAGATCCGCACTGAAAACGGGTCTCATCGCGAGGGGGCAGACGGTGGTTATTACGGCGGGGATCCCCATAAACCGTCCGGGCACAACGAATCTGATCAAAATCGAGAGGGTGAGATAGGAAAAAAATGAAGCAATACCCTGTAGGTCCGGGAAGCCGCTTTCCATTCGGCGTAACCACGGATGCCGAAGGAACAAATTTCACGCTGTGGGGAACCCGATCGACAAGTGCGGAGCTATTGCTTTTCGAGCGCGCCGACAGCCGGGAACCCTTCCAGGTTGTAACTCTCGATCCAGTCAAGAACCGCACCTATTCATTCTGGCATGTGTATCTTTACGGATTGCCTCCCGGCGTTTTCTATGGCTGGAGAATCGGCGGGCCGCAGGACGTGCGGTCCGGATATCGTTTTGACAGGGAAAAGACGCTTGTGGATCCGAGGGCGCGCGCGGTCAGCGACCTTTTATGGGACCGGCAGCGCGCCATCGGGAGTGGGGATAACAGCGATGCGTCGATCCGCGGCATTGTCGTTCGCGAAAGCGATTACGATTGGGAAGGCGATCAACCGGTTCGGCGGCCTGCGGAGCAGTCCATCATTTACGAAATGCACGTCGGGGGCTTTACGCGTCACGCCTCGTCCGGAGTCCAGCATCCGGGCACCTTTTCCGGAATTATCGAAAAGATCCCCTATCTGAAATCGTTAGGGGTTACGGATGTGGAGTTAATGCCCGTCATGGCATTCGACGAACAGGATGTCCCCAAAGCGGTCGCAGCCAGGGGACTGAAGAACTACTGGGGATACAGCACCCACAGTTTTTTCTCGCCCCATCCCGGCTACTGCGTGTCGCCAGTGAAGGGAACCCATGGGCTTGAATTCCGGGATATGGTCAAGGCTCTGCACAAAGCCGGCATCGCGGTGATCCTGGATGTCGTCCTGAATCATACGGCGGAAGGGGGCGCCGCCGGGGCCACGATCAATTTTAAGGGACTTGGCAACCGGAATTTCTATCACCTGGATCCCAACGATCTTTCGGTCTACCGCGACTATACAGGCTGCGGCAACACCATCAACTGCAATTTTCCCATAGTGACTGTTTTTTTAATGGATTGCCTGGAATATTGGGTGCGCGAGATGCATGTGGACGGTTTCCGGTTCGATCTGGCCAGCATCCTCGTCCGGGGTACCGACGGAGCGCCGCTGCAATATGCGCCGATGCCCTGGTACATCGAGCTTTCCCACGTCCTCGGAAATGTGAAGCTCATCGCGGAAGCATGGGACGCGGGAGGTCTCTATCAGGTGGGAGGATTTCCGGGATTACGGTGGGCGGAGTGGAACGGGCGGTACAGGGATGTCATGCGACGCTTTGTGCGTGGCGATCCGGGTTTGATCGGCGAGGTCGCGACGCGTCTCTCGGGCAGCAGCGATCTGTACGAGCCGGATGGGAGGCTCCCGATAAACAGCATCAATTTCGTAACGTGCCACGACGGGTTTACGCTCCGCGATCTTGTCACTTACTGCAGCAAACACAATGAAGGAAACGGCGAGGACAACAGAGACGGCTGCAATGACAATGCAAGCTGGAACTGCGGCACGGAAGGGGAAACGAATGATCCCAAAATTGCGAAGCTGAGAAAACGCCAGGCGAAGAATTTCGTCGCCCTGCTTTTTGTGAGCCATGGAATCCCCATGCTCCGGTCCGGCGACGAGGTTTTCGGAACCCAGCGCGGCAACAACAACGGCTACTGCCAGGACAACGAATTGAGCTGGTTCGATTGGAGATTGATGGAAGAGAACAACGATGTGCTCCGCTTTGTAACGGAAATGATCGCTTTTCGCAGGCGGCATCCCTGTCTTACAAGGACATCATTTTTGAAGGGGCGGCCCTCGGCCGGACCGCTTCCCGACGTCACTTGGCATGGCCTGCGGCTCCATGAACCATGCTGGAACGACCGCAATGCGCGAGTCCTTGCGTATACGCTTGGCCGATCGGCGGAAGCAGAGGAGGACCTTCACATTATGTTGAATATGTCCGACAAAGCGGTCGAGATGGAGGCACCGGCCATACCGGGCCTGCGATGGCACCGGGCCATTGATACCTCTCGGCCTTCGGGGCCGGATATTGTCGAAAAGACGCAGCAGCCGATGGTCCGTCTTGGGCACTACCGGGTGGACGCACGAAGCATCGTTGTCCTGGAAAGCAAGGTAACGCAGTGAACCGGGGCGGTTCACTGCCAGAAACCGGCGTTTTCACATTCTTCAATCCTGGGGGTAAACAAAATGGCTAAAACAGAATGGTTCGACATTACCCTTCCTCTGAATAAGGAAATTCCTATCCCACCGGCAATGCCGCCGCAGCCCGGGCAGCCGCCGCCTAAAGTCAGCGTCCCGACGGCGACGGTGTACCGCTTTTTCGATGTCGACAAAGGCGACAAGGTGACTATGTCGCGCATCGAAATGACTTCGCACGACGGCACCCACATCGATGCTCCGCTGCACTTTATCCCAGGCGGCACAACCATCGACGCGATGCCCATAGACACCACCATCGGACCGTGCCGGGTTATCGGCATCAAGAATAATCAATCGGTGACGGTGAAGGAACTCAAACCGTATAAAATCAGGGCCGGCGAACGCATCCTGTTCAAGACGAAAAATTCACCCGGAGTCTGGGCGACAAGGCAATATGCCGGGAAATTCGTCACGATCTCGCTCGAAGCCGCCCGATACCTGGCGGAAAAAAAGATACGGCTGGTAGGGATCGATTATATTTCCGTCGCCAGCGCGGACCCGATGGAAAATGTCACCGAGGTCCACAAGGCCTTTTTGGGCAACGGCATCTTTATTCTCGAAGCGCTGAATCTGGCCGGAGTCAAGCCGGGGAAATACGAGCTTATTTGTTTGCCGCTGCGGATAGAAAAAGGGGATGCCGGTCCTTGCCGCGTAATACTGAAAAAAAGGGAAACAGCCTCCAGGTGAGCTGAATTCGAGTCCTTTCCGGGTTGCCAGGACTCGACAGCACAGAGACCGGAAAGCGAATGCGGCATCGCCGCTGCCGCCGCGGGGATTTGAGGCTTTCGCGGATTCCTGTTACGGGATCAGAGGAATTGCCGCGCCGATCTGCAGCTCGATAAGGTCGTCGAGCATAACCTCCATCTGCAAAAAGCGCGCTGCAATTCTTGCTCCCAGGGCCGTTTTCATCTGTCCGTAGTACCTTTTGCGGATCGATGTCCTCTGCGACTCGATATCCAGCGACTTCACGGCTATCTCATCCGCGATCGCATCGGTTATCTTGTCGAAATTGTCGGCGTATTTGCCGATGTTGGCCAGGCGTTGGTCCACCAGCGCTTTTGTTTCGCCCTGATACTTATCGTATACGGTCCAGAATTTCGCCTTTTCGGCAGCCTCCAGCCCCATTGCCTGGTCGACATAGGCTTGTCTTTCCGTGCGAAGGTCTTTGCGCATCATGTCAATATAGGCCTTCAGCTGTTCGTCCCGGACCTTTGGCTCCTGCGCCAGGGCCGGCAGCAATGACAGGAATCCGAATGCAGCGAGTGCGGCAATGGTTCCAGCGGTTCTCATGATTTCCCTTTCCTGCCCGAATGCTTAACGGACATGTCTGTATGGTGCGTTCCCGTTCTGCCTGCCTCGATTACCGAGTCTCATTCGAGGCATTCCATATTCCCGGGCGCGTGTCGCGGTGCCAGGGCAACTTCCAGCGCATGACGTTGGCGAAGGACCGGGTGGGATTCAAAATACCGCGAGCGAGCATCCGTATCGCGGGATTGGCGGTCCAGGTCTCGATCCTCATGACAAGGTACCTGTCGAGAGCATCTTCGCCGATCTGCCATCCAAGTCCGCCCAAAGGCGTCATGACCAGATCGACCGCCCCGCTCAACGATGATCCCGGGTAGCCGACATTGCCTATCGATGCTTCGCTGACGGGCCCGAGCTCGAACTGTGTGCTGTATATTGCGCTCCACAGCGTGGCCTTGAGCCGGCTGCCCCAGTAGGCGGAAGTCCAGCTGAAGGTCTGATAGCGGCCGCCGGGGTCGTTTTGCACAAATATATAGCCCGTTACAGAACCCTGCATCGGGTGGCCGATGTAATTGGTCAGGAAATCATCCGCGTCGCCCCACCCTTGCGTCGACTTGACGCTGGTAAACCAGTCGTCGAAGAATGGGCCCTCCAGAGCTTCCCTTGTGCCCGGTTGCGTTGCCAAGCGGAAGCCGTTTTCGACGGAAAGGAAAAACGCGGACTGGTTGATGAGCCCGGACCAGTCTATGCGGCGACGAGGAGCCTCAACAGCTGTAACGGCGCTGGTAGCGACTGCCAGCGCATTTAATGGAGGAAGGCTGATCTCGGGCCCGGCCAGCGGGTCCGAGATCAGAGGCTTCAGTGCCGCCGGTTCCACCGGCTTCACCGCATGCGTTCCTCCGTCGTCCGATACCGTACCTCCCTCTTCGGGATTGGCGGCAAAACAGGGGCAGATCCAAAGAGCCGTCCACAGGAGTATCCACAGGGTTGCGGAGCTGCAGCCCCGAACCGGTTCACCGATGCTCAACCAAGTCATCTCCCCTCCATGCTATAATCGCCGTTTTCGGCCGAGTAGTACCGCCCGCAAATGGCAAGTTTTTTTTCAAGGTATGCGTTCTGCACACATCTTCGCTAAGGATCCCATTTTCTTTTCAGGCAGAGCTTACAGCGCGGCTGCCGTCAAGCTGCATGATCCAGGTTTATGGTTTGCCGGTGCTATTTCCTGACGGGAGGAGGATAGTTTTTCAGCAGCTTCTGGGCAACCTTCCCGATTTTTTCCCTGTTCTTTTGAGGGTCCTTGCTCGGATCCATGGTCTTGGTTGCATCCCCATGCCAGACCTGCTTTTTTTCTGCCGCGTCATACATGTCGAGAGCCAGCGTGCCGACTTTGATGGTCGAACTGGTGGCTGTTCCCATGCCGCCCATGGTGCGGTAGCGGCCTCCATATCCTGTCGCATACCACTGCCTCTCCTCATTGACAGCGATCTGATAGGCGACATACAAATCGGCTTTGTCGTCTTCAGTCTTGGTCAACCCCTTCGACACCAGTTGCCCGTCGATGGCCTGTTTAATCATATTGGAGGTCAATTGATCCGGATACACGGCATTGGGAACGTCGACCCACTTATAGGTTTTGTATTTTGCGAAATCCGTGCCGGGGTCATAGTTGTACTTGACATCCTGCGCTTGCAGAAGCATGCAGGAACAAAGCAATCCGATGCCCAATCCCAAAGCAGCTGGAAGCCTCATTCTCCTGTTAATCATTTTTATGCTCTCCTCGCCCTATGGGGAAGCTGTTGTTTTTTCTGTGGAGCACAAAGGTTTATTTTTCGGGGATTATTGCACGATCTCCGCCGCCCCTGCAATCCTTGCTTTGCGGCGGGAACTGCAGATCCCCATTGCAGGTCATTTTTCGACTGGCAATTTCGGGAGCCACAGTTGCAGCCGCTCGTTATACCAATGATGAATTGCGGATGCGAAACGCCCAACGCAAGCCATTGGAGCGGGCCGCCGTCAAATCCCCGGCGAACCCAGGAAGTCCGGCTTTGCCGAGATCTGGAACCAATTCCTGGAAGTCGCCATCGTCGCCGAAGCCAAACCCCAGGTTCAAAACAGGGCAAAGGCAGGACCGGATTTTCGCGGATCCGCCTCCTTGAGGGCGCGTGAAAATGCGCGCCTCCGCAAATACTAATCCGGCATGCGCTCCAGCCCGACAAGTTTCCAGCCGGCCGCGACCCTCCGGAAATAAACCTGCACGGGGACAGTCCACGAGGTTTTCGGCGGATCTATTGCGGCCACCTCGACCTTGACGAATTCGCCGTTGGCCGCCGGGAGGCCGGCAGGGGCCTGTATTTTCATGCCCTGGGGCGCCGTCGTCGAGCCGATGGGGGTGGCAGTCCCATTAGGGTTGTCGAACCGGTACCAGCGTGCCTCGTATCCCCCCCGCGGAGCCGTCGCAAATCTGGCGCCGACGGCGGCATTTTCGAAGGTCAGATTCCCCGATTCATCCAGCCTGAAATTCACAAGAGGATTTACGGCCGGAAGGTAGGCTTGCCCGATTTTATCCCGGCGCTTTATAAGGACATCCGCCAGGTGTTTCTCGGCAGCGGGATCGCTGTATTGGCCGGTCTTCACAATGGCCCGTATCATTTCGTCGCTGAATGCCATCACGCGCCGCGCTGCCCAGAAGTTGTCGTCCGCGCGAGCATTCAGAGCGGCCGCCGTGGGTATACGCGACTTCCATTCCTCCGGCTTGAAGTAGTCTCCCTCGAAGCGCCCGATGGACCTGTATTTCGCGTACGGGATGGTCTGCCACGGCTGAAGATATAAACCGAGGGTATAGAGGCGCTTTGCCGCCTTGTCCCCTTCAAAAATGTACTCGTACCCTTCGTCCCATTCGCGGGGAGCGAGGGCGCCGGTACCAAACGTGGAACCAACATCCTGAAGATAGTGCCGGATTATTCCGCGACCGTTCCGGGTCAGCACGGTATCCAGAGTGTTGCCGGCCTTCATGTCCACGAGATTCGTCCACGCCCCAAAAACCTTGAGGGCGCGCAGTTCGCGCCTGTGTTCATGCGGCACGATGTCGTTGGGATCATCCTTCCGCGTACCTGCGTACTTGAACCCCCCAATAATCCTGCCCGGGATGCCGCGGCTGGCAAGCATGCGGTACGTGCCGTCCGGCCGTTTGTCCGCCCGGGCGAGGACCTTCTTAATGTCATCCATCTTCATTGCCCGCACGCGCCCGGAAGGCGTGTCCACCTTGGCCTTCGCGTCGATTTCCAGTTTGGATGGATCCAGGTAACTGATATAGTTTTCCGATTGGAAATAGCCCAGGGCATGAAAAATCTTTGTAGCAACGACCGTGGCGCCGCTTGCGGCTTCCGACTGGCCGGGAGCATCGAATTGAACAAACCACGTCTCACCGGCGCTGTCAATAACCGTGAATCCCGGAGTTACACCGGAGCGCTTGGCGCGCGTGACCTTCAGCTTGCCTGGCGCCGGACCCTGGCAGGTGTCGGGACCTCTCGCCAGTTCGTCCATACTTACCGGTCTGGCCAGGATACGGTTGGTGAACCATTCGGAGTCGGGCACTTCGTCGATGGTATTGATGCTCCGAGCACGGATCAGCCGGGGATTCCGGGGCAAGGCGAAAAGGTTCTTGCCCAGATCGTACATCAGGTCGATGTCGCGATCGAGGGCGCCGGAGGCATCCAGCGTACTCGGCTCGCTCGTGATCGGGTCATCGTCGTAGAATTTGGGTTGCTGCGCACCGGCCGGGCTTGCCAGAGAGGCAATCATGAGCAGTACGATCGCCCAAACCAGTGTCAGCCTTTCTTGTCCGAAGAATGCTTGAGTGTTCATATGTATGGCTCCCGGCTGTTCCTAAAATGGCGCTGAAGATGAGATAACGAAGTGAAATCCCTCGTCACCGTGCGCGATGTCGAACCTCAACGGCGTCATGGCTGGGCCGTGAAATCGGATTCCGATGCCGTAATCGTATTTCAGATCGCCAAAGTGAAGGTCTTTGAACCGGGGAGCAACCGTTCCCGCGTCGCAAAATAAAGCCATGTCCAACGAGAATCGGTTCGGTATCCACCTCCATTCGCCCGACATCAGCAGGCTGTGCTTGTCGCGAAACCGACCCGTGCCATAGCCGCGCAGGGTGGATCCGCTGCCGATCCACGGCAGCAGGTAATACGGCATTTCCTCGTAAGGCCCATGGGCCGCTTCCAGACGCCCTCGAAGCGAGAGAACCCAGGTCTCCCGCAAAATCGGGATATGCTGCACGGCCTCCGCGCGCGTCACCTGGAAACTGTCAAGCTCTCCCGCCACATTCCTGTAATCCTGCAATGAGAAACGGTAAACGCCGCCACGGCGCGCATATCCCTCGGCCGGCGCGGTAACGATGGCGGCAGAGGCTTCCGTGCGAACGTACGAAGGATCGAGGTTAAAAGCGGGCGCGGTCGCGGGGCTGTAAAGATCACCGACAGTGGGGGTCGTACCCGTGCCATCCTTCTCCGAATACTTGTCGTAACCCGAAGTCGCCCGCAAGTGAAACCACTGGACCGGCTTCAGGGTTAGCCCCCCCCTCACGTAAGTATTCTGCAAACGGAAGTTGGATCCGGCGTCCTTGCTCGTATTGATGCCCAATCCGTAGTAGGGGATCTGGGTCGCGTCCATCCAGCCGCCTACAGCATCAAAGTCGACAACACCCCCTGCATGATTCGGCGAGACCGCCCGTAATTCAATCCTCTTATAGTTTTTAAGGGAGTAAAGGCCGCGCGCCTCGGCGTACGCGTAATCCCCCACATATTTTCGGTAACCGGCGCCCAGGGTGAAGCTACCGCCCGGATAGACGCTGTCGAAATACGGGTACAAGCCGCGGGGGGTCGCGCTGAAGAACCAGCCGCCTTCGGTCATCTTCTTGATGAACAGCTCGATCCGATCCTGCACTTCGGGCTGAAGGCGCTTGGATTTTTCTTCCTGCTGCTTTGCGATGGCTTCGGTGCGGCTTTCCTGTGCGCGTAAGACAGGAGTCCAAAACAGGACATACACCGCTCCCAGCAAGATGAGGTTCATCCCTATTGTTTTTAAGGGCTTCATAGGCTATCGCTCCGTTTGGCATCGGTTTGCGGCGTGCAATTTACTAGCGCAGATGCACGACCCCGCTGCCTTCATTTGACGCTTATAACCGTAAAACGCACGATTTAAAGCCATCCGAGGCGCTTTGGGCGCCTTTACGGCAACTCATTCGCTATTTCCTATTTTGTTATATTGATTGGTGCCAAGTCTAACACAAATCAAGGCATTATCCCAGCAGCAAGCAATGGATGCTCATACCTTTAAAAGCTACAGGCTTCCATGGC
>CAYYTC010000060.1:0-29325 GCA_964474425.1 uncultured Acidobacteriota bacterium
CGTCTTGTAAATTACTGCATTTACAACTATTTATGCATACTAAGCCGGAGCCCTGGGATCTTTCTGACCCGCCGACGCGCGCATTAAGATCCAGGAAAGGCTCCCGAAAACAATCGGGCGTGCTAAAGTTGTTTTCCCGGGATTTCACTGCCGGGCTTGGGGAACAGATGCAGGATTTGACCGGTTTGCGCGAATCGATTCTTGCGGGAAATTCCGCAAGGGCCGTAGAAGAGACACAAAAAGCACTGAGCGATGGCGCGAATCCGGCCGACATCGTCAGCCGGGGCATCGGCGCAATCGAGCTAGCGCTATTCCGAAAGATACGGGTTGGCGCGGAACTCCGCCAAGTCGGGTGCCTCCGGCAAAGCCGGCTTACCAATGGAATTATTTCCATCGGGCTCCGCGCAAAATAACAATTTCAAACTTGTGCGGGAAAAATCACCGTGAAAAAACTTTGTTGTGTCGGCGCTCCCTTCCCGGGTGTAGAATCCTGGCAGCGCATCCCAATCATTCATTCTCGCACCTCATGAAGCTGGGCTGCGCGCTTTATGAAGCACCTGAACATGTTGCCCAAATGGGAGGAATCATCCTGATTCCCGCACGGATGGATCGAGCGGACGACAGAACGCGGCGATGCCGATGAAATCCATTTCATTTTTAAAAGGCTCATGAAGATACAGGGAGAAAATCCTTGTGAAAATTGCTGGCACCAGGGTGCCTTGTGGCTTGGGCGACCTCTGGGCCGGTCCCTTGTTCAAGCAGCTGTGCATCCTCTGGATTCAAAGCTGAAACTCAAACGGCTTCTGTGAAACAGAGCTACCTTTAAATAAAGGAGGAATAATAATGGCGACATCAAAGTTTGCAAAATACGTCCGTAAAGGGGTCATGACCAACCCGACTCCGCATCCCGAGGTTACGGCGCCGCGTCTGGGACTAAAGAGCGGAGAAGGTTTCGGCAACGTCCCGTTCTCGATGAGTTGGTGGGCTATCACCGAACCTTTTGTAATGGTGACGGATTGTCACAAACACGATTTTGACCAGTTCATCATATTTGCCGGAGGGGACATTACCAATATGCCCAGTATAGGCGGCGTGGTGGAGTTTGGCTTGAGTGAAGACGGCAAGGACATAGAGACTCAGGTCATCACGGAAGCCACGATGATTTTCCTCCCTGCCGGCATGTATCACGGACCGCTGAATTTCAAGAAGATCAATGATCCTAAAAAGCCCATCCTGTTCCATGATCTCTTCTTCTCGCCCGAATACAAGCGGGTATAGAATTTGCGCAATCCGCAATGCTTCGGGCTGCAGGGAGCTTGAACCGCAGAACCGCTGCAAACAATGGATGCGGTTGCAGATCAGAGCCGCTGACGAACGCCGGCGGGTGCTTAGGGATCAGCGTTCGTCAGGGCTTTGATTCGTGCATTTCAGCATCTCCGAATCCGTCAAAAACCCCCAATCGCCGGCCCCCGTGGGTCCTCTGCAAGCCCGGGGGTTGCCTTTGTTGCGATGGACACCGAACCCGGATACATCGTCATGGGGCCCTCCGGGTCGGTGTTGCCCAGCTCGATGACAGTCTGATAGCCTGCCGCCTCCATTTTGTCGATCAGCCAGTCCATGGCCTCGCCGCTCTTGTTAGCCCAGAGCAGCCATTTGTCCTGGTCAATCCTGAAAGAGTGGCATTTCATTTCCTCTTTGAATTCCTTGCCCACGTCGGATTGGATCCCCAGTTTGCGGGTTGTTTTGGTATTGAAGGCGTGGTTGGATCCGCCACGCGCGACAGGGGCTGAACTGGCGGCGATAACCACAACTTTGGCTCCGCTTTCAACCGCGGCATTGGCACATACCAAACCTGAGGTCCCCGCATCAATTACCACAACCTCGGCAGCAATAGTTTCTTTGATATCGCCGGCGGGTATCGGAGGCGGGGGGGGCTTCAAAAGAATATGTCCTGGACTGAGCTGCCGGCGAGGCAGCGGTGCTTGTGCCAATCCATGGGCTGCCCGCCGCGGTAACGATACCCGCGCTTGCCGTTGCGTTTTTCACAAACCTTCTGCGAGTCATCCCTTTTCCGGTTTTATTGGGCATATATCCTCTCAACTGGGATATAGGTAATTGTTTGGAAAGAAACGCTGCAACAGAAACACATTACCTACGGTCCTATATCGACTAGGAACCTATCAGCCGCTCCAGGAGCTGTCGATAGCAAACAGAGTTCTCGAAAGGCACATCCCCGCGCATTCGAGCATCATGGCCACCAGATTTTTCCCAATATCGTGCTGGTCGCCCTGAACCGTCCCGATGATTACGCAGCCCTGAGGCCGAATCTCCGCGTTCTCCAGATATGGGCGAAGTGCGGATAGCCCTGCCTTCATGGCGTGGCCGGCCATCAACATTTCGGGAACGAAGAAAGTCCCCTGCGCATACAGTCGGCCCACCTCGTCCATAGCCGCTATGAGGCCGTTGGTGAGAATATCCCGGGCATCCGCGCCATAGTTGATTTTCGCCTGGACTTCGCGAATTGTACCGGAATCGTCAAAGGCGAGTATCGTTTCGATAATATTTCTCATGGACATTGCGCAAACAGGCTTGAATCGATCAAATAATAATTGCGTGTTACGCCGGATTATATCAGATGAAGGGCTGCAGGTGCATTTAGGAGGCACCGGAGAGAAGCGCTGCTCTTAGTTTCCCCGTTTCCACGGCATCGATATCGAGGGTATCGGGATTGATGGCGACACCATACTCCAGCTTGGCATTCTCTATGGAAACATACCCATCGACGACATCTTCAAGAACTCTTTCCGGATTCCTTTGTGCCGGATTTCCGTACCCGCCTCCGCCTCCGGCTGTTACCGTTACCCTGTCGCCTTCCGACAATTGCACGCCGGATGTTTTCATGACTTCGAAGGTCCCCTGCTCTTTGGATTCAATCAGCGCAAAGTTCCTCAGGCCCGCCTTCCCGCCGTCCATACCCCAATGCGGGCTTTTCCCTTTTTCGATAAAACCATAGAACGTCGCCGGGGCAAGCAGCCGGAGGCGGATCCTGGACGCCAGTCCTCCTCTCTGCCTGCCGGCGCCTCCGCTGTCCGGGATCAGCTCGACTTTCTCCACAAACAAAGGAAAAGCCGATTCCAGCACTTCGGTCGGGATATTCTGGCTGGCTCCTGCGGATTGGAACATGCTGTAGCTGTCGCCGTCGGCCTTACGGCTTGCGCCTTGACCGATGATGCTGGGCGTAATGGTTCCCCAGTAATTTCCGGTCTTGGGATCTTCGCCAAAAAAGCCTTCTCCGACCACATCGCCTCCGGAGCAGGCAGGGATTCTGTCCGGCAGCACTTTTTGGAGCGCCCTGTTGACGAGTTCCAGAATGGTCTGCGCCACGTTTGCACACAGGAAGGAAGGGACTTCGGGTCCGGCGTTGTAAACACAGCCGCGCGGGGCGATCACCTCGATCGGCCGGTTGAATCCTTCGTTTGCCGGCATATCCGGATTCGTCAGCGCCTTGACTGCGGCCCTTGCGGCGGAAAGCGTCGTAACCCAAAGGCCGTTCGTAGGTCCCGGTTGCTGGGGATCCGATCCGGAGAGATCGACGGTAATGTTGCTGCCCCGGATAGTCACAGCAACCTTGGTGAGGATGGGTTTTTCAAGATCGAGACCATTGCTGTCTATGGAATCCTCAGCGGTCCATGTTCCATCGGGGATCGCTTCCAGGGCAAGCCGGATAACGCGTTCGCTGTAGTCGTACATTTCATGGACCACGGCTTTCACCGTGTCAAATCCGTACTTGCTCAAAAGCTCGACGACATGGTTTTCGGCAAAGCGGCATCCGGCGATTTGAGCCTGCATGTCTCCCCAGACCTGCTCCGGGGCCCTTGAGTTCCAGCGGATAATATCCCATACATCGGTCTGCAATTTACCGCTTTTGTAGAGTTTGAGGGGAGGCACGCGCAGCCCTTCCTCGAATATGCTTGTGGCGTCCGAAGGGTAGGTGCCTTTTGCACCCAGGTCTATCCAGTGAGCCTTGGTCGCGGCATAGCCGAATAGTTTGCCGTCGAAAAAAATCGGCGAAAAGAGCACGGCATCCGAAGTGTGCGAGCCGGTAATTTCGGGAACGGTCGAAACAATCACGTCGCCGGGCTCGACCTTCCGGCTGCCGAGATAATCCAGGCAGTTGCGAACGCCGGGTCCAAGGCTCCCCAGAAACAGCAGCATCCCATGCGATTGGGCAATGACTCCCGCCTCGGCGTCAAGGATTGCGAACGAACAGTCCATGATCTCGTACATGAATGTTGTCACCCCGGTCCGGAACGCCGTCTCCTGCATCCCGTCGGCAATGGAAATCAGGTTGTTTCGGACCACCGCCAGCGTTATTGGGTCAACCTTGCTAATCATTGGCTTTCCCTTCCGTCCAGTCATGCCTCAAAGCGGTTATAGGAGTTCCTTCGGCTTTGGCCGCTGGCCTTTCCCATTGAAGATCCGCTTCGTCGGCGGTTTTGTCAGTGTTCGTCGGCGTTACATGATCCTGGAGTAGTTTCACTCTGAAATCATCAGCAAAGCTGGAGGATTGCCTCTACCTTTGCCCGGGGTTGCAGGTTGTGTTTTTTGACCTGCGGCCCGGAACCTGCAGCCCGGGGCTAAATATCAAGGATCAGGTTCAGAAACGCATCGATCCTCAGCTTTTGGCCGGGCCACACCACAGTTGTGTGATGCGGTTCCTCGACGATAACCGGGCCATCCAAAGCATTCCCCGCCGGAAGACGGCTGCGCTCCAGAACTCTCCATGGACCGAACCTTCCCTCAAAATAAACATCTCTCGCCGGCTTGAATGCATCCTCAGGAATCGCGGGGTTTTCGGGATACGGTTTCAATGGCGCCTTTACAATTTTCCCGATTACCCTAGCTCTGACATTGATGGTCTTGGGTGTGCGATCCATCCGATGGCCGTAGCGAACCTGGTGCAGATTGTGGAAACGGCCGGTAATTTCGGCTTTCGAGCTTTCTTCCAGATCGCCCTCCGGGACGGGGACTTCAACAGAGTGGCCCTGGCCTTCGTAGCACATGTCGAGCGAGCGGCGGTATTCGATGGCGCCTTCGGGGATACCCTCTTTTTTCAGCATCGCAAGGCCGCGATTTTCCATCTCCTGATATATGCGGTTCAGTTCCCCGACATCGAGCGCGTCCATTGAACGGGCATGCGTTTGAGCGTAGGCATGAACGATGTCCATCGAAAGCATCCCCAGGGCGGAAAAAACGCCCGGCTGAGGCGGTATGACGACCCTCGAGACAGCCAGGTCCCTGGCTATGCCTGCCGCGAAAATTCCCCCGCCGCCCCCATACGACACGAGCGCGAAATCGCGCGGATCGTGTCCCTGTCCGATCAGTATCTCCCTGGTTGCCGTCGTCATGTTGCTTCTTGCCACGGCAAGTATGCCCGCCGCGGCCTCCGGCAGGCTCAATCGGAGTTTATCGGCGATACCCGAAATGCCGGCCCTGGCCCGGTCCATGTCGAGAGTGATTTCACCGCCAAGGAAATAACCGGGATTGATCAGGCCGTTGACCAGGGCGGCATCCGTAACGGTCGGTTCCTGCCCTCCAAGGCCGTAGCACATGGGGCCGGGACTGGCTCCCGCGCTTTCGGGACCCACACGCAGCAAACCTCCCTCATCCACTCGGGCTATGCTTCCCCCGCCGGCGCCGATAGGGCGTATATCCACGCCGGGAAGGAGCACGGGGTAGCCCATCAGTTCGGACCGGTGTCTGACAATCGGCGAATTATTCCTGATCACAGATACGTCGAAGCTTGTGCCTCCGACATCCATGGTCACCAGGTTCCGGAGCCCTATCTGCGCGGCGGCAAACAGGGAGCCCGATACGCCGCCGATGGGTCCGGACGCGAATGTCGCAATAGCCTTCTCTCTTACCGCACTGAGCCCCAAGACCCCGTTCGGGCTGACTATCAGAATTTGGCCGCTGAAGTTTTGCCTGGAAAGATTGTCACTCAGAGATCCGAGGTAGCGAACGACCCGTCGCTTGATATAGGCATCCAGAACGGTCGTGCTCATGCGCTCATATTCCCTGAATTCTCTGGCGACCAGGTGGCTGAGGGAGACGTCCACCTCGGGCCACAGTTCCTGGATAATCCCGCCGGTGACTATCTCGTTTTCGGGATTGGCATAGGAGTGGAGCAGGCAGACAGCTATGGCTTCCACGCCCCTTTCTTTGAAATATTCCAAAATCCTCGCGACATCCTCCCTGCGGACTTTCCTGAGGATCCGGCCCAGCGCGTCGGTCCGCTCATCGAGGCCGAGCCGAAGGTGCCGCGGGATTAGGGGCTTCGGTTTTTTCCAGAGATAGTTGTATAACTCCCTGCGGTCGCCCCGTCCCATCTCCAGAACGTCCCGGAAGCCTTCGGTAGTTATCAGGCCGGTTTTCGCCCCTTTCCCCTGGACCACCGTATTCAAGCCCACGGTGGTTCCATGGACAAACAGCTCGACTTCGCGCAGGTCCGCCTTGATTTTCAGGACCGCATCCAGGACCGCGCGCCCGATTTCGAAGGGCGTGCTGTGGACCTTGTCCGCCATCATTTCAAGGGTATCGTCATTCAGGCAAACAATGTCCGTAAAAGTCCCGCCAATATCCACGGCGATGCGTTTCATAGGCTCAATCCTTGCCGCGGCAAGTTCCGGAACCGCTGCATTTCGGGCATTGCGTCCCGCCCGACAGGCTGTACCGCCTGTTTGTTCTTGACATGGAATCCGTTTATACGGCAGAGAAGAATATCATTTTTTGGGGTGAAGATAATTCGAATTGCGTTTTTCATCCAAACCTTCAGACAGTGACGGGAAACGCAAGGCCGGCAACATTGAGAAGGAGAAGATCGATGGCAAAAAGTTTTGAGGGCAGGGTGGCGCTGGTCACAGGCGGAGCTTCGGGAATAGGGAGGGTCACGGCCCAGTTTTTCGCACAGGAGGGAGCTGCTGTCGTCGTCTCCACCGATGCCAATATCCAGGGCGGCAAGGAAACGGTCCGCATGATCAAGAGCGCCGGCGGTGAAGCAACTTTTGTGAAATGCGACGTCGCCCGCGCACAGGAGGTCGAGGCGATGGTTCAGAAGGCAGTGAGTCTTTATGGCGGACTCGACTACGCGTTCAACAACGCCGGCATCGGCCCCGATGGCGGGCGTGTTCCCGTGGTCTATGTCGCCGATTGCCCGGAAGAGATCTGGGACCGCACAATCGCCATCAACCTGAAAGGGATATTTTTGTGCATGAAATATGAAATCAGGGAGATGCTCAAACGGAAGTACGGCGCGATCGTCAACACTTCTTCCGTCGGCGCCATCAAAGCCGTGCCCGGATTCTCTGCCTATGACGCGAGCAAAACCGGAGTGCTGGGGCTCACGAAAGCCGCAGCGCTGGAATACGCCACCAGCGGCATCCGGATCAACGTACTATGCCCGGGGCCGACAGACCGGACGCTTTTGATGGAGAACCTCACCCGCTATCATCCGGAGGAGCGGGAACACATGAACAGCGTGATCCCCATAAAGCGTCTCGCCCAGCCGGAAGAAATGGCCCGGGTCGTTCTTTGGCTGTGTTCGGATGCGGCGTCTTTTGTCACAGGAATCACGCTGCCCGTGGACGGCGGAATGTGCGCCAGCTAGTTTCTGCTCAGAAAATAGCTCAATCAGGGACAGTCGGATCCGTTGACGTTCATTCCATGGTGCGCGTGCCTTAGCGCCTTTGCCGGCGCAAGTCAGCATTGCCAAGGACCGGAGCCAGGAACATGCTACGCGACATACTCGTTCTTGATCTCGCAGACAAACAGGGCAGCTTCTGTTCGCGCCTTTTGGCAGACCTGGGCGCAAAAGTGATCAAGGTCGAAGGGCCGGAGGGCAGCCCCGAAAGAAGGACAGGCCCCTTCTATCTCCCTGAATCCGGCAACGGAAGCTTCAGCCTGGTCTTTGCTTGCCATAATGCCGGCAAAATGGGGATCGTGCTCGACCTTCATAGCCGGGACGGGAAGCATACCCTCCGGAAGCTGGTGAAAAAGGCCGACGTATTGGTGGAGACGCTTTCTAGCCGGCGCGCCGAAGCGCCGGGTTTGAGTCGCGGGTGGCTGCACAGAATCAATCCCGGGCTGATTCACGTCTCGATCACAGGCTTCGGCCGCAGCGGGCCGGGCCGCAACCACATTGCCAGCGACAGAGTCGGCTCCGCTTCAGGCGGCCAGATGTTTCTTTCGGGCGAGCCCGATGGCCCGCCGGTGAAGCCCTTCGGGCCGCAATCCTTCTATGCGGCTTCGCTGTTCGGCGCGGTTGCGGTTCTTCTATACCTGGTTAAGCGCAAAGCTGCCGGCAAGGGCGATACTGTCGATATTTCGATACAGGAGGCGGTCGCCTCAACCCTCGATCCTGTGATGGTCGGTTATTTTCAAAACAAAAAAATCGCGTCCCGGCAAGGCGCCGGCTATGGGGACAACTCTTTTTCCATCCTCCCCTGCAAAGACGGATATATCCAGATTGCCATCCCCGGAAATTGGGAAACGCTGGCCGAGATCATGGCTTCCGAAAAAAAGGAAGGGGAGCTGCTTCATCCGGAATGGCAGGATGCGGCGTATCGGCAAAATAATTTTGAGTATATCCTGGATACAGTGGCTGACTGGACACGCAGCCATACGAAACGCCGCCTTTATGAACTTGGCCAGGCGATGCGCTTCCCCTGGGCGCCCGTCGAATCGCCCGATGAGGTTTTAAAAAGCCCGCAACTCAAGGCGCGCGGTTTTTTTATCCGCGTACCCTTGTCGGGAGGAGGCCCGCGGGTGCCTTTACCCGGCCCCCCCTATCGATTCAGCTCCATTCCTCAATCCGTGCCAAAGCCGGCTCCCTTGTTGGGTGAGCACACCCTGCAGGTCATGAAAGATTTGGAGAAGGACGATAAAAACCCGATCCCGGTTCCTGAACATCAGGAGGTCCCGGTCGATTTTGTTCCGGAGGCATCGATTTTATACGGCATAAGAGTTGTGGACCTCACGAGAATGCTCGCCGGTCCCTATGCGACGCGCATCCTCGCAGATTTCGGAGCGGATGTCATCAAAGTCCAGTCCGCTGAGACAGCCCGGGGCGCAGAACAGAACGACACCCCCTATTTCGAAACATGGAACCGCAACAAGCGGGGCATTTGCCTGAACCTGAATCAGGCCGGCGCAAGAGAAAAGCTATTGAAGCTTGTAGCCGTCAGCGACGTGGTGGTGGAAAATTATTCGCCGCGCGTCCTGTCAAACTGGGGATTGACCTATGAGCGGCTGAGAGATGCAAAGCCTGACATCGTGGTGGCAAGCCTGTCGGCCATGGGCAGTGAAGGGCCATGGAGGGACTATGTCGGCTTTGCGCCGACCTTTCATGCGCTCTCAGGAATGATCTCCTTGATGTCGCCTTCGCCGGGGGCGCCGGTTAACCTCGGACATGCCTACAGCGACGTCATTGCCGGGCTCTATGCCGCGCTGGCGATACTTGCCGCACTGGAGCACAAGAAAAAAACCGGCGAAGGCATGCATATCGATATCTCACAATATGAGGCCATGTGCACGCTTCTCAGTCCGGCATACATGGAAAGCGCCATCAAGCGAAGTCCCAGGGCCCGCAACTTACATGGAGGTTTTTACAGCGCTGCGGCGCCCGATGGATGCTACCGCTGCCTTGGCGATGATCGATGGTGTGTGATCTCAATCCTGAACGACGAGCAGTGGCGGACGTTTTGCCGGATCACCCGATATTCCGCATTTCGATCGCCGAGGTTCTCCACATCGACCGGAAGGAGGAAAAACCGCGCGACGCTCGACAGGCTGATCAGCCGATGGGTATCAGGCCGAAAAGCGGAGGCCGTAGCAAAACTTCTTCAGGAAGCCGGCATAGCCGCAGCGGTTGTGCAGAATGCTGAAGATCTTGCGAAAGATCCCCAGTTGAAGGCCCGGCGCTTCTTCGCTCCTCTCAAGAGTCCTTCAGGGAAAACGGTCTTCACGGACCGTTCCGCCCTGTGGCCATGGAAGCAATCCACCAAATCCTGGAAAGCCGCGCCTCGGCTGGGTGAAGACAATCACTCCATATTCACACGGCTTCTCCGCCTTGCCGATACCGATTGATTTTGATTTCATTTGGGCCACACGATGCGGCCGCCCAAAACTGTCATCTCCACGCGGATGTCTTTCAGGCGATCCACGGAGGCCGTCAGAGGATTATCGTCCAGCATAATGAGATCCGCAAATTTGCCCGGGCTCAGCGATCCCCGGGTCGTTTCCTCAAAACCGGCGGCAGCGGCATCCAGCGTATACATCCGCAATGCTTCGGCTATGCCGATTCCCTGCTCCGGATGGATCCTGCGGCCGCTTTCGGTCAGACGGGTAACTGCAGCGTGAATGCCGACCATGGGATTGGGCTCGGATATGGGGAAGTCCGAACTGAAACCGATCCGCAGGCCCTCTCTTGCCATGGCTCCTATGGGATACAGGTTCGGCAGATCGTTGAGGGGAACAGTCTCGAGGTATCGGTCGCCGCTATGGAATAGAAATGCCGGCTGGGTCACGACCGTGATCCCCAGCCGGGCGAGCCTCTGCACCAGAGGCGGTGGACACACGGAACAGTGCTCCACGCGGTGCCGGTGATCCTCTCGGGGATCCCTCTTCAGCGCATATTCAACGGCTTCACACACCGCCTCGATCACCGGCTCTTCAACGGCATGGATGACCGCCTGAAACCCTGCCTGGTGAATTGACGCGACCATGTCGTTCAACTCCGCCTGGGCGGGATGCAGATTACCCGTGACTCTGCCGGCGATGATTTTTACGCCCGCCGTCCTGACTTCTGCAGTCCCATCGTCCGGTGCGCGCAATCCCGGATTCATCCGCGAAAAATCCGTCCAGCCTGTGGTCACGGTCAGACGCGGTTTTAAGATGTTCGCAGCCTTCCACGCGTTGAACTGCCGCCTTCGCTCGGAATTATTGGCCGCTGATGCGTCATGGACCGAAGTGATGCCATACTCGATCAATCTGTCGCCGGCCATGGCCGCGCCGTGCTTCATCTCCTCGTCATCAAGAAGCGGAATGCGCTCAGCCAGGTATGTTCCCATACCATAGAGGATCCCCGTGGGCTCCCCGGTTTCCGGATCACGGTCGATCATGCCGCCCGGGGGATCCCCCGTTTCTGCCGTAATTCCTGCATGCCTGAGCGCGAGGCTGTTGAGAACATGCGCGTGTCCCGACCGGTGGGTGAGCTTGACCGGATGAAGCGGAGATGCCGCATCCAGGTCCTGGCGGTTCGGATGGCGCTGTTCGGCCAGATGGAAATCGCTGTAGGCCTTTCCTCGGACCCACCTGCCGGGCGGTTTGCCGCTGCAGCATTCACGGATCTTTTGCTGGATGGCGGAGATGGAAAGAATGCCTGCCCAAGGAGACAGGTTCAGCGAAACCAGGCTTTCAGCATAGGCATGAACATGGCAATGTGCGTCGCAGAAGCCCGGCATAAGGGTTTTGCCGGCGCAGTCGATGATGCGGCTTCCGCTGTTCCGCGGGTCCGCCAGGGGATTGCCGTCCATGACTGCCAGGATCCTGTCGCCGCGCACGGCAACCGAACGGGCGGCGGGCCGTGTGGGATCCATGGTTATCACATTGGCGTTTGTGAAAGTCAGGTCGCCCGTCATCATGTTCTCCTCCAGCTGCTCTGCGGATGCCAAGATAAAAAATGTCAGGCACTCCTCCACATTTTTTCGCTCAAAACGGCATTTTTCCATTAAATATTTGTGGCAAACGACAGATCGGCAAAACGGGATTCGGCCCATGGGTACAGTCTTGTCGAGCTCGTAATCGCGCTCGCATGCACGGCAGTCCTGCTTTCCGCCGCAGCGCCGAACCTTTCGCGTCTGCAGCGGGAGTGGGCACTGTGGAGCGGCACAAGGCTTCTGGAATCCTCTCTTCAATGGGGTAGAATGCACGCGATTGCCATGAACAGCCCGTTGCTCTTCCAGGTCGACGACGACAGGCAAAGGTTTTACTGGATCGATCCCGCGAGCGGCGAATCGTATTCCGGCTCGGTCCGGCATCTTCCGCGACATGTACGCATTGCTTCATGTCCAAGACGTCCGTTGCGTTTCTATCAGCATGGCAACGCGGCCCCGGGCGGAACGTACACGCTGGAGGGGGAAACCGGTTCTTATTCGGTAGTAGTGAGCCCGGGAGGAAGAATAAGGGTGCAGAAGGATTAGGTACGCTCCGGCAGAGCCGGCGGGTCTCTTAATGGAGCCGTCATAGTTTTTGGGTAAGCGCAATGAGCCCTATGAGGCAGGACATGGCATTTCCGGACCGTATCGATTCGCGGGCCAGCTGGATGCCTTCGCGCAGGCTCGCGGCTTTTCCGCCCACAACCAATCCGGCAGCGGCATTCAAAAGAACAACGTCCTTGCGCGTCCCGCCTCCGTCGGAAAGGATTTCGCGGATAATCCCGGCATTTTGCCGGGCATCCCCTCCCTGGATGGCGCTGATGGGGGCGCGCGCAATTCCGAAATCTTCCGGGGTCACATAGTAGGTCCGGACTTCGCCTCCTCTTGTTTCGGAGATTTTGCTTTCGCCGCTGATGGTGATTTCATCGAGGCCGTCGGAACCATGAACGACAAAAGCGCGCTCGGTGCCCAATTCGCACAAAACCTGGGCCATCACTTCGGTGAGGTCCTCGTTGTACACACCCAGGACCTGGGCGGTGGCTCCGGCCGGATTGCAGACAGGACCAAGGAGGTTGAAGACGGTACGGATTTTCATCTCGCGGCGGGCGAGCACTACATAGCGCATTGCTTCGTGCAGGAGCGGGGCGTAAAGGAAGCCGATTCCCGCTTCATCGATGCAGCGGGCAACGTCTTCGGGTTTGAGGTCCAGGCGTATGCCCAAAGCTTCCACCACATCGGCGCTTCCGCAAAGGCTCGATACGCTCCGGTTGCCGTGCTTGGCGACCCGTACACCCGCGCCCGCCACAACAAAGGCGGTCGCAGTAGAAATATTGAAAGTGCCGGTCGCGTCCCCGCCCGTGCCGCAGGTGTCGACAAGCATCTCGCGGTCCGTGCCCGAGAATGCGGTTTCAACACCCGCCCGGGGCCGGACGGCGGAGGCTTTGGCACGCATCACTTTTGCGAAACCGATGAGTTCCTCCACGGTTTCGCACTTCATGCGGAGCGCCGTCAGGAATGAGGCTATTTGCGCATCCGTGGCCCGGCCGCTCATAATCTCATTCATGAGCGACTCTGCCTCGGAACGGCTGAGGTGCTGACCCTCTACGACTCTTCGAATACCGTCGGTGATCTGCATGGCGCCAGTATATCCGGACCGCTCACCGGGCGAGAGAAAAAATTGCGCGGAAGGCAACGTGCCTGTGCCTATTAATCTCAAAGGCTTTCGGGCGCGAGATCATTATCGCGGCCTCAGCATTTATGAAGGGATCGCCTTAACAAGGTTTCCGTTATGTATTTATATTTTTTCAGCGTACGTCAGCGCTTACCGGCGTTCGTCGGCGTTCATTTGTGGACGGGTCGCCAGAGTCTGTCTCAAAACGAGTGTCCCGGAATCCTCGCCGGTTGTTTTGAGACAGTCTCTGGAGGATCGTCCGCGCAATAAATCAGGGGGCAGCCTATGCGGATGCGGGAAGCGGTTTGTGTCAGCGCTGAGGGATTCAGCCTGATTGAAATCATGATTGCGTGGGTCATTTTGACTTTCGGGCTGCTGGCAACGGCTCAGCTGATCTACATATCGGTCGGTTCCGGCTCACTTGCCCGGTCCAAGCAAACAGCCGCCATCGCGGCCCAACACCGGATGGAGTCCCTTTCGGATCTATACCGTCTGAACCCGGATGCGGAAGATCTGGCACCCGGCAGTCACGGCCCTCAAGAAGATGTTTTTGAGAATCCAATAGATGGAAAAACACTGAACCGCTACCGGGTCTCATGGTCTTCGGCCGGCTTACCGGATCCCCGGCCTGGAAAAAACCCGCGCGCCAGGCTTGTCAGCGCCACGATAGTACCGATCCGGCCCGATGGGTCCGCGAACCTGAAGCCGGCACTGAACAAGATCCTGACTCTATCGACAACCTTAAGCCTGAGAACGCCATGAATAATTCCAGCATCGACCGCATGTCCATAGATATCCGTCGGGAAAAACCCGGCGATGAATCAGGGTTCACGATTGCGGAATTCCTGATCTCGGCCTGCATCCTGCTCGTGGTCTCGGCTTCCGTTTTCGGCATCCTGTCCGAGGTCCAGCGGACCGCGAGCTACCAGGCAGAGGTTCAATCGGTCCTCAACAACACGCGCATCGCCATGCAAACAATCGAGCGCTATATCAGGCAGGCCGGAAATGATCCTATGGACAGCGGCCTGGCAGGAATATTTATTGCCGCCCCTGCCGAAGTTGGCATCCGGTCCGACCTGACCGGGTCTCTTCGCCCATCCAGCCCGGACAAGGGGGATCCGGATGGGGATATGGATGATTCGGGGGAAAATGTCATTATCCGCTGCAACCGGACCAACAGCACGCTCGAGGTGGTATCCGGCGGTTCGGTTCAAATTGTGGCAAATTGCATTTCAGGGCTTTCACTCCAGTATTACGACGCCATGGGCAGCGCGACAGCCAGCGGACCCGATGTCCGCAAAATTTCGGTTACAATTTTCGGATCCAGCCTTTTGCCGGATCCTCAAACCCATAAGATATTCGCCATAAGGCTCAGCGGCGTTTTTGAAATTTCAACCTGAGGGAACCATAAAAAATAGCCATAATTAAAGCGATAAAATGGCCCGCACTTACCGAAAAGTATCTAGGGGTGCATGATGAAAATATCCGCAGCGCTTTTGCCCGCAGTCTTTCTTTTTACAGCAGTTTCTGCCTCTTATCCTCAATCCCTGGCGGAGCTTGCAGAAAAGGAAAAGGCCCGAAGGCAGGAAATTAGGGATGAGTCCAAAGTGATCACCAATGCCGAGGCTGGGAAATATAGTACCGGGCCGGTTACGACCGTCAGCCTCCCTTCGCCGCCTGCGGCAAACGCGGAATCCGAAGCGGCGAAGCATGCATCTGAAACACGGGCGGCTGCGGACCAGGTTGCTCCGGATGAACCCGTTGACTTTGAGGGCAGGCCTGAGAGCTTCTGGCGAAAAACCATGGCCGATGCAAGGCAGAAGGTGAAGGACCTCGAAAATGAGCAGAATGTCCTGACACTGAAACAGGCCGATCTGCAGTTTCGGTTTTTCAGGGAAGATGACGGCTACAAGCGGGAGGGAATCCAGCGGGATATACAGAAGGCTTACTATGAGCAGGACCTGAACAAGGAAAACCTGACGAAAGCAAAGGAGGCTCTAGAGGACCTGGAGAAGGAAGCACGAAAAAGCGGCGCGTTGCCGGGCTGGATCGAATCCCGGGCTCCATAATTTTGGTTTTCGAAATACATAACAGCCACACACGGACATGTTTTTCCTCGACGAACAAAATTCCTTGTAGCTATGCCGCCCAGGGCAATTTGGGACGTGCCCTTTGTGTTGAATAATGCTACTCCGGGGCGAACCCTGCCAAAAGGACTGCAATCCCGGTTGTAAGCCTTTTGTGTTCCACATCCACGAAACCGGCCTGTTCCACTCTCTTGCACAATGTTTCGACCGGGGGAAAAGCCCGGACGCTGCCCGGCAAATAGCGGTATGGACCATCGACGCCGGAGACCAGCCTCCCCAATGCGGGCAGGATTCTGAGGAAATATAACCGGTATAGCTTCGCGAAAATAGGCTTGCGCGGCATACCGAACTCGAGGATGCCCAAGATACCTCCGGGGCGCAGAATCCGCCGCATCTCCTGAAGGCCGCGATCGATATCCGCCAGGTTCCTCAGAACGAACGCCGAAACGACTATATCGAAGGAGTTCGAGGCAAAGGGGAGAGCGAGCGCATCCGCGCCCAGAAGCGCTATGGGTTCATGAGGCGCGCTGCCGGCGATTTTATTTGCGCCGATTCGGAGCATGGGCTGAGAAAAATCACAGCCGAACACCGGCCCGAGCCGCGAAAAAAGCAGCGAAAGATCCGCCGTTCCGCAGCCCACGTCAAGTATTCTGGGGCGGAGGACAAGGGCCCTCTTTCGAATTTCCTCAAAAAAGACATTCCGCCAGCGGCGATCGATATTTGCAGAGAGGAAGTGGTTGAGAAAATCATACCGGTTTGCAATCGTGCCGAACATATCGCGCACTTTGCGCGCTTTGTCACATTCCTCCTTGTTCATGCCGCAAAATTTTCCGGGGTTTTCCAATTCCGGCCCTTCTTTTATGGCGTTCCCCCATACTCAGCCAAAAATTCACCGAGGAAGCGCCGAAGGCCGGAGGGATCCAAACTGCCGCGTATCTCGGCAGAGCCCAGTTTCGGCAGGAAGACCATGCGAATATTTCCCGAGTGGAACTTCTTGTCCAGAGTCATGGCATTCCACAGCCGGGTGCAGGAAATGCCTTTCAGAGACGGCAGAGGGCCCACACTCCGGATGAGGTGCGTCAGTCTCGCGGCTTCCGTTTCCCGGAGAAACCCAAGTCGACGGCCATATTCCAGAGTGGACAGCATTCCCCAGGCGACGGCCTCTCCGTGCTTGAAGCGACGGTAATGGGTCGCGGCTTCAAAGGCGTGGCCCACCGTATGGCCGTAGTTGAGTATCATCCGCAGTCCGCTTTCTTTTTCGTCCTCGGCTACAACTGCGGCCTTGATGCGGGCCGCTTCCAAGACGATGTGCTCCATTTCCGAAGGGCGGCAACTCAGAATCGCGGGGAGTTTCTCCTCTATATAGCGCAGCAGGGGTTTAGAGCCTATGGCCCCGCATTTGATCGCTTCGTAGATTCCCGTAGTGAGTTCCCTTTTCGGCAGCGTCGCCAGGCTGCAGGTATCGGCCAGCACTGCGGCGGGCTGGTGGAAAGCGCCGATCAGGTTCTTGCCCTGAGCAGCGTTGATGCCCACCTTTCCTCCGATCGAGCTGTCGACCTGGGCCAGCAGGGTGGTCGGCGCCATCGCAAAGCGGATTCCACGCATGAAGGTGGCGGCGGCGAATCCGGCGATATCTCCTACAACGCCCCCGCCGAACGCCAGGATCCATGAACTCCTGTCCGCATGTGCGCGGAACATTTCCCGATAGATCTTGAGCAACGTCGTTTGATTTTTGTATCGTTCGCCGTCCCCGATCCGTATAACGGTCGCATGGCCCAATGTCCGATGGAGCGATTCCAACAGGACCGGACCGTGGAGACGCAGAACCTTGCAGTTTGTGATTACAATGGGAGGGGTGTCGAATCCGCGCCTTGCCAGAAGCTTGCCGGCATCGGCGAAAATACCCTGGCCGACAATGATGGGGTACCTCCGGTCCGTCAGGTTTACGTATAAGGTCTTCAACGATCAGTTCCTTCCGATATTTCGGGGCAGGCTGTCCGGCTGCCTGTTTCCGCCATTGTTATTGCCGCCGAGCAAACATCATAGGCATCGGTTTCCACCCAAATCAAGTATGCTGTAGAATAGTTTTTTGTCCCTGCCCATGGAGAAAGAGATGGAAGACCCTTTGGAGGATCTGGTAAGCCGTTTGCGCGCCGTTTATTCGGACACCACGGTGGACCATGTCTTGCGCCCGCGCAACAACGAAAGCATTCCCAATCCGGACGGCTTTGCCGAATACGACAGCGGCTGCGGCGAGACCATGAAGATCTGGCTCAGAATCCGGGACTCCGTCATAGAGGATGCCGGCTTCTGGACCAATGGCTGCGCGGCCACCATTGCCTGCGGCAGCATGTCGACGGATCTGGCTATTGGAAAGTCGGTGAGGCAGGCTTTGGGCCTATCGGCTCAGGATATCGCGTCGGCGCTGGTCGACTTGCCGCCCGGCAATATGCATTGCGCAGAGTTGGCTGCGGCTGCACTCAGGAACGCCCTGAAAGATCACCTGGCCGTTCAGCAACAACCATGGAAACGCCTTTACCGGAAATAGGGAAAACGGCGACAGGAACCGGTGTCGCGGGCACCCTTTTTCCGCTTGACACCGCCGGAATAGCTCCACTAAGATCGTAAAGGGAGCATTGATTCGTTCCAAATATTTGATTTCATAATGTTTGTGGGCCTTCCGGACTGTGAGCATGCTTTCAGAATCCACATGTCGGCAGATTCAAGCCTTGATGGGCAGGTATCCGCAGAAGAGGTCCGCCCTTCTCCCCTCCTTGCAGCTGGCCCAAAAAGAGGCCGGCCACATTTCCGCCGGCATTGTTCGCGAAATAGCGGAATTATTCGATCTTCCCCCTAACGAAGTTTACGAAGTTGTCAGCTTTTACACGATGTTCTACCGAAAACCGGTAGGAAAATACGTGGTCCAGGTGTGCACCAACATCTCCTGCATGCTGTGCAACGCGGAGGGCATCCTGGCGCACCTCACGGAAAGGCTCGGAATCAAACCGGGGGAAACGACGCCGGACAATAAATTCACGCTGCTGGAAGTGGAGTGTCTGGGCTCCTGCGGGACGGGCCCGGTCGTTCAAATCAACGAGGATTATCACGAGGATCTCACACCGGAGAAGCTCAACCGGATTCTGGACAGCCTGGAATAATGGAAACCGCACTCTTTTACTTCTTCGGCGTCATCGCGCTCCTGGCAGCCATTAACGTGGTAGCCCAGAGGAAGGTATTTTATTCCGCAATTTCGCTCATTATCTGCCTCTGTGCGGTGGCCGCTTTGTATATGACGCTCGAAGCGCCTTTCATCGCGGCGATCCAGATCATCGTTTATGCAGGGGCCATCATGGTGTTGTTCGTATTCGTGATCATGCTCCTGGATCCGTTTTCGGCCGCCGCGCTGCGTGACAAAAAAAAGTCCCTGAGCTACCTCGCGGTTTTGCTCACAGTTCTGGTCCTGACGGCTTTTTATCCGATTCTGAGATCTTTCGATCCGGCGCAAACGCCCAGGATGATTGACTCCATGAGCGGCGACGCCGCTTCGGTTCAACATCTCGGGCAGGTCCTTTTCAGCCGGTATCTGGTGCCTTTTGAAGTTACGTCCGTGCTGATCCTGGTGGCCATTATCGGTGTTGTGGTGCTTGCCAGGCGGCAGTCCTAGATCAGATATGGATCTAATATATTACCTTGTCCTGAGCATGCTGCTTTTCTTTATTGGAGCCGCAGGCTTCATCATCAAGAAGAACGTGATTTCCGTGTTCCTCTGCCTGGAGCTCATGCTCAACGCCGTGAACCTCAGTTTCGTGGCATTCGCTAAAAACCTGAACCAGGTCCAGGGCCAGATATTCGTGTTCCTGGTTATGGTTGTGGCTGCGGCGGAAGCAGCCGTGGGGCTTGCCATTACAATAGTTCTGTATCGCAACCGCAAGACCCTGAGCGTGGATGACGCCGATTTGATGAAATGGTAATGGCAAAATGACGGGCTACCTTTGGTTGATCCCCTTAATCCCTCTGGTCGGTGCAGCCGTCAACGGGCTTGCGGGCAAGCGCCTGCCGAAATCGGCCGTTTCGGCGGTCGCATGCGGAGCGGCAGGAATATCTTTTCTCCTGGCGTGCATTTCCTTCGTGAACCTGCTGCAGGTCGCGCCCGAGCAGAGGCATGTGCTGAAAGTGTATTTTACGTGGATCGCCTCCGGGGATTTTCTGGCCAAAGCCGAGTTCCTCCTGGATCCGCTTTCAGCCGTGATGATCCTTGTGGTGACCGGAGTCGGATTCGTCATACACGTTTACTCCATCGGCTATATGCACGCGGAAGACGGCTATTACCGTTTCTTCGCCTACATGAACCTCTTCCTGTTCTCGATGCTGATTTTGGTTTTATCCGGCAACTTCCTGCTGATGTTCGTGGGGTGGGAAGGCGTCGGACTCTGCTCGTACCTTCTGATCGGCTACTATTTTGACCGCCGCAGCGCCGCGGACGCGGGCAAGAAGGCATTCATCGTAAACCGTATCGGGGATGTGGGATTCATTCTCGGAATTTTCCTCGTATTCATGACATTCAACAGCCTCAATTTCGGCGAGGTGTTCGGACAGATTGCCGCAGGAACGGAGCGCTTTGCCGTGGAATCGGGAATCGGGATCCTCACGGCGATCGGCCTGCTCCTGTTTGTGGGAGCAACGGGCAAAAGCGCGCAGATCCCGCTATACGTCTGGCTGCCCGACGCCATGGAAGGCCCGACGCCCGTCAGCGCGCTGATTCACGCGGCTACCATGGTGACCGCGGGGGTTTACATGGTGGTCCGCTGTTCGCCCATATTCAGCCGCGCGCCGCTGGCGATGGACGTGGTGATGATCGTCGGGATTGCCACGACGGTCCTGGCCGCCACGATCGGGCTGGTTCAGAAGGACATCAAGCGGGTTCTGGCATACTCCACCGTGAGTCAGCTCGGCTATATGTTTGTGGCTGCCGGCGTGGGCGCCTTTTCGGCCGGGATTTTCCACCTGATGACCCACGCATTTTTTAAGGCATTGCTCTTCCTCGGGGCGGGAAGCGTGATCCACGCGTTGAGCGGAGAACAGGACCTCATGCGCATGGGAGGTTTGCGCAAACGGATCCCCGTAACCTACCGCACCATGATGATCGCCGCGCTGGCCATCAGCGGAATCTTTCCGCTCGCGGGATTTTTCAGCAAGGATGAGATCCTCTGGTCCGCGTGGGCGCAGGGACATCCCTTTGTCTGGCTTTTCGGGTTGATTACGGCCGGCCTCACAGCTTTTTACATGTTCCGGCTTGTTTTTCTGGCGTTTTACGGAGAAGCGCGCTACCCGGAAGAGGTCCGTCACCACGTGCATGAATCGCCGTCCAGCATGACGGGTCCATTGATCGTGCTGGGCATACTGTCCATCATCGGGGGATTCGTCGGAACGCCTCTCTGGATGCACCTGGGCCCGAACCGGTTTTTCAGTTTCCTGGAACCGTCTCTTGCCCTCGCCCGCCTGCCCGAAGGCCATGAATTCTCCCACATGGCGGAGTTGGGATTTGCCGCAATTTCCCTGGCAGTAGCGGGAGTCGGCATCTACATTGCGTATAGGATTTATGTCCTGAATCCGGGGACCGCCGAGAAGTTTGCTTCGCGTCTGAGCGGAATTTACCGGATCCTGTTCCGAAAATATTATGTCGACGAACTGTACGATGCAGCCGTGGTGAATCCCACGGTTCGCGGGTCGACCGAGCTGCTTTGGAAACGGTCGGATGTCGGGCTGATTGACGGCGCCGTCAACGGAGTCGGGGCCACCGTCCAAAGGGCGGCTGCCGTTCTCAAGTATGTTCAGAACGGCCTTATACGCAGCTACGCCGCATGGATTCTGCTGGGCACAGCGGCCGTCCTGCTTTATATCTCTGTTTTCCGAAGCTAGGCGCGACGGATTATTATGGAAATTGGTCACATCCTCTCATGGGTTATTTACCTGCCGGCGCTGGCCGCCCTGGCACTGCTCCTCATTCCCAGGGCTTCCGATAGAGCGGTCCGGCACGTGGCCTTCTGGGCTTCCCTGCTGACGTTCCTCCTGTCGCTTCAGCTTGCTTACCGTTTTGATGCTTCTCAGGGCGGCATGCAGTTTGAGGAATCGGCGCCGTGGATTCATGCGGCAGCATACAGTATCGGCCATCATATCGGGATCGACGGCATCAGCCTGTTCCTGGTGATCCTGACAACCTTCCTGACTCCCCTGGCCATTCTGTCTTCATGGAAATCGGTCACCCGCAGGGTGAAGCCCTACATGATCTGCCTCCTGGCCCTCGAGACCGGCATGACGGGCGTCTTTTGTGCTCTGGACCTGGTGCTTTTCTACGTTTTCTGGGAAGTCATGCTGATTCCCATGTATTTTCTGATAGGCGTCTGGGGAGGCGAGCGAAGGATTTACGCCGCGGTCAAATTCATCCTGTACACGATGGCCGGATCGCTACTCATGCTCCTGGCCATTCTCTATCTGTTCTTTGCGAACGGCGCGACGACCTTTGACCTTGTGCAAATTGCGGAACGGCTGTCTTCCGGCGCGGTGCGGCTCACCGGCCCCGAGGAATTCTGGCTTTTCATGGCTTTCCTGATTGCCTTTGCGATCAAGGTCCCGATGTTCCCGTTCCACACCTGGCTCCCGGATGCGCATGTGGAGGCTCCAACGGCGGGCTCCGTCATCCTGGCGGGAGTCCTGCTGAAAATGGGCACGTACGGGCTTCTGCGCTTCTGCCTGCCTTTGTTCCCGGCCGCTTCCGTCGGCGCGGCGCCCTATATCTCGATTCTCGCACTCATCGGCATCCTTTACGGCGCACTGGTCGCCATGGTTCAGCCGGATCTCAAGAAACTCGTCGCGTATTCTTCCGTCAGCCACATGGGGCTGGTAGTCCTGGGGATTTTTGCTTTTACGGCCCAGGGGTTGCAGGGATCCACGATGCAGATGCTCAATCACGGGTTGTCGACCGGGGCGCTCTTCCTTCTGGTCGGGATGATCTACGACCGCCGCCACACGCGCATGATTTCGGATTTCGGCGGGATCGCCCATGTCAGTCCGGTGCTGGCAACTTTCTTCATGATTGTGACGCTTTCCTCCATCGGCCTGCCCGGATTGAACGGGTTTGTGGGAGAAGTGCTGGTCCTGGTCGGAACCTTTGCCCGCAACAAAGCGTTTGCGGCTGTTGCCGCCCTGGGGATGATACTGGGAGCCGTATACATGCTGTGGATGTACCAGCGGGTTTTCCTGGGCAAACTGACCAATGCGGCAAACGAAGCGATGACCGATATCGGTTTGCGGGAGAAGCTGATCCTGCTTCCGATCGTCCTGGTCATGTTGTGGATGGGCGTCTACTCGGCTCCCTTCCTGCGCCCGATGGACGCTTCCCTCGAGCGGGTGCAGCAGAGAATAGAGCGTGCGCGCAAGCCCGAGGGCGGATACCGGGTGGAATTCAGGCAGGTTGCGCCGGTCTCCAGCGAGAGAGCGAAATAAATGAACAGCGATTTTGTGTTTCTCATCCCGCAATTCATACTGATCGCCGCCGGAACGGCGCTCATGCTGATGGAGCCCTTCACTCCCCCGGAGCGCAAGGGCCGCATGGGACGCACGGCAGTGCTGGCGGCTGCCGCAGCCGCCTACAGCCTGAGCTTCCAATGGAACATCCGGCCGCGCACCATTCTGGGCGGCATGCTGGTTGTGGACAATTTCAGCATTTTCTTCCAGTGGCTTTTCATCGTAATCGCAGGGGTTTCCGCGTTCATTTCCATGAAATTCAACGAGCGGGAATCCATGAACCGCGGGGAATACTACGCGCTGCTGCTGTTCGCGTGCTCGGGCATGTGCCTGATGGCTGCGAGTGTCGACCTGATCCTGACTTTTCTCGGGATCGAAATTCTCTCCATCGCGACCTATATCCTCGCCGGATTTAAACGCAGCAACGCCCGCTCCAACGAATCGTCCCTGAAATATTTCCTGCTCGGCTCTTTCGCCACCGCATTTCTGCTCTATGGGATCGCCCTCACATACGGAAGCGCGGCAAGCACCGGCTATGCATCGATCCGCGCTCTCGCCACGCTGCAGGGGGATGTTCAGGGAATGATGGTGGCCGGCATGGGACTGCTGCTGGTGGGATTTGGATTCAAGGTGGCGCTAGTCCCTTTCCATTCCTGGGCGCCGGATGTTTATGAAGGGGCGCCGACTCCCGTAACCGCGTTCATGACCGTCGGTCCCAAGGCGGCCGGCTTCGCCGCGCTGCTTCGGATCCTCGCGCAGGCCTTTCCTTCCATGGCCGGGAGCTGGGGACCGATCCTGTGGCTTCTGTGCATCCTGACGATGACTCTGGGCAACGTGGTCGCGGTGCTCCAGACGAACGTGAAGCGCATGCTGGCGTATTCCGCCATCGCGCATGCCGGTTATATCCTGATCGGGGTCCTTGTGAACAGCCGTATGGGCTTCAGTGCGGTGCTCTTTTACCTGGTTATTTATACGGTCATGAACCTTGTGGCATTCAGCGTCGTCCTCTCTCTCAGCCGCCAGGGAGACGAACACGTTTATCTGAACGACTACATCGGTTTGGGACGCAAAGCGCCGTTTGCGGCGGCTGCGCTTTCTCTCGCCCTCATATCGTTGGCCGGCATTCCCCTCACAGGCGGATTCATCGGCAAGTTCTACCTTTTCAGCGCGGCGGTTCAGAAGGGATTTATGGGGCTCGCGATTGTGGGAGTCCTCAACAGCGTTTTGTCGGTTTTCTACTATTTCCGGATCATGGTGTACATGTACATGAGAGAACCCGGCGCGGATATGCCGGAGCCTGAGCGGATCAGCTGGCCGGTCCAGGTCCTCATCGGCATCGGCGCCCTCTGCATTTTGTGGCTTGGAATCCACCCCGATCAAATCCTTACCCTTGCTGGCTACTCGAGTCTTGCCCTAAAATAATAATTTAGCCAATTGGAGCAAGTGATGATTGATGTGCGCAAGAGATTGCAGGAAGAGCTTAATGTCATAGAGCGGGAACTCCGGGTGGACTTGCCGAAGGAGATTCTGCGCGCCAGGGAGCACGGGGACCTCAGCGAGAACGCCGAGTTTAAAGCCGCAAAAGAGCGCCAATCCTACCTGGAGGGAAGAAAGGCGCAGCTGCAGCAGAGACTCGCCGCTTTGTCCCTGGTCAATTTGGAGAAGATTCCCACAGATCGGGCAGCCTACGGATCGAGGGTTGTGCTCTACGAGTATGATTCCGAAAAGGAGATCGAATATCAGCTGGTTTCTTCGGAGGAAACCAACATCAGCCGCGGCTTGATATCCATTACGTCCCCGATCGGCCGCAGCCTTGTGGGCAAGGCGGTGGGCGACAGCATTGAAATCGTCACCCCGTCAGGCAGGAAAGACTACGAAATGCGGGGCCTGAAAACCATCCACGACATCGAGGAATAAAACACCGGATGCGCGAATACCTCAAACTGCTGTTCCGAGGTATTCGCGCATCCGGTGTTTTGCCCGATTCCTACCCGTAAATCAAAAGAATAACCACGACAAAAGTCAGCAGGGCCAGGAACTCGATAAAGGCCAGTCCCAGGAAGATAAACATTCGGATCGTATCGGTGGCTCCGGGATTCCGCGAAACCCCTTCGCATGCCGCGGTCAGAGCACGGCTCTGAGCGTACCCGCAGCCGGCGGCAGCGAGAGCCATGCCGAAGGCCGAGGCGATAAGAAGCCACTGGCTTTTTCCCTCAGGCGCGGCCGCGCCTGCCTCGCTTTGGGCAAAGACCGGAATCGCTCCAACCAAAAGAATCCCCGCGATCAACAATATCAGAACCGACTTTCTGCCCATCAGATTCTCCTTTCAGTAAATCGTGCAGGGTGCAACCGCCTGAATATTTCCTGTTAGGCAGTTGCCATAGGAATTTCAGATTTGTGCACTGTTTTTTCGTCGTGGGCTCCGCCGTGGCTTTCATCGTGGGATTCTTCCACAGCGCCCGAGATGTACACCATAGTAAGCATGATAAAGATAAAGGCCTGAATCGTGCTGAGAAGAAGCGCCAGCAGCATGACCGGGATCGACACCAGGAAGGGGAAAATATACTGGTTCAGCGATCCGATGATCAGCTCTTCGGCGAAGATATTGCCGAACAGGCGGACGCTCAGGGAAAAAGGGCGCGCGAGGTGGCTGATGATTTCAATGGCGAAGAGGAGAGGCGCCAGCCACACGACGGGTCCTGCAAAATGCTTCATATATTTGGCAAAACCGTGCTTTCGGATTCCATGATAGTTGTAATAGATGAAAACACTGAGCGCGCACGAGGCGGTGACGTTGAGGTTGCTGGTCGGCGAGATGAACCCCGGGACCATCCCCAGGATGTTGCCCACCAGGATATAAACGGCCAGCGTGCAGATGATGGGCGTGAACTTTCTGCTTTCCGCGCCGATCACCTCTTTCATCAGGCCCTGAATGGCCTCAAAAACAACCTCGACGAGATGCTGAACCCTTGTAGGATTTTCGACGCTGAGCTGCTTCCGCAGCCAGAGCGCGAAGAGGACCAGGGCCAGCGCGATGATCAGGATCATAACGATAGGGTCCGGCACTGCGTGGTGCCCCGGGCTCAGATGAAGCCCCATGGCGCGCCATAGAGGATCGAACAGGTAAGCGTTAAGGAGATTGGCGACCGGCGACGTTTCGTGCATATGCTTAAGAGCCGCTCTTGAATGCCTCCAGAATGCCTTCAAGAAAAATGCCGCAGCTGAAAACCGCAAACCCTGCAGTTGCAGCGATAATATCAAGTGAAAGGAGCCGCATCATAGCATAGAGGCATAGGGGAATCAACACCAGGCGCAGCAGATAACTTGCGGCGACACGGAAGCCCGATCTGGCCGGCCCCCGCAGGAGGGCCGCATTCACGGTATGCCTCAGCATGGCGAGGTTGGCGGCCGAAAGCAGTCCGCCTGCCAGAAACGACGCTCCCGTGCGGACTCCGAAAATCAGGGCGGTTGCGAGGGCGCCGACAGCGACCAGGCCGCCTCCCATCCGGAAGATGCGGGATTCGATGCTATGCGTGCGGATCACCTTTGCTCCGTTGGTCCTGAACCAGGATTTTGATGATTTCGTAAAGGCCGGCCATGGCGCCGAGAAGAGTCAGGGAAAGACTGCCCCAGGGATAGGAGGAGAGATAATGATCGACCAGAAAGTATCCCAGGATCCAGCCGGCAGCCATGGAACTCGGCAGAAGCAATAGGATGGATGAGAGCCGGCCCATTCTGGAATAGAACGAAGAGTCCGACATTATGGATTCTCTCCCAAGCTTAAGAAATCCGCAAACGGCGCAAGCATATGAGGCCATTATCCATCGTTCCGCGGGCATACACAAATTCTCTTTGGCGCGCAGGCCAATCTTTGGTAGGCTTTGAGTCCGGGAGAGGTACCGAAGAGGTCGTAACGGGTCCGACTCGAAATCGGATTACGGCTCAAAAAGCTGTACGTGGGTTCGAATCCCACCCTCTCCGCCAGCCTTCGCTAAAGCTCCGGCTGGCAAGCCGGAGTTTTAGCGAAGGCTGTCCGCCGTAGCCGAGCGAAGCGAAGGCCAAGGCGGACTGTAACTCCCTCCAACCTCGGTTATTCAAAGCTTCCCACCCTCAGCAACCCTATCGAAGAAATGTCGGCTCACTTCCCCTCTGCGTCATTAAATATGAAGAGGAGAAGAGAATAAAATACATCTACCTTCTTCAGAGCATCGCCTGCCCCAAGAAATGCTACGTTGGATTGACGAGTAACCTCCGGCAACGATTGGCAACTCACAATAAAGGCAGTTCTCCTTACACCTCCAGGCATGCACCGTGGAGTATTGTGACAGTCATACGTTTTGTTGACGACCGGCGAGCATCGGCTTTCGAGCAATACCTGAAGACTGGATCGGGCCGTGCTTTTGCGAACAAGCATCTTGGGTAGCCCTGATCGTCCAGGCGCGAAACCCTCGGGAACTTACTTCAATATATTTCATGGTAAAGATCAGGGAGCCCATTCCCTGGAATGGCACGAAGGCTCTCAACGAATCCGCCAATCTGTCGGTAAGGGTGCAGCTACCGCAGCCGCACGCCGTCATAGACAGGAGCAAATCCTGGCAAGCAAAGCCGCCGGAATCAAGTTAGCCGAAGAAAGCAGCCCCGACGGCACTTTGCTGGGAGATGCCGCTGTCATTTATCTCGAAGATATCAAAAAGACCAAGAAGCATAAGAACCTATGCGGCATATAAAATAGCCCTGGAGTATTTCCTGGAATCCTGCATGAAGGCCCACCTAACCGATATCGCCCGATCCGATCTTCTTCAATACAGTGCTTATCTACGCGACACCAAAAAGCTCCCCTGCCTGTTTTTGTTTCTCTCCCGGCTCTTTCACGCATAAAATGGCTTTTTCCTGATTTGCAGATTGAATTTCTGGAATTTTGTCAGTTTACATATCACTTTTTATCAGAGGCTGGACGATCAGATGCAGCCGGTGCCGAGCAGGAAAAGGCAAAAAACGCGCTTAAATGACCAATAAGCCCGGAGCGATTCATCCGGAGTGTGGTTCAGCAGAGTCGTTGCCGGGAGAATCACGACCTCGAATTGAGGCAAAAGATCCACTTCGGCCGAGTCAGGCAGAATGCCCGGTTCAGGGATGGTTTCCGCTCGGTAAAGCCATTAGATACATGACTCTGCATCCACGGCTCAAGGCAGTGTTTTCCCGCATTGAGCAAGCCGGAATCCGCGCGCAGTAGTGAACAATAGCACTCCAGTCGTCCAGATTTATTCTCAGACTGTGCCCGCAAGAATCCCAGCATGCCCAAAACCACATCCTCTCAAGGATGATCCCTTGTGTTACGAACGAGAATTGATTGGCAAAGGTCATTTCCCCGCTGATTCTTGTATCGCCTGTTCAGTGATGATTCTGAAAATTCGAATGGCCTATCTGCCAAATGTGCCCTGTCCGGCCGGAATGGTTTTGCCCGGCGAAACAAATTGACTTTGACACAATCTAGTGACAAATTGGCAGTGAGAAATTTTCAATCTGTTGTACAATGGGATCACATTCTTTGATGTTCCGGTAAAGGAGAACTTTCTCCACAGGTCTGCAAGGGGAAGGAAATACGCGGTTATCTAATCGGAGGTTTCATGAAATCCAAGTCATCACGCAGGAAGTTTTTGCAGGCAGGATTAAGCGTGCCCGCAGCCGGATTTGTTATCAGTCCAATTAGCCTGCAGGCTGCTTTCCAGGAGGCCACGTCACAGCCGAAGCGTTCAGGCTACGCAAGCAGCGGGAATGAAAAGACTGACTCCAAATTCGAAAAATACATTGCAAGAGATTTGTGGCATAAATCGTATCCTCAGGATTTCCATCCCCAGGTCACAGCGCCGGTTCTCGGTTATAGGATGAACAAGGAAGAATGTATGACCTGTGCTACCTTTGGATTTTCCACGGTGCCGATAACGAAAGCCTTTTTAATGGTATCTAAACCTCACGTCCACGACTTTGACGAGTTTCTCATGTTCCTCAGCGGAGATATTGCCAACCAGTTAACCCTGGGGGGTGAGGTCGAATTTTCCTTGGGGGATAGTGAGAATAATGTGGAAAAGTTTGTCTTTACAAAGCCCACAATCGTTCATTTGACAAAAGGAATTTGGCATGGTCCATGCAATTTCAAGAGAGTCGATGATCCTGCCAAGCCGGTACTTTTCGTGAACCTGATGTTTCCCCCACCTGGTGGTATGCCACAACAGAAGAAAAAACAATAATACGGGTGTCTCGTATAGGCAGGACTCCGGATTTCCTTAAAGGGCATTTGTAGAAAACTGGTTCACTTGGGACAAGCAAAAAA
>CAYYTC010000061.1:0-29067 GCA_964474425.1 uncultured Acidobacteriota bacterium
CCGGGGTAGGATGTTCGATAATGAGAGAGTCCCGCAATGGGCAAAAACCTTATACCGCAATGCCTTCTGTCGCCCTTTCAGGGCTCTCCTCTTGCCGATTCTCACCAGGGGTTCGCTTCGCTCACCCCTGGCTATTCTCTGATCGCCCCTTGCGGGGCTTGGTCAAAAAACCTGTTTCGCGACAGAAACTAAATAGGCATTCCTCCAAAATTTAGAAATGTTAAATATTCCTGCCGGCTGCGAAAGCTATACTCGTTTGCACACAGCAGCCAGACAGGATTTACCTCCGAAAGATCTCCACGTAGACGCATCATTTTTGCCACACAGGGCCTTTTGACCTTCTTGGTAAAAATAGATGAATCTCTGAATTAACCCTTGCATGTTCGCGCACTTTATGGCTGCGAATGAGTTTCGTTCTCCCGGCTTTTCGCCCGGTAATGATCGAATAAAAAAGGACGTAAGAATATTTTGATCACTCTCGCCGCGCCGCGCGGGATGTGGCGGTTCCTGCATTTTAGATCGGCACCTTAGAATTGAATCCGGGCATCTGTCATGCTCTCATTTTGCTGAAATTAACTTTATCAAGTCCCATTTGGAATCTCAGAAAACGGTAATTTCCAGGAATCCTTTGTCCAAACGCCGCGGTTGTAATCAACGCCTGATCTCACATCGGCTCGCACTTCCCGGGCACTATTAAGGATCCCGTCGTTCACAATCGTGCGCTTCAAAGCATGAAGTAGTTCTTTATTATCTGTTCAGTTGTGGCATTGTCAAGGATAATGTTACATAAAATGTAACATTATCCTTGACAATGCAAAAATTAAACTGTTAGGATCTACCAATTTAATTTTTTTAACAGGTTTTCGAATTGCGATTTGATTACCAAAGTTTCACCCTAGGGAGGATACGGGGAATGCGTTTGAGAATTATTGTTTTCTGTTGTTTGCTCGCGGTTGCCGGAGCGGCGTTTGCGCAGGGCGATCGGGGCACCGTTACGGGAACCATAACCGATCAGGCAGGCGCGGTCATACCGGCTGCCGCGATTGAAATAAAAAACATCAATACCGGCGCCGTGTATCAAGCGCAAAGCTCTTCGACGGGCAATTACACGATCGGCCAATTGCCTGTCGGCACGTACCAGATGACATCTTCGGTGCCCGGATTCAAGCAGTTCGTAAGAACGGGCATCACGGTTTTAGTGGCGCAAACCTTGCGTATCGACATTTCACTCCAGGTGGGCGCCATCAGCGAGACCGTCACCGTCAACGCCGATGCTCCCCTATTGAGGACGGAAAGCGGCGAGTTGGCGCACAATGTCGCTGGAGATACTCTGAGTGAGCTTCCCATTCTGGGATTTACGGGATATATGCGTGATCCATTCGCTGTGGCGACTTTGGTCCCGGGCGCGCTCTATGAGTCGAGCATGGTAAACAACATACGCATGAATGGGGCTCCCTCGAACACGCAGGGGTTCCGGATCGAGGGCCAGGACTCAACCAACGGATTGTTTTCAACATACACGTCTTGGAGCCAACCGTCCGTGGATGCGGTCGAGGAGTTCGCGATTCAGACCAGCAACTTTGCCGCCGAATACGGGCAGGCGGGGGGCGGTTTGTTCAATGTCACCATGAAATCCGGCACCAATACGTTGCACGGAAGCGCGTACGATTATTGGTACAATGAAGCGTTCAACGCCAGTTCGCCCTACGGCAGAAAGGACCGTCAGCGCCGGCACGACTACGGTTTCACGGCAGGGGGGCCCGTTTATATTCCCAAAGTGTACGACGGGCGTGACAAGACGTTTTTCTTTTTCAACTTTGAGCAGTTCCGGGAGAAGTCTGTTGACAGCAGCACTCTGTTCACCGTCCCCACAATGCGCATGCGCCAGGGAGATTTCAGCGAGGTGTTGACCGCTGCAACCGTGAAAACCGCTGATGGAGTGACTACTATCCACGAAAACCAGCTCTACAGACCTGGGACGGAACGTACCTATGTCGGGCTTGACGGAAAGAGTTACCTGATGAGAGATCCGTACCCGGGCAATGTGATTACGGACCCGCTTAACAGCAGTGCGCTGGCAATGCAGGAGCTGATTCCCGAACCTGCGGGCCCCTACAAGAACGACTTGACGGGCAACTATGTTGTTCCGTGGGAAAAATACAACTATAGGACCCTTCCGAGTGTAAAGATCGACCACAACTTCGGTACCCGCTCAAAGCTTTCAGGCTATTGGTCGCAAGCGCGCTACGACACCAACTCTATAAACTGCGACAGCCTTTACTTGATCAGTCCCACTACTGCCTGCACGATTTCTACGACTCGCACCAACATGGTGCGTTTGAACTACAGCTTAACCCTGACGCCGACAGTGCTGCTGTATCTCGGCGCCGGCCTGCAGTTCACGGATTTTTGGAACGCTAGCCCCTTTCAAAATTTCGATCAGCAAAAGGAACTCGGCATACCGCAGCCGAAGGGGGCTGAGGGCAAACTTTTCCCCAACCTTAGAGGGCTTTCCACGACTTACGGCGGGTTTTATACAAACCCCGCCGGCCAGGGCCCGGGGATCGATCAGCACCGGAATTTGACCAAGCCGACGGCGAATGCCAGCTTAACGTGGGTCAAAACCAACCACACCTACAAATTCGGCGCGGAATTGCGCCTCGAGGGATATCCGACCGATCTAGTGCACCCCTCCTACGGCCATTACACCTTTTCCAGCACGCAAACCGGGATTCCCGATTCTTCGTATGTTAAGACCCTTTCGGTGGGTTTCCCGTACGCGAGTTTCCTGTTGGGACAAATGAGTGCTGTCTCCATTGGAGCCCCCGCCGATCCCCGCGTAGGGAAGTCGTCATGGGCTTTGTTTGCTCAGGACAGCTGGAAGGTAACCCGCAAATTCACGCTGGATTACGGATTGCGCTGGGATTACCAGGGTTATTTGAAAGAGACTTACGGCCGCGTCGCGAATTTCTCTCCCACCACTCTGAATCCCAACGTCGGCAATCTGCCGGGGGGCATGATTTTTGAAAGAGACGAGGTGAAATTCGCGGACGTTTATGCCTTCGCGTTCGGTCCGAGGCTGGGAGCGGCTTATCAGATCACGCCCAAGACAGTGTTCCGCGCAGGATGGGGCATCAGCTACGGGCAGACCGCCACCGATAACGGCACAATGGTAACTGCTGGCGGCGCCGCTGTAGGATATTCAGCTCCCTCCTATGGTGCGGTATGGAGGACGCTGGACCAGGGAGCGCCGGAATCGTCGACGGGAATGTACGTATGGCCCAATGTGGACCCCGGCTTTTTGAATTCTTCACCCACACCCGTAACAGCAAGCCCTGCCGCGTTCGATAGAAATGCGGGCCGGCCGCCGAGGCAGATCATGTGGAGCATCAGCCTCCAGCGGGAGATTACCAAGAACCTGATGGTGGAAGCCTCATACGTCGGCAACCGCGGCGCCTGGTGGGAGGGCAACGAACTCATCCGCGTGAATTCGATATCGGCGGAGCGGTTTGCCTCCTTTGGGCTCAGCCTTGACAATTCCAACGATAGATCCCTGTTATCCGGCAGAATGGATTCCGCGGCGGCAAAGAGCCGCATCAATCCGGTCACAAATCTTCCATTCAGCACTCTGCCTTACCCTGGCTTCCCAACGAACCAAACCGTCGCCCAATCGCTGCGGCCATTCCCGCATTTCGGAAACATCAATTATAGATGGTCGCCGCTCGGCAAAACCTGGTATGACTCGCTGCAGATGAAGCTGACCAAGCGGTTTTCCCACGGGCTTGACCTGACCAGTGTGTTTACCTGGCAGAAAGAACTGGTCATGGGATCGGAATCAACAGGCTCACAAGGAGGAACAACCGGCGGAATCGTAAACAACCCGTTCGACCGCCATGTCAACAAGTACATGTCGAGCTATTCCCGGCCCATCGTATGGACCACCTCGATGAACTACACGCTGCCGAAGCTGGCGGGAAACAGGGCTCTATCATGGGCGATTCGCGATTGGAATATCGGCCTTGTTTTGAATTACACCAGCGGCAGAATGATTCAAGTTCCAGCAGCTTCATCAACCAGCGTGACCTCCCTCTACACCTTCCAAAACACCTTCGCGAATCGGGTTGAGGGTCAGCCGTTGTTTCTGAGGACCGTGAAAAACGCTGATGGGACCAAATCCACGATGCCCCTCGACACCCTGAATAACCGAGGTGCATTTGACCCCCTCACCGATTTCGTATTGAATCCGGCGGCCTGGAAAGATCCGATCCCGGGCCAGTACAGCTACTCGCCGGCATTTTACAGCGACTACCGATACCCGCGTCAGCCTGAGGAAAAGGTGAGCATAGGGCGGACCTTCCGGCTCAGGGAAGGGATGCGATTGTCTATTCGGGCCGACTTCAATAACATATTAAACCGCATGGTATTGAGTAACATGCTCTTAACGAGTACCGATGCAATAGCCCCCCAGACATGGCAAAGCTCAGGCAGGACATCCTCCGGCTTTGGACGCTACAACGCGGCTAACGCCAACTCGCAGCGTAAGGGCTTTATAGTCGCCCGTTTTCAATTTTGATCTTTAGTCTGATCCGTAGGAAGATCCTCCGGCTTTGCCGGAGGATACATACCAGCCCATGTTTGCGGTTTTTCACGCCAAAAACGCGCGAAAAGCCGCGAACATGGGCTATCTCTTTTCCAGGTCGTGGACTTCATCTCTCCGGTTGATTCCCGCATAGGCCGGGGCGAAAGCGCCGAAGCGCGGGATCCCGGGCACCCGGTCGGGCTTGTTCAATGCGATGGCATCCAGGACGCGTCTCTCCCGTTCGCTTGAGGCGTTTGGCTCAAAGTGAATTCCTCCGCGGGCAACCGTACCTTCGGACCCATCCTGCCACAAACAGAAAGACTGCCTGAAACCGTGTGCGTCCCGAGCCGTATGGGCGTCCCTAAAGCCAAAACGGCAGCCAATGCGTTCGATGCTTTCAATGCTTCTTCAGCCACCCTCTAACCCGAGTTTGATGTACTTCTTTACGATTTAACCAGCACCTATTTTGAATGCGATCCTCCGGAATCCGGAAAGAGGCGCTACGGATACAGCCGTGATAAACGTTCCGATTGTGTACAGGTTGTTATCGCGCTCGTAGTGACCAGATTTTTAAAGCAAGCCGCAAAAACCATGCAATAAATCGGGGTATATCTAAAAATGTCTCCCTCGACATGATTCCGGTGTAAAATGGGCCTGCAGAAAAGTCGAGTGCATCGAAGGCGACATACTCTAAACAGTCAGCAACGGAAACAATGCCCGAAAGCGGGTATGCCCGAAACCGGATAGGCGTATCTAAAGCCAAAACGGCAGCCACTACGTTCCAGCGCGGCCCGGGGCTGCAGCCGAATTTCCGGTATTGGTTGCGGCTGCGCGCTTTCAGCCTTCAGCTTTAAGCTGTCAGGCTTTAAAACTTCTCATAGGTTCATTGGTAAGTGGACATTCATGGGATATAAACCATCGACAGGCATAAGCACAACTTGCCACGAATTCCACTAAGCGTTGGGCTGGCCTTCGGCCCCTGCACGAACAACGTTTTTTTGTGAAATTCGTGGCTGGATTTGTTCGGGTTGCCCATTCATAGGTCGGCTTATCTATGAACTGATTAGTAATGGCGGAAGTGCCTGGTTCTAAAAGGGAAGTAAATTTTCTTTGCAAAAAACAATGAAGTTGCGGAGCACGAATCTATCCTCGGGTGATTCCGATTTCAAGACGTTCTGGCGGCCGTGGGATTTGAGTGCAATTTTCCCGCATCCCCAGGTTCACGGATAGGACATTCTGCCTGTCATGCGCCGCCAGATTTCGGAATCTGCCCGATCTTGGTGATAAGGAGTCTTCCATGAAGGGTCGTAATCGAAAACAATCCCTGACCAGGCGCGAATTCTTGGCCCGTTCCGAAAAAGGGGCCGCCGGAACGTATCTTGCTCTCTCCGGCATGGACCATGCCTTTTCGGCTCCGGATACGTGCCCCAACATTATCTTCATCCTAACCGACGACCAGCGCTACGACGCCGTCGGATGCCTGGGCAACCCCCCGTGGCTGAAAACGCCCAACATGGACCGGCTGGTCAAAGAGGGACTGCACCTAAGAAACACTTTTTGCACCAGCTCCGTGTGTGCCCCAAGCCGGTCAAGTTTCCTTACCGGGAAGTATGCGCACAAAACAGGCGTCATTCACAACCAGCTGGAGTTCCCGGCTGAAAACATCACCTTTCCGCGCCTTCTCCATGACGCAGGATACGAAACGGCCTTCATCGGCAAGTGGCACATGGCCCAACAAAATGTGCGCCAGCCGGGTTTCGACCGATGGGTCAGCTTTGCCGGCCAGGGAGAATACATCAATCCTCCCATGAATATCGACGGCGAGAACCTCAAGATTTCCGGCTACATGACGGATCTTCTTAACAACTTCGCCATCGATTTCCTGAAACAAAAACGCGTAAAACCTTTCTGTCTCTATCTCGCACACAAGGCTGTCCACGACCCTCGTGAACCGGCTCCGCGCCATGCCAAGCTTTACGCGAATGAGAATTACCCCCTCCCGCCAAGCGCCAGATACGATATGGCGGGCAAGCCCGATTGCGTGCGCGAGAAATCCGTTCTGTCCAAAGGCCAGAGCTTCCCTCCCGATCCCGAAAAGTGGCACGAAGACACGCGCCGATATTATCGGTGTTTGGGAGCCGTCGATGACGGGGTTGGGCAGATTTTGGAGACGCTGCGCGAAACGGGGAAGCTCAGCAACACAATCCTCATATTTGCCGGCGACAACGGCTACTTCCTCGGAGAACACGGCCTTTGGGACAAGCGGTTTGCCTATGAAGAGTCCATGAGGATTCTCTTTGTGGTTTATTTCCCCGGGATGGTGAAGCCGGGCTCTGTCCGGGATGAAATGATCCTGAATATAGACCTGGCTCCCACTCTGCTCGATCTGGCCGGCTTGCCTATTCCTTCCTATATGCAGGGCAAGTCGTTCAAGCCGCTGCTCGAAGGAAAGACCGTCAAGTGGCGGGAGGATTTTTTCTACCGCTACCACCTGGAGGTTGACCTCGCCAAAATGTCTCCTGAGAGGAAAGAAGCCTTCCAGAACATGTGGAAACGCATGGACCCCGGGCCTCTGCTCACGCCCGCAAGCATGGCGGTCCGCACGAAGCAGTGGAAGTACATCACCTACCCGGAAATCGATGAAATCGACGAACTTTATGATCTGAGCAACGACCGGTACGAGATGAAGAACCTCGCTTCCGATCCGAAATACGCAGACGTGGTGAAGCGGATGAAAACCCGCCTTGCCCGGCTCATTGAGGAAACGAAATAGCCCTCACCGCAATGATCGCGGTATAGCTAAAAATGTACCCGTCGACATGATTCCGGTGCAAAACGCAAAGAAGTCATGGATAAGGCGCCTATCTCTTGTTGGAAGACGCTGAGCGCGTCCGGCTTGTGGTCATGAAGGGCCGGATGTTGATGTACATCCCGATCGGCGATTCGTAAGGGAAGCAGCGCCTCGCCCCCGTCGATCACCCGCTCATCCGCAACGTCGGGACCTGCTCCGGCGACGAGCCCCGCGCCCGTTGGGCCGCGGATGGCACGGATTCCATGGATCCAATAATCTTGGGAATCCGTGCATTTCGTGGACCCAGCCCCTATAATTGCCGCATGAAAACAGACTGGTACCGGCACTCGGCTGCCGACGTTCTGCGGCGACTCACCAGCGATCCTTCCCGGGGCCTTTCCGCCTCCGACATCGAGCGCTTGCGTGCCGATCACGGCTTCAACGAACTGGTCGGCAAGGAAGGCCGGACGCGCTGGCAGATCCTCCTGGAGCAGCTGAGCGGCGTGCTGACCGTCCTGTTGATCCTCGCGGCTCTGGTATCGGCGCTGCTGGGCGACTGGGTGGAAGCCGCCGTCATCCTCGTCATCGTCTTCCTGAACGCCCTCTTCGGCTACATGCAGGAATTCAAGGCGGAGCAGTCCATGGCGGCTCTCAAGCGCATGGCCGTACCCATGGTGCGCGCGCGGCGCGACGGGCGGCTGCAGGAGATCTCGGCGCGTGAGCTTTTGCCGGGGGACGTCGTCGTGCTCGAGACTGGCAACATCGTCCCGGCGGACGGACGCATCCTGGAGAGCGTCAACCTGCGCGTCGACGAGTCGGCCCTGACGGGCGAGTCGGAGCCGGTGGAAAAGGACGCGGAGCTCGTGTTCGAAAGCGAAAAAGCGCTCGCGGACCGGCGCAACATGGTCTACAGCGGGACGGTGGTGAACTACGGCCGGGGCGAGTTTGCGGTCACCGAAACCGGCATGCGCACCGAGCTGGGCCACATCGCGGCCATGATGCAGGCGGTGACGCAGGAATCGACGCCGCTGCAGCAGCGCCTGAACCGGATGGGGAAGCTGCTGGCTCACGCGGCGCTGGGACTGGTTGCCGTCGTCTTCGTCCTGGGGTGGGTGCGCGGGCAGAACGACATCGAGGAACTGCTGCTCACGGCCGTAAGTCTCGCGGTCGCCGCGGTGCCGGAGGCGCTGACGGCTGTCGTGACGATCGCGCTTTCGCTCGGAGCGCAGCGCATGTTGAAGCGCCGGTCGCTGATCCGCAAGCTGCCGGCCGTCGAGACGCTCGGATCGGTCACGGTCATCTGCTCCGACAAGACAGGCACGCTTACCCTGAACCGCATGACGGTCACGGCGCTCGACGTCGCCAACCATTCCATCGAGATGGAGCAGTGCGCGGACGACGCCGGATTCTCGCTGCAGCTGCGCGAGGGAATCCCCGCCGAAGGCATCCGCCCGACGCTCGACCTGCTGTTGATCGCCGGGGCGCTGTGCAACGACGCGACCCTGTCGAAGGACCCGTCCTCGCCCGAACGCAATCACGCCGTCGGCGACCCGACGGAGGGCGCGCTGGTCCTCGCCGCCGCCTGCACGGGCATTAGGAAACCGGACCTCGACCGTGCCTTCCCGCGCATCGCGGAAGTCCCCTTCGACTCGGTCCGCAAGCGGATGACGACGCTGCACCGCGCGCCGCGGTGCGACGAGGACGTTCCGGAGCAGATGCGGCCGATCTGGGATCGGCGGGGGACAAACGTCCCGCCGTACATTGCGTTTACCAAGGGCGCCATCGACGGCCTGCTGTCCATCTCGAGCCACGTCTGGGTCGAGGGAGAGAGAAAGGCGCTGGATGCAGAGTGGAAGGCGCGCATCATGGCGGCGCACGACAAGATGGCGGAGAACGGGATGCGCGTGCTCGGCGTCGGCCTGCGCACGTGGGACCTGCCGCCGGAAGAGACCGCCGAGAAGGCGCTTGAGAAGAGCCTGACGCTTGTAGGGCTATTCGGTATGATCGACCCGCCGCGCCCCGAGGTCGCCGCAGCCGTGCGGCAGTGCCACGAGGCCGGCATCCGCACCGCGATGATCACGGGCGATCACCCGCTGACGGCGCGCCACATCGCGCGGCAGATCGGCATCGCGGCAAACGACCGCTTCCTCACCGGCAGGGAAATCGACCGAATGGATGTCGACGAACTCGTAGATGCCACGCGCGATGTGTCGGTGTTCGCCCGGGTTTCGCCGGAGCACAAGCTCAAACTGATCGATGCCTATCAGAAACAGGGGCACCTCGTCTCGATGACGGGCGATGGCGTCAACGACGCGCCGGCGCTGAAGAAGGCCGACATCGGGGTGGCGATGGGGATCACGGGGACCGATGTCGCGAAAGGGGCGGCGGACATGGTGCTGCTCGACGACAATTTCGCCACGATTGTTTCCGCCGTCGAAGAAGGCCGCATCATCTACGACAACATCCGACGCTTCATCCGCTACCTGCTGACGTGCAACGCGAGCGAGATCGCCGTCATGCTGCTCGGCCCGCTGTTCGGCATGCCGCTGCCGCTGCTGCCGCTGCAGATCCTGTGGATGAACCTGGTGACCGACGGGGCGCCGGCATTGGCGCTGGGCGTCGAGCCGGCCGAGAAAGACGTCATGCGGCGGCCGCCGCGCACGCAGGCCGGCGGGATTTTCGGACGCGAAATGATCGGCTTCATCTTCGTCGTCGGCGTGTTCATGAGCGTCACGGCGATCGCGGCCGCGTGGGAACTCTGGCGGCTGGACGACCCGGCGTGGCAGACGACCATTTTCACGGTGCTGGTGCTCACGCAGCTTGTCGTGGCGCTGGAATCGCGGTCGGAAGCGGAGTCGATCCTCCGGATGAATTTGCTCGGGAACCGGCCGATGGCGGGTGCGTTCCTGCTGACCATCGGGCTGCAGCTCGCCGTGATCTACTCGCCGTTCGGGAACCGCATCTTCGACACGGTTCCCATGTCCGCGTTCGACCTCGGTGTGACCGCGGCCGTTTCGCTGCTGGCGCTGCTGTTCATCGAAATATGGAAGTTCTTCCTGCGCCGCCGCCGCTCGCGCACCCGCCGCGCGTGATTCGTGCATGGCGCGGCCGGGTTTTTGCACCGAGCGCATTCAATCCGCGAGCGGGATAATCTGCTGGGCCGCAGCCCCGGGATCAGGGGCCCGCTCCCGAACCCAATACGATCCCGTTTAAGCAAATCAATCCGCGTACCAGGGAATAGGTCCTAAACATGGGGGGCATGACAATCAAAGGACAGGATGTCTTATCTGAGGATGGCGAGACCTACAGCCGGATAATAGCTGGAAAGGATGCTGAGGGCAACGACGCCAGTGTGATTCAGGTTTTCGGGAAGCAATAGAGTTGCTAAGGATAGAAAGCATCGGTCGATGCGTTATGCCTCGCCGCGCCTCTGCCGGAAGATGCTTGCTCAACGAAAGCATTTTCGCAGCGCCTTCTCCGAAAATCCGAGCTTTGCCGCGATCGTGCGATTGCTAAGGTTTCGCTCATTTGCTTGAAGGATCGTCCGGTTCCGCAAGGCTAAAGCCCCTGGGAAGCTTCTTTCCCGCAGCACTTCTTGAATTTTTTCCCGCTGCCGCATGGGCAGGGATCATTTCTGCCGACACGCGGATTCTGACGGCGGAAGGTTTGCACTTTTTCCTGCGCAATCGAAAGCATTTCCGACGGTGTTTTGCCGTCAAAAGAATTGCGCGGGATTGACAGCCACTCTTTCTGCAAACTTTCTATCCTTGGATCGTTCAGGTTTCCACCGCTTAAATCGATGCCTTTTTCCCGGCAGAAGACAAGGAAATCGGCCAGGACTTTGCCTTGAGGTGATTCCATTAAATTCCTGAGCTCGTTCGCATCCAGGCCGGGAGGTAATTCCACTCCTTCCGGCAGCATCCTGCCGATTTCTGAAAGATCCGATTGAGAATCATCTCCCGGGTGTTCAGCGGGTGCGCCAGGGCCTACGGCAGGCGCCGCCGATTCAGATATCGCCGGTTCTTCCGTAATTCCCAGCTGGGCTTTTATTTCCGCCAACAGCATGGTAACGGCGGCCGCATCAAATTGCACATCGCCTTTCAGTTGGCTGACGATCCAATCAATGCTTTCTCCCTCGGAAATCAATTCAATAATATCTTCCGCATCGAATTTCGTGATGGAGTATTGATGAAGGCAGTCGCCAAGTTTCAGCTTCAATTCGCTCAGGTGCATGTCTATCCCTCTGTCTATCCGTAGGAAAGGCCGATCCCGACAAGGTCCCAGTGCTTCATCCGTTCTCCCGGTGGCACATCCTCAAGCAAGCCTGGACGGGGCGCTTTGAGAGTGGGCATGGGCTTCTGGTCCCTGACCACGATATGCTCGGCTTCGGTGATTGTGCCGTCCTCATTCAGCTTAATCCGCGCTCCCAGATAAATGTCCTTGTTGTTTTCCTTCATTATTACGAGGCACGCGGCGGAATGCTGAACCGGATCGGCGGCATAGACCTGAAAATCGGTCGGGCCTGCCCAAGCGGTTTCCCAGAGCCCTTTGCCTATGTGGGCGGAATGCTGGAATAGGCGCTCATCCTCGACATGGCGATCTGAAATACCGGCTTGTCGATCTTCCGGAAGCAAAGCCCGCCGTGTTTGACCCCGGCAGGCACGTGGATGAAGCAGGTCTTGGTAAGCGTCATTTTCTTGCCGTCGACGACGAAATCAATTTCCGCCCCCAAGTCGGTTGGATCGTCCATATTGCTGCCGACAAAGCCGACTATCTCATCGTGATCGGGATGGGTGTGCTCGGGATGGGACCTCGGTATGGAGCCTACGACCCACACGGCTTCGACATAAAATGATCCCGGGACGATCCTGTCGTCCATGTAGATCACTCGATGGATAGGATCCGCGTCCGGCGCCTTGGTCTTGGTATCGTCGGTTTCGAAAACGTGGACGCCCGCAGGCAATTCGATATTGGTGCAAACGACCGATTTGGTTTTCGCTTGTGGCTTTGTCATAGGCAGCTCCTTTGGAGGGTCGCGGCGTACGCCGTTCCCACGCTCTGATTCAAATGCGGCGATCATTTAATTCCAGTTTCCGGGCGATTGTCAATCCGCCATTCAATTTTTCGCGCCCTTTGCCTGCTCAGCCCAAACGCCCCGGTTTCCACGGATATTCCCCGCTTGAATCCATGTGAATCCGGGAACCCGGAGCGCCCTGCAAATCATTTGCATGAAGAGCCATTTTCGTATAGAGATTAAGTTTGAATCCACCCACACCGATCGGAACAGGAGCGAAGGATGAGACTGCAGGGAAAAGTTGCATTGATCACCGGAGGGGGCACCGGCATCGGCGCCGCCGTGGCAGAGGCGTTTATGCGCGAGGGCGCCAGGGTCTGCATCGCGGGACGCCGCCGCGAAGAGCTGGAAAAGTTTGCGGGTCGCTTTTCCGGCAGTGCGATCGCCGCCTGTCCGGCAGACGTCAGCCTGCTGGAGGACGTGCGGCGCATGGTGGAAACCGCCGCCGCCTTTGGAGGCAAGCTGGACGTCGTGGTAAACAACGCCGCGATGGGCATCCCGGGAACCGTCGTCGACACGGATGTGAACCTTTGGCAGAAGGTCCTGGACACCAACCTGACCGGCCCTTTCCTGGTGATGAAATATGCCATCCCGCACATGCTCCGCGCCGGGGGAGGCTCCATCATCAACGTAGCGTCGGTCGGCGCGATACGCGGCCTCCCGTTCGCGGCGGCTTACTGTGCGGCGAAATCAGGTCTGCTCGGGCTATCACGCCAGGTGGCGATGGACTTCGGTCTGCAAAAAATCCGCAGCAACGTGGTCCTGCCCGGAGCTTTCCGCTCGGAAATGTTCGACCGCCGCCTCGAGGAGACCGCCGGCGCGGCCGGCATTAGCGTGGAGGAACGCCTGAAAGCCATGGCGGCGCCGTCGCCCCTCAAGCGCATCGCTGCCCCATCGGAGATTGCCGGATTGTTCGTCTATCTGGCCAGCGACGAATCCGCTTACACCACGGCCGGCGAGTTCGTCTGCGACGCGGGTGTGAGCGCACTGGACGCCTCCGTGCTTGCCGGCTGATCCATGTCCGCGCCCACAGGCCGGCCCGGGCGTCAACGGTTCGCCGGTCTTTGGACCTGGAATCGGGAACCGACGGCAACGGTCTTACCTGTAAACGCCGTATTCCCGTACGGCCGCCATCATGGCCTGCAGGTTCTCCAGTTTGGGATTTTCCGCCATGCAGCCGGCGGCCAATATGTATCCGCCGCCTTTCCCGCAGGTCTCAATAAGCTTCCGGCAGCAGGCCTTTACGTCCGCGGGAGAACCGGTGACGATCAGGGATGAAGGCACATTCCCCTGAATGGCGAATTTGTCACCCAGGATTTTTTTGGCCAGAGCCATGTCTGTCTGATCAAAATACCAGACAACGCTCCCCTTCGGGAAATCGTCTTTGACCACTTCGAGGCGTGTATTGTAGCTCCCCTCGGCAAACATCATGCAAATGAGACCTTCGTTGATGAGGGCATCCATGACTTTTTTCAGAGACGGCCAATAGAATTTTTCATACTGTTGGGGAGACATCCATCCATCGGCGCCTTTGTGGAGCGGAAAGCCAACCGTGATAGCGCTGGGAATCATCGGACTGTGCAGAATCGAATGGATGATGATGTCCGCCATGATGTCGACAGCTTTGAGCAGCTTGTCGGCGTTGCGGAACATATCCATCATAATGCTTTTCGTTCCCCGGAGCGTGTCGCCAATCGAATCGAACGGAGCGAAATTGAGAAGTCCCCTCATTGCCGGGAATCCATGCGCCGCGCCGGAATCCATCGATTTTGCCATGATTGCGTTTCTTTTTTGAAGGTCCTTGCCCGCGTCGATCATTTTTTGGAGAGTTTCCAGCACCTGAGGTTGAGCCAGCGCCATGAGCTGCCCGGTCGGAATTTCGATTATGTCCGTCAGGGGAGGCAAATAGCGAAAACCTTCGAAGGCGCCGAAAATCCTGGGTAGATATGTTCTCAGCCAGAAATCGGAAGGATCCCGGAAAAAGTCTTCATACTCCTCCAGCTTCATGTATTCGCCCTCAACGAACTGGTATCCCGGCGCATCGAGCGAAAGGCCATGGCCCGGGAACGCATAGAGCCTGTAATCAAGAATCTCCATTGCTTTCCCCGGCGCAGCAAAGGGCATGGCGTGGTATTCCAACTCGGCCGAATATTTTTTGTTGAATTCCTTGCAGGCCTCTATTGCTTTTTCAATGTCGTACATGGCGGTATGCGTGCTGACCCCGTGCAGGATGTTTGGGAGATCGCCGACGGGCAGGTTGACCGGAACCCGGTCCGGCTCTTTCACATTGAGCGCATCGACATATCTCTGGGCCCTGATTTTGTAAGCCTCCTTTGCCTCGGAATTGACAAATTCTATGTTGGCTGCACTAAGAAACTGATTAAGCCGGTATTCTCGTTTTTGTGCCGGAGTGAGCTGAGCCCAATTGGCGGGATAACCATTCGTCATTGTCGTTGCTCCTTTCTGGGAGATGTCTGCAGTCGCTGCTTATGTAAAAACAATAGATAATTACATTGGTAAACCCCGGCTCTGCCGAGGGACTCAAAGAGTTTGATGGCTCCGTATTTTGAAACGCTGAGAAACGCTGAAAAAAGCGCTGACAAACGCCGATTTGTTCGGCGAGGGTCGGCGAGCAAAAGCCGATGAGGCGCTTCATCGGCTTTTGCCCGCGTAAGTCAGCGTTCAAGACCGGCGTAACGAGTCCAACCGCTTTGAGCGGTTCAAATCCTTCAAGCCTCGGGCTTTGCCGGAGGTACCTGCGTGAGCTTCGGCCTCCAGCCCAATCAGGGGAGCTCAATTTTTACTGAAACAGGCACGCTCATCCAGCGGCTCGAACCGAGCCACGAAAAGGGCGCTCACCCTCAATGGCCGCCTGTAACGACGACCAGAAATCTGTTTGGGCCGGCGGCTACAGGCATACCCTTTTGGGTGTTATCCGGATCGTCCATCAGAGACTTGATGAATTCGTTGGGCTTTGCAGGGCCCCCAAATTCATTCGTCAGGACGAGGGCTCTGAATTTGTCCATAGGAATACGGGCGGATTCCCAGAGCTCATTGGCAATATCGGCTTTGGTCTTGCTTCCCATCAAGCCGTCGGTTACGCGTTGCATCTCCGTTATCACGAGCGCACCGGCATATTGGGCATCCCAGGTTTTCCGGTCCCTGGGCCATATTTCCTTGTGCGGGCTGATACAAGACGCGAGGTTGGCGATCGTTCCCGCCACGCTCATATCCATCTCTTCAATGCCGAGAACGGTAACCAGATTGGTGCCGGCGGGGTAACCCAATTGGACGCTGACCGGATCCCAACCGGCCCCCAGCGAGGCTATATCTTCCGCTTCCGCAATAACAATTCCGGCATATGCGGCAGGATTGCCGGCCAGGTTTGAAGGCTTTATGCCACGACCGTTGCCCGAAATGCTGGCCATGGCCAAATTGATTGCCCTCCCGATCACGCCGTTGGCGTGATACTTGGGATTCGGGCCAAAAGCATTTGCGGACGCATTGATCCCTATCTTCCTGGCATAGGGGCCGTTGACAAGCACCAGTGGAACCGGTGCTCGCATTACGGGGAAATAGGCATCCCATCGGGCGGAGGTGATGGCCTTTAAAGCCGCAAGAATTACGGGCATATATTCCGGTTCGGCGCCGGCCATGGCCGCGACAACGGCTATTTTTTCCACTGTGAAATCAGCATTGGCAGGTCCCCAGGCGCCGATAACGCTCGTCGCAGGCAGCGGCGTGCCTTTCAACAGGGCATCTACCCGGCTGCGTGTCGGAGGCAGCAGCGGCAATCCATCACCCCAGCCCATTTTTAGGAAATCGCTGTTGAATCGGGCTTGGGCTTCTTGATAACTCGCGGCGGTGTAGGAAAACTCGCTTTCTTTAGGAACCCAACTGTCTCCCGCCAACTTCATATGTGGAGGCTTCCACGTGGTAAGCCCTTTTACCACAAAACTGAATGCCTCAGGCGCCAGCGCCTGAATGCCTTTGGAAGTAAACGTGTCGTATTCTTCAAAATTCATTGCGGGATAATCGATATATCCTTTGGGAAGGATCGTTCCCATAAAGCGTTTCTCATGACGCTCGTTATATAGAGTCACGGTGGGAATGCCTTTTTCTTCGAGAGTAATGGCGATGGAACCCATCGCGCTGATGCATCCTCATCAGCCGCCCAGCGCTACGATAACAGCATCCGGTTTGGTTTTCTCAATCGCGGCCAACACCTCATTTTCCGGCCCAAACTTCATAGGCAGGTCCTTGTAAGGCACGATTTGTATGCCCGCAAATTTTTCCTTGAGCCTCTTTTCCAGGAGATCATAGAGCTCCGCGCCTTTGCCGGCGTAAACCTGATCGCGGGTGGCGGACAGCCACATGGCGACCTTCTTGCCGCTCAATGTGGTCAGGCGGGGAGCCAGTTCCCGGCCTTTTTTAACCGGGCCTTGAGGACTCAAAACGGTTAAGGTGTATTGAGAAGCCGCAGCAGCCTCCATTTTGCCGGCCGAAAATAGCATCGGCAAAAATATCAAGGCTGCCATAAGCCCCATGACCGATCTTCTCATGATGTATTCCCCTTGTCCGAAATTCGTTGAAGCCTTCGTGCAGGCCACCGTTCCTTTTGGCGATGCGCCCCAAACTAGGGCGAATTGGCAGGTCAGCGTCAGCCTTCACTGGCCTTTAGAACTCTGGTTGTGTACAAAATGCCCAGAATCAACACGGCTGCCGAGAGTGCAGCCAATGCATTCCAAAAATAGGTCAGAAACAATACGCTCGCGGCTCCGCCCAGAGCCGTTAAAATTGGCATTCATCAAGGACAAAAAGCGGCCAACATCGCCAGGAAGGTGCCGATAAGCCCCATCCCGCCCTTTTTCCCCGATTGTGACAAGCCCATCACATGCACGCCGTAAACAAACAAGGCCATCGAAACCGTCACCAGGAGGGCCAGCAAAAGGCCGGTCAACAGTTCGCCCGCCGAAGTGTTGAATATCAGTTGCCCGAACAATACATGAATTCGGCCGCCTTTCCCGCCGAGAATCAGATAAACGGCCAAATAGAAAATGCCTGCCAGTGTTCCGATCCAGAAGGCTATGGGTTTCTTCAAGGCGGTCCCTATCGTTGACAGGATCCAATGACGGTCTCTCACGATGTGCCATTTCCTGACTGCAAGGCCAACAGCAACGAAAGCAAACAATATCGATATTGCATCCACCCAGAATGTCACCATGGCTTTATCCAATCTCCTTATCCGTCGGCTTTCCGGCTTTTCCGTCCTGGACCAGGACTATCCCCCGGGGCCATCTCAGGTTCAGAATAAATGTCGAAAGCTGATCCCGCCTTTTCCAACCGGAATGCCGGCTTTTATCAGGGTGTTGCGGAGGTCGATCTCTTTGTCCTCATTCTTTATGTGGAAAATCCGGCCGTCCAAAGTTTGGGCTCGGATGATGTTCGGCATCACATGCCACTCAATCTGTTGAATCTCTCCGCCCTTCGCCATTGCGAGGATCTCATCGAGCGCAGCTTCGCGACCCCATTCAATTTTGTTATTCGCAGGGTTTGTGGGTGTTTCATCCGCCGAAGGATCGGTCGCTGAATTTTGTGCGGATTTAGCTTTGTTTCCTGCAGTTTCTGTTTTCTTGGCGGGCAAGGAAACCGCTTGTGGTTCCTTCTCCTTTGGGAGATTTTTGGGAATCGCTTCTGTTTTTTCAGCATCAGGACTGACGTCAGGACGGCGGCCACAGGCAACAGCCAGGAACATGGCCAGCACTGTCATCAAAAAGATCGGCCCTATGGATTCTTTGGATTTCACATTTGCCCGGGTATGCTATGAAAAAATCAATTTCATTGTTTCGCTCAGTTTTGCTCTTAGATGCTCTTTTTCGAACAGAAAGCTTGGATCAGCCCAGCTATCGCGAAGCTGGTGCATATACGCTTTCGGCGGCGGAGGCAGCTCCCGCCACAGCGCTCCGCGCGGGTAAAACATATAAATATCCCAAGCCACCTTATCGCTGTGGCCGAGGCTCATCGCGAACGCACGGCCGGCCAGATGGTGTGGATCGTAAAACTGCTTTACTCTTTTGTCTTTAAATTTTTTGACTGCCTTTTGCGCAGCCTCATAGCTGTCGCTGCTCACCATGGGAATCCAAATCAGCAACACGTCCAGATCTGCGTCGGGAAAGGCTTTCAGGATTCCATTCTGCACCGCCCGGGCACCCTGGTCAATTCATTTGGGTCAGGTGGGCGAGAGTATTGAAACGAATCGGCAAATATCAGGGTTCTGGTTGAATGCCTCTATCAGTGGCAAGAGACTTTTATCTAATTGCATCGGCATCGGGAGCTTCTCCTGGTTCAGACATTGCCTGTGCGGTCAAAACGATTCATGGCTCGAGTCCATCCTGTTACGCCTTGTCCAGGCCGAGTTTAATGCGCAGGCGCTTGACGAATTCCAGCCCTCCCGGCTGGTAGGGGCGGGGAACCCAGGGCATTTCCCGCAAGGTTTGCAGTATGTATGGGAGTCGATCAAAGGGAATCGAAATGAAATGCAACCCCTCCGGAAACAATTTCCGGCGTCTCATCCCGAAACCCAAACCGGTGGCGACAAAGTTTATCTCTCCGTTCAGGTGCGGATAGGCGAAAAGCCAGGCGCAGCCGATGGCGCTCGAATAGCGGCTGTGCCACATCTTCCCGGTGCCGTAGCTCATAGCCCGGAGCAATATCTCGGCTTGCCTTGTATCGGCTAGAATAATCAGGAGGTCGGGATCAAAGGCCATCCGGCCGATAGGAGATAGGGCGACATATTTCACCACTCCTTCCGGCATCCTGGGGATATATTCATACAGTTTGCGGGCAGTGCGCTTGTCACGGAAAACCTCTAATCCTGCACCATAGGCGCCACTGAGATATTGTTCCGCAATCTTAGTCTGCCCTAATACGTGCAACCCAGCCTCACAAACATGATACTTCGCAGCGGCGTAGAATGAATTTCCATCGATAGCGGCTCTGAGCATCTCACAGAGAGACAGCTTTTTATCCAGCTTAGAAATCCCCCGGAGAGGCTTTAACGAATATTTTACGCCTACGGGCGGGTTGTCGAGCTCTAGTTTTTCCAGGATGCTCCAATCGTTTTTTGCAGGAGTTATCATGGGCACTTTATTCTGGTCTTCGAATCCCGGGAGCTAGCCGCCCCAGCTTGTGAAATTTTGGGGCATAAACTTTTATCGATAAATCTTATCATTGCCTGCGGTACCTATGAAAGGCAAATACTGTCGCCTCTCCCTCTTTTCACCCGGGCTACGACTATCCGTCAAACTTTACGCCTGACTTAGGAATTCCGGCAATTCCTTCAATGAGCCGTCCCGGTCGATCGCGACGACGTCGACTTCGCCGCTCACAAGGGCTTCATCTTCTCCTCGCCGCCTGATTTGCTGTCGAAATGTGAGACGGTATTCCGATGCGCGCGCCATGGAAGTCAGCACCTCAATCCTGTCGCCCAGGGATGCGGGGCGCCGGAATTTGACGCGAATCTCATATACAACCAGCCTTCGATCGGGCCGGGCGACTTCGGTCATCGGGACGCCGAGCGATTCGAGGAACTCGCTCCGGCCGCGCTCAAAATAGCGAAGATAGTTGGCGTAATAGACGATGCCCTGCGCATCCGTATCTTCCATATAAACCCGGAATTCCAGTAAATTATCTCTCGTCTGCATGGCTGTGAATTTTATCCCATTTTTCCCTGTCCCGGGGCTCTGGCCGCAGGATGACGGCATATCGAATGCCGACCCGCAGAAGCTCGAACTTCATCATGCTTCTGTATTGACCGCAGGCATTCCGACGGCCGCCTTAAACAGTCGTTCGCAGGCTCGATGTTACACCAGGAGTCTGTCGACAATGACGGAATTTTGAGGTGGCGATGGAACAGATAGGGGGCCTGATAGAGCATGAAAGTTCCAGGATTATCGAACGCTGATGGACGCTGAATAAAAGAGGATGAAGGCTGACCCTAGTGGGGCGACCGGCTTTTGCCGCCGTAGGTCAGCGGTTCATGGCACACTCGTCATTGGCCTGGATGTCGGATCGCCCTCACACCCTGCCCCCGTAGACCGCGAAATTGTACCGTTTAAGGACGACGTCCACGTCCCTGAATCCGGCCTTGCGCAGGCCATCGAACTCGGCCTCAAAATCCCGGGGCCGGTCTTCGCTTCGGTGCCGCCGTATCATCTCCTCGACCCATTTAACGGACATGCCGCTTGCCCTCATGTGATCTTTCCAGCGCTGCATGAAAAGTTCCTGCAGATGCGGATTAGCCGAAAGCACGATATCGATAATGAAGAGCACGCCTTTGCGGGAAAGCGCCCGCCGCAGCCGGCGGTAAAAAGCGAGCTTTTGCCGCGGCGCGATGTGATGCATGACCATGGACGAAACGATAGCGTCGTAGGTCCCATAGTTGAAGGTTCGGATGTCGGCCTGCCGGAATTGCACCGCCGGATAGCCGGCGAGCTTGGCGCGGCTGGCAAGGAGCATCTTCTCGGCCATGTCCACGCAGACCAACTGTGCCCGAGGGAAAGCCTCGAGTACCTTGAGACTCAAGTTTCCGGTCCCGCACCCCAGGTCGGCAATCTTCAGGCGGTCGTTGCGGCCGAACGGCATTGCCTCGACCACGGCCTGCATCATCTCGCTGTAATAGGGCATCACCTTGAAGAACATCTTGTCGAAGACCCGCGCCTCCTGTTCGAAGTGCGACTTGATCCTGGCAAAACGTGCATCTGCGCCCTCATTCATATTTAGCTCCCTTGCCATCCCTTGGCCGGCGGTCCTTTGAGCTTCTCGTTCATACTGGAAGCCGAGAGAAGCGGTGACCCCATGCGGGCTTCCCAAAATCAAGCCGATGGCTGATTTCGCCGGTTTTCATGTTTTGGACCAGTTTCACAACTGGCGTTTCATACAGAATCCCGACTTTTCCTTTAATAACCGGATCCTTGAGCAGTATTTGAAGTTTCGATGGTTCAGGGCCCAAAGAACGGCAGAAGGCAGATCTTATCTGCGTCTTGGCCGGAAACCAATCATACTTGCCTTCAACGCCAAATGCGTCCTGCAATCGTAGCAATGCCGAAGGCTGCCGATACTGCATCTGATATCGATTGTGGCTGTGAGGGCCCGCAATCTGTTGTCGGACAATTCCTATTTTGAATCCAGTCCCCAGCCTTTAAACATATCTTTATAAAATTGCGGCTGTTCAAAATCCGGGTGCATGGACATGTATTGATCCCGATGGGAATACATTTTCCCGCCCCTTTTTAAGCCTGCCATAAATGCCGGCATCTTGGCCCACGGCGCCGCGAACATAATTTCTTCCTCCGGAGTCAGAGCTCTCTGGTATTCCCCGGGGTCCGGAAGCACGACGCTGTATTTTCCCGTTTTCATGGGATCCACGACGCTGTGCGCACAGGATGGAAGGAACAAGTAGGTGCTGACCTGAGCCCCGCCACCGCCATACATCATCGGCATAAGCAATCCCCTGAGTTGCGCGGGATTCGAATAAATAAGGACGACGTCCGGAATAAACGTTGCGCTTTTTAGAGGCGCCGTAACCACGCCGATATATTTCCCGACTTCAAAGCTGTCAAAAGATTCTCCAAACATTGCCATGGAATCCGGCTTCGGCACCATTCCATAAGACATGAGAGCCGTCGGACACCAATGATCTTCCTTCAACATGGCAACGGTTTTACCTTCCCGCCGTGACATGCCAAAGGCCTGGCACTGGGCGATATGATAGCCTCCGTCCCTTTTCGGACGGAAAGCTCCTTTCGGGATGTCCGCTTCCTTCTCCAGCATTTTCACAGCCACAGGGGAAGTCCTCAAAAGCAAGGATGTTTCCAGTTCCTCTCCGAACTTATGGAGATCGCTCAATGCAGGCACAGGATACTTCTCTCCCGGAACGGATTTTGGGGATGTTTGTGCGGATGAAACCGCCGCACTCGATGCCCCCAGGGCTACGGCTCCCAGCCCCAGTTCCAGAGCCTCGCGTCGCGTGTATCTATTTTTCACAGGTATTCCTCCTATATTCAAAATCATATACGACAGGCCCCCATTTTTCCATGCGGCACCGGATATGCCCTGAGGCGCGCGGGAAGGAGACCGCCGACAGCCTGGGTTCAGAAATAGAAGATGGGATTCATGGAAGCAGGAGACCGGGATCGCACCGGCGATATCCGGCTGGGCAATCTCCGGCAAAAACAGGCTGCCGAAATTTCGTGGATGGAGCCGGGCTGTTTTTCCGGCCTCATCCGGACAGGATGCATTTCGGGCCAAGGGGCGGGGGGAGACCGATCGGGCTTCCCCGTCCCCTGGTGTTGCAGCGCATGGTTTGCAGGCTTATGTTTTGCCTGCTATGGATTTTGCAGTGATGAGCTTGTCCGGCCCGCTTGGATTTTCGGGATAAACTTCAGAGAATTGCGGGACGGAAATGGGCCTGGCATAGGACCGCCCGGGTTGATAGTCGGCCTTGGACAGCACCCGGTATTGAAGCCTTTTGATTTTCCAGGCATCACGCTCTCTCACGCAGGAAACGTCATGGATTCCGCCTTCCCACCATTGACGGACATCCTGGCCCTGCTGGCGCATCATTTCAAGCAGCGGCAAATCCGAGATCAACGGCGTCCCTACCTGCATGGAATAGGGGAATTGAGCCTTAGCGGACCGGCGGTCCGGCGCTACTTCCACGACCTCTTGAAGGTGGATGGCATCCAGTTCGAAGCCGGGCGCCGGCTCGATCTTTCTTCCGGTCCGATTCCGGCTGAAATGATCGCAATACAAGCGGCGAACGCCCCTATTTTTTCCGATAAAAACTCCTCCGTTGAAGAGCACCTCCCCTTCATCGGCGAACAGATTGACGACCTCTTCGTGCATCCCCCTGTCGAGATAGGTTTCGTACAGGTGGTGCAGTCTGCGAATTCCGTTTGCATCTTCGAGGCATCCGATTTGGTTGGACAGCCGACTGACATCGTCCTTCTGGTTTGCATCATGATCCGGACTGGGTTTTGATAAACCCGCCACTGTCGAAGCGAGCACAGCCGACAGGGCGGCGCCTGTTCTCCGCATAAAGGATCGGCGCCCGCCGTTTGGCTGCTTCGGACTTTTGATGGATTCCGCCCTCGTTTTTGAGATGGCCATATTATGCTCCTTTCACTCTCGCCTTCGGCCCGAAGTATTGTCTGATGTCGTACCTTCCAATGTCGCGCGCGATCGCACCGATGGTATTGAGACTTACTCCACTCTCGCCGCCGGAGAAGCCGAATCCGCAGGCACGTTTCGTTTTTTCATTTTCGATGATACAGGTCTCCGCGCCATTGCAGGCTTCCTCAACCAGATCAAAGATGTAGACTCCGGGACGGAGCTTTATATACATGGCAGGAGCGCACCACTGCATGTTCAGCGTCTGGTTTGCCGTGTAAATGGTCCATGCGGAGGAATGGGGCGTGGTATAGAGATGCATGGAAGTCATCTGGTCGGAATAGGACCGGGTGAATCCGCGGCCGACCAGTTCGTCGGTGAATTCATGCCGCACGTACTGCAGAGCCTCAACTCCCGCCATTTCGGCTGCACCGAAGAGGGCCCGATAGGAAACCTCGTTCCCGTAATACTTCGTGCCCATCTTGGAGAGAACGCAGGTGGTCAGGCCGTTCGTCAGGTCCAGGGCGATTCTCCTGCAGGCGCGGGGCTTGCTTCCGCTGTGAATGTGGGCGAAAAATACCAATTTTTCATCGGCCTCGAACGCACGGTAGGTCTCTTTCTGCCATTGAGCATCCCCGTGCTTCCGCCACTGAAGGTTGTATAGGTCGAGAACCTTGTAATCCCAGGCCGGGCCGTCATGGTCATAGAGGACGGTGAACTCCTTGCCGACCAGGAGGTCGGTGAACGGCAATAGGTTGCCACCCATCATGCCGGCCTGTTGCTGAGGGGCGTTGGGATCGCTGGTGAAAGTTTTGGTGCTTTTTTCTGCAGCCTGATGGACCTCTTCTTCGGTCATGTTCCTGAAATCCCTCGCCGGCCGGTACACGATTCTCTGGCCCTTGGGGGGCGTGGGCGCCGGCTGGTTCGGCTGAGGCGCGTTGGTCATGCCGAGATTCATCTTTTCGCCGTGCTCATCGAAGGGCGCCAGTGAGGTCAGGTTCCCGACAACCTTGCCCGTTCCCCGGAAAAGGTAGTATTCCAGCTCGTCCTTTTCATTGAAGCCGAGGCGCATGCCCGCCTGGGTTTCTGTGAACAGGTCAAGGGCGTACATGGTCAGGATGCCTGAAAATTCGCATTCCGTTCTTTGATAGATAAACAGGTTGTCGTTGACCATTACGTAATCCGAGGGGGCACAATAGCTGAGGTCGTCGGCAAGCCGGGTGAGCTCGATAAAGTTCGAGGAGGCGACCGAAGGGTACAAATCCAGGGTTTGGATTCCCGTGTCCTGCTTCCAGTACATGCCCGTCCCTTCGAGCCTGTTGGTCGTGTGATGCCGCTTTTTGGGCGCCTCTTTGCCCCGAACGTCCACATAGCCGAAATAGATCTGGCGCTGAACTTCTCTGTCGTCGATCGTGAATTCCTTCTTGGACCTCGTTACTTCTTTTTTGCCGCTGCAGAGCCACACCTCAAAAACCGTTACAAGGTTCGTGTCCAGATCGATGAAAACATTGAAGCCTTTCTGACTTCCGGGGATCATGTGGGAGAAGAAAACCAACGACTGCAGCGTCAGTGCGCCGTATCCCGATTCAACGGGAGATCCGTTGCCTTCAGCCAGCGTAAGCTTGCGCTTGTCTTTAAAGAGGTAGTTTAGAACAGGACCGTTGTCGGTCACGATTTTCAGCGACTTTCCGGAAAGGGAGCCCGACAATTCCGACACGCATTTAGGGCCGGCGCCCGCCGGCTCAAGCTTTTTGGCTACCTGTTCTTTGGTGAGGTTTGTGTATTTGAATCTATGCATTGGCTCATTCATTGGCCATCTCCTCTAAAAGAGAAAGGTTTTGCTGCGCCGATAAAATTTGCGAAAGCAGCATATATCCATTGGCTTGATTGACTGCTCCGGAACCCATCCAATATGCTCCAATATATCAGAAATGAAAATCTGACGCGGCATCATACTATGAAATAAAACGAGCGGAAAAGAATAGCCAGGGAAGTCGTTTAATAGCAGCTACTTGCATGGATTGCTTGAATGCCGGGGCTGGCGGGGCCTCTCATCGCCCCGTTTTGGAAACAGATCCGTGCCCTGGATCAAAAAAATCCTGTTCACTTGCCACGGAACAGGTTGCGCTTGCGCTGGTTGCGGCAATGAAAGAAGGGAAGTGAATATCAGTCGCGGAGGCTTCCCCAAAGCATCGTTGCCTATAAAGGATCCTCGGCGGACCTTGTCTCATTGAATCGAAAACAAGGCCGTTTTGCATGGCATCTGCATACCCAGGCAGGCAAAAGCCCTGAAGCGTCGAATCTGTGTGTTACGACGCTTCAGGGCTTTTTTGTTGCTTTCAGTCATGGACGCAGGTCGATCGCACGGCATTGTCGCCGGCGAAGCTAGAAAGGCCAGAAATTGTTGTCGTGCCAGATCTGTTCTTTCAACTCTTCATTGAGATTGTGCAGTAGACGGAAATGCGTCCGCTCCCAGGCGGCCAGCATCTGGTACAGTTCTTTCTCGTTTGGGTCCGCAGCTTCGTTGGCCCTTTTCTGGTAAACCTCAACGGCGCGGTTCTCAAAATCAATCGCTGCCGAGATGGCCGCGGCCTCGAAACCGGCAGCCGAAATCTCCTTTTTGACCTGTTCGCTTAGAATCTCAAGAGCCGTTGCATCTTGCGCGGGGATTACCGATTCGTTTTTGGCGAACCTGCCGCTTTTTTCAAACTCGGCAAACTGCCTGGAAAGGAACTTGATATGGGCATCCTCCTCCTCTGCCATCATTGCAAAAATTTTGGCGACGGCTTCGCTCTTGGCTTCGCGGGCTGTCGTGGTGTAAAAGGCTTTACCTCTGAGTTCCAGCAGGATGGCGGTTTTCAGGATATCCTCTGCGGATTTTGTCATATCTTTCCCCCGTTTAGTATGGATTCTACTGCATAAATGCTGGCCTGGATATAGCATATGAGATGCATAGTCCAAATCGCCGGTTTAGGCATGGGAGTGGTCCGGTATGGCAGTTTCTGGATCAGGTAATGAGGATGTGCGCTGAGAGGCTGTGTGATGCCATAGTTCACGGTGGGATTGTCAATCCCCAAAAATCCGGAATCCCCACATCCGGTAGCCCATTCTCTCTTCAGCACTGGTATTGGTGATTTGGCCGGGATTGTGTATTCTTGGGACCGAAACAAAGGAGAATTGAATTGAAATGAAAAGGTATATGCTCGCAGCATGCTTTCTACTTCTGGCCGGTTTTGCTTCAGGCGCAGATATAGACGGCAAGTGGTCCGGACAGTATAGCAGCGGCATGGGTGATCCCATGACGCTCGCATATACGTTCAAAGCGGACGGGAATACGCTGACCGGTACGTCCCTCAGCGGACCGGATACGCAAACACCTATAAAAGAAGGCAAAATCGACGGCAACAATATCTCCTTTGTGGTTGCTGTGGATTTCGGCGGCCAGGAAATGAAGTTTAACTATAAGGGAGTCCTGAAAGGCGATGGAATCGAGCTCAGCTTTGAAATCGCCGGCGCTCCCCCGATGGAGGGCGGCGCCCCCCAAAAATTTACAGTGAAGAGAGTCCAGTAGGGGGATCCGATTTGCGGCTTTCGCGCCACTTTGGTTCAACCTTGCGGGAATCCCCCGCCAATATCGATGCGATCAGTCATCAGCTGCTGCTGCGCGCCGGTTTTGTTCGGCAGCTGGGCCAGGGACTGTATTCCTACCTGCCGCTTGCCCGCCGGTCGTTGACGAAAATCGAGAACATCCTGCGTGATGAGATGAACGCAATCGGCGGACAAGAGATGACAATGCCTGTAGTCCATCCTGCGGAGATATGGCAGGCGACGGGACGCTGGCATTCCATCGGGCCGGAGATGGCGCGCTTCAAGGACCGCAAGGATCGCGACCTGGTATTGGCGATGACGCATGAAGAGGTTATCACCGACCTCTGCAAGACCGAAATCCGTTCCTACCGCCAGTTGCCGCAATTGGTCTATCACATCCAGACAAAGTTCCGCGACGACGCGCGGCCGCGGGCGGGACTCATACGCGTGCGCGAGTTTACGATGAAGGACTCCTATAGCCTGGATGCGGATGAAGCCGGATTGGACCGTCAGTATCGGGCGCACTGCCAGGCCTACTTCAATATCTTTCGTCGCTGTGACCTGCCGGTCATCGCCGTAGACTCCGACGTGGGAATGATGGGCGGCGGCCTGGCGCACGAATACATGTATCTCACGCCGATCGGCGAGGACACTTTGGTTCTATGCGGCCGCTGCGGATATTCGGCCAACCGGCAGATTGCGTCCTTTGCCAAGCCGGCGGCTCCTGCGGAAGAGATGAAGCCGGTCGAGAAAGTGGCAACGCCCGGCTGCAAAACGATCGAGGCATTGGCGAATTGGCTCAAGGTGCCGAAGCGCAAGACGGCCAAAGCCGTGTTCATGATCGCGGGACGCCAGGAAGAGACGGGGGAACACGAGGACTTTATTTGCGCGATCGTGCGCGGCGATATGGAGGTGAACGAGACGAAGCTGGCGAACGCCGCCAGGGCTGTCTGGCTGCGTCCGGCCACCGATGATGAAATCCGGGCGACAGGCGCAGTCCCGGGATACGGGTCGCCCCTCGGGTTGCGCGGTGTCCAGGTGATCGCGGATGATGCTGTCGGCACGTCGCCTAATCTTGTCGCGGGCGCGAACGACGAAGGGTATCACCTGCTCAACACGAACATCGTTCGTGATTATCAGCCCACGGTCATTGCCGACATCGCGGCGGCGGGTGACGGCGACCCGTGCATCCAATGCGGGGAACGTCTGACCACCTCGCGCGGAGTGGAGGTGGGCAACATTTTCATACTTGGCACCCGCTATTCGGCCGCAACAGGCGCAATGTACCTCGCCGCTGACGGAACACAGAAGCCGATCGTGATGGGATCCTATGGTATCGGTTCCGGAAGGCTGCTTGCCTGCATCGCCGAAGAACATCATGACGACAAAGGCCTGATGTGGCCGATCACCGTCGCTCCCTATGAGGTGCACCTGGTCTCGCTCGGCCGGCCCGAGGCAGCGGACCGAGTCTATGAGGCGCTCCGGGAGGCGCGCATTGAGGTGCTCTACGACGATCGCGAAGAAAGCCCGGGTGTGAAGTTCAACGACGCGGATCTGATCGGCATCCCCATCCGGATAACGGTCTCAACCCGGTCGCTGGCGAAGGGCGGTGTCGAAACAAAGCGGCGGGATCAATCCGGGACGGAACTAGTGCCGGAGGCTTCGCTTATAGTACGGCTTCGGACGGAGATCCACGCCCTGCAGGATGCGATTCTGTCTAAAGTCGTAGATATTCCATTCAGGTAACTGCCCTTCCGCTTCCTTCCATAATTACATTGGACCCCCGGCCCGGCCGGGGGACTCCAAGAGTTTGATAGATCCGTATTTTGAAACGCTGAGAAACGCTGATAAAAGCGCTGACAAACG
>CAYYTC010000062.1:0-28163 GCA_964474425.1 uncultured Acidobacteriota bacterium
CCTTTGGCGCTCATTTCCTATTCACCCATAAGCCCGGCCTGACGAGGCTGTCTTATGGTTATGAATTTGCTGAAAATCGCGCCCATAAGATCTTTGTTTTCAATGGCCGATTTTGCATAAAATCAACCGTTGGACAGCCTCTGACGGCCGGGCCTATTGCCTGCCGGCCCTCTGGGCCTAAATTCTGAGTTTCGCGACAGAAACTAGTTACTGGACCTTGACCGGGATTTCGCGTGGTTTGACCTCCGGTTTCTTCGGGAGGGTTATGGTCAAAACCCCGTTTTTATAGTCCGCGTTGATTTTTTCAGAGTCCACCGTGTCCGGGAGCCTGAAAGACCGCGTGAAGGAGCCGTAGGATCTTTCGATTCGATGGTAATTGCTCTTTTTGTCCTCGCTTTCCATCTTTCTTTCACCCTTCAGGATCAGCGTATCTCCCTCAATCTTCAGCTCTATCTCCTTTTCGGTCATTCCAGGAAGTTCGGCTCTGAGCACGATATTTCCTTCTTTTTCAAGAATATCGACAGATGGGACCCAATTTTCCTTTCCCTCGGCCAGAGAGCCCGTGAACGGGAAATCATTGAAAAACTCATCAAACAACCGACCGACAGCCGGAATTTCCGACCTTCTGACATATGGAATCAAAAACATTTTTTTCTCCCCCCTTTTTTATTTATTTAGTACGTTTGCTATATAAGATCTGAGTGTATCATTGTCAAATATTGGAAAACGGCCGGGCCGAGTTTAAGGATATTTTCCGAAAGGATGGATCAGGCAGGCGTGAGCCCTATTGGTTGAAGATTTTCCAGTATCGACGCGCACCGTTGAACGCCGGCGGACGCCAATAAGTCCCCGGTGCTTGAGGCAAAGACGGGAGGCAGCGAGCGAGGTTCGATGAGACGCTTGCGATGTTTGGGCATCGGAGGCATCTCGCCATTTCTCACCGGCAAATCAGTGTTTAATGGCAGCTGATCGTATCCAGGCTGCCTGAGCGTCAATCATTCAAGCCTCCGGGCTCTGCCGGATGCTGTGGAATTACATTATCGCGGCTGGAGGAGCCGGTTCGTCCGGTTTTCCTGCGTTCGCCAGCGGCACACGGATCATAGCCATCATGAGGACGAGAAACGCAATTATCATCCCTATCCAGTGAGGCGAATCGAAAATGCGGGGCGTCTTTCCCTGCCAGACGCCGGCGATCACAAGCCCGCAAAGAGCTTCACCGGCGATCAGACCGGAGGCCGTCAATACTCCGGCATTATCGACTCTGGCCTTTTGGGCTTCATTCAATCCGCGGCGGTCGCGCAGGGTATCGGTGATCCAGCGGATAATGCCGCCGAGAAAGATTGCGAAGGTAGTGTCCAGCGGCAGGTACATCCCGACCGAAAAAAGCATAGGGCTACGCACTTTAACGAGGATCATGGCGAAGCCGAGCAGAATTCCAACGACTACCAGAGGCCACGCCATGTTGCCGCCCACGATCCCCTGCGCGAGCATCGCCATCAGGCCGGCCTGAGGCGCCGCCAGCTGCGCGCTGCCGAAGTGATAGGCGTTGTCGAGCACCATCAGCGGGAAGAACAGAATAAGCGAAGCGACGATAATTCCGAAAATATCTCCAATCTGCATTCTGGAGGGAGTCCCACCCAGGATATGGCCCACCTTGAGATCCTGAAGCATTTCTCCCGCGACCGCCGAAGAAACGCAAATTACGGCTGCCACGCCAAGCACAGCGGCGACTCCGCTCGCTCCAGCGACTCCCAACGCCACCAGCAGCAGAGCCGAGACTACCAGCGTGCAAAGGGTGAGGCCGGAGACGGGATTATTCGACGACCCGATCATGCCGACCAGATTGCCCGACACTGCGGCGAAGAAGAATCCAAGGACCACCATCACGAGCGCCGCCACAATGGCGCCCGCAAGGACTTTTGCACCCGTCAGGGCGCCGGCTCCCGCGATAAAATAGTGATAGATCCCTATCATCGCGAGGAACACCAGGGCGATGCTCAGAAAAACCGCCTTGGTATTCAGATCGCGCTCGGTTCTGTCCACGGCAATTTTGGCTCCGGCAGATTTCCGGAGATCGCTCACGGCGCGCGCCATCCCGATCCCAAGTTGTTTGCGCATGCGAAACAGAGTATATCCGGCCCCCACCAGCATGCCGCCGACAGCGATGGGGCGGACAATGGAGAAGTAAACCGCGCCTGCGAGGGTGCCCCAGCCGACGTTGTTTCCCTGAGCATTCAACTGCAGTTGCGGACCCAGCAGGTAGGTTAGCAGGGGAACCAGCAAGCCCCACGCCAGAATGCCGCCTGAGAAATTCAGGGCGGCAAGGTTCGGGCCGATGATGTAGCCGACGCCGAGGTAAGCGGGACTGATCGCCGGCGAGTTGAATATGCTCGATCCGCCTGTTGTAATCGTTGCGACGCTGGGATTGGTGCTGGTGCGCAACAGCAGGCTTTTGCCCAGCGCTCCGATGCTGACCGTAAACGTCTTGACCGGCTCAAATATGTTAATCTGCCCCAGCGCATGGACCAGGGCTCCGAATCCCATGTTGGCAAAAAGTATTTTTGCGGCCTTGGAGCCCTGCTGTCCCGCCTTGTGAATCTCGGCCGCCGCAACGGATTCCGGGAATGGGAGTTCCTGGTCTTCAACCATGACACGGCGCAGCAGAGTCACGAAGAGGATGCCAAGCAGTCCGCCTATGATCATGAGGGCGACCGATTCCCAGTATTTCTCCATGCCCATTGCCGGCCAAAGCCCTGCCAGCACGAACGCCGGAATAGTGAATACAGCGCCGGCGGCAACGGATTCCCCGATCGAACCAATGGTTCGCGCCATGTTCTCTTCCAGAAGGGAGCCTTTCATCAGTCTGAGGATCGCCATACTGATAACGGCCGCAGGATATGTTGCCGCTATGGTCATACCAGCTCTCAGCCCGAGATAGGCGTTGGCGGCGCCCAGGATGCCCGTCATGATGAGACCAAGGATAATGGCCCTGAGCGTGAATTCGCTCATCTGTTTGTCTGCAGGCACGTAAGGTTGGAATTTGGGTTTTCCTCCGGCTGTTTGCATGGACGAGCCCTCCTTCGATGGTAAATTTAGGATACAGGATAATACAGGATACCGCGCCGCCGATCATCCATTATCTGCCAGCCTGGAGCCCGGAAGCCGAATCCGGTTCCAGGAACATGGCATTGTGATATAGTTATTTGTTTTTCGGGAGATGATCCGGCTGTGATATTTGAGATCAGGAATGCCCTAACAGGCTGTTTTAGCAGGACTCCCGTTGCCGTAATGATCTGGAAATCTGCCGATAAATGCCGATGAAAAACAAGTGTTATTTGATTACCCTGCTGATATTCCTGCTGGATCATGCTACCAAGTGGTTTGCATACACGAAGCTGAAGGCTTCGGACCCGATCGAGATCCTTCCCGGATATCTAAAGCTATCCTATGCGCAGAACACCGGGATCGCGTTCGGATTTTTCGACAAGGTCGAATCTGTCTGGAAGCCTTATATTTTGGCAGGCCTGGCGGTCGCGGCGGTCGTAATCCTGTTGATTTACAGCGCCCGAATGCCCCCGAGCCGCAAACTGCTTCATTGCGCCCTGGCAATAACCCTGGGAGGGATCCTGGGAAATTTCGCCGACCGTTTCTTTCGGGGATATGTTGTCGATTTTATAGAGTTTCATATCCACGAAGCTTTTTATTGGCCCAATTTCAATGTCGCGGATTCCGCCATCACGGTTGGGGTTGCGTTCCTGCTGCTGGATACGGTGAGGAATCCGGCTGTCGAAGAAACTGCGGTACAGTCTCTTGGGGATGAGCAGCCAAGATGAGCAGTCGAAATATCCGGGGCGCTTTCGAAGGAGGCGGTCGGAGGGCCGTCCCCCTGTATGCGGGCGCTGAAGGCGGTGAATCCCGATGCGTTTGATAGCCGGTTGGATCCTCACGGCATTTCTGTGCCTGCCGGGCATTTCGGAAGCGTATGCCCAGGATATATCGGCCGTCGTGGCGCGTCTGGAGCAGCGATATGCCTCTGTCAAGACGATAACAGGGAGCTTCCGGCAGACCTATCGGGCTCCTGGCATTGACCAGTCCGAATCGGGCATCTTCTGGCTTAAGAAGCCCGGGCTGATGCGATGGGAGTATCGCCATCCCGAGGAAAAACTCTTCATCGCGAATGAAAGAGAGTCTTTTCTTTATGTGCCTTTCGACCGGCAGGTGACGGTTCAGGATTTCAGCCCGTCTGATCTGCACGGCACACCATTGGAGCTGCTGCTGGGAGCCGGCAGCATCCATAAAAGCTTCACGGCTTCCTGGGAGGAGGTCATCCGGGCCAAAACAGAAAACCCTTTCCTGATACGCCTGGAGCCGCGCAGCCGCGAGTCGACCTATTCCTTCCTGGTGCTTGAACTGGACCGCGAGACCTGTGACGTCCGGCGCATCGTGATAAGAGAAAAAACCGGCAATACTTTGGAGTTTCTTCTCACGGACATGGCGGACAACGTAAAGATAGAAGACGGAAAATTCCGGTTCAAAATCCCAAAGGGGGCTGAGGTTGTGAGGCTGACGGGAGAATAGTGGATTTGAGACTGGAATCCTGGACATAGGAACGGAATGGCGGATTTGGACGATTTTGCAAAATTTGGCGAGGGAGTGGCGCGCGACGCAGGACGATTGCTGCTTCAGAGATATCAGACGGGCTTTTCCATCCAGAACAAGGGGATAGTCAACCTTGTCACCGATGTTGATATCGCCGCCGAAAATCTGATCGTCTCCCGGATCCGGCAGGCTTTCCCGGATCATTCGATTCTCGCTGAGGAAAATCACAATGACCCGAAGGAAGCGGAAATATGCTGGATCATCGATCCGCTTGACGGCACAACCAACTATGCTCACGGATATCCCGTGTTTGCTGTTTCTATCGGACTGGAGATCGCCGGCGAGTTAATGTGGGGAGCGGTGGTCGATCCGGTCCGTGATGAGGTCTATACCGCCCGCAGCGGTTCCGGCGCATCCCGCAACGGGATTCCGATCCATGTTTCGAAGACCGAATCCCTGGTTGCCAGCCTGCTGGCAACCGGATTCCCTTACGATATCCAGACCAGCAAACAAAACAATCTCGACAATTTCTGCGCATTTGCCGTGCGCGTTCAGGGGATACGCCGCGGAGGATCGGCGGCGCTCGACTTTTGCCACGTAGCCTCGGGATGCCTGGATGGTTTCTGGGAGCTCAAGCTTAATCCATGGGATTGCGCAGCCGGATACCTCATGATCCGCGAAGCCGGCGGGATTGTGACGGATTTCCACGGCCGGCCCGCTTCAATCTACGGCCGTGAATTCGTCGCCTCAAACCGGCGGATTCACGGGCAAATGCTGGAAGTTCTGAAGGACGTGCCGGAAAACAACAACGCGGTCTGACTCGAGAGGCCCGTTTCTCAAATCAAAGAAGAGGCTATATGCGATTACGCGACAAGATCAATTCAGACTTGACGGCTGCGATGAAGGCCAAGGAAGCGGAACGCCTGAGCGTGCTGCGCATGATGAAAGCTGCGGTGAAAAACAAGGAAATCGACCTTATCAAGGAGCTGGAGGACAACGAAGCCGTGCAGGTCCTCATCAGCCTGATCAAACAGCGCAAGGATTCCATTGAGCAGTTTACCAAAGGGGGACGCCTCGACCTGGCCGCAAAGGAGACCGCCGAGATTGCGGTGATTGAAGAATACCTTCCGGCGGCCGTCACCGAAGAAGAAATGGAAAAAGCCGTCAAGGAAGTGATCCTGGAGACCGCTGCGGCTTCCATAAAAGATATGGGCAAGGTCATGAAAGCCTGCATGGCCCGTTTTGCCGGCCGGCCCGCTGACGGCGCCAAAATCAGCGAGATGGTGAAAGCCCGCCTGAACTGAATGACGAATGACGAATTGCGAATGACGAATTAAAACAGACGCGGCGAATGGCGTCATCCGCCATCCAAATCGGAAAATTTGTGGGCAGCAAGGCAGCACAACCGCTCTCCCGTTAGCCTGTAAGCAAAGCGATTTGACGGCAAAACATCCACTGAATGATTCAGTGGCCTCAGCCTTCCTTCATTCGTCATTCGTAATTTGGTTTGTGGTAACCTTATTTCGTGCTGCAGCAAAAAATTGATAACCTGCCGTTTGAGCCCGGCGTCTATATCTATAAGGACGCCGGAGGCAAAATCCTATATGTCGGCAAGGCGCGCTCTCTGCGCCAGCGCGTCCGGTCCTATTTTCAGGAAAGCCGGCCGCTGGATCCCAAAACCCGGCACCTGGTTTTGGAGGTCGCCGACCTGGAGTTCATCATAACCGACAGTGAAGCCGAAGCCCTGATCCTTGAATCGACCCTGGTCAAAAAGCATCAGCCCCGATACAACATTAACCTGAAGGACGATAAGAGCTTTCCCTACCTGAAGCTGACGATCAACGAGGCTTATCCCAGAACCTTCATAACACGACGCATCCGGAGAGACGGAGCACTGTATTTCGGGCCGTTTCTTCCTGCAAGCTATGCCCGTCAGACCCTCAAGCTGATCAACAAATATTTTAGATTGCGAACCTGCAACCTGCCCATTGACGGTTCGTTGCCCCGTCCTTGCCTTGACTACCAGATGAAGCGCTGCCTGGGCCCCTGTGTTGCGGGCTTGTGCAACAAGGAGGAATACAACCGCGCCGTCGAGGGAGTCAAAATGCTGCTTTCGGGCAGGACGGATGAGCTGATTCGGCAGCTTGAAAGCCGGATGAGCGAAGCCGCCGAAGATACAAGATACGAGGCTGCCGCGCTGTACCGTGACTGGATATCCATGGTACGGGAGATGTCGGAGCGGCAGAAAATGGTCCTCGAGGGCCAGGATGATTGCGATCTGTTCGGCTATTATCAGGAAGGCTCGCAGCTCGCGCTGGAAGTGTTCGCCATGCGCAGCGGACGGGTGGTCGGGCGCCGCGAGTTTTTCTGGGAGGATCTAGTCTCCTTTGATCCCGGAGAGTTCTTTTCCCAGGCGCTGAACCAATATTATCTGCAGGACACTTTCACTCCCAGGGAGATCTATATTCCGGCCGATATAGAGGATTCGGAGGTCCTCGAGGCCTGGCTTTCGGAACGCAAGGGAAGCCGGGTGTATATCCGCTCGCCCAGGCAAGGGCTCAAGTCCGAAATGCTCGATCTTGTCATGCGCAATGCCCGAATGTCGTTTGAAACCCGATTCCGGATTTTAAAACCCAAAGGAGAGGAGCTTCTGAAGCCCCTGCAGCTTGCCCTCGGTCTGAATTCCCTGCCGCGGCGGATCGAGACGTTCGACATCTCCCACGTTCAGGGAACCGACACTGTGGCAAGCATGGTCCTGTGCGTCAACGGCGAGATGAAGCCGGGTGGATACCGGAAGTTCAAAATAGAAAGCGTGAAGGGACCGGATGACTTTGCCTCCATGCGCGAGGTCGTGCACCGCCATTATGAAAATACGCTCGAACAGGACGAGGGCAATTTGCCGGATCTCGTTCTTATAGATGGAGGCAAAGGACAGCTTTCAGCCGCGATTTCCGCTTTGGACGACCTTGGGCTGGAAAATCAAACCGTGGCCGCCATCGCCAAAAATGAAGAAATCCTCTATCTCAAGGGAAGGGAAAGCCAGCCTGTCCAATTGCCGAAAGACTCGCCGGTTTTGCACCTGATCCAGAAGATGCGGGATGAAGCGCATCGTTTTGCCGTGACGTATCACCGCAAGCGGAGGGAATTGCGCGACTTCGATTCGGAATTAATGGACATTCCCGGCATAGGCGAGGTGCGCAAGAAAGTGTTGCTGCGCGCATTCGGCAGCCTGGAACGGGTTAAACAGGCGGCTTTCGACGAACTCGCCCCCTATGTGGGCCCCAAGGCCGCCGCAAGCATTATCGAGCGTTACAGGGACAAGGCGGAGAAGGACTGAGCTCCACACCCGGTAGGCAAACGCGCCTGCCCGACGATAACGGATTTCCGACCCTTCATGGGCTGTTTTTATTCTAAATTCCTCGCCTCGCACCGCCGATCTGATGGGCATGTATACTCTACTGCTGTTCCTTGCATTACAGGTGGCATCTCCGGGTGAAATGGCCTGCCTGGGCTTCGTCCAGGACCTTCCCGCTCCCGTGGATATCTATATTGCCGGCGTGCAGGATGAAGGAAGCGCCGCTTATGCGCTTGAAGGGCAGATCCTTTTCCTCAACGGTCCCAAAGTCTCTGAGCTTAAAGCGGGAGAAATTCAAAGCGTAATCCGTCCCGAAGGCAGCATCCGCGATCGCGCGCCCGGGGGCGCGACGGGGGTTTATCACAAGGATATCGGGACGATTCGAATCGAGACTGTCGGCCCGGAGACGGCGACGGCGCGCGTGATCCTGTCGTGCCAGGAGATGCTCAAGGGCGATATCGTGGTGTCCAACGCACCCAAGCCTGCGGTCGAATATTCCGGGGAGCTTTCGAACGCGCTGACCCCGATCCCGGAACAGGGCATTTTCGGCTCAATTCTTTTCGGCAAGGACGATGTCCGGGAAATGACAGCCGGGAATTTCGTTTTTGTCGGCCTCGGCGGGCGCGACGGAATTAAGCCGGGTGACCGATTCACGATCTTCCGGCCGCACCCCGAATTTGACTCAAAGGAAATGGGAGTCGACGGGAAAAAATCGCGGTCTGTGTATTCGCCCCTGAGGAATAGTTATACATTTCGTTCAAAGTTAAATGACATGCTGAGCGACCGCAGCCTTCCGCCCAGAGTTTTGGGAGATTTTTTGGTTTTGCATGTGGGCAATGAGATTTCAGCCGGCAAGATTGTCAACAGCCTTAAGGAAATTCATCCCGGAGATTTCATCGTCAAGCGGTGAAGGAGGTCCGGGACCGATTGCGGCCGGGATTAATCTCTAAATGACGCTGAAATCGGAAACGATGGATTTGTCCCCCAGAACGGTTCCGGGACGGAGGCGCGCGCCTTCCCCGATGTGACATTGCCTTCCGATAATGGCCCGCTCGACGCGCGCATTTGGAAGAACCCGTGTGCCGCTCCACAAGACGGAATCTTTGATGAAGGCACCTTCCTCGATCCGGCATCCTTCCCCGAGTACCGAATTTTCAATGATCACTCCGGTCTTTATTACGCACTTTCCGTCCAGGATCGAAAACGAATCGATGGAAACCTCATTTTTGTCCCAATTGTTGGGAGGGCAGGCCTTCTGCGGATACGTGGGCAGCTTTGTCCTTCCGGAGATGATGCCGTAGCTCGCTTCAAGATACTTCTGGGGATTGCCGACGTCCTGCCAATAGCCGTGTGTCAGATACGCATAGACACGCGCTCCCTCCTGGACCATTGCCGGGAATAGTTCGCGCTCGAAACTCTGGGTGCCTTCGGCAGGTATGCGATCCAGGATGGACCTCTCCAGGATATAGATGCCGGCATTGATGGTATCCCCGGTAACTTCATCTTCAGGCGGCTTTTCGGTGAAACGCACAACCCGGCCCTCTGAATTGGTCTCGACCAGGCCGTAACCAACCGGATTCATAACCCGTGCCATCACGATGGTCGCTTCCGCCTGTTTGGCTCTGTGATATTCAAGGACGCTGAGCAGGTCGGTATCGGTGAGGACGTCGCCGTTGAGCACGATGCTTGTATCATCGATGAGGTTCTCGGCTGCCTTAAACGCCCCGGCGGTCCCACGCGGCAAATCCTCATGGGTATACCGGATTGTAACGCCGTATTTCATGCCGTCGCCGAAAATGTCGGTGATTTTGCGGGGCTGGTAGGAAAGGCTGAGAATAATCTCCGTTATGTTCGCCCGCTTGATGTGATCAATCTGAAAAAAGAGGAACGGGATGTTTGCCAGGGGGACGATGGGCTTCGGTATGTGCAGTGCCAGCGGTCTTAACCGCGCGCCTTTGCCTCCTGCCAGGATGAGTGCCTTGATCACGGTTTGCAATCCTCCGTTCAGGCACAAATCATATCACAGAATGCAAGGATTGGTTCGATCGTGGCGGTCAATGCCGGCCTGGGGCCTCCCGCGATTCCCAAAGTCTCTGGTAACGCCCCGAACCCATATTGTAATAAAATGCCATAATGATGACGGCTTGAGAGATTGTATGTTAACCTGGTTTCGCCTATGAATTTGCCGAATGCGCTCACACTAGCCCGTATTTTTTTCGTGCCGATAGTGGTCGCGGTGCTGCTGACGGTAAAGATCAGGGATTACGCGCTGCTGGGAGCCAGCCTCTTCCTGGCGGCCGCACTGACGGACCTGCTGGATGGGTACCTTGCCCGTAGGCGCAAACAGGTAACCACGCTGGGACGGCTTCTGGATCCCATTGCCGACAAGCTGCTGATATCGTCCGCCTTGATTTCCCTGGTTCAGCTCAGGATTGCTCCCGCATGGATGGTGGTGATCATCATAGGGCGCGAATTTGCTGTCAGCGGACTGCGCAGCATAGCGGCTCACGAAGGATTTTCCATTGACGTTTCAACGCTTGGCAAAGGTAAAATGGTTACGCAAGTTGCCGCAGTCGTAGGGCTGATATTGGGGCACAAATACGGCGGCTGGGTGCAGAGCACGGCCAAATTGCTGCTTTGGGCTGTAGTCTTTTTTGCGCTCGTATCCATGATCCAGTATTTCCGGGAGTTCTGGTCGAAGCTCGACAACAACATCAAATACCGCGAGCGGCGGCGCCTGAAGGTGCTTAAAAGGAGGCGGCGTTGGGCGGCAGAACGTCGGGAACTTGGACGTCTGCGAAAGCTCGAACAGCTGCAGAAGCAGGAATCGGGCGGCGAACCCCCGCCCCAGGCTGGTTCATGAAAACGGACTGAAGTGAGCAGGGCTATGCTGGACGATACTGAAAGGCAAAAGCTTTTAAATCTTGCGCGAATCACGCTCAAAACATATCTCGAAGACGGAAAATCTCCTGCCTATCAAACCTCCTGTTCCGGACTGCTTGAGCGGAAGGGCGCCTTTGTTTCTTTGCATAACGGGGAGGAGCTTCGTGGGTGCATTGGGCAACTCTACCCGGACCGTGAACTCTATAGCGTGGTTCAGCACTGTGTGGTGAGCGCCGCCACGGAAGATACGCGCTTCACCCCTGTGAGCGAAGACGAAATTGCGGACCTCAGCATAGAAATTTCCGTGCTGAGCCCCTTCCGCCGCATGCGGGACCTCGAGGAAATCGAGGTCGGCAAGCACGGGCTTTACATCGTCCAGGGGCGCTTCCGGGGATTGCTCCTGCCGCAGGTGGCCGTCGAATATCAGTGGGACCGGACCGCATTCCTTCAGCATACCTGCCGGAAGGCCGGGCTCCCCGAAACCGCTTACCTCGATCCCGATACGGTCATTTACGCGTTCGAGGCTGAAGTTTTTTCCGATTCCTCCATCTCCACCCGGCAGTAGGCGGCCGGCGCCTTGCTCATCTGGTCTCGCCATGCACTTCGTGATATATCTTAAGGTATGAAGCTCAGCGGTTTCAGCCTTTTGCGCATCGGCGGGATTGAAATCATGATCGACTACTCGTGGTTTATCATTTTCTTTCTCGTGATGTACACCATGGCTGAGCTTTATTTCCCGCAGTCTCACCAGCACTACTCGGTCGCGCAATATTGGATCATGGGAGCCGTCTCGGCCCTGCTGTTTTTCCTGTCGGTTTTGATCCACGAGCTCGCGCATTCTTTGGTCGCCATCAGGTACGGAATCAAGGTCAACAGTATCCGGCTGCTGATTTTCGGCGGGCTTGCGCAGGTTGCTTCGGAGCCGAAGACGGGCCGGCATGAATTCCTGATAGCCCTCTCCGGGCCGGCGGCAAGCATGGCGCTGGGCGTGTTTTTCCTTACCATCTATTCTTTCGTTCTGCTTGCGGGCCCGGCGACGCCGGTTTCGGCGATTGCGGGTTGGCTGGCATTCGCCAATGTGGGTCTGGCATTGTTCAACATGATTCCCGGCTTTCCGCTTGACGGCGGGAGGATTCTGAGGGCAATACTTTGGGACCGCTGGGATGATGTGACCCGCGCTACCAAGGTTGTGAGCCAGCTGGGAAACGGGTTCGCTCTATTCCTCATTATTTTCGGAATCCTCCAGTTTCTCGTGACACAGAGCCTGATTTCCGGATTGTGGTTTATTTTCATCGGTCTGTTCATGAAACAGTCCGCCGTGGGGAGTTATCAGGCGGTCATGATGCAGCGCACTCTGGCAGGCATACAGGTGCGGCAGATAATGACCGAAAATGTCGTGTCTGTGGACTGGTTGGTCCCGATTGATGAGCTGGTGCACGACTATATCTACAAACACCAGTTTACAAATTTCCCGGTCTTTAACCGCGGCGAGTTTATCGGCATGGTGTCGCTCGAAGGGGTGAAAACGGTATCCAAAGAGCTGTGGGGATTCAAACAGGTCCGGGACATCATGACGGCTGTCGAGAGTGTGCCTTGTTTGAGTCCGACCGATGACGCGACCGAAGCGCTCTCGAAAATGGTGTCCGGCGATATCGGCCGCATGCCTGTCGTGGAAAACGGGCGGCTCGTGGGCATCGTTTCCCGCCGCGACATACTGAGTCTATTCAAGATCAAGTCCGATCTCGGGGTGGCATAGTCAGGAAGTGGAAATAATTTGTAGGGCCAGCGAGGTTTTGTGGCTCTTGCATTCCATGGAGGGTTCCATGATCCGTTCTATACTGCTGGTTTTGGCCGAAACACCGCACGATGCCAACGCTAAAAATTATGCCTTTTGGCTCGCCAAAAAGGAAGGAAGTCGTATCCACGCGCTTTCAGTCATTGATATCGCCGCTTTCGAGGTCCCTGTGATCGGAACCCCGGACGGATTCATGCCCTCGGTCATGGTGCCTCCCTTGAAAGAGAGCCAGGCTTTAATGAACGATTTGACCGCGATGGCAGAGCAACGCCTGGGGCAATCGAGCGAACAGTGCGCTTCGAGGGGAATCCCATGCTCTTCCGAAATCAGGGCCGGAATCCCGGGAGATGTGATCAGCCGGGTGGCGGCCGCACATGATATCGTGGTGCTTTCCCGCACCGGCTACAGCCGAATCACCAGTGCGGAAAAGACCGTCGATGGATGGATCGCGCCGGTCATCCGCGGTTCGGTTCGCCCCGTCCTCGTCGCCGGGTCGGAGTTCCGCGAAGAGGGCGATATCCGCAGCGTTCTCGTTGCTTATGACGGCAGCAGCCACGCCGCGCGCGCTCTGCTGGTCGCGGCCGAGCTCACAGCGCGCCCGGGAGTGGATTGCACGCTTGTTGCGGTGGCTCCCTCGGATGAAATCGGGCAGGAAACCCTCCTGCCGGCGGAATCTTTCCTGGCGCATCACGGAGTCGATCCAAGGAAACAGGTGCATATCAGCGCCAGACCTGCGGATGTAATCTGCGAGCTTGCGACATCCGGATGTTTCGACCTCGTGGTCATGGGGGCTTACGGCCATAGCCCCATCCGTGAGGTTCTGTTCGGCAGCACGACCGAGCGCGTGCTTTCCCACTGCGCGGCCAATGTGATCCTTCAATCTTAGCCCGCAGCCTGCCGGGTTCCCGCCGGCGGACCCGCATCCTCGGCTTCGGCGTCTTTTTCAGCCTGTGTCTTCGCTGCACGGCCTTGAACCGCCAAACTCCGTGAATCCGGCCAAGCGGCCGAACGCGGTTCCTTTCAACCTTCAAGAATCGTTCGTGTGAGGAACTCCAGGAGAGGGCGCATCCTGCCGGGAATGGCGTCTTCGCTTGCTTCCACCGTGTGGCTGCGATCCTCCGTCTGTATGGTGAGGCGGTAATTGAAGCGGTCGGCGCCCTCTCCGCTGGATCTCAGCGCGGCCGGCAGGTCAAAAAAGCCGGATTGTTTCAGCAATGTCCTGAGTCGCCTCGCCTTGGGCAAAGGGAGTTCCGCGGAGTCCAGGGAGCCCTGAAGCTTTCGCCCGACAAAGCCTCCGGTGCGTTCGAAGAGAATATGCATGAAAAAATTCTACTCCGAACACGGTTTTTGTAAAATAGGGCTCTCCGCAGCAGCGACCCCACGCGCTTTTTCGGGCCTGCCGATGCTCAGGGCTTCCTTTTCCGGAACCTCTTAATTAATCCGGGCTTTGCATTTGGGCCGTAGCCGTATTTCGCCAGTTCCAGGGCGAATTTTCTGCGTCCTCGGTAAAGGTGATTGATTACATTCTGGTACCGCTCGGGGTGAAGCTGCCTGGCAATTTCCCCGGCATCGAGGCCTGCGATCCGGAGCTCCATCGCCCTTCGTTGTGTCCCCGGCAGTTGCGCCAGAATCCTTTCAACAAGGCCTTGCAGCTCCTCCTGGACGATTTTCTTTTCGGGCGTATGTGCGAGCGCCGACTGCCGGAGATCCTCCAGGGCATGTTCTTCCCATTCCCGCTGCCATGTGCACCGTTGAGCCTTGCGGTAGTAATTGCCCACTTTTTTCCGAAGTATGCCAAGGCTCCATACCAGACGGCTCTTTTCCAACTCGATTTCCGGGCACTTGGCAACCATGGTAAGCAGCGTATCCTGCACGAGATCCTCGGCGTCCGTCGCATTCATAATCCGGAGCGACGTGAGCCTTTGCAGGGCAATGCGAATGGCCTCGATCTCATCATCCGTCCACTCAATGCGGCCGGCCCTGGATTGATATTCCTTCAGAGGGGAGCTTTCGGAGATGAGGTATGGACTGTATTCGAGATTGAGGTAAACGGGAGTGCGCACCTGGAACCCTCCAATCCAAATAGATGTGGATGTATTTGAATTCGAGGGTACCGCTGGGCACTTATGAAGCTATGTCGGGCGGCTGCTTCGTGTCAAGCAGTTTTTGGGCTTTGTGAATAGGCGTTGCATCGAGCTTCCTGAGACATCGACGATGCCGGCTCTTGGGGTCTGTTTGATGCACGGGAAGTCCCCGTCTTTGCCGGAGGGGGCATTCGCTGCGCCTCTGAAAGGACGGCCGGACGCCAAGCCCTGTCCCGTCCCGACAGGTTGCTCAACGGCTGATAGGGCTTTACCGGCTTCTTGATAGAGGTGAGGGAGGGGGATTGCCGGGCGCATAATATCCGGGCCGGGAGGTGATGACGGGCGAAGATCCTTGAGTGTCGACCCTCACGTCGATACGCCTGTAGGAACCATCCTTGGCGGTATTTGCGGAGATGTAGCCGAGTGTATACTGATTCCTCAATTCTTCGTCGACCTCGGCATAGATATTATCCAGCTGGCCGAAATTGTTCGGATACAGGACGCGCCCGCCTGTTTCATGGGCCAGCTTCCGAAGGGCAAGATCCGCCTGCACGAAAGCCTCATGAGGAATGCTGGCATAAGCGCCCTGCCTGGAAGCCTCATACATGAAAAGCTGGCGGATGGCCTCGGTTTTGCTCACGACATACAAGGCTGCTTCGGAGCGGACTGCCGACTGCAGGGCCTCGGCAAAGGTGACGGAGCTTTCATTGTCCAGCCCGTCGCTCATGATGATCATGGCCTTCTTGTCCGATATTCCCTTGAAAACATCGTTGCAGACCACCCAGATGGCATCCCACAGCTTCGTGTTTCCTTTGCAGTAAATCGATGTCATAACCGGGTCCACCCGATCGGTCTTTCGTCCCCAGTCCATTTTCAACCGGATCTCGGTGTTGAAACTGATCAGTGCAAATTCATCATCCGGCTTGAGATGCTCCACAAATTTCTTCGTTGCATATTTGATCGTGCCCCACTCCGTGCGAACGCTGCCGCTTGCATCCAGGACAATGGCGATGCGGGTAGGCAATCCCTCCTGAGCAAAAAAGACGATTTCCTGCGGTTCTCCATCCTCATAAACATAAAACGCGCTTTTGGGAAGCCCCTTGATAAAGCCTCCCTCGGGCCTGCGAACCGTCACGGGTACCGGGACCATATTCACTTCAACCCCGATTTTATAGCCTTCCTGTCCTTGATTCGGGGTGTCAGCCGGTTGGGGCTGCTGTTGGCTCCAAAGCAAGGCGGCCGTGAAAGCCGCAAAGCAATAGATCCAAAAGCGCCCGCAGGTTATCTTATGGGTCATCTTTGCTGCTGTCTTTCCCATATGCAGGCCATCCTGCGCCTGCAGTGCTTCATCGTTTCTCGAGCGCCTCCGGGAGCTTTTCGTAAATGCCCCCGAAACCGCCGTTCGACAGTATCACGATCAGGTCGCCCGACCGGGCTTCTTCGCAGACCTTTTGAATTATACCTTCCACCGTTCCAAGGTTCCAGGCGGAGCGTCCCATGCGTCGCAGGTCCTCGATCAGCCGGTTTTCGTCGAGCCTATCGGCCTCGGGCACCTTCTCCGGCTTGAAAAGCGCGGGCAGAGCGATGCAGTCCGCATTTCCGAGAGCCTCGGCAAATTCACGCTGGAAGACATTCCGCCGGCTTGTTGCCGAACGGGGCTCATAGATAGCCCAGACGCGTTCCGGGCGGAAGGCCTTTCTTACGGCTTGCAGCGTCTCGCGCACAGCCGTGGGATGGTGGGCGAAATCTTCATAGATTCGAATGCCCCGGACCTCGGCTCTTAGCTGCAGCCGGCGCCTGACGCCCTGAAAGGATTCCAGGGCTTCCCGGATGTCGTCCTCAGGGACCTCCAGGTGATGAAGGATCGCTGTGGCGGCGAGGGCGTTGCGAATATTGTAATCGCCGTAAACCGCGAGGCGCATGCGCCGGAAGAGCTTTTTGCCGTACAGGACCTCGAAGCAAAGCCGGTCTCCCTGCATCTCCACCGCGCGCACTCCCCAGTCGGTCTCCCCGTGTAACCCGAAGGTCTCCTTCCGGCAAAGGCTGTTCCGGCTTACTTCCACAGCCGCAGGGCTGTCTGCACCCACGGCCAGGAAACCACGCCGGGGGATAAGGTTCACGAAGCGCCGAAACTGGAGTTTGATCGATTCAAGGTTTGTATAAATGTCCGCGTGGTCGAATTCGACGTTTCCGATAACGGCAAAGAAGGGAAGGTAGTGAAGGAATTTGGGTCCCTTGTCGAAAAACGCCGAGTCGTATTCGTCGCCCTCCACGACAAAGGCTTTGCCGCCTTCGAGGCCATAGCTCGACTGGAAATTCTCGGCGATTCCGCCGATAAAGAAATCCGGCTGAAGCCCGGCAAAATGAAGCCCCCAGGCGATCATCGAGGTGGTGGTTGTTTTCCCGTGCGTGCCTGTAACGACCACAGGGACTTTATCCCGCAGGAAAAAGTTCTTCAAGGTTTCCGGGTATGAAAGAAACGGCAGCCTGACATTCAGAACATGCTCAATTTCAGGATTCCCGCGCGACAGCGCATTGCCCACAATAACGAGGTCGGGTTGCGGCTGCAAATTCTCCGCATCATAGCCCTCGGCTACCGGAATCTGCTTTCGGGCCAGGAACTCGCTCATTGGAGGGTAAACTTCTTCATCCGAGCCGCTGACCTCATAACCGATTTCCTTCAGCATCGCTGCAAGGGATGCCATTCCCGTTCCACATATACCAATCAGATAAATCTTTCTTATCCCGGCTATCTTCATGCGGGAAATGTATCAGAATCTGCGGGACGGGCCAACAATCCTGTGAAATTCATCCCATGGCTCCATCAGGGGCTCCGCCGGTTCTGCCGGTGAGGCAGTATCCGTTAGACAAAAACACTGAATATCGAATTTGCCGACTTTGACCGTGACGCGGAGGGGCGCGCACGGTTTTCCATCGAGGCGGCCGATAAGCGAATAGAAATCCTTTTCAGCCCGAGGCGCTCGGTAGCGGTGATCTGGCAACCGATGCCTCCCAAGGGACAGGCTGGAGCCTTTGTCCGCGTCGAACCCATGACCGGCATAACAAATGCAATCAACCTGAACCCTGCGATAAAGTATCTCGGATTTCAGACGGTTCCCGGAAACGGCAAATGGACGGCCAGTTTCTGGGTCGGCCCCAAAGGTTTTTAAAAAGCCGCATGAAGCCCGGACATGCGCATGATTTTTTCTATTGCAGGTCGGTTTTAAATTGAGTCCGCGGGAAATAACTGGCAACATGCACTTGCACAACTGGATGCTCGGGATGTGCGAAGTATGTTCCAATGCATGTAGAGTTTGAGATTCCTGTGATTCAAACGGAAATACCGGATAGTTCGCAATTTACGCGGAGAAATTTCATCAAGACGGCCACCGCCATCGTAGCGGTCTCCGGATCAGCGCTGTTCCCAATTTCTGCAAGCGCCGGCCTGCTTGCATTCAAAAACCGTTTCAGCCCTCTCAATGCGAAGCGTCCCTGGCGCCGCTACAGCAGATACATCATTCTGCACACCACCGAAGGCGAGGAAGAGGGATCGCTGAACAGGATTGTCCGCTATGGATTGGCACACTATGTCGTGTGCCCGTCAGGCACCGTGTATCGCGTGATCGACAAAGCGAAGATAGCCAAACACGCGGGCCGGAGCATGTGGGAAGGGCATAGCGTCATCGACAATTACTCGATCGGTATAGAGGTCGTGGGGTATCACAACCGGGACATAAAGGATGCCCAGTATGCATCTCTTCGGGAGTTGTTGCGGCAGCTGAAAGGCATGTATGGCATCGCGGACGACCACATCCTCACCCATTCGATGGTCGCTTATGGCCGGCCCAACCGTTTTCAGGACGACAATCATAGAGGCCGGAAGCGCTGCGGAATGATTTTTGCCAGGCCGGATGTTCGCGCGCGCCTCGGCCTGCAATCCAGTCCTGCGCGCGACCCGGATGTTGACGCCGGCCATTTGAAGGTCGGGGACAGGGAACTGTTCAGCTTCCTCTTTCAAAAACGACCCAAACCGATTCTGGTCGCGGAAAAGGGCAAGGGTGCGGCTCCGGCGGCGCCCCTCGAAGCTCCCCCTGAATCTATGCGTATCGACAACCAGAACACTGCATGGCAGATCGCGCGGGAGAGGTACAACCACCCGTCAACAGCTTATGTTTTCCCCGATGGCAATCGTCTGACAGGGAATCAGATCACGGACTGGAAAAGGATACCCACGGGAACCCGCGTGCTTCTCGGAGAGGTGGGCGACGACCAGCCTTTCGAAGGCTTTTTGGAGATCGGGAAAGACGGGGATACCGCAAGAGAAGTCGCAGGCGCTGCCAGCACCAGTTCAACAACAATTTACTTTTTCCCCGACGGCCTCATACGGACGGGGGCTGAATTGAAGAAACGCAGGTCCTGGCGGGAGTTGCTCAACAGGCCTCCCAAGGGGACGCGCGTGCTTGTCGGTTATGTTTACGGCGGCCATCTCAAAACCAGACGCCATCCGTCGAAAATCGCCGGCGAAAAGTGGAACTATCCCTCAACCTATTATCGCCGGCCCGATGGCACGATCCTGAGCGGCGATGACGTCGCCCCGGAGACCATACCGCCCGGCACTCTCATTTTCTACGAGCGCTGACCTCCGAACCCTCAGGATTTTGCGCAAGTCCGCACAGAAACTTACAATCCCGCCCTGCCGGATACCTGGACTGTTTTTTCGCCAATCCCTGGACGAGGCGTTACGGGCCGGCATTGGCGATATCGATTTCAGAGCGCAGGCCCCGGATGTAACCTGCAGCCCGGATGGGAACGCCCGGTTACGCGCGCCACCCAAAACCCTGCGGGGAATTCCTGCTCTGCACAGATCCCGCGGCTGCATTGGAATTCACATTGCAGGCGGATCCGCCTGCAGCTGAAATCGCCAAACCAGCTTCACCGGACCGGGGGAAGACCCGACGGATCACCGTCGTCTGCGGTACAGTGAGGGTGGCCGAAGCCGCCGGCGCTTATGCCTGTGCCGCCATTAGGATTCGGAGTGATATCGAACACGATGTTGTCGGGACGGGCCGGATCTCCCGAGACGCCGCGGACGCCGGCGAGCCTGTCAAGATTGAGTATGTTGCGGACCCGCCATGCGATTCTATGGTCTGCGCAGGACGTATCTCCGCTTACACCGACAGCCCCTATGAGTCTTCCGCCCGTGGTATAAAGGCCGAGCCCTCCCCCGAATACATTGATGCCGCCGATTTTGCTGCCGACCATGGGGTCGTCAGACTTCCCATAGCTGGCCGAAGGACCCTTGTAGGCTACGCTTACGTCCACGGGGTTGCTTTCCTGGAGTCCGAACAGGCTGCCGCCGGGCTGTACGGCAGAGTAAAGGTTTGCCGTCGACAAGGCCAGACCGCCGGCTGAGCCTGAATTGCCGCTGCTTGAAGAGTAGTCCAGGCTGAAGGCATTGGCTGTATTGGCTTTTTGTCCCGAAATCACCCGGCTTCCAGGCCACTGCGATTGGCGGTCCATACCTGAGAAGGCCACGGCGCAGACCACTCCATTGCGGTCCACGAGCGTCGCCCACATGTGAAGATTGAGCCCTGTCTCCTCCGCCCGCACTGCTTCCTCCAAAGCGGACTTCAATGTCCCATGCCCCGGCAATAGCGAACACTGGTCGCTGTTGCCCTTGCTCTGTCCGTAAATGATAATGCCGGGATCCTGTGCCCATGCCCCGGCCGGAATGGCAGCAATGCACATAATCAGCAAAACAATATGGATAAGGGTCTTCATATACCTGGCTCCTTATAAGGTTCTATGACTCGTCTGGAGCGAAATGCTGAGGGGAAGGCAGGCACAACGCCCTGATACTGCATTAATAGCATTATTATATGCCTGATTGGACCGGAAGGGATCGGATATTTTTTTGCTGGGAATACGGATCCGATTGCGGGACTTGACGGTGGATCGAGTCTTCTGCCGGATGCGGAGATGATACTCCTTGGCTGCCTCCAGGATGGTCCGGCCTGCAAACTCGCCTCACATTGGTTGCGGCCGCCGGCAGCGCAAGCCATTCCTGTCCGACATTCTCGCCTGAATCCCCCTCGGCCCTTTGTTGCCAGGTTTGCCGCAATGTTCGGTGCCAAATTTTTCCATTGCCTGATCCTTTCTAGAGTTCCTGTATTTCGCATGAACTGAACAAAATGCCGTCTCCGTAAAAGCTCGCGTTTAAGGGCCTTGCAGCCCAAGCTTGTCTTCCGGAGGAATTTCAGGAAAAATAGTCCTGTAAAGCGCCAGGTTGTGACATGGTATTCATAGGAGTGCAGCTTCGCCATGGCCAATAAACTAAAACCGAAATTCCAAAACGCCTCTGCGTCCCGCACATCCCGTATCACCAAGAGCCAGGCTCTGAAGTTTCTGGCTCCTGTGCCGGAAGAGAATGTGTTCTGGTGCAACGACGGCAACATGTTCAGGGATATAAGAGAACTCAGTGAAGCCCTGGGCGCGATGTCGGACCAGACCTTTGCCTATCATTCCAATGATGCAAAAAAAGATTTCAGCAATTGGATCAGGGATGTTGTGGGCGACGAAAAACTGGCTCAAACTCTGGAATCCGTAAGAGACCGTGAGCAGGCTAACAGGATTGTTGAAGAGCGGTGGAACCTGCTTGCTAAAAAGGCCTATTGAGCCGGATTTCTACCCTGAAAATTTGCGGTTTTTTTTGCAGGGGAATTAGTGTGTCTGAACGATGCATTTGAGGCCTCTGATAGTGGGGGATGGTTATGGCGTACAGAATTGCCTTTTTCCTTGGATCCATAATCGTTCGGATCCTGCCCGGTTTTGGGCAGGCGCAACCGGTTCGGATGTTCAGCACCGCTATTATGGATTCGGCCGGATGCCCAACAAACTGGCCGACCAATAAATTGGGGCAGGAGATTTGCTATACACCGTAACAGGAGATACAGGGATGCTGGCAAAAAGATTCTGTTTGATATTGCTGTTCATGCTGTGCCTTTCATTCAATTTGACGTACGCACAGCGGCCCGCTGATGCAACCGCAAGAGTTCCCGCACTGGATTCCTTTCACGAGGTCATTTACAAAATCTGGCATGAAGCATGGCCGGAAAAGAATGTGGCGCTGCTGCGGCAGCTGCTGCCTGAGGTCGAGACGGGAATTTCCGATGTGGCTTCTGCACAGTTGCCGGGCATCCTGAGAGAAAAGAAGGCTTCCTGGGAAGAAGGCGTAAGGAAGTTGCAGGCTGCCGGGTCCGAATACAAGAGTGCCGCGGATGCCCGGGATGATTCCGCACTGATGGCATCCGCCGAGCGGCTTCACAGCCAGTTCGAAGCGCTGATGCGCATGATTCGGCCGGCGTTGAAAGAACTCGACGAATTCCACGCCGTTCTTTACATGCTGTATCACTATTACCTGCCGGACTACGATATCGAAAAAATCCGGATTTCCGCTGCGGAGCTGAAGCGGAAGATGACCGCCCTGAACCAAAGCAGTTTGCCTGAGCGGCTGAGGCAGAAGGAAGCAGAATTTGAGGCTGCCAGGGCAAAGCTGTCCCGGTCGGTCGATGCACTGGAATCGGCTGTCCGGAGCGATGACAGGAAAACGGTCGAAAACGCCATTTCCGTGATGCACACAGACTACCAGTCCCTGAACCGGATTTTTGAATAGGGATCCTTTCTTTGCCTGGGGACGCACGCAGCTAGAAGGCTCCGGGACCAAGCAACGCCGACACAATCTGACAAATAGCGTGTATATCAGCCCTTATGGAGGCTCCTGATCTGCAGGTGCTCTTTTTTGCCAATTTTCTGTGCATGCCTATTCCGTGCTTGTGCATACAATAGCCCTGAACATGGAGGTATACGTCTGGAGAAAGGGCGTTCTATGAAATCCCGTATATTCTGGCTTGCGGTTTGCCTGCTGCTGCCGGGCTTTCTGTTCCTGCCGGCTTCTTCACAGGTTCAGAAGCTTTCCTCCTACGACCCCCAGGTGAAAGAACTCCTATCGGCTATGACGCTTGAAGAGAAAATCGGGCAGATGACACAGCCTGAACAGGGACCTCTCCTCGAGAACGCGGGAGACATCCGGAAATATTTCATCGGCTCTGTTCTGAGCGGCGGCAATTCGGATCCCGCCTACGGGAACAGCCTCGAGGCATGGACCAATCTTTACGATCGGATTCAGGCCGAGGCGATGAAAACCCGCCTGGCGATTCCGGTTCTGTACGGCATCGATGCGGTGCACGGGCACAGCAATGTTCTGGGCGCCGTCATGTTTCCGCACAATATCGGTCTCGGCTGCACCCGGGATCCCGCGCTGGTGGAAAAAATCGGCCGGATCACGGCCGAGGAAGTACGCGCTACCGGAATCCAGTGGACCTTCGCGCCCTGCGTGACGGTTCCGCAGGACATTCGCTGGGGAAGAACCTATGAGGGTTTTTCCGAGGATCCTGCGGTGGTCCGAAGCCTCGGCGAGGCTGCGGTCCACGGCCTGCAGGGAGCCGACCTGGGCTACCCGCTTTCCATTCTGGCCTGCGCCTTCCCCTGGGCTTCTGACAGCAAAAAGGAATATCGAATTTCGAATGTCGAACCGCAGAAGCCGGGATCGGTCTTCGAAATTCATCCTTCCTTATTCGACATTCTGCGGTTCAAGAATCTTTTAAGCTACCTATGGCGCGTGAATACAGACCGGTTCCGATGGGTCCTCTTTGAGCGGCCGGCCGCCATAAGATTTCAGGCTTTGGCGGGGATTCTCCCTTCCTCCCTGTGGAGGGTCCCACACAAGGGCAACATTCATTCGATCCGGCGCTGCCGCTAGGTTTCGGTGCCGTAGGAAACCTGCATCCGTCGGATCGCCAGGCAGGCGAGCGACAGCACGAATGCAGTGACTGCCAGCAATCCCAGGATGGCTCCGATACGCGAGGCAGGCGCAGCCGGGGCCAGCAGCAGTTGCAGGATTGCCGGCAAACCCTGATCGGCAGGGGCAGGGACGGGGCAGAGCGATTGCAGGTAATGCAGCACGCTCAGCTTCTGAAGAAGCTCAGGCAGGAAGCCGTTAACGCCCTCCCATGCTAGCAGAACCGCCGCGGGAATGATCGGATTGCGCATCAGCAAGCCCGCCGCCAGGAAGACGCTCCCGTAGCCGACACAGGCAAACACCGCGGCTATGGCATACCAGAAAGCGTGGGCCATCCCGGCGTTTTCCCAGTACGCCTGAACTTCAACGGGATCGTGCGTCCAGAGCAGCACGCCGAAACAAAGGAGCGCGCCTCCGGCAAAGATCACGATTGAAGCGATCAATCCGGCGCTGTATTTGCCGGCCAGCAGAACCTCACGGCGGGCGGGAGCGAGGAACCAGAAGTGGAGGGTCTTGTCCAGCAGTTCACCGCGGAAGAGATTCATGAAAATGCCCAGGCAGCCAAAAAATATCGCCAGCCTCAAATAAAAAAACTGGAACACTCCAGCGAATATCCTGCGATCCTCTTCCAGGCTTAAAAGCGGACGAATATCTTTTGAGACAAGCTTGCCGTCGGAAAACTCGAGCCGAGCCTCACGCTTCCCGTCGGAATAGGTAAGCCTTCGGTGGGCCGTAATCTCATCCACAAGCCGCGCGCCCGCTGCATTCACAACCGTGGCGAACCTCTTGTTGTCCCTGCTTGCCTGTATATTAAAGAGCCGGGTGTCGAGCTCTTCGCTTTCGCCGCCGGCGCTGGCGTGTTTTACGACCACACGCCGGATTGCGAAGGTCGAACCAAGGTCGACCTGGAGAAAACGATTCCGGGCGGAAGTGCAGAAGCGGTCCTTTTTGCCGCCCTTAACGCTGCCGTTGAAAGCCTTTTCGGGGCCCTCTTCCGGGCTGCAGGCCGGGCTGCCGATGGCGGGGCGATTCAGCGCAAGGTTGTGAAGTTCGTCGCCGTAGACCTCCATTTCATAGATCCTCGCGAAAGGATCGTTGGTGTAGTTAGGCGACAGGATCTGCAGCCTGACGAAACGCGCCTCATAATCCGGTTCGATCTTGTGCGTCGTGATGCCGGAAGCCCCGCCTTCGGCGCGGACGCGCCGGTAGCTTACCCATTGAAAATCCCGGGGCGGTTCACCGAGGCGTTGTATCACGTCGTCGACGGGTTCGCCGTTGTTGATGCTTTCGACCAGAGCCGGCTGCAAAAAGCCATGGGAGGCCAGGCCATGACGTCGGAAATTTGCCGCCATGCTGTGGCCCAAAAAAATGATCGATGGCAACAGGGCCAGCCCATAGACCCAGAATGCCCTTTTGGAAAAAAAGGCGCGCCACAACTCGATCTTGGCGATTGTCCATGCCTGTTTGAGCCAGGACCGGTCTCTCATGGCGCCAGCTTATCTCCCATCCCCGATCAGGTATTCATAAAGGGCGTCAACGTTTTCATCGGCCGGTATGACGCCCTCGATCACATGACCGCTCGCGGCAATGCGGCCCATGGCCCCGGAAAATCGGTCACGGTCGCGGGTCTTTACCAGCAGCCCCGACTTGTCTTCGTTCAGCCGGATTTCGGCGATGTGGTCTTCGTGAAACAGGAGCGCCGCGATTCGCGAGGCGTCGCGGCAGCGAACGATGAACTGGCTGGGATGCTCATGGATTTCCTCGCGCACGTCGCGGATCTTGCCCTCGGCAACAATCATTCCGTTTGCCATGAGGACGACCTGATCGCTGATGACATCCACTTCCTGGAGGATGTGGCTGGAAAGGATCACATGCTTCCCGCGGGCGGCCCAGTCCCTGAAGAGCGCAATCGTCTCCGCGCGGATCAGCGGGTCCAGCCCGTTCAAGGGTTCATCCAGCAGCAACAGCTCAGGCTCGTGGGCGATCGCCTGGGCCAGCCGGACACGCTGGCGCATGCCTTTGGAATAGGCGGCCATTTTGCGCTGCGCCGCATCGGAAAGGCCCAAAAGCTCAAGCGCCTTCCAGGCTTTTTCCTCGGCTTCCGGCCGGCTGTATCCATGCAGCAGCAGGCCCGTGGTGATGAAGCTGAAGCCGGTGGCCCAGCGGGGTGCCGCGTCGTACTGAGTGGCATATCCAGTGATGCGCATTAAATGCTCGGGATCCCGCGGTGAAATCCCGCGCATGCGGATGGTCCCGCTGTCGGGATGGATGAGTCCCGTCATCAGATTCAACAGAGTGGTTTTGCCCGCACCATTGGGCCCTACCAGGCTTGTGATGCCCGGGGGGATGTGCAGCGTGACGCGGTTCACGCCAAGCACCTCGCCATAAAACTTCGAGACTTCGTCGAAAATGACTGCGGGCTCGGTCACGGAATCACCTCGACCGCGCGTACCTTGCGCTCGATGATGGACACAAGCAAGAGCGTGATTGCCGCCAGCACCAGCAGGCACGCCGTTACACCGGGCCCCGCGGGCGGATCCAGTTGAAGCATGGCATACCACAACCGGCGGACAGTCCATGCGGGATTCAGGGCGGAGCCCCAGGTCGCGCGGAAGACACCGTTGATCATCAGGGAAACGCCGCCCGATATAAAGAAGAAGGCAAGCACAATCCCGCCCGCCACTACCCTGAGTCTGGCAAGTGCTGAGCTTGCCAGAGCGACCAGGCTTACCAGCGATATCCAGATGGCGAATCCGGCAATCATGCCCGCGCCCAGGTCCCAGTTCGCGCGCAGCCACCCTCCGCCGGCCATGGCCGCTTGCATGCCGAACAGGAGCAGGCCGGGAATCCATGTGACGATGGAGAGCATCCCGAACAGCGTGAGAAACCTGGCCAGGACGTAATCCAGCCGGGTGATCGGGCGACTGAAATAAAGCGGCAATGCGTTATTCACGAGATCCGGGGCGATCAGTCCCGGGCCCGTAAGCGCGGCGAGAAAGACCGCAAAGGTTGCCTGGACGTTCATAAAAACCATGAAGAAATTTCCGTTCACTTCAATGAAACTCTGGAATTGCCTGCCCAATCCCTTCAAAAGGTCGGCATGGTTGGTGAGATAAATGAACAGGGCGCACAGTAACGGCCAGATCATGGCGACAACCGTGAGCAGCACAACCAGGCGCTGCACGAACAATCCCCGCCAGGCAAAGCGGGGAAGCACCATAAACCTCGCCCCGCGCTTACGTACAGGCCCTTGATACCTCTGATACCCGCGCTTATATACCGCCATCCGTTATTCCGTTCGGATTATGCCCGGCCGCCTCTGCAAATATCGAACCTCGGAAGGGTCGCTCATTGGGTTTCCCCGGGAGTGTGCGTGATATGACCCATCGCCTTCAGGAAGATCTCCTCGAGAGTGTCGCGCCGGTGCGTGAGCTTCCGGACCAGCAGGTTCTGCTGCCCCAGCAGCCCCCACAAAGCTTGGACCTCAACTGCAGGAGGCAGGACGATGCGCCATCGCCCGTGTCCCTCGGTGATTCCTTCCGCACCGATTTCCGGCAATGCCGTGCCCAGGTTCTCGTCATTTCCGCTGACCTCGAGCTCCACGAATCGCTTGTTGGAGCGGCGCTCCTCCTCGATATTGCATTCGTGCACAATCAATCCGTCCTTCATGATGACGACCTCATCGCACACCTGCTCGACATCCCGCAGCAGGTGGGAGCACAGGAGTACGTTCATGCCCTGCTCTTCCTTCATCTCGCGCACCAGTTTGAGCATCCGAAGCCGCGCGGAAGGGTCCAGGCCATTGGTCGGTTCGTCGAGAATCAGCAGCTCCGGGCCGTGGACAATCGCCTGGGCCAGCCTGGCCATCTGTTTCATCCCCTGCGAATAGGTTCTCAATTCGCGGTACCGGGCTTCGCCCAGGCCGACATGAAACAGCGCCTCGTGCGCCTTCTCCAGTGCGATTTTTGGGGAAAGCCCGGATAGCTCTGCCATGAGGCGCAGGAAAGCAACTGCCGTCATGTTGGCTATGAAAGAATCGGTCTCGGGCATGAAACCCGTATGCGTCCGTATCTCCCGCTGCCGGCTCCTGCAGTCGTAGCCCAGGACGCGCATGTGTCCGTCCTGCGGCTTGTGGAATCCCAGCAAAGTCAGGATGAAGGTCGATTTTCCCGCACCGTTCGGCCCCAGCAATCCGATCGCCTTACCGGTTCCCGCCGTGCCAAGGCGGCAGGATATCCCGCGGAGGATTTCCCGTCGCCCAAGCTTTACTCGGAGGTTCTCCACATCGATGACGGCGGATGCCATTGGCTCTGTTCCCGGATCCTCCCTGCCGCTGTATCGGGGCCCGTTCCGATTAGGGACTTAGCTAGTTTCTGTCGCGAAATGCGACATCCAGGCCCGGAGGGCCGGCAGAAAATAGCCCCGGGCGTGAGCCCGGGGTAAGGATTAGGAAATTAGAAATCCCCGAAGGGGCGACACTAAAACCAATGACCCGAACAATTTGTGCCGCGCCTTTGGCGCTCATTTCCTATTCACCCATAAGCCCGGCCTGACGAGGCTGTCTTACGGTTATGAATTTGTCAAAAATGG
>CAYYTC010000063.1:0-28093 GCA_964474425.1 uncultured Acidobacteriota bacterium
GAGCAGCCCCGTGGGGAGACCCACGGGGCTGCTCACGGACTTTGCCGTGGCCGTGCTGTCTGGTTTGGGATCGTTGACAAGGCCAAAAGCCCTTAATATTATTGCCTGTTTGCCTGCCTGGAGGGATTCCGCGCTGTGAGCTTTGAACAGAAAGACGCGATCATTGTCAGGGGCGCGAAGGTTCACAACCTGAAAAATATCACCGTCCCGATTCCCCTCAATTCCCTGACAGTGGTTACCGGAGTGTCCGGCAGCGGCAAAAGCAGCCTCGCTTTCGACACGCTTTACGCCGAAGGCCAGCGCCGCTACATCGCATCCCTCTCCGCTTATGCCAGACAGTTTCTGGAGCGGATTGACCGGCCGAATGTGGACGATATTGAGGGGATTTGCCCGGCTCTTGCCATCCGCCAGAAAAACTACTCCCGGAATCCCCGGTCCACCGTCGGGACCGTTACCGAGATCAACGACTACCTGCGCTTGCTGTTTGCGCGCATCGGAACAACCTACTGCCATTTGTGCGGACGGGTTGTCGAGAAGGACACGCCCCAAAAAATCGCCGACTTCGTAATGTCCTTGCCGCGAGGCCGGCGAGTCTATCTTTGCATGCGTCTCGCACTCGATCCTTCCGGACCGCCGCAGGCGGGGAGCGCCGCTCGGAAGGGAGCCAAAGTAAAATCCTCCGGTTCGCAGCCGGAGGATCGCCTGTCGATGATGCTTCCGGGCCTCCGGCAACAGGGCTATGTCCGGCTCTTGGTCGGCCGCGAAACCGTCGATCTGAACGAGGCGGTGGCCGCTTTGCGTAAAAGCGCCGTCAAGGAGGCTCACGTTGTCGTCGACCGCCTGGTCGTCGAGGACGATATTCGAAAGCGTCTTGTGGATTCTATCGAGATCTGCAGCCGGGATGCCGAAGGCCACGTGGAGATCCTGCTGCTGTCCGATACGCCGGGCGAAATCGATCAGATTCTGCAGGCCGAGCACCCCGATATCCGGTGGATCCGTCACCCGGCCGGCGTTCTGGTCAAGTTCAGCGAGGCTTTCGAATGCCAGCTTTGTCATGTCTCCTATCAGGAGCCCGAACCCAGACTGTTTTCCTTTAACAATCCCTTCGGAGCGTGTCCGGAATGCCAGGGCTTCGGAAATACCCTGACCATCGATCTTGACCGGGTCATCCCGGATAAATTCAGGAGCCTGGCCGACGGCGCCATAGATCCGTGGAACAAACCTCGTTACCGGGGATTTCAAAACCGCATGCTGCAATTTGCCGGGCGCGAGGGCATCCCCATTGACGAGCCCTGGAACGAACTGGCGGAAAGCGTAAGGGACAAAATCATCCACGGACACGGCAGCTTCCCGGGCATCCTGGGATTCTTCGAATACCTGGAACAAAAGAAGTACAAGATGCACGTCCGCATATTTATCAGCCGCTACAGGGGCTATGCGACCTGCCTGACCTGCCATGGAGAGAGGCTGCGACAGGAAGCGAGGGATGTCCTGATCGGGGGCCAGTCGATCACCGGAGTGACAGGCATGACCATTGAGCAGGCCGCGGGCTTTTTCTCCAGCCTCGAACTGTCTCGGCACCAGGCCGCAATAGCGGATAGGATTCTGGCCGAAATTCGACAACGGCTGGACCTGCTCCTGCGCGTGGGGCTGGGCTACATAACCCTGGACCGGCTCTCCTCCACGCTTTCGGGCGGCGAATCGCAGAGAATCCAGCTGGCCACGTCACTCGGGTCCACTTTGGTCGGCGCCCTCTATGTCCTTGACGAACCGAGCATAGGGCTTCACCCCAGGGACAGCCAGAGGCTTGTTGAAATTCTTAAAAGCCTGAAACTGCTTGGCAACACAGTACTGGTTGTAGAACATGATCCGGGGATCATGAGGGCGGCAGACCACATTGTCGATCTGGGGCCCGGCGCGGGCGAACATGGCGGAGAGGTTGTTTACCAAGGCGATCTCCCGTCGCTGCTGCAGAACTCCAAATCGCTGACCCAATCGTTGACGGCCCGCTATTTGAGCGGAAACCTGAGAATCCCCGTCCCTCTATTCCGGCGTAAAAATTCCGGCCAAGGAATCGAGCTCGTCAACGCATTCAAACACAACCTGAAGCGCCTGAATGTGCGTATCCCGCTTGGCATGCTCGTGTGCATCACGGGTGTCAGCGGAAGCGGAAAATCCACCCTGGTTCACGATGTGCTTTATGCAGCCCTGAAGAAAGCCAAGGGCGAAATCAGGGAATCCCCGTCCGGGCTGGAGGCGATACGAGGCGCCGAGCGTGTTTCCGATGTCATCCTTGTGGATCAGTCCCCGATCGGAAGGACGCCGCGATCCAATCCCGCAACCTATACCAAGGCTTTCGACGAAATACGCCACATTTTCGCCTCCACGCGGGACGCCTATGGAAGGGGCTTCGGACCCGGCCATTTTTCATTCAATCTCGGCGCGGGGCGCTGTGAAACCTGCCAGGGCAATGGCACCGTTACCATCGAGATGCAGTTCCTGGCCGACGTCGAACTGACCTGTGAAGACTGCAAAGGCAGGCGATTCAAAAGCTCCGTTCTGGAAGTCCGGTACAAATCCAGAAATATTGCGGACGTTCTGGATATGACGGTGAACGAGGCCATCGAGTTTTTTGCCGGACGGCAGGGGATTGTCCGCAAGCTGCGCGTGCTCGAGGAAATCGGACTGGGATATCTGCGCCTCGGTCAATCCGCGACTTCGCTTTCGGGCGGTGAGGCGCAGAGAATCAAGCTGGCGTCCTACATCTCGCAGCCGGGCACGAACAATACCCTGTACGTTTTTGACGAGCCGACCACCGGCCTGCACTTTGACGATATACGGAAGCTGCTCGCGGCCTTCGACAAACTCATCAGCGCGGGGAATTCCCTGGTTGTCATCGAGCACAACCTGGACGTGATCAAAACGGCAGACTGGATCATCGACCTGGGACCGGAGGGCGGGGACGCCGGAGGCCAAATCGTTTTCGAGGGAGTCCCGGAAGACATCGTCAACTGCGCCGAATCGCACACCGGCCGCATGCTCCGGCCTTATCTCGGCTGAAAACAAAAAAGGCCGCCAAGCATTAAACAGGGCTCATTGGTAGCTTCTGATGAGCGCCATGGATTTCACAGCCCTTTGAGGGCTTTCGGGCAGGGCGGCTTGACCCCGGGCATTTGCTGCAGGTATGATGTGAATAGCCCCTGCAATGTTGGTGATGGCAAACATTATTTGAGCCAACATTCTATTTGATGGGAGTCCGTTTCATGCTGCTGTGTGCGAGCTTTTCCTTCGGGAACTTGATTGCCTGACGCAGCCTGTAGGACACCCCCTTGGTGACAAGGTTCAAATAGATATGCCACACGGCGGCGCGGGGGCACTTTTTTTTGCGGATCCTTGGAAAAGCGGAGTGAAATGCGAACTCTCTTCTTGGGCGATATATTCGGGAAACCGGGCAGGAAACTGGTGCAGGAAAAGCTGCGCGGGATTACTCACGAGTACCGCATCGATTTCTGTATCGCCAATGTTGAAAATGCCGCCGGCGGATTCGGCATCACCCAGCCGATTGCCGAGGAGCTCCTGAAATGCGGGATAGACATTCTCACCTCCGGCAACCACATCTGGGACAAGCGCGCCATCACCCCCTACCTCTCGGAACAGCCCAGGCTCCTTCGTCCCCATAACTACCCGAAGGGAGTCCCGGGATCGGGCATGTATATCGGCGACACCAGCTGCGGCGTGCGCGTCGGTGTGCTGAACCTGCAGGGGCGCGTGTTCATGGCGAGCATCGACTGTCCCTTCACCACGGGCTTGGCTGCGGTGGAATTGATGCGCAAGCAGACCTCGATCATTATTGTGGACTTTCACGCGGAAGCGACCTCCGAGAAACAGGCGATGGGTTGGTTTCTTGACGGGCAGGTCAGCGCAATCGTGGGCACGCACACGCACGTCCAGACTGCGGATGAGCGGATCCTGCCGCGCGGCACGGCTTTTATTACCGATCTCGGGATGACCGGCCCTCACGATTCCGTAATCGGGTCCGTTCAGGACCTGGCGCTGGACCGTTTTCTCCGGCAAATACCGGTCCGGCTGGAGCCTGCTTCAGGGAATTTAAGGATTTGCGGAGCCGTAATCGAAATCGACGAGGCGAGCGGCCGGGCAACCTCCATTGAGCGGCTCAACCTCCCCTACTCTCTCTGAAATGACGTTTGAACGTTTGCACGTTTGCACGTTTGAACGTTGAACGTTGAAAAGCGCTTCGATAAATGAGGTGAGGAGGATGGTTCTAACGTTTTAACGTTCAAACGTGCAAACGTTCAACGTTCTAACGTTCCACGATAGCTCGGTCGAGCATCGAGGCGCAGGCCTGGGAACGACGGCCAACGGAATCATCCAGCCGCTGCAGCTCTTCCCTGGAACGCTGCAGATCGTCGAGCAGGTTCAGGGCCGCCAGGATCGCGACCTTCAGCGTATCCACAGATCCCGTGGAAGCGGTAACCTCGCGCATCTTCTTGTCGAGGCCGGCGCACAAAACCTTAAGACGTTCCGGATCCCCGGTGGTCAGCAGCGTATATTCCCGGTCATAAATCTTGACTCGGACAGATCTAGGTTCCGGCTGTTCGCTCATGGGCTCGTCCTCGCGCCCCATCGGGGATCGTCCGGTCCCTTCAGCGCGCCTCTAAGGTGGCGAGAAGAGACAGGGCCTTTTCAACCCGCTCCCGCAGCTCTTCACGCTCCTTCTGATACTGTGCCAGATTGTCATGAACCATGGATTCATTTTTGCGAAGAGACCCGACCTCCTCCTTCAACTGCTGGTTTTCGGCTTTGAGGATTTCGTTGTCTCTGCGAATGGATTTGTATTCCTCCACCATGCGGAAGATCTTGTCCTCAAGCTGGCCAAAACGTTCAAGACCTGTGAATTCCCGCTGAGGTTTGTTCTCGTTCATAAGGATCTGAGCCCCACTTTAAAAGTATTGGACAGATATGACAAAACAGTATCAATGAAACCCTGCACCCGGTCAACCGTCAGGGTCTTTTCGCGATCTTGAAAAGTGAACCTCAACGTCATGCTGAGCTTGCCGGCCGGGATTTTCTCGCCCTGATAAATATCGATCAGTTCCAGTCCGGTCAACCCCGGGATCGACAGCCCCAGAATGCCCTGCTGGATTTTTTGATATGCCAAATCCCGGTCCACGACAATCGACATATCCCGCTTCACCGATGGGTATCTGGCAAGAGGTTCGTAGGATACCGGGGAAAAGGCGGCAGGCAACAAACGTTCGAACTCGATTTCCGCGACGTAAACGGGCTGTCTGAGTTTGTATTTATCATCCAGAGACGCAGAAACGGCCCCGAGCACGCCAACCGTTTCTCCGTTGATTTTCAGGACGGCGCTCTCCGCGGGATTCAGCCAGCCAGCTTCATCCGTCGGCACGAACTCGAAGGAACGGATTCGGATTCCGTCCAGGAGCGACTCAAGAACGCCCTTCAGATGAAAGAAGCCGTACTCTGAATTTGGATTCACCCAATTCCGTTCCGCAAATCCGCCCGTTCCCAGGATGCCCAGGACATTGCGTTCCACGGGTGACCCATCCGGCCCCGATTCATAAGCTTTGCCGATTTCGAACAGCCGGACCAGGCGCTGGTCATAGTTAAAGTTCCGCTTTGCCGACCGGACCAGCCCAGGAGCCAATGCAGTGCGCATGTACTGGGTATCCTCGGTCAAAGGATTTTTTATCGCGATGCGCGCGCCATGCAGAGGAGGGAAATCGGAGTGATCCGGTTCCAGAGCAAAGCTGAGATTTACCGCTTCGCTGTATCCCTGCCCGATCAGGATTTCCCGAACCGCCTGCTCGAGGCGGTACACCGGGGAGTGAGCCCCCACTCCTTTGCTGGGCGGCAGAGTCGCCGGAATATTCTGGTAACCGTAGAAACGCGCCAGTTCCTCGATCAGGTCTGCTTCCAGTTCCATGTCCGCGCGGTAAGTCGGGCAGGTGACGGTCCAGGAATCCTTTTCGCCCGCTTCGACCTTGAACTCCAGGCGCCGCAGGGTGGATTCGATAAATTCGGCGGACAAATCGACCCCAAGCAGGGCGGACGCGTTTTTTCGCCTCAGCAAAATCCGTACCGGCTCCTTCCGCCGGGGGTAGACATCCTGGAGGCTGCCTGCGATCCTGCCGCCGGCAAGCTGCTCAATCAGGTAACAGGTACGCGCAATCGCGGGCACCGTGTTTTCCCAATCCGCGCCCCGCTCGAAACGGTAGCTGGCCTCCGTCGAGAGGCCGAGTTTCTTCGAGGTGCGTCGCACCGAGGTCGGATTGAAATAGGCGGACTCCAGAAGTACGCGGGTTGTGGACAGAGAGATTTCCGAGTTCAGTCCGCCCATGACGCCCGCTATGCCGACAGCTCCCTCGCCGTCGTTGATCAACAGCATCTCTCCGTCCAATTCTCGCTGAACTCCGTCCAGGGTTTCCATGCGTTCGCCCGGTTGAGCCCGTGCGACGACGATTTTTTGCCCGCGCACCAGATCAAAATCGAAGGCGTGAAGCGGGTGGCCCATCTCCAGGAGGACATAGTTGGTGATGTCGACTATGTTGTTCACGGGCCTCATCCCGGCGGCCTCGAGGCGTTGCTGCATCCAGGCCGGGGATGTCCCCACGCGAATGCCGTCGAGCACCAGCGCCACGTACCGCGGGCACAGGTCCTCATCGCGCACCTCGATCCCGTATGGGATTCTTTCGGACGCAGCACGGAGAGGCTCCTGCTGCGGGGGCCGCTTCAGCAGCCGCCGGTAAAGCGCAGCCACTTCCCGCGCGATTCCTATGTAGCTCAGGCAGTCCGGCCTGTTTGAAGTCACTTCGACCTCCAGAACAGAGGTCCCCGGAGCTTTCGCTATGGCTTCCACCAGAAGCCCGATCATGGAAAGGTCTTCTTTCAGTTGTTCCGGGCTTTCCTTTATTTCGACATATTCCTGAAGCCACTCAAGGCTGATTTTCATAAAAGAACTCCTGATAAATGCCTGCGCGCATCGATTGTCTGTCAGGCGCGACGGATCAAAACTGCTTCAAAAACCTGAGATCGTTTTCGAAGAAGAGCCGTATATCGTCCACGCCGTATTTGAGAATAGCCACCCGGTCTATGCCGAGGCCCCATGCGAAGCCGGAATATCGCGAGTCGTCGAGGCCCGACATGCGCAGTACCTTGGGATGAACCATCCCCGCGCCGAGGATTTCAATCCAGCCGCTCTGCTTGCATTTGGGGCATCCTTTGCCGGAGCAGAAGATGCAGCTGATGTCGACTTCAGCGCCCGGCTCCACGAACGGGAAAAAGCCCGGCCTGAGGCGCATCCGAATATTAGGATGAAAGATCTGCTTGAGAAATGCTTCGAGCATCCCTTTCATGTCTCCCAATGTAATTCCCTCCTCCACGACCACGACATCCACCTGGTGAAACATCGGGGAGTGTGTCGCGTCGGCAGGATCCCGCCGATAGACTTTGCCCGTGGTGACGGCGCGGATGGGAGGCCGGATCGTCTCCATGGCGTGCACGTCGACCGATGTGCAGTGGGAGCGCAGCAGCATGGTTTCGTCAAAGTAAAAGGTGTCCTGCGCATCCCGCGCGGGGTGGTTGCGTGGCATATTCAGAGCTTCAAAATTGTAATATTCCTTCTCGATCTCGTGCAGGTTCATGACCTGGAAGCCCAGATTCACGAACGCCTGCTCGATTTCGGCCTGCAGCCTCCGGATGGGATGGGCACTGCCCAGGGCGAAAGGAAAGCCGGGTCTGGTTACATCGGTGCGCCTCTGGTTCGCCGTATGTTCCGCGGCTTTGGCAGCGGCATATTTCTCCTGGAGTCTTTCCTCGGCGCGGGCCCGGAGCTGATTCATCGCCTGGCCGAAGGCGGGGCGCTGATCCTTGGGGAGATCGCGGAGCTTTTTCAGCGCCGTGGTTATCACTCCGCTGTCCCGGGCCAGGTATTTGTCCCTCACAGCTTTCCAGCTCTCCATTCCCGTAATGGTGGCAAAATCCTCTTCAAAACGCTGCCGCAACTTGTCTATGAGATCATTCATGGCTACCTCTGCAGTTTATGGGTTCCCCGTTTCCGGTTTCTAGACATCTTCAAAACGGGAAACGGGAAACCCTAAAAGGAAACGCCCGGCGTGGCAGGACACCCGGGCGCTCTCGAATCCGAGTCTGTGAGACGGAAAATCTTAGGCAGCCGCCAGTGCCGCTTTGGCACTTTCGGTCAGTTGAGTAAAGGTTTCGGGATCTTTAATGGCGATCTCGGCGAGGACCCGGCGGTCGAGGGCAATGCTTGCCTTTTTCAGGCCGCTCATAAATCGGCTGTAGGAAATATTGTTCTTCCGGGCTGCGGCGCCGATCCGCAGGATAAACAAACTTCTGAAATCCCGCTTCTTGGCCCGCCGGTCACGGTATGCGAACTGGAGCGCGCGATCGACAGATTCCTTTGCGGACCTGTGAAGCTTGCTCTTGGTCAGGCGATATCCCTTGGCCAGCCCCAGAATCTTTTTCCGGCGCTGGATGCGTTTGTTCCCTCTTTTTACTCTTGGCATCTATTTACTCCAAATTCCGGTCAGAAAATCAGATGTTCAGCATCTTCTTGACGCGCTTATGGTCCGCTTTGCTCACCCGTGCGCTGTCCACAAGTTTTCTCACGCGCTTGCGGGGTTTTTTGGTCAATATGTGACGGGCATGGCTGTGGCGGCGCATGATTTTACCCGTCCCGGTTACTTTGAAACGTTTTGCCGCGCTTTTTGTTGTCTTACGCTTCACAGGCGTTCTCCCAGCATATGATTAAGATGTGAAACCAATCACACTATACCCCTTTGGGTCGGATAATACATGAAGCAGGGGATTCAGACGACAGTAAAACCTATCGCTTTTTCGGCAAAAATATGCCGACCAGGGCGTACCCTTCCATTTTTGGGGGCCGCTCGACATCGGCGATCTCTGCCAGCTCAGCCACCAGCCTGTCCATCAGTTTGCGCCCCAGTTCCTGGTGCGTCATCTCCCGTCCTCGGAAGACAATGCTTGCCTTGGCCTTGTTCCCTTCCGTCAAAAACCGCAGGATGTTATTCTTCTTGAACTGAAAATCATGATCCTCGGTCTTGGGCCGGAACTTAACCTCTTTAAGGACCACCTGCTTCTGATGTTTTTTCGCCTCGTGGGCTCGCTTGCTTTTCTGGTATTGAAACTTGCCGTAATTCATGATCCTGCAAACGGGGGGATTTGCCCCGGGCGCTACTTCCACGAGGTCCAGTTCCCGGGACCGTGCGAGGGCCAGTGCCTGTTCGGGAGTCATGATTCCCAGCTGCCCCGCCTCTTCGTCCACTACCCGGATTTCCTTTGCCCGGATCAATTCATTAACACGAACCCTGACTTGTTTGGCTGTTGTGATTGGCAACCTCCTTTTGTTTTGAGAGAAACACCGGGTGGCCGCGTCTACGGACGGACTGCCCGGGATTTGATGAATCCCTCAATTTTCTCCAAAAAGCCTCCTAGGGGCTGAGACCCTTCGTCTCCCTGGAAGCGGTTTCGCACCGAAACCTCTCCCGACTGCGACTCCTTATCCCCGACCACGAGCATATAGGGGATCTTGCGGTTTTGGGCTTCCCGGATCTTGAAGCCCATCTTTTCATTCCTGCCGTCAATCTCGACCCGGAGGTCAGCCTCCGTCAGCCGGCGCATTACCTGGCGGGCATACTCATGATGACGCTCGGAAATAGGTATTATAACCGCTTGAACCGGCGCCAGCCATATCGGGAACGCCCCTGCGTAATGCTCGATGAGGACGCCGAGAAAGCGTTCGACCGACCCGAGCAGCGCCCGGTGCACCATTACGGGCTGGTGTGCCAACCCGTCGGAGGCCACATACGACAGATCGAAGCGCTTCGGCAGGGTGAAGTCGAACTGAACCGTCGAAAGCTGCCAGGGCCTGCCGATGGCGTCGATCAGCTTGACGTCGATCTTTGGCCCGTAAAATACGGCCTCACCCTCCATCCGCTTCCACCCGATCCCCCGCGAGCGCAGCGCTTGGGTCAAAGCTTCCTCGGCCAGCTTCCAGTCTTCTTCTGTGCCGGCGTAGTCGCCCTTTTTCGATTCGTCGCGGACGGAAAGCTCCACCTTGTACTGATCGAATCCGAAGCTTTGCATTATAAATAAAACCAGGTCCATGGTATCGGAAATCTCGCCGTAAACCTGGTCGCGCGTGCAGAAAATATGGCCGTCATCCTGGGTAAAGCCGCGGACTCGCAGCATGCCGTGAAGGACGCCGCTCTTTTCATAGCGGTAGACCGTTCCGAATTCGGCATAGCGAATGGGCAAATCCCGATAGCTGCGCATGTGCGATTTGTAGATCTGGATGTGCCCGGGGCAGTTCATCGGTTTGATGACAAACTCATCGTCATCGATGTTGAACACGTACATGTTCTGCCGATAGTAGTCGTAATGCCCGGAAGTTCTCCACAAAACGTCGCGCGCCACGTGGGGCGTCGTCACAAATTCGTATCCCCGCCGGTAAAGCTCTTTGCGCAGAAAATCCTCGATGATCAGCCGCACCCGGGTGCCCTTCGGGTGCCAGAATGCCAGGCCGGGTCCGGCTTCCTCCGACATGCTGAAAAGATCGAGATCCTTTCCCAGCTTGCGGTGGTCGCGCTTTTTGGCTTCCTCGATCTGTTTCAGGTATTCCGAGAGCGCTTCAGGCGTCAGGAACGCTGTCCCGTAGATCCGCTGCAGCTGCTGGTTGTGCTCGTCGCCCCGCCAGTATGAACCGGCGATGCTGAGAACATGGAAGCTTTCGGGATGAATCTGCGCCGTGGAGTAGAGATGCGGGCCGGTGCAGAAATCCACCAGGCCGCCCAGACGGTAGCAAGACAGGCGTTCGCCGGCCTTTTCCCGGATCAGCTCGACCTTAAGGTGCTCTCCCTGCCTCTGGAAATAATCAATCGCCTCCTCCTGAGACATCGTCGATGGTTCATAGAGGAGATCCCGGGCCGCAATTTCGCGCATCCTGTTTTCGATTTTTGCCAGGTCCCCTTCCGCAAAGCCTTCAGGGCGCTCGAAATCGTAATAGAAGCCGTCGCTGATGGCCGGGCCGATACCCAGGTGTGTCCCCGGAAAGAGGCTGTTTACCGCCGCAGCCATAAGATGGGAAATGCTGTGGCGGTAAACCTCGAGCGCCGCATTTTCATCCGCTATTTCGCCAATGGAGCCGTCCGCGTATCTGATTTTCAGCGACATATTCTATAAACCACCCCTTGCCCGATCCGATCGAAAGGACAGAAAAAGATCCTTTTTGTTTGCTAGTCTGTAAACCTGGCAGGAAAATCAACGTGACGGGTAACTTTCATCAGACTCATTCATCCAAGGAGGAACGCTCGCTGCGAGCTTCTTTCCGCATTTTCAAATGCGATTCGGCCGCGCCCTCGGCTCCGGATCCTTCCGCCTCAGGCCCAAATCCGCATGGCAAAAAAATATGGTAGGCGCGAGCGGATTTGAACCGCTGACCCCTTCCGCGTCAAGGAAGTGCTCTCCCCCTGAGCTACGCGCCTAAAAAATAAGGATTTAAACTACCAGAAAGGCCGAAATAGTGTCAATACCCTTCGCCGTCATGCGGCCTTTTTGGCTCTCTCGCCGGCCAGGATTTCCAGCGCCTTGTCCAGCTGAATCTTGTCGATCTTTTCCTGCAGCAAACGGAATTTGCCCGCGTCATCCTGGTCGTCATAGTACGATTCGACAGCCAGGTCCTGGCGCTTATCGTCATCCGGCGCCTGAATATCCGGAGAAATGCCCGCCTTTCGAACAACCTCGTCCTGGATGACTTTTCCTCCCGGCGTGCAGTACTTGGCCGTGGACAAAATGAGCACAGCACCGCTTTTCAACGGTATCGTCCGCTGGGCCGAACCGACCCCGAACGATTTTTCGCCCACGATGGTCGCCCGCCCCCTGTCTTTCATTGCTCCGGCAACAAGCTCTGCAGCGCCCGCTGTTGAACCGTTGATCAGGACAACCACAGGGAGGCCGGTGATGAAATTTTCGGCTTTTGCTTCGACGACGTGAACCTTTTCGCCTTGCCGGTTCTGGCTATAGTAAAGGATGCCGTCGCGCAAGAAGTAGTTGGCCAGCTCCGCGCCGCTTGACGGCTCGCCATCTGCACAGTCGCGCAGGTCCAGCAGGATCTGCTGCGCGCCCGCAGAGATCAGCGTCTTCAGCCGGACCTTGACCTGCTCCAGCGATGCGCCGGCCAAAGACGAAATATCCAGGAATCCGACATTCCCATCCAGCATTTTGGAGCTGACCGGAGTCGCGGACCGGGATTTGAAGGTCATCTCGATATCCATCGGCTTTGTTCGGGTGCCTCTGAATATCGTAACTTTGACCCGGGACTCCGGAATGCCGCGCAGCAGGCTGTCGACCTCCGGGATGCTTTTGTCCTCGACGCTTTGCCCTCCCACGGCGAGCAGGTAATCCCCCGGGCGGATGCCGGCTTCTGCCGCGGGCCCATCGCGCTCGCACGACACCACGTAAATCACGTCGGATCTTTTGGAGAGGACAATCCCGAGGTTTACGCTCCCGTTTGCATTACGCTTCTGAAGAGCCTCATACTGCTCCTTGGAAAGGAAGCTGCAATAGGGGTCCAGGGCATCTATCAGCCCTCTCATGGCGCCCTCCTGAACTTTGTTCATGTCGGGCGCTTCGACATAATCATCATTGATCTTTTTGAGGACGTCCATAAAAACGGCGAGTTCCTTGTAGGCGTCATCTCTGGCGACGACCTTGCCATAGAAGAGCGCCGAAAGCCCATAAAGAACAATGAGCAGCGATCCAAGGAAGACGATAGATTTACCCTTATTGAACATCTTACCTCCCAGCCGGGTAGGGACATAAACTGATGAATATTATAGCAACTGGAGCAGCCATTCAAATGCGTTTTCCGTCCGTCTGCAAGATTGGGTCAACCTTTGGCTTTAGTGAGGACGGGGCTCCAGACACTATCATTTTCGTGAGGATGGAGCTCCAGACCCGTCCGATTAAGCGAACGGGTTGACCGGCTGATGCGTGTATGATCCAATGATTGAGTGGACTCGACAGGTAAAATTCTGGCCTTGGACTATGGTGCAAGAAACATCGGGCTGGCTTATTGCGATGAATTGGGCGTGACCGTGCAGCCTCTGGCATCGATCCCCAATATGGGACAGAGAGATTTTATCAAAAGGATCCGGTCCGTAATCGGCGCCCTTGAGATCCGTAAGCTGGTGATTGGAATTCCCCTGAACATGGACGGCACGCGTGGAGACCCGGCGCTCAGGATGGACCAGCTGAGGAGAGCGCTTCAAACCGCTCTCGCGATTCCGGTGGCCGGTGTGGACGAAAGGCTTTCATCGCTGGACGCCGAGGAAATCTGGCGGAGCATGAACACGAAGCAGCGAAAAAAGTATCGCACGGCAGACTCTCTCGCCGCGGCGCTGATTCTGGAAAGATACCTTAGGGAGAGATAGCGTTGCGACGCCTTATATTTTTCCTTGTTGCCGCTTCTTCCGCCGCCCTGCTCTGCCTGTTTCTTGCGGGAGCCTGGTTTCGCTCGGAGCTTGAAAGCCCCTATTATGGGGGGACCGCCGAAGGCACCTTTGTAAACATACCGGCCGGCTCGAGCACCAATGAAGTTGTCCGGCTGCTGGTAAATGCAAAGATCCTGCACACAGAGCTGCCTTTCACACTCTACATGCGGTACACAGGGAACAGCCGCCGCATCCGGGCCGGGGAATACAGGTTTTCCGAACCTGCAACGCCGCGGCGTATCGCGCAGAGGCTGGTTCATGGAGACGTATATTTCCGGTCCGTGACCATTCCGGAAGGATTGACGGCTCGAGAGACCGTGGAACTGCTGGCCGGGAAAGGTCTGGGAAACTTTGCGGAACTGGAGCGGGCGCTGATGCGGACCGACTGGATACGGGACCTGGACCCCGGCGCCAAAAATCTGGAGGGATACCTTTTCCCGGAAACCTATCGATTCGGCCGGGGAGACGGGCCCGAGGATGTTATCCGCACCATGGTGGAACAGTTTCGGGAAAGATACGCGCGGATAGCGGCGCAGTCGCCGGGGCAAGCCCGCCTGAGCGTCCCGCGAATCGTTGTTCTCGCATCCCTGATCGAGAAAGAGGTCAAGGACCCCGGAGAAGGACGGCTGGTTTCATCGGTTCTGATCAACCGGCTGGAGAGGAAAATTCCTCTGGCGTGCGACGCAACCATTATCTATGCGATGAAACTGGCAGGCACCTATCGTGGACGGCTGGGCAAGGCAGATCTGCAAATGGAATCACCCTATAACTCCTATTTGCATGCCGGCCTGCCCCCCGGGCCGATCGCCAACCCGGGAGCCCGTTCTATCCGAGACGCCCTGAATCCGGCCCAAACCGATTACCTGTATTACGTATCACGCAATGACGGGACTCACCAGTTTTCCACCGATTACAGATCCCACCTCAATGCCGTAAACCGGTACCAGAAGTCACTGGCGTTCCGGCGGACATCGCGGGGCAAGCCCGCAATGTAATACGGTCTGCTTCCGGCGGCTCAAATCATTCCTCCAGCGGTTCCTGAGGTTTTTTAAGCTCTTCCGGGAGGAGCTCATGGATTTTTTGAGCAAACTTCAGGAAGCACTCCAGGGTGCTTTCGGTCTCCCATTGTTTGGCGGCTTCCGGATCCAGGGGTTCATCTTCGTTCATGTCCAGCATGTGGAGAAGATGCTCCTGCTCCGAACGGTTCAAGGGGCAATCCAAAGCCAGACAATGTGCGCCGGTATGGCAGGACTCGTCATCGACGAAGACATGGGTTATAAACTGGCGGCGCACCGGGTCGTTGCCAATGTACATGTGGCGCACCTTCCCGGTATATCCACAGATTGCCACTGAAAATTCCTGCCCGGTCGGCAGGCGGTAATCGACCCAATTGGTGGAATATTTGGCCATAAACAGATCAGCTTTCTCCGATTTCGCAAATGAATATCCATCGGCGATCAAAACGGCAATTTTCATTCCAAGGATACAGATATCAACCGGCACATGCAACAAACCGGCAATATTTAATGCCGATAAGCAAACCCTGCCCCTTTCTGTATTTGAAGCCTCAGCCCAATTCGGGGTTTGCATTCGTCCGGCGTTTTTTCGGTGCAGGTCCATGTTGCCAACGATTAGAATTCCTCTTTAAAACGCCTGGATCCATACTGTCCGGCCAGAGATTGACTTGAGTCGAGGCCGGTGTTACATTTTCCGCATGCGCTTACAGTTACCGGAATTTCATGGCCTTGGGGACAAGCTGCTGGGGCTTGCGGCGGCACTGTTGTGCGCACTCGGCGCCGTCACTCTGTACGCGCAATCGCAAAAGCCCAATCTCCCGGACCCGGTCAAGTTTGTAAATAAGATCGATGCTGTTGCCAACGTGGTTCGCGCCGTATTTGAGGATATGGAACTCAAAATTGAGGTCGAAGACCGGAAGGGAGGGGTCATAACCACCCGTCCCTCTGAATTCATCACGGGCTCCTTGACCTCGAGCGAAGTCGATAAGGTTGCCATCAAAAAGGATACGGTCACAGGCAGCTGGCTCAAAGCGCGCTATTCGGTCGAAGCCCTTATGGACATAATCTCCCCGACTGAGACTATGCTCACGATCCGCACAAAAATGGAGGCGCTGAACCGGGATGTCGACGGGACAGAAAAATGGTTGCCCCTCGATTCCCTGGGCACCTATGAAAAGCGCATCCTCGGGAAAATAAGCATGAAATTGCTGGGCAGTGAAGCGCCCTCGAATGAAAAAAAGGGATTCTGGGGCAAAAGCCCGCAGCCGGTCGATCCCAGGCAGCCCCGATTTCCCACAGGTCCATCCAGGTAACTTGTTGATCTCGATATTTTCAGACCCCATCGTTTATCGAATCTTCTTCATAGCACTGGCCGTCCTCATTGTCGCAGCCTCTTATCTCATCTATCGAAACAAAGAAAAGGGATTGAAGAAGGCAACCGGGCGTGTTTTGCTTCTGAAGCTCCCGAATGAGAAAACGCCGCAGGTCGCAAGCGCTGCTCCGCAAGCCGTAAGCGAAAACGTTAGCGCCGCCTCTCCGGAGGCTCCGGCGGATGGCGGATCTGCCTCGCAAGCGCCGGAAGTACCGGCGTTTATAACTCTGGATAAGCATTCCAGGATGACGGCCGATCTGTTTCGCGCGTTCCTGGCGCTGCTGAGCCTAATCGTGGCGGCGGGACTGGTTCTGATCCTGCTGCCGCAGCCCGCCGTCGATCGCATGGCGGACCGCCTGCGAGCTCGGCATGGGATTGCCCCACCCGAGAAAATCGCATTTCTTTACCTGGGAGACGAGGTAAAGGGCACGGACTTCCTGATACGCGGGGTTGTGAGAAATATCTCTCCTGTTCCCGTCGAGAAACTGGATGCGGCCGTGCGCTTCTACGCCCACGACGGCACGACGCTGGAAACAACCGTGGTTCGCATGAGCACAGAAACCATCGATCCGGGCCAGACAGCTCGATTCGAGCTGCTCTATCCAAACTACAGTGGGGAGTTCGGAAGCTATTCGGTCGAGTTCAAGTTGCGCCGGGGCCCCCTCGTACCTTATAAAGATATGCGTGCAGCCAGGGCGGAACCGGTTAAGAAATGAATACTCCACCCGCAGAGCGGTTGGTATCAGGAAGCCCCCAGGATGGGGGCAGCGAGATCAACACGAATGTCGAATAATGAATTTCGAATTATGAAGTATTTGAACGCTTGCATATTTTGCGATGCCTGCCTCTTCAGACCTCTACTTCGACATTCGACATTCATCATTCGATATTCATCATTCTCTTTTCTGTTTCTTCAGGACGCGCCCCGGAACGGTAGAGCCTTTTCGAGTCACGCCGCCATAGGCGGCGGTTTACCATAATGCAAATGAGGGTCGCGGGGGCTTTCCGCTTGCACAAGGACAACGCCTCCGAGTCTCAAGAACACGGCGGGTTAAGACACATCAGGCGGAAATTCCAGCCAGGCCGACGGACGAATCTCTTCCATGACCGATAAAAAATACCCCCTTCTATTCCTGCTGCCCTATCTGGGCAAGTACCGCCTCAAGATAGCGTTGGGCTCTCTGATGGTGGTCCTGACGGTAGTCGCCAGCATGTTTTCGCCGTGGGTGCTGAAATATGTCGTGGATGGCCTCAAACAGGATATTTCCAGGGGCAGACTGCCCTTGTACGCGGCGCTGATACTGGGTATTTCGGTGGTGGAAGGCATTTTCCGCTTTTGGATGAGAAGGACACTGATCGGGGTGAGCCGGCTGGTCGAATACGACCTTCGCAACGATTTCCTGGCCCATGTTCAGAAAATGTCTCTGTCCTTCCTTCAGTCCCGCAGCACGGGGGACATTATGTCCAGGGCCACCAACGACCTCAACGCAGTTCGATCGGTCCTCGGTCCGGGCATCATGTATTCCATGAACACCGTCGCCCTGGTAATCATCAGCACGACCATCCTGTTGAATCTGAACTGGCAGTTGACGCTGATGGCTTATGTTCCGCTGGCCCTGGTATCGCTCACCGTCAAGAAACTCGGAAACCAAATCCACGATCGATTCGAGAGTATCCAGGAACAGTTCTCGAACCTGAGCACCAAAGCCCAGGAAAATATTTCGGGGATTCGCGTCGTTAAGGCATTTGCCAGAGAACACTCCGAAATTGATGAATTCGGGAGGCTCAATACCGAATATATCCGCCGGAATGTATCGCTGATACGCCTCTGGGGAATTTTTTATCCCCTCATGACCGCGCTGATAGGCATGTCTTCGGTTGCGCTGCTCTGGTACGGCGGGCGCCAGGTTATCCTGGGCCGGCTGACTTTGGGCGAGTTTGTGGCCTTTATGGGCTACCTTGCCATGCTGACTTGGCCCACCATAGCCGTGGGTTGGGTCATCAATATTTTTCAGCGCGGCGCCGCGTCCATGGAAAGAATACTGGAGGTTATGCACGCGAAACCCGAGATACAGGACGAAGAGGGAGCGATCGCTCCCGAGCCGGTTCAGGGCGCATTGGAGATACGGGACCTGACCTTTCAATACCCCAACTCCACCGGCCCCGCTCTTCGCGGCGTCAGCCTCTCGGCGCCGGCCGGGACCACGCTGGCGATCGTGGGGCGCACCGGCAGCGGAAAATCGACTCTTGTGAACCTGATCCCGAGGCTTTTTAATCCCCCGCCGGGGACGGTTTTAATCGATGGCAGGGACATACGGCAGTGGCCCGTATCGGAACTGCGCAGGAACATCGGCCATGTCCCCCAGGAAACGTTCCTGTTCTCGGACACCATTCGGGAAAACATCTCATTCGGAAGCCGTTCGGGAATGACCGATCCCGAGGTGGAGCAGGCGGCCAGGGCCTCTCAGATCGCGGAGGACATCGAAACATTCTCCAACAAGATGCAGACCTACGTGGGTGAACGGGGGATAACCCTGTCCGGAGGGCAGAAGCAGAGGGTAGCCATCAGCCGGGCTGTGGCCACCCTGCCCAGGATCCTGATCTTCGACGATTCCCTGTCGAATGTCGACACATATACCGAGGAAAAAATTCTCGAACAGCTGACACGGATCATGCGCGACCGGACCACCATACTGGTTTCCCACCGGATCTCCACGGTCCGCAACGCGCACCAGATCGTGGTGCTGAAAGACGGCGCCGTCGTGGAGCGAGGGACCCACGAGTCGCTGATGGAATTGCAGGGCGCGTACGCGGATCTCTACAGAAAGCAGCTCCTCGAAGAGGAGTTGGCGACAACCTGAAATATGGCAGCGGATGTTCATGAAGATCAGGTTTTGGGCAAAGCCTACGATGCGCGGCTGATGCGGCGTCTTCTCGCCTATATCCGGCCCTACCGGGGATCGGCCTATCTTGCGATCCTTTGCCTCCTGGCGGGTTCGGCGTTATCGGTCGTCCAGCCCTACCTCACAAAGATCGCCATCGACCGGCATATTCGCGAAAACAACATGCACGGACTCAGCCAGGTGGCAGTCCTGTATATGCTGACCCTCGTCCTGGTCTTTGTGCTGGGCTTCGGCCAGACCATGCTCATCAACCTCATGGGTCAGAAAATCATGCGCGACCTGCGCATGGAAATCTTTCGGCACCTGCAGAACATGGATGTGGCCTTCTTCGACAAAAATCCCGTCGGGCGACTGATGACGCGCGTCACCACCGATGTGGATGCCCTGAACGAACTGTTCACTTCAGGCGTCATTTCCGTTTTCGAAGACATCTTCATGCTTTCCGGGATCGTCATTTCCCTCTTTCTGCTCAATTACAGGCTTGCGCTCACCATTTTCGCCATCCTTCCCTTCCTTGTCCTGGCCACGCTGATGTTTAAAATAAAGGTGCGCGACTCCTACCGGAATGTCCGGACGGCCATTGCGCGCATCAACGCTTTTCTGCAGGAGAACATAACCGGCGCGGCGGTGGTTCAGCTTTTTGGCCGCGAGCAGAAGCAGTACCAGCGGTTCACCCTGATCAACAAGGACCACCTCGACGCCAATTTGCAATCCATCTTTTACTATGCAATTTTCTATCCCATCCTCGAAGTGATCTCTGCTTCCGCCATAGCCCTCATCGTTTGGTACGGCGGCCTCCAGGTGCTCGCCGGCGCCTTAACTCTGGGAACCCTGGTGGCTTTTATTCAGTATTCGGACCGGTTCTTCCGGCCGATCTCGGACCTCAGCGAAAAATACACGATCCTTCAGTCCGCGATGGCCGCCTCCGAGCGCATTTTCAAACTCCTGGACACAAAACCTTCCATCGGCTCCCCCGGAGAGGCCCGGGCCGCCGAGGTGAAAAACGGAAGCATCGAATTCCGAAAGGTCTGTTTTCACTACAATCCCGGAGAGCCGGTACTCCGCGACATATCCTTCAAAGTGGCCCCGGGAGAAAAGGTCGCGGTAGTCGGCGCTACAGGCGCCGGGAAATCCACCATCATCGCTCTGCTGAACCGGTTCTACGACGTTCAACAGGGGGAGATCCTGGTGGATGGCGTAAACATCAAGGATTTTGATCTTCAGGGATTGAGGCGATCGATCGGCATCGTGCTCCAGGACGTATTTCTCTTCTCCGGAAGCGTGTATGAAAACATACGGCTCGCGAACCCGGATATCGACGATGCCCGGGTTCACCGGGCTGCCGAAACGGTTCACGCAGCCGGTTTCATACGGAAGCTCGACCGGCAGTTTGCATCCAAGGTCGGAGAGCGCGGATCCTCCCTATCGGTAGGACAAAAGCAGCTGCTCGCATTTGCGCGCGCCCTGGCCTACGATCCCAGGATACTGGTGCTGGATGAAGCGACCTCGAGCATCGACACGGAAACGGAGCTGTTGATACGGGACGCACTGGAAAAGCTCCTGGCAGGCAGGACCTCGATCATCATCGCCCACAGGCTCTCCACGGTGCAAAATGCCGACCGCATCATCGTTCTACATCACGGCCGCATCCGGGAGACCGGCACTCACCAGGAACTGCTCCATCTGAGGGGAATTTACTGGAAGCTTTATCAGCTCCAATACAAGGACCAGCCCGAATCCCTCCTGCAACCCGCTCATCGCCTGTCGTAAACGCATCATGCCTGTTTGGACGGTTCAGAAATCAGGGGACGCCGACACACGCTGAAAAACCCGGACGAACGCTGATTGTTTTATACTATGAAGGTCCGTTCAAAAAAGCGCCGAAGCTCTTCCAACATAAGGGCAATGGAAGATGAAACAGGCAGGAGCAGAATGGCTGAATAGCGGCTATTTGTATCTTTCTCCGCAATCCCCCAATTCGTAATTCGTAATTCCTACCTCGCTCCTTTCCCGAGCAACACCACCGGGAAAGTGCGAAGAAGTATTTTGAAGTCCAGCATCAGGGACCAGTTGTCGATGTAATTGAGATCGAGTCTCATCCATTCGTGGAAATCGATTTCGTTGCGGCCCGAAACCTGCCACAGGCAGGTGATCCCGGGCCGAACGGAGAGCCGGCGCCGCTGCCACCGCGTGTACTCCCGAACCTCTTCCGGAAGCGGCGCCCGGGGGCCGACGAGGCTCATATCGCCCTTGAGCACATTCCAGAACTGAGGCCACTCGTCGATGGAGCTTTTCCTTAGAAATCGACCCAGCGGAGTGACGCGAGGATCGTTGCGCATCTTGAAGACCGGGCCATCCATTTCGTTGAGGTGCTTGATCTCCCACAGCACGTCCTCCGCGCCATCGCGCATGCTCCGGATCTTGTACAGCACGAATTTGCGCCCGTACAACCCGCACCGTACCTGGCGGTATATGGCCGGGCCTTTCGATGTGACTTTCACCAGAAGGCAGATCAGGAATATGAAAGGGAGCAGCACCATCAGAAGCGTCGCGGAGATGATTACGTCCATCACGCGCTTGATCCAGAGCGAGGGAGTATGTTCGGGGGCGGAGCTGAAAGTGATCAGCGGGATATTCTCGAGGAACTCCATGGACAGGCTGGTGACTTTTGCCGGGAAGAAATCCGCTGCCAGGCGCGCGCGGATCCCCTGCTCTTTGCACACTTCGAGAATACCGTTCAAACGATCCAGGTTCAGCCGGTCGCCGGCGAATATGACCTCGTCGACGATGTTGTTTTCTATGATTTGCGGCAGATCCTGCTCGCCTCCGAGAATGTTTCCTTCCGGCTTGACGGTGCCCGCGCTGCTCACATCGATGTATCCCAGGATTTTGAATCCCCAGTCGGAATATCTCGCAATAAGATCGCCCATTAACCGGGCCTTCGCGCCCGTCCCCAGGATGACGATATTCCGAAAATGCTTCGATGGGAAGAAAAGCCCTTTTCTCTTCGCATGCAAAAAAACCAGAAATCGGGCCAGAACAAGAAGCACCGCCTGGTAGAAGACAAAAAAGCCTATCAGCGGGCGGCTGAGATTCAGCTTCAGGGCGAAGGAGAGGAAGCCGAGGAAAAGCCACAGGATCACCGAGCTTTCAAGGGCGATGCGCATCTTCTCCCAGCCGGAGCGCCGGATCGAAATCCGGTAAAGCCCAAGCGAAAATGCGGCGGCCGACCAGCAGCCGGCCGCCAGCGCCACGATCCATAGATACCCGGCCACCGGAAGTAGTTCCGGGTTCAGCAAACGGTCCAGATCCTGCGGCAGAGCTCTCGAAAGATGGAGCCGGCTGAAATACGCCAGGGGGAACGCCGCGCATGTCAGCAGCAAATCGGCTAAAAACTGTATCCTGTTATAGAACCTTGCGCGCTCTCGGAACATACTTTAATTCTTTCACGATCAATGATTATAGCATAGCCAGGCCGATGCGGCCTCGATCGGCGCAAAACATCGAATATCGGCCAAAGCGCCTGTGTCAGGTGCATCCTTCAAAGCCCTGACTGCGGGACACACTTGACACTGTGGGCAGGCTGGTTTTGATTCCCGCTTAGACGAGGTTCAAGCAACCTTTGGATTAGGGCCTCATGGCCGAATTCAGCGCCGAGGGCTTTGGGAAGCAGCCCCGCCGGGCATGCGCTTCAAGCTAGCCGCAATAGGATCCAGAACACAAGACCTGGAAAGCGAGTCCCGGAGGGACGCAATGCGCAGTTCGACCCTTTCGTCGTTCGTCGGAGCTTCACTCCTCGTCTCCTCCGTGAAGGCCAGCTCGCGCTGGTTCTTCTGCCGCTTTCTGCTCATCAGTCCCTGCTCCTTACTCGTGTTCCCATTTACCCTTTCCTTCTGGAAGGGGACCGTTTAGGCCTTCACCAGTCGTGCCCGGTCCTGCGACCCCTGGCTGTTTCTCCCCTTTCGGGCGAGTGTCCCGATCGAGCAGACCGACTGCTCCCGGTTACTTTGCCCTCTGCTGACTTCTGAATCGCGGTCAGGGTCTCTCTCGATCCCCTCAGTTCCTTCTTCGGAACACGATCCAGACCTCCCGAGGTAAGTACGACCGCCTTCCGCACACAACCGCCGAATCTACGTTGGACGCGCTTGATGGATATGGACTTTGCTGTCATAGGCCAGCTTGTCCTACGCCCACCGCCTCTATCCGGTTTTTGTCCATCGGCTCGTGCTTTTGCTCCACGCTTCCTTCAGACCCTGCCTCGCGGCAGGCACCCTTGCGCTTTGCTACCCTTCACCTCCATCAGGTTGGTGGAAGATTTACACTTCCTAGCTGTCGTACAATGCTCGGCGCACCTATTTTCACGCCGTCCCTCCCGGGACGGCTCTCTCACATTCGCTTTAGATTGACGCGCATGCTCTTTGGGGCCGATTGCAAAAGGGAACGCAGATGAAAGGTTGGGAGAACGGCCTCAGCGTCACGTGTGGGTAACAGTCAGTGCAAAGCCGGACGCAAGATTTGAACCGCTCAAAGCGGTTGGAGGAGTTACGCCGGTCTTGAACGCTGACTTACGCGGGCAAAAGCCGATAAGGCGCTTCCGATCCCCGCCGAACAAATCGGCTTTTGTCAGCGTTTCAAAATACGGAGCCGTCAAACCCTTTGTGCCGCCCGGCATATCCGGGGGGTTGCCAATGTAATTATCTCCCGCTTCAACCGATTGCATTCGCCTTTGGTATCGGCATTCGTCGGCGTTTTTCAGCGAGCGCAAAATGATCCGGGGACTGCCAGACTCCGCCGGTCCCCGGCGAAGCTGAGGGATTACCGATGGATTTATCCGAAATGCAGGACCGGATCCTTGATTTCCAGGATTCCCTTAATGTGGAAAGCCTCTCCTTTTTTCCTTCCGATGAGAGTTCCATAATACGAATGGATGCTCTCCACATGAGCCAGAAATTCGGGCTGACTCAGGGTTGTGGATGGCTCGCGGCTCGAAGGGTTGAAAAGCTGGGAACGGTGCGCAGCGATGGCGGCGGCGCGCTGCTCGATCTGCTCCGAAACATCGACGATAAAACTGGGGACCGTATTCGGGGGGATCTTGAAGTACAGGATGGTTCCGGGCCGATGGCGTTTTTGTCCCGTTCTGATCTTCGCCAGCCCGGAATGATGAACAGCCTCCGCGACCAGCCGGCTCGTTTGGACATGGTCCGGATGCCGGTCATCCCAATAGTGGGTCAAAACCAACCGAGGCCTGTATTTTCTCAACAGCCGGATAACCTTAAGTCTTGCCCCGGGCGTTACGGTGATTTCTCCATCGGCCAATCCCAGGTTTTCCCGGACCTTCACTCTGAGTATTTCCGCGGCCCGGGCCGCCTCCTGCCTGCGCAGCACGGCCGTCCCCCGGGTGCCCAGTTCTCCGCGCGTCATGTCCACAATGCCGGTCCAATAGCCGAGCGCGGCCATTTTGGCCATGGTTCCGCCGGCAAAAAGCTCCACGTCGTCAGGGTGCGCTCCGAAAGCCAATACATCCAGTTGCATATGTCAATCCACGGAAATGAGCTGATGCTCAAATTGGAGAATATCCAGTTTGTCATAAAGAAGCTGAAGCACCGGCATCGAGTACCGCAGGAGAAAATGAATGCCCGCCAGCCCCTGTTCCTGAGTGCATCCCTCAGGCGCAAGAAAGTTACGGGCCTTTCTTATCTGGCGGGCTGCCGCCTGCTTTCTTATTTCCCCGGCAGACTCATAGCGCTTACCCAGCTTCTCTATCTGATACACGATTCTCTCTCTGGCGGAGTCTCTGGCCCTCGAAACCTTTTCTCCCGCAGGGATCGGCAATCCGGACAATCTGCGCCCGGCTTCCGCCGCAAGGTCCCGCAACCTTTTGTGTGCCGAACGGGGCGTTGAATGCACGGCCTTTTCCGTGATGTCCGCTTCGCCCGAAAAAAGATCCTCGATTGCGAGGTGATACCTGGCGAGCGTCCTCCGGCTCCTTGAATCCATGACCGTGACGCCCGGATGGGGCCATGCCGCCGGGCGGGAGATGCCCATCGCATCATAGGCCGGCAGCGCCCTGAGAAAGTCACGGAAATCGAGAGGATCCACCACCGAAGCATACACGGGGAAAATGCAGCCCTGCAGCACAAATTCGGGGCAGGAGGTCTCCGGAGACGGGTCCGGATAGCCGGCCTTGCTCAGCCGCTCATTCTGCTCCTCGAGCAGAATGTGTATTCGCTCCGCCCGGACGCCCAGTGCTGCCTGCGCTTCCTCTATAAGCGGTCTGCATTCCGGAGACTGCGGGTCCACCACAATCATCCCCCAATCTCTCATGAGCGTCGAAAAAATATTCGCCGCCGCACCACGAAAGTCCGAGGAAGCATAGGCGGTCCTGAGTATTTCGATGATCCCGGCGTCGAACATTCCCTGACCGAGCGTCTCAATTTTCGCGAGAAGCTCAAGGATTGGCTGCGACGGCCGTCCGGGGCTTAGGGAAACCGCCTCCTCGGGCTGATGCCGGAACGTGCAAAGCTCTCCTTGATTATCCAGCAGATTGAGAGCCCCTTGCGAGGGAAGGCGTTTTGGCTCAGAGCGGATCCAGCACACGGGTACTGCGGCAATTCCATTCATTTCAAGTTCCCGGCAGGCTTTGGCCGCGGTAAGGCACTTGAGTATTTGAACGGCCGGTCCTCCGAACAGGCTCTCGCGGATCGTTGTGAGGACGGCGACAGTCCCTTGCCGATGGAGTTCAGGGACGCTCTCGCCTGTGCGCCCGGAACCGGGTCCCGGCCACTTGCCGGAGAGCCGTACCAGGGATGCGGACCGATGTCCATGATTTGCGGCGACCGCAGCCCGCGTCCCCAGCAAATCCAGCGGAGCCGGGGGCAGGAATTGTCCGGGAAGCAATCCAGAGGCATAATCGGACCAGATCCTCGGGATCCCCGGCAGTTTTTCGTACTTCAAAGTGTCCATTCGGCTATTTCTTTTTCAGGCTCCCCGGTCCCGGTTCCCGGGCACGGCTGTGCCCGCGAGCGGGCTCAGTCACACGCAAAAGCCGCAGATCATCCCCGGCATCTTCAATCTCAATTTCCGTAGCCTGCTCGATTGGGGAGCCAAGTTTTTCGCTCCACTCTATGACCGTTACCCCTTCCCTGCCCAGGAAATCATCGAGACCGATTGAGTACAGGTCCCTTTCTCCCTCGAGCCTGTAAAGGTCGACGTGATAAATGGGGCAGATGCCCTGATAAATATTTACCAGCGTGAATGACGGGCTGTTGACAAGGCTGGAGTCGTCGATCCCCAATCCCCGGGCAATCCCGCAGGTCAGCGTTGTCTTGCCCGCACCCAGAGCGCCCCTCAGCAGAATCACGCCGGGAATCCGCATGGATCGCGCAATCTTTGCCCCGAATCTTTTCGTCTCCTCGGGAGACCTGCTCGTAAAACAGGAACTTTCCCGATTTCTCCCGCTTTTGCGCGCTTTCATGGATTTGACAGGCTTTTAAACGCCGTAGGAAGATATTTTAGGATATCGGTCGCGATCAAGGACTCCATGCCTTCTTCCCTTGCGGCCAGGTCTCCGGCCAAGCCGTGCAGATAAACGGCCGCGGAAAGAAAATCGCACAGGTTCGGCGGATTCTCGCTGGCCCTCTGACGGTTCCAGTAGCCGACAAACCTGCCCACCATGCCTGCCAGGATATCTCCCGTCCCGCCCGTCGCCATTCCGGGATTGCCGGTGCGGTTGATGTAAAGATCTCCGTTCGGGGCGGCGATGACGGTTTGAAACCCCTTCAGGATGACAAAGCAGCGGTGCATGGCGGCGCAATCGCGCGCCGTCTCCAGGCGGTTTCGCTGAACCTCCGGTATCCGTTTTCCCAGCAGACGCGCCATTTCGCCGGGATGAGGCGTGATGATCACAGGCTGGCCTTCTTCATTGCGGAGGGGTTCTGCCGGCGGCACGAAAGCGTTGATGCCATCGGCATCCAGAACAAGCGGGACCCTGGATCTCCGGACAAGGTCCCATACCAGCTTCCTGGTCGATGGTTGCGTCGTGATTCCCGGGCCAAGGACCAAAACATCCGCCTGGCTCAGGTGTTCGAGGACCTTTCCGCCGCCTGACCGGTCGGAGGTCTCTTCTTCCGTTTCGGGCAGAAATTCTGTCATCAGCTCCGGGTATTTGCCGGCGACATCCCGCCGAACGCTCTTGGGCAGCCAGAGCGTGACCAATCCTGCGCCCGAACGGAGAGCCGCCAGGCCCGTCATAAGGGCCGCACCGCTCTTCCCTCTGGATCCGGCGACCACATACGCATGGCCGAAGGTGCCCTTATGGCTGTCCCGCGCTCTTGGGGGCAATACCTTCTGCACCTGGTTCGGATCGATCAGGTTCAGCCGGTATTCCGGATTATCATAAAGTGCAGGCGGAGACCCGATCGGTACGAGCACGACCTTTCCGGAATAGTCCGAAGCAGGCGGGACGACATGAGCAAGCTTCAAAGCGGAAAAGGTCACCGTGAGGTTGGCTCTGACGGCCGGGCCCGGAATAGTGGAGAAATCGGCGAAAAGGCCTGAAGGTATATCTACAGAAGCTATCAATGCCCTCTGGGCGGAACGGTTGATCCAATCCACGATGGGGCGGAAATCGGTGCCAATCGGTTTTGACAGCCCTGTTCCGAAAAGGGCGTCCACGATGATATCGGGAGGAGGCTGTTTTTTCAGGTATGGTTTGGCATCGGCCGGAGTGGGCAAAACCTGCGTTGGCAGCCCCATGGCACGCACAATTTCCCAGTTGCTCAGGGCATCCCCCTTGAGTGTGACGGGATCGGCGAACAGAAGGACCGACGGGCTTGCGCCGCGCAGGGAAAGGTAGCGGGCCACAACAAATCCGTCTCCGCCGTTGTTCCCCCTTCCACAAAGGATCAGGATTCGCTTGCCTTCGAATCCCGGACAGGCTTTCCCGAGTTCGTCTGCAACCGAACGGCCTGCATTTTCCATCAGTATCATGGAGGGCACGAGATACCGCTCTGATGTCAGCCTGTCCACCTCAGCCATTTGCAGCGCCGTCAGTATCTTCATGGCAATCTCCTTTTTTAGTGGTTAGTGGTTAGTGGTTAGTGGTTAGTGGTTAGTGGTTAGTAGGGTCTCGAAAAGTTGTTGAAAAATTCGGATTTTAATAATTCATCGTTATAATATAGCTAACCGCTAACCGCTAACCGCTAACCGCTAACCGCTAACCGCTAACCG
>CAYYTC010000064.1:0-27998 GCA_964474425.1 uncultured Acidobacteriota bacterium
CAATTATTTTATTGTTCTGGACCCTTTTGGGGCCGACACTCCTTCTTCAGCTGCCGGGAAACATGCAAGTCCTGCCGTTGATTGGCCTGCTTCTTCTTGCCTATCCGGCAGGGTATTTGGGGCAGGCGATGGGCAGCTTCCTGGAAAAGCTTCCGAAACCCAAACAGGTATTTCAGGGAAGCCTCCCGCTCTGTCCTGAATTGTATCCACTCTTTCGTCACGCGGTGGCTCGACGCTTTGGCGAAAGTACTAAGTTCCTTACGCCTAAAGAGCTCTATGACCTCTGCGACCAGGCCCTAATCTCTCATGGTATCGAACGAGGGCGCGAAATTTCCATTTGCAGAGAAAGCTTTTATCGAAGTAATGCGGTTGCATTTTTTCTGCTTACACTATCGTTGACAGTCCGGCTAATGGGGGCTGACGTTTTTCTTACATTCGCTAACATGAAAATGGAGATCGATAAGGGGGGCTTGGCATTGGCAGCCGTTATTACCGCGCTAGGGACATGGGCGGCCTACCGTAGATATGTGCTATTCTGCCGATACCGGTTATCAAGCTGTTTCCTGCGGTACCTTGCCGTGGTTACTGAGGCGCCGGGCCATAGCGAGGGTAACTCGGCCGCACTGGGATGCCCATCTTCCGATACGATGGAAACCTTTTCGACGCATGAAAGGAGAAGATTGGGAAGCCGGCGTATTTCGCTGCCTTGAGCTCCTATATTCAATTCATAAACCTCATATAGGGGTATTAGAGCCCAAAAAATCCCAAAGCTTTTGCGCACTACAGAAACATACTTTAGGCTCCATGGGGCAATAGGCCATGGATCTTCTTGGTAGAACTATGTGTAAATTGGCGCCCTCTCCGCAGAATCTGAAGGTAGAAATGAAAGGCAATCTGTTTCATGATCTGCAGAATAGGGACACTGGATGCCTGCTGCCCGCGCCCGGCAAAGTAGCAAAGGACTCCTTTTTGCATTCTATCAATGCAGATAAACGGATGTATCTGATTGAGCCCGCAGCAGCTTCTTGAAGCTCAGAAATCTTGCCCGGCAATAGTCACATTCTGCAAGATGATCGGCAAAAAGACTCCTAGTTTCAGGGCTTAGCCTGTTCCTCTGAGCCTCATAGCACAAAAGGCCCAGCAATACCTCCGTGCAATTCCAAAGGTCGAGGCAATTCATACAAAAATCCTCCAGTCCGCCCATTGTTTTCATAAAGACAAGGCGTAGAAGGCTCTCACGCAAAAGACGAAATCCGGGCCTTCCATTGAAAATGCATCTCATGCACAAATACAAAGGCGAATAGAAATCCCGTCGAGCCTGGCATTTGCACAATCCTTATTCACGCAGCCTGGCGTTCTTTCAAGAATTGACGTTTTCGCAAAATCCCAATGGATCTTTCGGGAGATCCAGTCATAATTGTCCGGAAATCACTTCGTTCTCAAAGCGAAGCCGCTGTACACCATACATAAACGCAAATGTGAATCCTTTGCCCACCGAAATCTTTGGCATGGCGGTTTCCCCGCAGACCGAGCGATACATGCCGGTCCCAAGGCAAAGATTTACGGTACAGGAAGGAATGTTTCCCTATCGAATCAGGCACCGTAAGCTCTTCTCTGATATTCAGTCAATTCGTGCAGGAACCAGCGAGAAAATTGCAGATGGTCTGAAAAGACGCTACCGCAGGAATCAACTGCCGAAGATTGCCACAAATTCATGGTCGTGCAAGTCTTTGGATCGTAAAGTTGAAAAGATAGGGATCATTGGATCCAGAAAGCTCGAACCAGACAATCCGAGAGGCTAAACGCAGGTGTGGGGTTGGAGGGCATTTGGGGCTGTGAAACAGCAGACGAAGATATTAGAATCAGGATGGAAATGAAAGGAACGCCAATCCGTACGATGGATGCGAGAAGCATTGACTCCATTACTTTAGCGTCTCTCTGCGCCCATAATCCGCAGGATACTGAACTCTGGTCGGAGTTTCTGCGGCGGTTTTCTCCGAGGATCAAGTCTTTCATCCAGGCGGCGCTTAAACAATACGGGGGATGGGCAAACAACCTCAACGATTGCCTCGATTCCGGCCAAGGATCGTCGGATATATTCCAAAATACGGTTTTGCGTTTGGTTCAAAATCAGTGCGCAGCTCTTAAGCGCTTTTCGGGAACAACAGAAACGGATCTCATAGCATACCTTGTAGTCATAGCACGGTCTGCAGTCAGGGATTCCATACGCCGGAAATCTGCCAAAAGGCGATTCCACTGGTTTGCAGAGTTTCCCTCTGCACGCAGCCCAAGGCATGAAAAAGCAGGCTTTGCCGATGCGTGTGTCATTGAGGATCCTATTGACCGCCGCGTTCTTGCAGCTGAGGTTGAGCAGCTTTCCCTGGAAACAATCCGAGCTGAATCCGATGAGCCCGAACGTGATGCACTAATATTCCAGCTTTACTTCATGGACGGGCTTTCTATCGCTCAGATAGCATCCTGCAAAGGGATTGGATTGTCGAAGACAGGTGTGGAAAAAATGTTGAATCGGCTAAAAGAGAAAGTCCGAAATCGAGCGGATATATATGCTGTCGGGGCCCGGTCATGAAAAAAAATCATAAGGATATCTGCCTTGGATGGGAAGAATTCTACAACTATCTGACTGGGGCGCCGGATGACCGGCCAGACTCAAATATCGAAGCTCATCTGTCAGCTTGCCCAAGATGCCGAAAAGAACTTGCAGAGGCCCTGCGTCTGTTGAATCCGGAGGCAGATAGGCCCTCTACAAACGCTCAGGCCCCATCCCACCAGGAAATTCGTAATACTTTGTCCTATATCCAAACTGTTGCCCGGCACGAGTCCAAAGCCAAAAGGAGGTATCGCTGGGGCTCCATTGCCGCTGCAATCCTGCTCTCAGTGGGGCTTGGTTCCTTTCTATCACTCTTTGTTTATGTCAGGGTGAGATCCCAAATCCTGTGCAATCAAGCTCGATCGTTCGTGCAGGAAGTCTATGAAGCGCGGAGTCCGAGCGATCTTCGCTTGGATCTGCCCTTTAAAGCCGAAGCGACGCGAAGAAACAGCCCGGACTTTGAGGAAGCGTACACAAAAGCTGAAGTGCTTTTCAACCAAGCGTTAGGAGTTCGAAGCAGCATGAGTGAGGCGTTGTTGGGACTGGGCTACATTGATCTGCAGAAAAACAGGTTCCAGAAAGCCGAAAAAAAATTTCAGATGATCCTTAATGGGCAACCCAACAATCTCCAAGCCATGCTCGGCCGCGGAGTGAGTCGTTTCGAAGAGGGTTTGGCTTCCGAGGATGTTACGGCACGGGATAACTACCTTCGGGGAGCACTGGTAGATTTCGAGAACGTGCTCAAGCGGAATGCCATGTCCGCCGAAGCCCAATATAACAGAATTCAGGTTTTGTATAATACGGGGCGCCGAAAGGAGGCCCTGGAGGAAATCGAAAGATACCTTTCTCGCGATCCCAATTCTATTTGGGCTTTAAAGCTCCGGGATCTCAAACTCCGCATTCAATTAAGCCGTTCGGAATTTCTGAACAGCGAGATCCATCGGGCGGCCCTGGCTCGGGATTCTCGAATCCTCGAAAACCTTTTGCGCTTTATGGGAGGGAAAGTCACCACCGTCGTTCTCTCGCTTCTTAGAAGAGCCCTCGCCCTTGAAAATATAACGGAAGCAGGGATGCCTGATTCAGAGGACCTGCGATGGGCGGCTGGAGCATTGGCATCTTTGTATCAGACCGCCACCGCAGATTCTTGTGCTGCAAGCGGCTTTAGGTTTTATGCCGGCCTGTCCCCTCCCCAAAGGACCTCCAAAAAAAATCTCGATGCCCGCCTTGAAAAGCTTATCCGTGCCTTCGAAATGAACGATTTCCAAACCCCTCTCAGCAAGAGCGAATATCTCATCCAGGATTTTGCAGCCCTTAAAGATCATTGGCAACTGGCAAGGACCTATCAGCTGCGCGGAAGCTGCTTTTTCTACGGGGAAACGGATTTCGTCCATGCGACGGCTGAATTCCAAAAAATGATGAGGCATTCTGAACTCGCGCAGGATCCGGATCTCATGGCAAGGTCACTAGGAGCGTTATCTTCCTCCCATATCGAACAACTTCAATACGGAGAAGCCCTAAAAGACCTTACAGGAATGAAGGACTTGGCTCAACGATATGCCATGGATTCATGGAACGCATTTGCATGCAACATTATGGGCAACCTCTATCTCAGACTCGGACAACTGGAAAAAAGCCAACTCGAATATCTGTCGGGTTTGAGACTGGCCTATCGATTAATGGATGCCGATATACTCCTGCAAACGCTGGAAAATCTGGCGGTTGTCTCGGAGCGTAAAGAGCAGTTCATCGAGGCGAGAGACCTATACAGCCAAGCAGAGAAATGGCTGCAGACATCTCTAAGCGAGGGGACGTTGCCATGGGATTCCAAAACTCAAGCACGCCGCCTTAATCTTCTGTATAAGCAGGGACAGCTTGCCCTGCGGCTGGAAGATGGAGCATTGGCAAAGAGATATTTTCAGGAGGCGCTGGCCGGTCAACCCGCCGGAATGCGAGAATTGGAGGCCAGAAATCGACTCGGGCTTGCTCTTGCGCATATCGGTGAAAAAAATTACAGCGAAGCCGAAATCGAATTGCGGGAAGCGCACATGTTAGCTTTGAAAAATGGCTATCCCGATATTCTGTGGCAGGCTGAATCCCTGCAGGGTTTTATTCTTGAACAGCATAAAGACTTTGCAGACGCAATCAGAAGCTATAAGAAGGCGGCGGAAATCCTTGAGAAAATGAAGGGTAATGTTCCCTCCATAGATCTTCTGCAAACTTTCTTTAGCCACCGCTATGCCCCCCATCGAAAAGTGGTATCGCTGCTGTACTCGTCAATGAACGATGCTCGGCAGGCCATGGAATATGCGGACCGGGCCAAGGCCATGGCTCTGCGGGAGAGTCTCGCACGGAATCCATGTCGTGCCGAAGCAGCAAAGTTGCCGTCAGCGCCAATATTCCGTCTGGATCCTTTAGAGCCCCTGCCGAAAAATATCGCTATCCTTGAATACTTTTTATCCCTTGATGAAATCATCATTTTTGTGTCCGGATCCGCCCGAACTGATACTGTTTCTGTTCGAATGCCTTTGGACGAGCTGGAGGTCCTTACCCAGCAATATGTGGAAGCCATACGGAATAATGCCGATCCTTCGTTTAAAGAATTGTCGCGGAAGTTATACCAAATACTAATACTTCCCGTGCTGCCGTGGCTGGAATCCCATGTTTTTGACACTCTCGTCGTGCTTCCGGACGGTCCGCTGCACCGGATCCCCTTTCATTGCCTCATGGATTCCAAGGGAAATCATCTGTTGAAGAGCTATGCCGTATCCTATGCTCCTTCACGCAGCATACTGACTTACATTCTCAAAACAAGCCCTGACAGGAGAATCAGCCGCAACAGCTCGATTTTATTACTGGATGGGAGTTCCAGCCTCCCCGGGGCCAGCGGGGAATTAGCAGGCCTCTCCAGCCTTTATTCTAGGAATAGGTTATGGAAGCCAGTGAATGTCAATGCCACCGCGCCTGAAATTGGGCACTACGATATGATCCATTTCTCCGGCCACGCCATCCTCCAGGGGGGACAACCCCGCCTAGTTTTCAAAACCGCCGAGCGCGAGACTTACCTCGATGCATCCCTGATGCGCAAATGGAATCTTAGGAACAGCCTTTTGGTTACTCTGGCCGGTTGTAATACAGGTATCGGCCCGATTTTCGACGGAGAGACGCCATGGGGTTTGGTCCCTGGGCTGCTGAGCGCTGGATGCCCATCCATCCTGGTGAGCCTATTCCCTGTCGAGGATGCTGCAACAGGCAAATTGACTCTTCGCTTTTATGAGCTGCTGGCACAGGGGTCGCGATCCAAAGCCCAGTGCCTCCGAATCGCTCAATTAGAACAGTTTGAATCGGCAGCAACCGACAGCCCGCCCATGTCCTGGTGCCCGTTTGTTCTGATAGGCGATCCCCGATAGCTCTGAGCTCCTCATGGTTTTTGGGCAGCCATGGGCAGTCGACAAGCAAAGGCTGAAGGCTCTCCTATCGGCAATTTGCACACATGCGGGACGGAGATAAATAGCATCCGGGGGATTGGCAGCAGCCAGTGCGTGCAAACCCGACACCGCAACGGAGATCCCCATAATTCGCATCTGGATTCCACATATACCGACATAAACTTCCGCCCCCGGTGGATGAATCCCGGGTTTTTGCGTTTTTATAGATGTGCGCACTAGAAACTGTTTCTGACTGAATGACGGTTTCCAGGCCTGGCTGTGTCCATCCCAATAATCCATCGGGCGGTCGATTTATTTGCCCGAACAATTAAAGGAGAAGTTATGAAAAAGCTGGAAGTGTGCTCGATCGCGCTTTTCTTAGTGTTGATTCTGGTTCCGGTCACCATGACAGCCCAAGACACCACACCTCCCCGATGCTGTCCAAAAACAGACGGGATCATTGAGCCTATTGAAGAAGAGAGCGCTCCTTTGCTTCAGGCCGAATTCACAATATCGGATTCGATGCTCCAATCTCATTATCTCAGTCGGCTTCAGGTAATCGAATGGCTTGCTGAGAGCCTGTTTCCCGGCAAAAACGTTGAGGTAATAGTATCTTCCAGGATCCCGATTGACGCACCCATTCTGGATACGGTCGCAGAAACGGATACTCAGAGCCTGATGGCTGTCGAAACAACCTATTTCTATAGGCTATCGATAAGTGCTATCTGCACGGAAGACATAGATCTGCTGAACCAGGTCGGACTGACCGACGGTGCCACGTACATCAACATAATATTTGCAGGTACGGAGCCTTAGGAAGCTTGCGAGGCTGCAAAGATCCGGCACATGGCTCCTAATCACTCACATTCTAAGCTTTTTTTGGAAAAGCCTTGGAGATGCCGCAGCCCAATGCCACAGCCCGGAGCATCAGGATTGGAAAAGCAGATAAGCAATGTTCTAACGATGGATCAAGGGATATTTGCGACACGGCCCTTTGTGGAGAAAGATTTGTACGGATGAATGGCGCCTTGTTGTCTCTATTGGCCACTTTGCCGGAGATTATTGGAAAAGCCGATTTGTCATAAGAGTGCATCGAAGGACTTTATCAAGAACTCTGCAACAACAGCTGCCATAAATAAACTCCAGCGCAGGTGTTCTTCCCATGAATTCCTTTGTGACATTCTCGGTGGGCATTTTCAGCTTATTTGCGTTTCTTAAGAGTGTGAAGCAATTGTCAGGAGGAAAAGCTATGTCGACGGTGGCCAACAGAAGATCATGCCCCAGATTTCGGGTGCCTGGTGCAACGCTTTCTTACAGGGACGAGACATGTGAGGTGGTGAGCCTGAGTAGAGGCGGACTGGCCTTTTTGAGAAACGATCGCCTCAGAGCTGGGCAAAAGTTGTCCGTCCTTCTCACTTTCTCTCTGGGCCATGATCCCATCCAGCTGCACGGGCAATCGATCTACTGCAACCAGAATCCCAAGGAGGGCAATTGCTATACTATCGGCATTAGTTTTGCACCCTTTTCAAAGCGCCCGGGGCACAATTCTCCAGAATCCCTCAGGATTCTCAGGCAACTGGAGCGTGCTTACACCCAACAAGGTGCGCATTCAATTCATTGGACCAATCCCTCAATCCCCGCAGCCAATTCATGAGTTTATCTGGCGAGCCCAGAAATGTCTCAATGCGGGATTTGACATTTTGGGTGCACTTGTGAAGCAGGCTGCATTTATAAAACGACGGATTAGGGAGACAGCAACCGTGCAGAGGCAACCCAACACGACCGTATCCGGCACACCCTTCGGCGCAGAAATCATCGAGGCAATTTGGCATAAAGCCAGGAGAGATGGACACTTTGCTTACTATAGAAAAGACCGTTGCGGCGCGACAATCCATAAATACGACTTTGGCAAGATTTCACCATTCGGGTGGGAGATTGACCACATTAAACCGGTTGCAAAAGGGGGAACTGATAACTTGAGTAATCTGCAGCCACTCCACTGGGAAAACAATCGCCATAAGGGTGACCATTGGCCTCAATGGGACTGTAAAATAAATTGGTAGAGGCGCTTCGTAATCAAAAAAGGAGCTACGTCCTTAGCTTTAGAAACGAGCTACCCTCCTGTCGTGGGGACTTTTCTCGGCAGCCAGCAGTAATACCCTCCTAACATGAAAATTTATTTGACACCTGCCAGGAGTACCCAATTGTGTTGCCTGGAATCCCCCCTTGCGTTTTGATGGAGTCCACAACGATGAGGCGCTCGAAATTCTCCAGGAGATCGAGCAGATTCAATCCCCCTGTCGAACACTCTTCCAAAACATCAAGATTCGGGATGCTGCCGTGCCTCCTCCGGCTGAAATCGGAGGCCAGACGGTTTCCCGCGTAAGTCAGCGTTCAAGACCAGCGTAACCAGTCCAACCGCTTTGAGCGGTTCCCATCTTTCAAGCCTCCGGCCTTGCCGGAGGTGCCTGACTCTGTTCCTGCCCTTTTTACTCCCACCCGGACTTTGCGCCGGTTGGGATGATCTCGCAGTAGGCTCCCGCCGCGCGAATAAGGCTGCCATAAATCCTGAACGAATGCTGGATGAACGAATGCCGGACAGCCATGGTTTCGACTTCGGCAATCCTGTTATCGACAATCTTAGGTCTCATAACGAACAAGACCGGCAAACTGTTCTCCTCGACAACACGAAACGAAAACGCCGGCTCCTGGAAAGGCCAGAAATGTTAAGATTTCCCGGTCAGGCCATAAATTTTGATGTCATGAGGAAATCTTCATAGCCGGTTTCCCATTGCCCATGTCCTACTCAGCCGAACAGGAAAGTAGAATCCTCGCAGAGCTGGAGATACTGCGTTCGGGCGAAGCCAACGATGCGAGCCTGTGCCAATACAGGAACGTTTCTTGCATCCGATGTTGTCTTCCCCACATTGGGGGAGATTCACACCTGGAGGATTCCGGGGAGAAAGAGCTCCCTCCGATCAATAAAAACAATGCCCATCCTCCCCGGCATTCAGGCAGATACCTCGGCCCGGGCAATATCGGGATGAAGTTCAGGAATTTCAACCCTCTGAACGATCCAAAATTCGAGGCATCCAAATACGAGGATTCTTTCCCGGATGTCGGAAAAGAGGAGATGGAGAGGCGGTTTTCGGAAAGAAGAAAACTGTTTCTCGTCCTGTATGACCCGGAGCATCCAAAACAATCTTTGACTCAGTATATAAAAGCCGCACAGAGACATGAAGGCTACAGGTATAGGCCTGCGGCAAGCGCGGGGCCTGTTTCCCTGTTTCTTGGAGGATCGGTTCCGAAGCACCCTCGGCAAGGCGAACTGCCGGAGTGCCACCTATTGGGATTCATTGATGGGGGAAACAGAGTCGGCTGCATGGCGCACCCACTGGCGGAGACGTCTCACGGATACGACGGACGGGACCAAGTGGGTTTCTTCAATAATACAGGTTGCTGCAACAATATCGGCTGCGAAGCGAGCAAGGAATTCAGGTTTTTAAGCAAATCCGCCATGAAGGTTTTCGACAAAGCAGTCGGCGGAATGTCCTGGTATGAGTACAGCAGACACTCAACATCCGTGCTTGTTCACTATCTGAGAAGCTATGACCATCTATTGCAGAAGCTTGACCAAAGAGAGCTTCTCGACACCTTGACGTTGGAACAGGTTGCCGAATTCACCAATACTCTCTATGACGCATGGCCGATGAGAAAACCGGACAAGGCCGCAAACCGTCTCCTGAGCCATGACCCGGTTGCCATGAACTCACTGGACATACTTTCAATCGACATTCCCCTGGCCGAGAAGACAATGTACATCGCTCTGGATACATGGTTCATGAAAAAACATTTTGCTCCGCAATTGCAGCGGACCAGAGATCACCTCGAAAGACGCATTGAGGATCTTCGCCGGCTGAATCCGCAATGAGGTGGCTCAAGAAGGTGATTTTTGCTATCGTAACTCCCCATGATCCTTGCTTGCGTCTTTGAAAGGACCGTTTAGCCTATCCGAAAGCCGACGGGAAGGAGATCCCTTTATGGCTGAATCGATGAAAGCCGAAATTAAAGGAAAAAAGGTTTTGAGGCGAGATTTTCTGACCAGAAGCGGCGCTGTCCTTGCAGCCGGCGCCTTGGCAATAGACGCCCCGGAAGCCACAGTAATAGCGCACCCGGCGGCGCAGGATGCAAAGCCGTCCTACGCGGCTTCGGCCGGATACATCGTTTACGACAGCAGGCTATGCCTGGGCTGCCAGAGCTGCATGTTTGCCTGCTCTTTGACTCACGAAGGCGTGGCAAATCCTTCCTTATCCAGGATACAGATCATCCGAGATGCTCCGTCATTCACAAAGTACCCTTATGACATCGTCATGTCGGTATGCCGGCAGTGCGTTACGCCGCTCTGCGTCCAGAACTGTCCCACAGGCGCCTGTCATGTGGATGCTGCCAACGGCAATGTGAGGAGGATCGACCAGACGAAATGTATCGGCTGCAAGCGGTGCATCAACTCCTGCCCGCAGCGGCCGCACCGGACGATCTGGAATTCGGCGAAAAAGAAATCCGCCAAATGCGACCTGTGCGCCGACGCCCCCTATTGGAACCAGAAGGGCGGGCCCGGCGGCAAGCAGGCCTGCGTAGAAACCTGCGTAGCCAAAGCGCTCAAGCTGGTGGCCGAAGCTCCCTCTCAAACGGATGTTGCCGGATATGACGTCAATCTGGCTCCGCCGCCGAAAGCAGATCCCAAAATGGCCCCGAAACCGGCGCCGAAGCAAGGAGCATAAGCATGGCAAACGGGTATGCAGGAAAGATACTGAAAATAAACCTGACGACAAAAGAGATCAGCCGGATCGATACCGCTCAATATGAAGAGTTCGGCGGCGGTGTCGGAATAGGCGCCGCCATGTTCTGGGACCTGGCGGTCGCGCCGGGCGATTGGGATTTGCAGGATGCATTTGATCCGAGAAATGTGATTTCGCTGATGTCGGGCCCCCTGGCGGCAACCGGAGTTCCCGGCGCCGGAAGGACCAGTGTCTGCGCCATAGCTCCCGAAACTTTCCCTACGCCTTTGTTCCATCGGACCAGTATGGGCGGAAGGTTTGCCACAATGCTGAAACTTGCCGGGTGGGACGGAGTCGTGATTCAGGGGAAAGCCGACAGACCGGTATGGATCAACATTATCAATGACAAGATAACCATCGAAGACGCCAAAACGCTGTGGGGCCTCAATACATTCGAGACACAGGGTCAAATCCTGTCGATGGTGGGAGGCCGGACCCGCTTCGGGGAGGAATGGCACCAGATCGGGGACAACTTCACCACGGCCAGACCGCAGATCATCTGCATCGGCCCGGTAGGGGAATCGATGACCCGAGTGGCCGCCCTGATCCATGGCAGCGGCATCAGCGGCCGAACCGGCGGTTTTGGGGGCGTTTTCGGATCAAAGAACCTGAAAGCTGTCAGCGTGCTCGGCACCGGCAGCATTCAGGTGGCGGATGCGAAGGCGCTTGTGGACACCAGGGTCACTCACGGGCGGACTTCCCAGGTAACAATGCCCATGAGAGGCGGCGTCCCTGCCTCTTGTATGGCCTGCGTCAACAGCGACCGCACCCGCAATTCCTATTACGGCGGCGAATCCATGTGCGCGGATCAGTTCTGGTACATGGGCGACCTGATGAAAGGCGCAGATGTCGCCATCAAATGGGGAATCTGCACCTGGGCCACCAAATTCGGCGGAGCCATGGAAAATAAGGTGCCAGGCGCGCCTGCGCTGTTCAAAGGCCGGGTACCCATGGAGCCCGGAATGGGCTGGTATATCAAATATCTTTATGAACTCGGCGTCCTGGGGCCGGGAAAGAAAATCGAGTCGCATCCGTTGCCGATGGATCAGTGGGGGCAATTGAGTTTTCGTGAAGCCTTCTGCGATGCCATTGCGCGCAAAATCGGCATCGGCGCGGACCTGGCGGAAGGGACCCTGGAAGCAGCCAAGAAGTGGGGAAGACTGGAAGAGGATCTGAATTCCGGCGCACTGCGCTTTCCCGCCTATGGTGCAAGCTGGCATCATTCGCTCCCGGGGGTGGACTGGGCTTATGGCTACATCTTTATGTCCGGCGATCCCATGTGGCACGGATTCATGGGCGTGAGCGGCAGCGGTGGATTGGGCGGTCCGGCGGCATATACCGCCGAGCAGCTTGTCGAAATGCTGGCGGCCAAGGTTGAACCGTTTACCGGGGATCCCCTGATGTTCAGCAACTGCTGGAAGGGAGAGGAAGCCCGGAAGACGGGCGTCTATTCCGAGCACAAAGCCAAAATGGTTTCCTGGGCCAGGCGCTATGCCGGCTTCTACAACGAATCCATGGCAATCTGCGAAATGATGCTGCCGAATTTTATCGGCAGATCGGCAAATGGCATCGCCGGACCCAGTCCCGAACTGGAATACCGTTACTATCAGGCCGTTACCGGCAATAAGAAGACTTTCGCCGAAACGATCGAGATCGGCCGGAAAATATGGAACCTGGAGCGCGCAATCCGCGTCATGGCGGGAAGGCACCGGGACAAGGAGCAGTTTGCGCCCTTCATGTACATGCCCGGCGCCACCTTCATGTCTTTGGGCAACAAGCCTGTCTACCAGGACGGCAAATGGAGTTTTGAGGACCAGAGCGACCTGTTTTTGGAAAAAGCCGGCGTGGAGGCGTTCAAGACCCACTTCTACAAAGTGGAAGGCTGGGATGCCAACAACGGCTGGCCTACCCGAAAGACCCTGGAAGAATTGGGCATGAAGAAGGTCGCGGACACAATGGCGGGCAAAGGCAAGCTGGGAGCCTAGCTGAAGGCCACGAACGGGCAAAACCTCGGAGTCCGCAACCTCAGGCAAGGACTGAGATTGCGGACTCGACAGCATTTACTTCTTATAGGCGTAATTACCTAATCCGTCTTCACATTCCTCGGATTCAGGCATACGGAGGGGTGCTGAGTCGATGCGATCGCAAGGATGACCGGCAGGTGCTCCGGTCGGGCTCCAGCCATCACAGCGATTGCGGCTGCCTTCTCTACCGTGTATTCCTTCATTTCCTCATGCGTGGTGACCGACATCCTGCCGACCACCTCCTGGGGATCATGGTCGGTTCCCGTAAGCATTTCCGCGACTCTTTCCTCTTTCGGCAGCACGATGGGCAATCCGTCGGTCCAGCCGTTTCTCAGGAACAACGGATGGAGGTTCGTCTCGGATTCCGGTTCCAACAAGCGGGGCCTTTTGGGCTTTTGAACTATTTGGGGATTCTTCTCATCCTCGGTTAAGGGTTTTGTCAGCGCATCGACTACTTCCGTCATTTGCTTAGCATTGATTGCCTGCCTCGGGGCAAGCGTTTCCCCCTCTGTTCTTCCTTCCAAATCGAAAAAAGGTCCTGATAGGCTATCCGGGCGTTGGTCCAGTCCCCCTGCACTGCATAAGCCCGGGCCAGCCGAATTGAATTCCATCGGCCCAACAATTCGTTATAACCTTGTTACTGTATCCTAGTAAAATACGGGGCATTATGGTGCTATGCAGTCCCCGGAAGCAGGTGTGCAGGCCATGAATGGTTCTAATCCCGGGGATAGGGCCGAGTAAATCTTCAGACTCAACATGTGTGACCTATCCGCCGGGATACAGCTATCAGATTGTTGGGGCGGCAATCATTGATTCAGCTTCAGGAGGATGTGACATGCCAAAGGCAATTCAAAAGTTCGGGCTTTTTACAGCGCTGGTGCTCATCGTATCGGTTTGGGCAGCTGTTGCTCCGGGCCAGTCGGGCAAAAAGAGTCCGGCTGATAAGAGCGGCGAACAGAAGTATGCCAAATATATCTCCTATGACGTGGATAAAGCCAAATGGCTTCCCAAGGAGTCGACTCAGCCGGCTTCGCCGCCGAGGAAATTTGACTCGACGATCAAAATAACGCCTCTGCTGGATCTCGACAGAGTTCCAGGAGCCTTTTATATAGACTTCAACTGGATGGGCAAGGGATATTCGAAAGACTACCTGGATGAGGGGGAGCATTACAATGACTTCGACGAGGTGATCGGCCTTATCGGAAGCCAGGGAGAAAAGGATCCCCGCGCATTGGGCGGCGAGGTGGAGATGTGGCTGGGGGGCGAAAAATATCTGATTACCAGAAGCTGCCTGATCTTCGTGCCCAAGGGATTGAAACACATCCCTATTCGATTCAACCGGATTGACAATGCGCCCGTTCTCTTCTTCACCTTCGGACAGACAGCCAAATATTCGTTGACCCGTACGAAGTTCTCGGATGCCAAGGGTGCGGAGCGCAACCATGCCCGGTACATCTCCTACGGCGTAAACTATTCCAAAGTGTCGCCCGAAGCGGAAAAGAAGCAATTGCAGGAAAACAGGAAAATCGGCTCGACCGTCAGGGGAACCCGGCTGCTGGACCTCGACCAGGTACCCGGGGCCTTTTATACGGATTTTGCCTGGCTGTGGAGCGGGTCGGCAAGGGGCAACAGCGTCGTGGAGCATTCCCATGATTTTGACGAGGTTATCGGGTTCGTTGGAACAAGGGGAGGGGAGAAGAACCCTCAAGACCTGGGTGGAGAGATGGAGTTCTGGCTCGGCGGCGAAAAATATCTGATCCGCAAAAGCTGCCTGATCTTCGTGCCCAAGGGATTGAAGCATTGTCCCATCCGGTTCAAGCGCATCGACGCTCCAATCCTGTTCTTTTCGATAGGTATGTCGGGCAGCTATACATCGACGCCGAGTTACGATTTCGTCACGGGTCACTAACTCATGACTCTGCCAGTGGAGGTCGGCAATGGATTTTCAGGAACTGATCAGCAAAAGGTACAGTGTCCGGGCGTACAAGCCCAATCCGGTTGAGGACGCCAAGCTGGCTCGCATACTCGAGGCGGCCCAGCTGGCGCCCACGGCAGCCAATCGCCAGCCTTTCCGGATCCTTGTCATCTCCACGAAAGGCCGCGAGGAGGAATTGCGCCGGATTTACGGGCGCGAATGGTTCACCCAAGCGCCGCTTGTACTCGCGGTCTGTGTCGTCACAGGCGAAAGCTGGGTGCGGAACTACGACAACTGGAACGCGGGGGAGGTTGATGCGGCTATTGCCATGACGCACATCGTCCTGGCTGCGGCCGAGGAGGGATTGGGTACCTGCTGGATCGCCGCGTTCGATCCAAAGGCCGCACGCGAGGTTCTGGGTCTGCCGCCCGGCGTCATTCCCTCGGCCTTCACGCCCCTCGGCTACGCGGCCGACGCTCCGGGTCCGAAGAAGAGGCGCCCGCTTCCGGAGCTCGTTCGCCACGACCGCTGGTGAGATGGAAACAGCATGGGGGAAAACCGACCGGCAGAGAACAGGCCGTGTCCGTTCACTGCCGGTCATTGAAGCCAACGAAACGCGTTATGGCTGTCGTCGCGGTTTGAGCTTGAGTAAGACCTACTGATTTATGGTTTTCCCGCCACCGGGCTGTACGCCGCAATCGACGCAGCTGCCGTCTCGAAGCATTCGACCACGGCCCTGTTTCATTCCCCTGCCCTGGCCGCTGCCGTTTCGCAAGCCCTGAGCCTGGCCGCGTCTCGCACCATACCCCTGACCGTTGCGCGGCCCGTTGCCCTTGCCGTCGCGAAGCCCCTGTCCCTGGCCGCTGCCATCACGGGGCCCTTCTCCAGGCACAGCGCAAGGCGCTGAAGCCTGCGCAGCCGACACCGGTCCGACAGTCAACATCCCTAGAGCGATAACAGCCGCGGCAGTAATACCAAGTGTTTTTCTGAACATATTCCCTTCTTTCTTGCGCCGTCCGGGACTCCCCGGAGGCATGTTGCCTTGCGACACATAATGAACCGTGCGCAGCCATAAGATAGGCAATATGCATGCCAGTTCATTTTCTCGTTATTTCCAAGGGAAATGGGGATCTGGGCGCGCACTTTTTGCACAATGCGCCTCAAGCGATGCAAAATTTGCATTATGGGCCGCGTGGTTATGCAATATGCAAAATTGCCCATGATTATTGAAGAGACTGCATCTTTGGTGGAACCCCGCCTACCGGTCCTCGGGTTTGACTTCCATCGATACCTCGGGGATAGTAACGACGAGGAGAAAAGAGATCAGCATCGCCACCGCCCCGATCACAAAGATCCTCCTCAGGCTCGCTTCAAGAGAGTCGCGGATTGCCTGAACGGTCCTCTGGAACAAAACCTCTCCTTCGCCTTCTAATTCCTGGAAGTCCTTGCGCAGAGATTTCAATGCCTGCTCCGACAGAAGCACCCGGGGATCCGCCAGAGCGGCCAGCGTCTCTTTATCTGCGATCCGGTTGAGTTCGGATGGCAGCGACGTCTGCAGTTTTTTAGAGTAGCTCGCGTTCATGGCCGAGCCCAGAACGGCAGGTGAGATCGCCTGAGATAGAAATACCACAAAGAACATCGCGGCCACGGCGACACCCAGCAGCCTTTTGGGGAAGGCAAACTGCGCCAGGAGCGTATTCATCGTCGGAATGGCTCCGATGCCCAGCCCGGCGATGGATGTGACCAAAACCCCCAGCCAGAGCGGGGTGCGGGCATCGAAGAAAACGACCGCAATCATGACCACGGCCAGGGTGCCGTAGCCCGCGATGTATAGCGCCCTGAAACGCTTCTTCCAGGCGAGCAGGTATCCTGTGGGGACGCCGACAAAGGCCATAAGCACGCTGAAGGGAGTGATGATCTGCCCGCTCAGTGTAGCGCTGGTGCCCTGGACGCCCTGCAGGAAAAGCAGGTAGTACACCGAAACTCCTATCAAGCCAAAGGATGAAAAGAAAGCCGCGCCGGCGGCTGTGAGAAAGGTGCGGTTTGCCAGAACCTGGGGCGCCAGCATGGGTTCCGCAGCCTTATGCTCGACTCGGATGAATAGAGCCCAGAAGATCAAAGAAACAGTCAGCAGGCCCAGGATCCGCATCGAGGACCAGGCGTAGGCGCTCCCTGCCCAGGAAAACGCCAGGATTGTTGTCGAAGAGGCGACCGCAAGCAGACAGGAGCCGAAAAAATCGATCCTGTGCTGAACCTTTTTGGATTGCGGCGGCACTCCAATAAGCACAAATATCGCGCCGATCAAAGCGAGCCCCAACGCTATCCAGAAATAGTGGCGCCAGCTCAGCCTGTCTGTGAGAACTCCCACAAATGTCGGAATGACCACGGCCGCGATGCCCGCCGGAATCTGCAGCAGGCCGGTCCATTTGCTTCGCTCAGCCGGCGGGAAAAGATCTCCTACGACGGAGAAGCACAGGGGGGCAATGGCGCCCTGGCCCAAGGCAAGGACAATGCGGGCCACGATAAAGAATACGAATGTCTCGCTGACCGCACAAAGGATCGATCCGGCTAGATATACCAACAGGCTGATCGCAATAATGGGGCGGCGCCCGTACATGTCCGACAGCTTCCCGAACAGGAGCGTTACGAAAGCCGCGGCGAGGGCCGGCAGTGAGATCGCCCACGAAAACAGGCTCATGCCGTTCAGTTCCGCCGCGATTCTCGGCGCCGCAACGGTCCAGCCGCGAAAGATGTAGCTGGACGCGAAATACGTAATGAAAATGGCTGTGAGCGCGAGCCAGGTTTTGCTTTTGGGCGAAGTCTGCGGTTCGATGGCAACGGTGGCGTGCGTCATCAAATCCTCCTCAAATCTGAGACTATGGAAACCTGGATACGGATCCGGTGGCCGAGCACGGCCGGCATCGGCGCCATGGCCTGCATGCTGGCGTCAGTATGGCATACTCCAGCCGCCTCCACACGCAAATAGACTTCATTGGGGCGCAGGTTGTCGAGTTCGACCACCTCGATGGATTACGGCCCGCCGATTTCCCGCACGACTGCAGCATTTGCCAACCTGCCCGAGTTGAACTTCTTTCTGAGATCACCCGACGACCGGCGGCATAGGCACGCTTCCAGAGTCCCGGTCAGCCTTCGCCTTGCCTGACGCGCATGACCGTTCAACCGCTAGCGGCTAAAGCCGCCCGAGGCCCGAAGGGCCGGCAGTGAATAGGCCCGGCCGTCAGAGGCTGTCCAACGGTTGATTTTGCGCAAAATCGGCTATTGAAAACAAAGAACTTATGAGCGCCATTTTTGACAAATTCATAACCGTAAGACAGCCTCGTCAGGCCGGGAAGAGGATCGAGGCTATCCAGAGCGCCAAAGGCGCGGCACCTTCATTCCTGTTTGTGCCGGCCCTTCGGGCCTCATTGCCCAACACCTTTCAATCCCGAGCTGACGCTCGGGCCTATTTCCTGCCGGCCCTTCAGGCCTGAAAATCAAGCTGAATGCTTACCGCCTGAAAGGCGCTGGGCTTAAACCGGGCGATTGAGCTAAAGCTGTTCCCGTGCAATAAAACGGAGTCCCGTTTTTTCCCAATGCTCTGCTGGACACATTCCACTAGCAAACCGGTGGCTTGGTATTCGGCGGCGGAGGGTTCTTCATTCCGATCCGGAACAGCTCTCCGGTTTCTTTCCGCTCCCAGGTCGCGCGCTGGCTCAAGGGGTGCTCCATCCGAATGGCGCCGCGGTCGTCTTCCAGAATCAAGAGAGTTACAATATAGCGTTCTTTTTGCATGCGACACCGTTCTGCGGCCTGCGTATAATGTTACCGTGGCAACGAACGCAGCCACAGCCCCGCGGCAAGTGGGTATGCTATGGACAAAGGAAGGGTTGAGTTCCGGATTCATGCTCTCAAACGGATGTTTCAGCGCCGGATAAGCAGCGCAGTGGTCTTGCATGCGTTGGAAACAGGAGATACGGTTGAGCATTATCCGGATGATCTTCCATACCCGAGCAGGCTTGTCCTCGGCTGGTGGCAAGGGCGACCAATCCATGTAGTAGTAGCAGACAACATCGAGGAAGGGATAAGGATCGTCGTTGCAACATATCAGCCCGGTTTGGAGGAATGGGAGCCTGGCTTCATAAGGAGAAGGAAACCATGAAGTGCGGGATCTGCAAGATGGGTGAAACGCGACCGGGGAAAGCCACAGTAACTCTGGAGCGGGACGGTACCACTCTCGTGATCAAAAACGTTCCCGCCGACATCTGCGCCAACTGTGGCGAAGAATACGTCAGTGCTGATACGACCGAATTGCTTCTCGGGATGGCAGAGGAATGCGTCAGGTCGGGGGTCCAAATCTCTGTCCGCGAATATGCCGCCGCGTGATTTGAATTGAAGCGGTCCGGGGTGAAGAAATCCCGAGGCCAGAAGCCTGATTTTGGCGGAAAGGCCCGATATCGCCGCGATCTTGAAGCGAATATCAGAAAATATGCTGCCATTTTCAGCGGATTGAAAGCCGCCTGGATTGAGAACAGTTTCGTTACTCCAGTATCTTGCTGCAGCAAAGGCTGCGCAATAGGGTCGCTGCATCGATCGAAATTCGAATCCTGAACCCATGAGCTTTGCCGTGAAAGGAGGCTTTGTGGCATTCAATTCATCGCGAAGAAGGTTTCTACAGTCCGGATTGATCCTGCCCGCAGCGGGCTTTGTCGCATCGCACTATCCCGACGCCTTTAGCCAGACGCCTGCCGGCCCGGCCTATCGGACACTGGGCAAGACCGGGCTGAAAGTATCTGTCGTCGGTTGCGGCGTCGGATACTCACAGATCGATCCGGCAGTCGTCGCTCGTGCTGCGGAATTGGGGGTCACCTACTACGATACCGCCCGCATGTACCAGCAGGGCCAAAGCGAGGAGATCGCGGGGGCTGCTCTCAAAGGAAAGAGAGGCAAGGTTGTCATCGCGACCAAAACCGATGGAAAAACCAAAGCGGAGGTTCTCCGGGATATTGACGCCAGTTTAAAAGCTCTACAGACAGATTACGTTGACATCTGGCATCTGCATTCCCGGGACACGCCGGATGCCATCACGGACGAGGCGGTCGAAGCCTGCGAATCGCTGAAAAAACAGGGCAAGACCCGATTTATCGGCGTCAGCGCGCACGACATTTATGCGGTCGTGGACAAAATCCTGGAAATCGGCAAATTCGATGTCGTGCAGACTACCTACAGCTACCCGATAGGTTCGCATCTGCGCAATGCGGCCATACGCAAGCTGTATGATGCGGGGATCGGGGTAGTGGCTATGAAAGTCATTCTTGCGGTAGCCGGATTCATTCCTCCCAAAGAGTTGAGGCTGAAAAACGAGGGCCCGCTGGCCGCCATCAAGTGGGTTCTTATGAATCCCGCGATCTCAACCACGGTGCCTTTTGCGAAAAACATAGCCGAGTTGGAGATGAACTTCCGGGCGATGACGGAGCCTTACACGTCCCAGGACGAGAAAATGCTGTACGTGCGCAATGAGGAGATCCGGTCCCGGTACTGCCGCATGTGCTATGAGTGCAAAGGCCAATGCCCGAATGGGGTGCCTGTTACCGATGAATTGCGGTTCCTGGCTTACAACGATTTCGGCGGCAACTTCGAGCAGGCGCGCGGAAATTTCAGGAAGCTTCCGCAGGAGATCCTCAAGGTGCGATGCAGCGATTGTTCTTCCTGCGCCGTGGAGTGTCCGAATGGAGTCGATGTCCAGAATCGTCTGATCCGCGCCCAGCGGCTTCTAGCGTAGTTTTTTCGAGCCCGGGCATTTGAGAGTTCGCTCTGTCAGTACGAGCGGAAAGGTGTATGGGTGCGGCCGCCCTATGTTCGCAACCGTAAAGATGCATTCGCAGCAAAATTCCCTATTTGAAGGTTGGACGGATATATTCTGAAATCATGAAACAAGATCCGGACGCCAACCGGGAAAGACACGTCAGGCATGGGCGCAGGCTGGAGTATTTCACGATTATTTATAACTGCCTGGAGGGCATTATCTCAATCGTTGCCGGACTGATCGCCGGGTCGGTTTCGCTTGTCGGATTCGGGATAGACAGCGCAATCGAGGTAACTTCGGGAACTGCGCTATTATGGAGGCTCCGCCATGAATTCGATCCCGAGCGGCGTGAATCCGTGGAACGGACGACTTTGAGAATCGTCGGATTTTGTTTCATGGGATTGGCCTTATACATTCTCTATGATTCCGTATCGATTCTGGTCCGGCATGAAGCTCCGGAACGTAGCATTCCCGGCATTGTAATTGCCGCCGTGTCCGTCGTGGTGATGCCGTTGATCGCACGCTCCAAGAGAGAGGTTGCCTCCAAAATCAGCAGTGCTGCTATGCAGGCGGATTCGCGCCAGACTGACTTCTGCGCCTATTTGTCGGCCATCCTGCTTTGCGGGTTGCTTCTCAATGCGCTTTTCGGATGGTGGTGGGCCGACTTAATAGCCGCTATAATAATGGTGCCGATCATTGCCAATGAGGGGATTAAGGCCTTGAAGGGCAAGCCCTGTTCTAATGGATGCAACTGCCGTTAACTCAATCGCTTCCGAAACGAACGCCAGCGTTCTGGGATTGCCGATTGGCTCCCCCGCGGACAGCATCGTAACCATTCCGGTCGCAAGCCGCTCTCCTGGGGAGCATTTTCGGGCTTTGTGTGATGCTCTGACCCTGCAATGCCCAAATCGTTCAGCAGCCGTTGCATGCTTATGCAAAGATGGTGCTACAATACAACAAGGGCATACCCAAATTCCTGGTGCCGCGACTCGATTCTGCAGTAAAATCGGCCTGCAACCGGTTTCCTGGTGTCGAAGGTGACATATAGCCTATCAGCAACAGCAATGATGTCTGAAACCGGGTGTGCCCGAAGTCTGATGGGCGATCCCAAAGCTGAAGTGGCAGTCCATGAACGGATGAATTGATCGCATTCTGTCCTGAAGCGGGCAAGAGCGCGTGATTGAGACGATTCCGGCCCCTGGTGGTCTGAATGTATTCGAGGTGCAGGGACTGAAGGGCAAAATCGTGCTTCCTGGTGATAGTACCTTATCGAAGGCAGTTGCGCTAAATTGGCACCTTAAGCATTGCGGCCGCATTTCCGTATCCTGGTTTGCGGATGATCCTATTAAGGCGCTCCCGCAAGTTGCCGGCGCCTTTGGATAAAGCACGGAAGGCCACAAAGCTGAAACAGAGGTTTTTTCCAAACTGCTCCACGTTCGGCTATACGATGCCGTTTTGGCAGTTGCGCGACTGGGAACGCTCCTATGGGCGGCTCCCGCTTTCCATATCGGCTGCTTCGCAGCCCAGGAGGTGGATTATGAATTCGAAGGGCATGCTGTTAGCTACAACCATGATGGGGATTGGTTTGCTTTGTTCCGCACTGGCGCAGGAGGCAGCTTCGGCAGAGACCTGCAATCGCGGGCATCTCAAGGGCTTTGTTGATGCCTATTTCGATGCTCTTGTTAAACACGATCCCTCGAAGCTTGCTGTGTCGCCTTCTATGAAGTTTACCGAAAACGGAAAACAAATCAGGCTGGGTGAGGGGTTGTGGAAGACGGCTGGCGAGCCGACCTTCAAGTTGGAAATCTACGATCCGGAAACATGCGGGGCTGCGGTGGAAGCAGTGCTGAAGGAGAACAACAACCTCATTACCTTTTTCCTCCGGCTCAAAGTTGAAGATCAAAAGATCAGCGAAGTGGAGACGCTTGTATGCCGCAAAGGGGATTCGCCCGTCTGGGAGCCGGAAAAGCTTACCGAGCTGTCCGCCAGCTTTACCAGGACGATTCGGCCCGCCGAGCGCGATTCGCGATATGATTTAATGGCAGTGGCAGACTCCTATTGGAGGGCAATGGAGACGATGGGTACGCCGGAATACTATCGCCCGCCACTTCTGCCGGACACCGATAGATGGGAAAACGGCCTCAGAACGACCAACGTACCGTTCAAAGGTAAAGAACCGCATACTGCAACTCAGCAGTTTGATGAGGTTGCATTTCCGAAAGCGCGCATCTATGATCGCCGCTATCCCGTTGTGGACGAGGAACGCGGCATCGTTGTGAGTATCGTGCGATTTGGCAGCAAGACACCGGAAAAGACTAAGCCGGCGGGAGCTAAAGGGCCGTTTGTCGCGGAATTTTTCGCAGTGACCAATGGAAAGATCCGGGAGGTCCACGCCGTGCTTGTGGACATCCCGCATAATGATCCCACGGGCTGGTAGCGATCGCCGCGGGGCGGCCGGCCCTATGCCGAATAATCGATTGTGCCTTGCCAAAATGTCAAGCTGGGCGCAGCAGACCGTAAGCGAATCAAATTTGAAATCGCGCTCCTTGCATCCATGCCCGTTGCGACTCGGCGATTGGGAACATCGTCCGCATTAGCGCCCCAAATGGGACTGGACCGCGAACGAAGTCCACTCTTGAGAGAATGCTCCCGACTTCCTCTTGAAAACGACTGGAGATCTGCTGAAAAGCCTGTTCATCTGACGAGACCGTTCCCGGGTGTGCTTTCATGTTCCGAACCCCCGTGAATCGAGCACCCTAGACCTTATTCCAAGAAGACAAGAGTTCAATTGTGATCCTGCGTAACCCATTTCCTTCATTTTTGCTTTATAACTCCTCGGAGTCTCCTTATGGGAGGTAACCCCGGCAAGGAAGGAGCGGGCTCATATTGCGCATCAGACAAAAGGGGAATAACGTTGTATCTCCATCCGAGCCGGGTAATTGCAAAATGTTTCGGTATGTCTATACTATGCGAACACCTTGATAAAGGAGAAACGCTATGCCGTCAAAGTCAAGTGACACCAGAGAGAATCAAAAGAGATCATACGATCAACGCATCCAAGAGCGCCGGGCCGATCTAGAAAAGAAAGGCATAACCCCCAAGGAATTTAGTAAGGACAAGGTGTATGAACATTTAAAGGCCAAACGGCGAGCTATTATGAAGGCCATTGTCGCCATAGAGGCTAGCAAAGCGCGCAATGAGCGCCTTAAGGAAGCGGCGGCGGAACAGGCGGCCCCTGCGCCTGCCCCCAAAGAGAAGAAGCCCAAGAAGGAGAAGCCGGAGAAGGCAGAGAAGACTGCTCCCACCAAGGCTGGCGATTAGGCACGCTGTCTCGCGTGGTAAGGCCTATCCGTAGATGTGGAATTCTTGATGTCCCCATAACTCCTTCGCGGACATCAGGCGGGGGTCACTGGAGCCAAATGATCTTGTTCCGGAATCACTGACCGCGTTTACAGCAAGTACGATTATCTGGTTTGCCGGAGTGGGTTTTATGCCGCGTGCAAGTCTGACTGATCGAAAGATCGACAGCCTGAAGCCTGAAAAGGGAATCGTCGCGTGATGGAATAAGAAGGTACCCGGCTTCGGAATTCGCGTTTCTCCCAAGGGCAAGAAAACAGGATTTGTGATGTATCGGTTTGCGGGATTAAGGAGACGATTAGGATGTGGCCGATATCCAGCAGAGCAAGGCTTCTGGGCATCAGCCTGCAGGTCCTGCATTCCTTCAGGATGCGGCAGGCTTATTGATCCGATGCTGCTTCAACTCCGCATAGATCGACTGGGCAAGCCCTGATTTCTCGAACCCAATCACCTTTGCACCCTTGATGCCGAAAAATGTCTCCAACTCTTGCGCCGTATAGTGCTGGACCACCGGATAGTGTGCAAAATCCGAGAGGATTTCCGCCCGGCTTTTTTCGGAAAGATCGAGGGTGATCAACACAAAGTGCAGTTTGCTTTTGCTGCGTGCCAGACTGTCGCGTCCAACAATCAGAATCCGGGAACGGATGACGAAGGAAAACAACCGCTCAACCGGCCGGGTGGAATTTTGCCTTTTCATCGGGAGTCGATTTATTGAGGCAGCCTCCTTGAGACCGTTTGGGACAGGTATCCTTGGCCTTCCAAGCGACCGGTTGGCGTGATTACCAGGAGATCCTCAGTCAGGCGGTTGTAGTTCCACGCTATCTTCAGAATCCCCCTTGCCGCTATCTTGGAGACGGAAGCCCAGGTCACTTTGCATTCTTCGGTATCGGGGTCAACCTCGACCAATACTATTCCGCGCCCATTCGTCTTATGTCCTTCGGCGGTGACCGCCATGACTTCTGCTGCGTGTTCGCTTGTAATCCTTCGAAGTTGCTCTGCCGTTCTGTCATTTATCATGTTCCCTTTCTGTGGTGCCGCCATATTCGATCACTCTGTTGGTTCCCCCGTATTGTTCTGGGTGGTCGTTTCCTTAACTATTTCGCGAGTGTTCACCCAGCCCACGGTCAGTTCGAGACGGTTTGTCTTCTGTGCGGTTGTGCGGCCTGGTTTTGTTGTGAGTCTTTTCTAGTATACGCCCTTTCTTGCCATATTGCTGGAGCGGTTCGAGGCCTTTTGCGGATGCGATGGTGCAGAAGTGAGTGACGTGGCGGCGATCGGCAAATCAGAGAATCCCGGCTGCGCAAAGGCCGGGCCAGTCCTTCTCAGGCCGAGCGTGACTGCCTGGCTGACTGATCCATGAAACCAGAATACGAGGCTTTCATCGTCCTATGCAACAGGCTTCAGCCCCAAGGTTCCGGAACCGGAATAGTCTCTCGTTAGCCAAAAAGAGGCAGAGTATCGAAATCGACATAGGTAAGCGGTCGCCCGCTGTCCCTGTCACACCACCGTGCATACGGGTCCATACACGGCGGTTCGGTGGGTTAAGCTAATGACCAACCGCTAACCGGAAAAGCCCGATCCCGGCGAAATACGCATTGGGGAAAGCAACGCAGACGCCGGGACAATGACTGAGCCGCCACGGGCCATGGGGATTCCCCGCGGTTTTGGCCGCAAGGGCCGCATTCACACCGCGCTTGCGCAGCTCCTTATAGCGAGTCCGCCCACGTTTCCATTGTTTCTACACGACACACCGCAACTTCCGGCGTATCCAGCTGTCAAGATCCACCAGCACCGACGGCGTTTGGCAGGATCCAAAATACCCATGCCAGCCCCGCAGATAGACGTTGAGATTTTCAACCATAGCCTGCAGGTTAACGCCCCGCGTGCGCCGCGAAGTTTCCCGTACTCTATCCTTGAATCGAACCAGCGATTTCGGAGCTATGCTCCGTCTGTGTGGTTCTTTCATGGTAAAACTGAAGCCCAGGAATTTACGCTCCCATGGCCGCGTCGCTCCAGCTCTCGGTCCAGTTCGTCCAGCATGATATTGCTTAGCAATGGGGATAAATCTCCGTGACATATAGCAGATCTCCCGAGGTAAGTACGACCGCTTTCAGCGCGCCACCGCCGGATTTACGTCTTACGCCTTTGATGGATATGGACTTCGCGATCATACGCTCGCTCGTCCGGCGCTCGCGCCTCGTATCCGGTTTTTGTTCATCGGCTCGCGCTTTTGCTCGGCGCTTCCTTCGAACGTCGTTTCGCATTGACGCTCTTGCGCTTCGCTACCCTTCACCTCCATCAGGTTGGGGGAAGACTTCCACTTCCAAGCTGTCGCACATGCTCGGCACACGTAAGTATCCTCCGGCAGAGCCGGAGGCTTTACGCTTGCTGGCCCCTCAAAGGGGCCTGATCGCAACCGACAAAGTCAAAAGTCGAGGGTAGCGGCTTCGTGTCGCGCCCACGCAGTGCGAAAAACGAAAAGACCTACTCCCGGAAATGTCAAACTCTGGGAGTCTCCCCGGCAGAGCCCAGGGGTTTACCTAAAAGCAAATTATCCTGAACGGTGGTCGATGTGATACACTAACTATCCTTAGAGATATAGGCCCAAAACGGACAGGGTCAGGCATTGACTCGGCAGGTGGACTCCGAAGGTATTCAGCACACGCGCCGTATACCCTAAGCAAGAACAAGACACATTTGCCCCAGAGAAATACTCCAGGAAATGTGATGAGAGAATAAGTTACCGGGAGGGGTTTAGCAACGAAAAGGCTTTGTGTTCATTGCCCGTCCGGAAAGCAATAAAAACTGTCGTCAAATTCATAAGAGTACCCAGTGGAGATTCTCCGAGAGGAAGCTCCGATCAAAAAATAAGAGATTTCATCGAGGATCGAGATTTCATGCCAAGTAAACTTTTTGTAGGAAACCTTTCCTTTGGAGTTGCAGATGCAGAGCTGAGCGAACTCTGCACGAGCCTCAACATCAAGGTCGAGAATGTACAATTGATGCGCGACATGGATACAGGCAAGTCGCGCGGATTTGCATTCATCGAACTGGCTGCCGGTGTCGATATGGCCGCCGCGATACAGAGCCTGAACGGTAAGGATTTGGACGGCCGGGCTTTGACCGTGAACGAAGCGCGGCCGCAGAAGAAGCGCGAATTCGGCGGCGGCCGGGGCTATGGCCGAAGGCAGGGCGGTTTCGGCCGCGACCGGGATTCCCGAAGGGGTGAGCGCCCCAAGCGCAAGATCCAGGAACTTTATTAGCGCTCCGACACCTCTGGCCTCTGATATTCGAAGGGGCGAGTATTCTTAATGAAGAAGACCCGGATAATGCCTGCCTCCGTAACACGTGGTTCTGACTGTCACTCCCGGAGGGCTAGCTCCGGAGAATCGAAAAAGGCCGCTTTGACATCCTCCACTGGAAACAGAACACTGAGGATGAGCAGGAAAGGGTGCCAGGAAAAATTCGATTGAAAAGCGGCCCTGAGTTCCTCATTACAGTAGTAAGCGACCCCGAATCACAACAATTCAGGGTGTACGGGATTCGAGGTAGTCGTCTTACACTGATCTATTCTGACGGCAAGTCGAGTTGCTGAGAATGCGGCCGATTGGGATAACTCCCCCGAAGTCCTAGGTTTTATCGGAAGCGCACCGACAGCAGAATCATGGAAGACACGACCAGGGGTGCGCTTTCGATAAAACTACATGAAGGTGGCCGCTACGTTTGCGGCGGACGCGGAGATCTAAGGGAATTGAATTGGAATCATCTTCTCCTGAGGAATTTGCAGCTGAGGCCCTACTCCAACAATTGCGGATGCCAGACTAGATTGGGTCCTCATGACTGTCGATCATAGCACAACATCTGGCTTCACACCCCCGCTTCGTCTCCAGACACGCGAAACGTACGCCGCGTAACGGCTGCGTTCAAGTCGGCTTGTGGGACGGAACGCTGTTTTCGGGGAATTTAAGCCAAAGTTACCTATCGATCAAGCTGCGGCTCCAAATGGCCCAAGGGCGATAATTAGTCAG
>CAYYTC010000065.1:0-27799 GCA_964474425.1 uncultured Acidobacteriota bacterium
TTATTTTCCTGGAGCCAGCGCGGAGACTTGAACTCCGGACCTACTGATTACGAATCAGTTGCTCTACCAACTGAGCTACGCTGGCCATCAATGACTTGCGGGCACATCATTTTCCGATGCGGATGTTGCAGCGGGCGGAAGCCTTTTGGGCAGGTCTTCCTGATTCATAGAATCAAGCCGCTCTATGGCCCGCTCCGGCTTCGCCTAAGCGGTCAGAAACGTATGCCGCAGTGAGTGTATAGCAAACTCTGAGCTGAGCTTCAAGGTTTCTCTAACTGTGCATTGGGATGACGATCAAGGGCGGCCGCCATCACGGGCGTTCCATCGGGAGCAGAGAAGATGCAATCGTATGAGATCCTAGCCACTGAGACACATCGAAGGCGTGGAGCATGCGTCAGGGAGGAGTGCTCATGCAAGATCGGCCATGTCAGAGGGGCATGGACAAAAGGAGAAAACGCCACGCAGGCGCTGCAAAGTTTTACGGAAATGAAAAGGCCGCCCCGAAGAGCGGCCATTTCTTTCTATTCGGATCTTGCCGCAATCTACAATTGTGCGGCGACTGACTCAGGTTTCCGTATCAGCACCACTCCGAGCCATAGCATGCTGACTATTTCGAGCAAAACAACAATGCCTTCGATGACCATTCCGGCGGCACCGGGGATGGTTGGCATGGCAAATCCGATGATCGATACGATGCCATATACAAGGATGAGCCAACTGAGGACACGAGGCAATACAAGTGTGCTGAGCCCAGCCAAGCCGATCAACAAAAGCGCCCAGCCCCACGCGTTGTCAGCCGCGGCGCCGAGGCACGTAAACAGAACAAGGGCTGATCTGTAAGCCGATAGATCTCCCGTTTCCGCAAGCAGTTTGTAACGGAGAAATCCGCTTATCATCGTTGTGAGCATTAAAGCCGAGCAAGCCGACGCAGCGATTACGGCGAATCGCATGAGGTTAGACCCTTTTGCTTGCATCCGCTCCCGGATAGCCAAGGCGATGATGAGCACAAGAATGCCGCCCAAAATCCCCAAAACGTAATATGAGTGAAAAGCGATCGGGGAGGCTTCATAGGCAGCCTTCATCTTAGCCGGATCCAGCGAATCACCGGATCCCGTGAATCCACGGAACGCGATGGCCAGCATGGCCATGCTGGCCATCCCCACAAGTACCCAAACGATTGAGGCATATCCTCCGAGTTTTTGCAGTTTCATGGTTTCCTCCGGACTGTGTGCCAGTTGTTGTGGAGACATCAATAAACGTATGGAGCACCAAATTGTTCTTCGGATTGAGCGTGTGGCAATATTCCTACACCCTTACACAGCCAGAGTCAACAAAACTCTGCCGGGAAACAAACTGCGGAAGTGAGGTATGCAGCAACAAGGAGCGTGAAGAGCAGCGCACCGCAAATGGTTTCGCTCCTTGAATCCCCGGAACAAAAGTCCTATCATGGTCGGTAAATATACTACTGACAACTGACCGCGCCAATGCAGGCGCAAGAGGGCAGCCATGGGAAAAACAAACGGGTCCCGTTGGTTGATTCACTGGGCTTTACCCTATTATATTCCAGGAAATTGATTTCGCCATGGGCGGCAATATTGCGATGGCCTTCATAATAATTCCCTTGCTGGGCATCATTTTTTCAACCGCCCAATGCTTCTGTGAAAGCCCGCCGGAAACCATCACGCCGATGGCTGCCTTGAACCAGAGCTCCGCCGCGTCCGATCGGAAACCGGACATATATTTGCTGAATGTCATTGTGTTCGAAAGCTATATGACAGCAGGAGTGAAGGAAGGAAGTCTGTTTGACAGATTTGACTGGTCCAACTCGGATTTTCCGCGCGATTTTTCAAAACTAGTCGCCGAATCCGGACCCAACACCATTCAGGTGCCATCGGGTTTTAAGTTTCCCTCGGATCCCATGTTTCTTGATATCTTCTCGTTTACTTTCAGAAACACGCGTTTGAATCACAGGAGCCGTTTCAGCCGTAGAAACGATATAACGGCGATAGGCTATAAAGCCGGCATCCGCCTGGTTTCGGACGAAAGTTACGAAATCGAGCTGGATGGGTATCATGGCGATTTTAAGTTTCGCAATGTGCGAGTCGCAAAAGCCCCATGCAATAAAACGGAGATGATACGCATCCGCCACTCAGCCAATCGAACTCTATATTTTGCATTTACCTTCATACCAGAAGTCCATCAGCTTGAGCATGGAATATCTCCACCGGAAATAATTTCCCAACCGACACCTGCCTATCCGTCTCAGCTTCTTTCATCCAAATGGGCGGGCAGGATCCGGATTCTATGTTCTATCCTATCCACAGGAAAAATTGATCCGCAGGGCTATATCCTTCTGGAATGTCCCCACACGCTCTTTGCGAGGATCAGTTTGGATACAATTATGAATCTATGGACATTTGCACCTGCGACAAGGTCGGGAAGCCCAATCGATTTTCGAAAAGTAATTGAGATTCCCTTTCCTATATCCTCTCCAGAGCTAAAACTGGAGTTCCCCATTCCCAAGGCCGGCACCTAAGGTATATTGGCGCCTTCTTAAAATTTTCATTGCGCATACCTCAAAGGGGACATCCACACTATGAGGTGACCTCTATCCGGGGCGACAGCATCGCAGAATGCCTATGCCCAAACGAAGGGAGAGGCACTGGAGCAATGTATGAGCAAAACGGCGGAAAGCGTTGAGTGTTTCACCAAATCGGCGGCATTCCCGGAAGTATTTGGTGGGGAATCAATGAATGCGCCGCGCTGTGTGCGTGTCGCAGATCCCAAAAACCCTATAGTGTAACCACCAGCCCGTCATGAGCCATCTCCAGCGCTACCTCATCCCGGCGCCGCAGGACCTCCCGGCCGAGATGCGTCAATAAAATCCTCTTGGCGCCGAATCGTGCGAGATTCTCCGCAATCCGCGGATAATCCAGGTGCGTGTCCATGCGCGTTTCGAAAAAGCTGCACTCGCATAGGAATAAATCCGCATTCCGCGCGTATACGACAAGATCTTCACTCCATCCCGTGTCCCCGGAGTACACGATCTTCCTGCCGTCGGCCGTCATTTCATACCCCAGCGAAAGCGGAGGCTCATCGTGGGGCGCCTGGAAGGCCCGGATGCGCATCCCGTCGATGGACAGCTCTTTCCGGGGTACGATCTCCCGGAACTCGACGGGGTAGGGCAACGGTTCTTCGGCCGAATCGGCGTACATAGCGCGGAAAACCTGCATGACCCTGTTCTCGACTCCCTCCGGACCGACGATCTTCAACGGCCTGCGGCGCGGTTCCACATAAATATATTCCAGAAAGAGAAAAGGCAATCCCGCAATGTGATCGCCGTGAAAGTGGCTCAGCAGGATTGTATCGATGCATCCGGAAGCCAGATCCTGCCGCTTGAGCGAAGCCAGGACCGATGCGCCGCAGTCGAGCAGCAGGGAACCCTGCGCATACTGGATCAGGTAAGCCGCCTGGCTCCGGCCCCCCGCGGAAAAAGCGTCGCCTGTGCCCAGGAAATGAACTCGAACAGGATCCATGGCCGAAGTATATCATTATCAATTTGCGGTTGACGATGGACGAACGGGCGGTGTGATACAATTTATCCCCGGGCAGGCAGGCAGGAAGCATGCAATGAAAGAGGATCTGTTGTTGAAAAGAAAGCTTCTGCGGGGTGTCGGGCAGGCCATCGCGGATTTCAAAATGATTGCCGAGGGAGACCGTATCATGGTCTGCATGAGCGGCGGGAAGGATAGCTTTGCCCTTCTCTCCCTGCTTCAGGATCTCCAAAAGCGCGCCCCGGTCCGGTTCGAGCTGCTTGCAGTCGGTCTCGACCAGAAACAGCCCGGTTTCTCCGCGCACACTCTCGAGCAATACCTGGCTTCCCAAAACCTGCCTTACCGGATCATTCGGAAGGATGTTTACCCGACTGTCCAACGAATCCTTTCCGAAGGAGAGACCGCCTGCTCCCTTTGCTCCCGTCTGCGCCGGGGCATTCTCTACAAGGCTGCCGTCGAAGAAGGGTGCAGCAAAATCGCCCTGGGCCACCACGCGGACGACATCCTGCAGACTTTTTTGCTCAACCTGTTCTATGAAGGCTCTCCCCGGAGCATGCCTCCGCTCCTTCACAGCAACGACGGCCGTAACACCGTGATCCGCCCGCTCGCTTACTGCTGGGAATCCGACATCCAGGCCTTCGCCGGATTTCAGAACTACCCCATAGCCCCGGGCAATCTCTGCGGGCAGCAACGGAATCTCCAACGCCGGCGCATGCGCCGCCTGCTGGATGAACTGCAGAAGGAAATTCCGAATGTGCGCCATTCCATACTGTCGGCGCTGGATAAACTGCACAGACCCGCACAAACAGAGGTCCCGCTTGAAAGAAAACCTTCGTTGCGCATTCTTTGATCTCGACAATACCCTCTACCCGGCGTCCAGCGGCTTAATGAAGGAAATCGGGAACCGCATCAACCTCTTTATGGTGGAGCGTTTGGGGATAGCGAAGAGCGAGGTGAGCAAAACGCGGGATGAACTGCTCAGGGCCTTTGGAACCACGCTGAATGCTCTTCGCCGCCGCTATACCGTGGATCCCGATGAATTCCTTGACTTCGTTCACGATATCCCGCTGGCCGCCTATCTTCATTTCGATCCGGCGCTGGATCAAATGCTGGGCCGGCTTGCCATAAGAAAGATAGTCTTTACAAATGCGGACGCCAAACACGCCCGGCGCGTTCTTTCGCGGCTGGGCATCCTCCGGCACTTCGAATCCATCATCGACATACACATGCTGGATTTCGTCAACAAGCCCGATCGCCGGGCGTATCTGACGGCGCTGGATTTTGTCTCGGCCCGGCCGGAAGAGTGCCTGCTTGTAGAGGATATGATGGCCAATATTATCCCGGCCATGAAACTCGGCATGATCACGGTGCTCGTTCGCGAGGGCGCGCGAATAGACGGGGCGCACCACCATATAGCGCGCATTACGAATCTGGCTAGACTGCTTTGAAGACGAGTCGCCCGCTACAAACAATAACAAGCCCCAGGAGCTGTAACGTTAAACGTTCAAACGTTCCAACGTTCAACGTCCGGAAGGTAGCGGATGAATTCGGGTGGGGGATCGGTCCGGAATTCGACCGGTACGCCCCGTGTCGGATGCTTGAATCCAAGCAGAAAAGCGTGCAATCCGAGCCTTCCGAGCGGATCCTGCGTGCTGCCGTAGGCCCGGTCGCCGGCGATCGGATGCCCCATCTCGGATAAATGGACCCGAATCTGATTTTTGCGGCCCGTCTCGAGCGTCACTTCAAGCGCAGTTATTTTCGCGAAACGTCCCAGGACGCGGAAATGGGTCACCGCAGGTTTCCCGCGTTCCGGATCATCAGTGGAGTGCATGCGGAGCGTACTGTCCTCCGCCACCCGGCTTCGGATTGTCCCCCGGTCTTTTTCCACTCTCCCTTCCACTATCGCCCAGTACTTCCGCTGGATTTCGTGCCGGCTGAATACTCCCTGAAGCTTCAATTTCACTTTTTCGGATTTGGCAAAAACCAGAATGCCGCTCGCGAACCTGTCCAGCCTGTGAACGATAAACAGCTTATGTCTTGGATTGCGTTCCTTCAGGTGCCGGCGCAGGTATGCATAGGCCGTCCGCTCCCGCTCGCCGATGGTGGCGACCGTGAGCAGGCCCGACGGCTTCTGGACTATGAGGATATCCTGGTCTTCGAAAAGTATTTCCAGCCCGCCGGGTAGTTCCGCCGACGTGCTGCGGGGCCCTATCTCAATCCGGTCGCCCGGCTCGACAGGGTGAGATGCGAGTTTGCACAGGCTGCCGTTCACACGGACCCGGCCCTGGTCCAGCATTTGACGCAATGTTCGCCTGGAAGCTCCCGGCACCAGGAGTTCGAGCGTATTTAGAAGGGAACCCGAAACGGAGGCTGTGCTTTTCACCTAAGCTCGGTTGCAGACAAGCATCCGGGTGGCATCCGCAAAACGGACGGTGATTTTGTTGGGAGCGATGAAAGACTGGACGCAGCCCAATCCAAACGTTGCGTGTTCAATCCAGTCACCCTCCCCAAAACTCCCCGACATGGAGTATTTCTTGTGAGGTTTGGCCGATGCTTCCTGCATCGCCTCTTCCCAGGTTTGCCGGGTTTTTTTGGTGGTGGTTTTCGCCTTCTTTTCGCCTTTTTTGGGTGCAGCTTTTGACACAGGCTTGGCGGGGCGATAGTTGTGCTCGCCGTTGCAGGTATTGCAGCGGACGCGGCGCGGTTTTGTGCCGTCCATCGCCATGACCGTGTGCGCCAGGACCAGCTTGCATTTTGTACAATATGCTTCTATATCCGAACCAACAGCTATTTTGCTCATATGCCTATATTAGCACAATTTATGGAGATCTGCATCATATAGAGGCCTTCTGCTTGTAGGGGCCCTCTGCTTACACAAACCTGCGATCTGGAAACCTGAAACCAGGAGCAAGAATCCAGGAGCCGTAAATTTCCGGCTTATGATTTCGGATGCAGGCCGGATGGGGAACCGGGCTCAAGCAGGGAATGAGTCTGATACCAGAGGATGCCCAGGATGGTTTTGCCGTCGCGGATTTCTCCCGTCCGCATCATTTCCAGGCATTCCTCCTGAGAATAGGCCTCAACCGTGATGTGTTCGCCTTCCTCCAGGCGTTGGGGGCAGGGCGTGAGCCTGCGCGCAATAAAAAAATGGATCAGTTCGTCGCTGATGCCGGGAGTGGTATAGAAAGAGCATAGATACGTCAAACTGCCGGCCTGATAGCCGATTTCTTCCTCAAGCTCGCGCGCCATGGTTTCCAGAGGCGGCTGGCCGCTGTCCAGTTTGCCCGCAGGAAGCTCAAGTATGAATTTCCCGATCGGATAGCGAAACTGACGGACCAGGAGGATGCGGCCATCGTCGAGCACCGGAACCGCTGTAACTCCCCCAGGGTGTTTGACGACCTCCCGGATGGTAGTCCTTCCCGAAGCCTGCTGAATAGTATCCACATGAAGCGCAACGATTTTCCCGCGGTAAATCTCCTCGTGGCTGAGAACGGTTGTTTCGGGATTTTTGAGATCCATAGCCCCTCCGGATTAAGGATACAGCACCTAAACCCTGAAAAAGACAGGAATTCCACGAATTTTTCGTGTTCAGGGCATCAATGCGCTAAACTCTAAACCGGGAGATTCACGGGAACATGATTTCGCGCGATGAACTGGAGCGGATACTGGGGACCAACGGCGCCATTGCCGCAAATCATCCCTTCTATGAATACCGTCCGGGGCAGATACAAATGGCGCAAGGGGTCGCAGATGCCATTGAGCAGAATCGCCACCTCTGTGTCGAAGCGGGAACCGGCACCGGCAAAACCCTGGCCTATCTGATTCCGGCCATTTTTTCCGACAAGCGGGTCGTCATCTCCACGGCTACGAAAAACCTTCAGGAACAGCTGTTTTACAAGGACATCCCGTTCCTTGAAAAAGCGCTGGGACGCAAACTCTCGATATGCTACATGAAAGGCCGGAGCAACTATCTCTGCTGGAACCGGCTCGAGGAAATCGACGGCGAGGCTTATTTGTTTTCCCCGCACGACCCGAAATACATAAAGCTGATAAAAAAATGGGCGCAAAGGACCGACACGGGCGATCGGGCGGAATTATCCGAGCTTCCTGAGGACATGCTGCTCTGGCATCATCTGGACGCCCGCCGCGAAACGTGCACAGGTCAGAAATGCCGCAACTTTGAAGCATGTTTCATCACAAGGGTCCGCCAGAAAGCGCTGGAGTCGGATATCGTTATCGTGAATCACCATTTGTTCTTTGCTGACCTGGCCTTGCGTCAGGGGGATTTCGGATCGGTTCTGCCGGATTACTCGGTCCTGGTTTTTGATGAGGCGCATGAGATCGAGGATGTTGCCACACAGTACTTTGGCGTGATGGTCAGCAACTATCGAATCGAGGAACTCGTGCGCGACGTAGACCGGGTGCTTGCTGAAACAGGCTCCTCCTCTGCGTATTTATCCGGTCAGATCGAAAAGCTGGCGGAGCGCTCCAGGGAGTTCTTTGCGCAGTTCCAAAGCAGGGAAGGGCGTTACGCGCTTAAGCCGCTTGGTTCCGGAAGCGGCACACGCCGCGGACCTTCCGGCACCGATATTATCAGTGACGATTACCGGGCGCTGCGCGTTCAGCTGGATGTGGTTCAGAGCTCGCTGGCCAATATCCCGGTTCAGAGCGACAGCATTGAATCCCTGATACGCAGAAGCATGGAATTGCACGGCGACCTGGCGGCGATTCTGGAGGCCGACTCAAGGGAACATGTGTACTGGTGCGAGATTCGGGGAAGGGGCCTCTTTCTCTGGGCCTCGCCCATCAATATATCCGCTCTGCTTAAAGACCGGCTTTTCTCATGCGTCGAATCCGCGATCCTGACATCCGCTACCCTCTCGACGGGAGGCAATTTTTCTTTCGTTAAGGCTCGACTCGGCCTTGATGACGCCGGCGAACTCATCGTCCCGTCCCATTTTGATTTTGCCCGCCAGGCTGTTTTCTACGTCCCCCGGAATATTCCCGAACCGCGCGAAGAAGGCTGGGTGAAGCGCGCCTGCCAGGAACTCGAGCTGATCCTGGATGCCAGCCGTGGACGCGCCTTTGTTCTATTCACCAGTTACAGCCAGATGGAACAGGTCCACGAGGTGCTGAAAAGCCGTTTGCCCTTCCCGGTGATGATCCAGGGCGAAAAGAGCAAGTCCGCCTTGCTGGAATCCTTCAGGAGCACCCCTCATGCGGTTTTGTTTGCCACGAGCAGCTTCTGGCAGGGCGTCGACGTCCAGGGGGAACAGCTGAGTTGCGTGGTCGTGGATAAACTCCCTTTCTCGGTGCCCAGCGATCCCGTCGTGGCAGCCCGCATTGCGCAGATCAACGAATCCGGCGGAAACGCCTTTTATGACTATCAGATCCCTACTGCCACCATTTTGCTGAAGCAAGGATTGGGCCGGCTCATACGCAGCAAAACGGACCGGGGAATCCTGGCCTTACTGGACAAGCGGATTTTGACCAAGAGCTACGGGAGGGTATTCCTCCAGAGCCTGCCTCCGGCGCCTCTTACACACGACTCCACAAAAATTTGCAACTTCCTGCAAAAATGGGAATCAACCTTATTGGGGTCGGACAAGAGCTTGGGCCGTTGGGCTTCAAAGCTCGAGAGCGGCCCCAAGCCACCGGGAGGTTAACCGTGCAGGAAGCCGGGGAAAAACATCCCAGGTTTGTTGACATGAGGTTTAATGCCTCCTAGAATAGGGTGTTTTCTATCAGGGGTGCAGTTTACACTGAGGAATTGTAAGGAGGTCCCATGCAAATCTCTTCGCGGACGGTGGGTTTTTTTGCGGTTTGTTTGGTCGTCTTCGCGCTGGCGTTGCCGGCCATGGCACAGAACCGGCTTATCAAAGGCAAGGTGACGGACGATAAAGGTGAGCCCGTAGTCGGGGCACAGGTTTCGATTCAGGCGACCGACTCGAAAACCCGCCGGTTCAACACCAAAACAGACAAGAAGGGCACATATATTTATATGGGGCTTCCGGCCGGAGAATACCGGGTTGTTGTTCGTGCGCAGGGCTTTATGCCAAGCTATGTTCCGTCGGTGCGTCCCAACATTTCGGCTGAAAGCGTGATCGATCTGAAGTTGACTCCAGGTGCAGATGCAAAGCTTCCCTTCGAGCTGTCGGATCAGGAAATCGAGCAGCTCAAGAAGGAAATGGAGAAGGCTGAAAAAAGGAAAGAAACCTCGGCAGAAGTGCAGGCTCTTTTCGATGCCGGCCTTAAGCTGGCTCAGGAGGGGAAGCATGCCGAGGCGATTGAGGAATTCAAGAAGGCTCTCGAGAGGGATCCCGAGCAGCCCAACATCCTTGGCAACATGGCGGATAGCTATTCAAAAATTGACAAAAACGAAGAGGCTCTGGCGCTCTACCAGAAAGCGGTTGCCATAAGTCCGAATGATGCGGCCCTGCAAACGAACCTGGGAGTCATGCTGAGCAAGCTCGGCAAGAATGCCGAGTCCCAGGAAGCCTTTAAGAAGGCAGCGGCCCTGAATCCCGGCGCCTCCGCGCAGAGTTTTTACAATATCGGTGCCACGCTTGTGAACAACGGCAAGACCGCTGAGGCCGCGGAATCCTTCAAGCAGGCCATTGCCGCAGATCCCAATTTCGCGGAAGCCTATTACCAGCTCGGGATGTGCCTGTCGGGCAAAACGGAAACCATGCCGGATGCCATCAAAGCTTTGCAGAAGTATATTCAAATCGGGCAGAAGCCGGATCAGATTGAAGTGGCGAAGGAAATTATCAAGGCGCTCGAGGTTTCAGTTAAAAAGTAATGACCGCTCTTTCCCGTGGGACGGCTGAAAAAGCCGTCCCACCCACGCTTTAGCCTCCCTCAGTTTCAGCCTGAAAGCTCCCCGCATAATATAAACGCAGTAAGCACAATCCCTCCGGAGCCGTCCGACAGGCGAATTCCGTATTCGTCGAGGAATATGGGTATTATCGGCCCGGGAAGCAGGCCGGAACTGAGGCCTAATCCTCTTCTTCAGAGGCGGCGAACATAGCTTCCGCTTTGGCGCAGCCGACGTCCGCAAGGTTTTGAAGGGCGGCCAGCGCTGACTCTGCGACCGCTGCCTCCCGGTGAGTGGTAAGATCGTAGATTCTCTGCAGGGTGGATTCGTCCATTTCATTCGGCCTGTGCCAGAACGCCACGGAAATCTCCGAAAGAGCCTGAGCCTGAATCTCCGGATTATTGTGGGATGTGAGTTCAAGCAAGGCTTTCAGGGACCGCGGCCCGCCCTGTTGGGCAATTGCCCCCAGGGACTCGACGATCCATTTGCACATTCTTGCCGCACTTTTTCCCGTCCCTTTTTGTTCACGGGAAGCCATGGTGGCACAGTATGTTTTCAGGACCGGAAGGAAGAAATCCACGGCCTCATCATCGCCGATAACTCCGATGGCCTCGATGATGGCAATCTGCAGTTCCTGGGCGCCAAAACCCTTGAGCTTCCTCGTCTCCAGGAATGCTTTCTTGAGCGGCTCGACGAATTTTTTGCTTCCTATGGCGCCCATGGCGTAAGCGGCAAATTCCCGCCGCCTCATGTCGTGATGCCCCAGAAGATCCAGGAGCGGTTGGCTGAATCGCAGGTCGCGCAGAACGCCGATCCGTGGGATGATTTCAAACAGGTCTTCAATATCGCCGGAGTCCATGGTCGCAAGGCAATCGCGGATCATGTCTTCGGAGAATTGCTTGGGCTTCTTTGAGAGGGGATTGTTCGAGTCGGCCACTTTGCTGGACCTCAATCGGGTTGATCAAAAATTTCAAGCAGTTCATTATACGATCTCTAAATATTGTTTTTAAAGCGAAATAGCTCCAGCGTGCAAAATTTTATCCTATTACTTTTTTAATCCATTGGGAGATCCGCCGGCTGGATTGAGGATTGCTCGTTGCTTTTGGGGATTGCTAGCCCGCTGCGGCCGGCCGGGTTCCTTCATCGCGGAGCTTTTTGAGATACTTATCCCTGCAATCTTCGGAGCAGAAATAGAGAACCTCCTTGGAGTCCTCAAGCCGGACGGCCAGCCGGGAATCCATATACATTCCGCAGACCGGGTCCTTTACCATTTTTTGCGACGATTTTGGGAAGCTGCTCCCGGGTTTGCCGGAGCCCGTTTTACCCAGTATGGCGGCCAGAAGTCGTCTCAGAAGCCAGATGACAAACGCCAGCGACAATATTCTAAGAAGTATTGAGAGCATAGCTTGCGATATTCGGATTCCTATTTGGCGGATGCCTTCAGCCTGTTGATTCTTTGCTCCAAATCTGCTTTGCGGGAAAAATCGGGATCCAATCGCAGCAGCTCTTCCCAAACCGCAGTCCCGCCGCGGACATCCTTCTTGCCGCTTATCAAAACGATCCCTTTATTGAAAAGGGCCTGGGCGAAGTCCGGCCTGTATGCCAGAACCTTGTTCAGGGTTTCCAGAGCCCGGTCGTTCTGACCCAAGTAATGGAAGCAGGAGGCCAGATCGGTTTCCGCGCTCGCATCGCCGGGGCGCATCTTCAGGCTCCTCTGGTAGGCGTCGGCGGCCTTTTCATACTGGCCGAGGTCATAATATATATTTGCAATCTGCGTCAGGTAGTCGGCGTTTTCCGGATCCTTTGCGCTCAGCTGTTCGAGGGCTGCAAGATTTTTTATGGAGTCCAGAGGTGGATGATTTTCCGGTAACGAACTTCCGGACGCACCCTTTGCCGCGGGCGAATGAATCGGCATCCGATTCTGGTTCCTGAAGAGGGAGGCGCCCGCGGTCAACCCAAGTGCTGCAATGACAAGGGCAAAGAGCAGGTTCACGCGAAATCTGTTCGAATTCATACATTTGTAATCTTACGGAAGCAGGTGCCCCATAATCAAGGGGGACTGTCCCCCCCTTGGGCTGTCGAGAATCAGGGTAACAGGGCCGGAATTTGTCAGCGAAACTTCCATCGAGGCCTGAAATTGCCCCGTCTGAACTCCGGGGATCTGCCCGCGGACGATTTCAACAAAATCCCGGTAAAGCTTCTCCGCTTCGGGGGGAGCGGCGGCTTCTATGTAAGAAGGACGGCGGCCCTTCTGACAGTCACCATAAAGAGTGAACTGCGATACCAGTAGCAGTTGGCCGCCGGTATCCTTCAGGCTCAGGTTCAGCATACCCTGGCTGTCGTTGAAGATTCGCAATTCGATTATTTTCCTGGCCATCCATGCAAGGTCCTTCTCGCTATCCCGGCGCGAGATGGCTACCAGCGCCAGGAGGCCCTGCCCAATGCGGGCAACGGATTTATTCTCCACCACAACCTCTGCTCGAGTGACTCTTTGAACGACGGCTCTCATGTTTGAAAGATTCTCCGGTGAATGGTATAAAAGGGCGACATTGACAGATCCGGTTTCCAGAGTATATATTGAACCGCTTGTAAACGGATAATATGGTAGCACAGAGTAACCAGAGCCGAGATTGTACGCACGATAGCCCGCTCCCACTGTGGGCGGTGTCCTCCTCCGGTCACTCAAACTTGGAGGGGGCAACCAGGTGAATCCCGAGCTTCGGAACCTGATAGCCCTTCAAGACCTCGAGCTTAAGATCGCCAGTCTGCATAAACAGATCTCCAATATTCCAAACCAGGTCCAAAGCCTGGACAACGAGCTTCAGCAGGCTCAGACAAACCACCAGGCGCGAGTCGCGCGCATGAAGGAGCTCTCCAATCGCCGGCGTACCCTCGAGGGAGATGTTGATATGCTCCGATCCAAGCTTTCACGGCTAAAGGACCAGCTCATGTCGGTCAAGACCAACAAGGAATATACCGCCATGCTCCATGAGATCCAGATGGCCGAGGAGCACATCCGGGGCGAAGAGGACAAGATACTGGAGGTCATGGAAGAAGCAGAGGGCATGGAAAATGACCTCAAGGCTTCCGAGAAGCAAGTTTCGGGGAGAACCGCTGAACTCCAGGAAGCTATCCGTCAAACGAACGAATCCGTTCCCGCGCTGGAGCTGGAACTCGCGAAGCTGGAAGAGGAAAGGACTGGGATGGAATCCCGGATCGAGGCGGAGCTGCTCTCCCGCTATCGGCGGATCGCGGAGGCGCGCAAGGGGATTGCTCTGGCTGAGGCTAAAGACGAGCTTTGCAGCGCTTGCCACGTCCGCATACGGCCGCAGATGTATGCCGATCTGCTCCGCACGGAAAACATACAATTCTGCGACAGCTGCTCCCGCATTTTGTTCTCCCGGGAAAACTCTTAACGGCAATTTGCATCCTTCCTGGCGGTATAGATCAGGGACGCGCGCCGAGCGCCGGAGAAGCAGCCTTTATGGTAGGCTCGAGGAAGACTATGAAGCTCCTTATTGGCCCGATAATCGCAGCCTTGATGGTTCCCGGATTTTTGGCGGCCGGAGCGGCCGGGCAGGATTCCCAGACCATCATCCGGGCAGAAGTCGCGCTGGTGGACGTCATCTTTACAGCCGTGGACAGGAGCGGCAAGGCGGTCCGGGGCCTGACGGCGAAAGATTTCCAGATAGCCGAAAACGGGCGGCCTCAGAGCATCGAGTATTTCAGCGAATTGGGCAAGGGCAGCCAGGTGCCCCTTACCATCGCCTTGCTCATCGATACCAGCGGCAGCGTCAGAAACAAGCTGGAATATGAAAAGACCACGGCTGCGGAGTTTTTTAGGGAGGTGCTGCGGCCCAACAAGGACCTGGCTCTGGTCATACAGTTTGATTCGGAGGTAAACCTCGTCCAGGACTTCACACAAAACCAGGAGGATCTCATCAATGCCTTAAACGGCCTCAAGGCCGGGAACAGCACCTCCCTCTATGACGCGGTTTTTCTGGCTGCCGAAGAGAAGCTGCGCCACGAGGCGGGGCGGAAAGTAATGGTAGTAATCAGCGACGGCGAGGACACCTCCAGCAAACTCCGCAAAGAGGTTGCCATTGAGGCTGCCCAGCGAAGCGATGTGCTCATTTACGGGATCGGGGTCCGCAGCGACGAATACGGCAGCAATTTTGGAGTGCTCAAGAAATTCGCGGAGGAAACAGGGGGCGCTTTTTTCTCCCCGCGGGCCCGTCTTGAGGAGATACAGGCTGCTTTCCGCTCCATAGGGGAAGAGCTCCTGGGGCAATATAGCCTGGCCTACATTTCGACCAATAAAAACAAAGACGGGACATTTCGCGCGATCTCCGTTCGATGCAAAGTGAACGGCGTGCGGATCCGCGCGAGAAAAGGCTACTACGCGCCCAAAGCGGCTCAGCCATAGTTACATTGGTAAACCCCCGGCTCTACCGGGGAACTTAACGGGTTTGACAGCTCCGTATTTTGAAACGCTGCGTAGGTCGGCGTTCAAGACCGGCGTAACTCTTTTAACCGCTTTGAACGGTTCAAATCTTTCAAGCCTCCGGCTTTAACCGAGGTTGTTGACCTAAAGACCTGCAGTCTCGGATCCTCACGGCACATACATATAGCCTTTTCCCCTGAGGCTGATGAAGTGCCGGGGCTGGTCCGGTTCCTTCTCAAAATATTTCCTCAGCCGCACGATGAAGTTGTCCACCGTGCGGGTTTCAACCTCCGAGTGGTATCCCCATACTTTTTCCAGGAGCTCGGCCCGGGAAAAAACGCGGTTGGGCTGCGACGTCAGGGTTTCGAGCAGGTCCGCCTCCAGGGCGGTGAGCTGCAGGCTGCCGCCGGGCCCCTCGCAGGTGAGCTTCTCGAAATCGACAACATAGCCGGCGACGCTTGCCTTTCTCGAGAGGTGCGGGCCGGGGACGTACCAGTCGGAGCGCTGGATCATGCGCTCGACTCTTAGAAGCAATTCGCGCAAATGAAAGGGCTTGACGATATAATCGTCCGCGCCCAGTTCGAGTCCGTGTATGCGGTCCTGCACTGCGGATCTGGCTGTGAGCATGAGAATCGGCAGCTGCGGGTCGCGTTGGCGAACCTGGCGCGCCACCTCGAATCCATCCACCTCTTCCAGCATAAGATCCAGGATGATAAGGTCGAAAGGCTCGCGGGCCTGCAGCGCCAGCGCCTCTTTTCCGCTCGGGGTGGACCGGACCTCATACCCCTCCTGCTCGAGGTTGAACTGAAGCGGCCGGGCGATGTTCAGTTCGTCTTCAACAAGAAGTATCCTGCGTTTGGGTGCATTCATCGGTTTTGAGCCCTTCAGGCCCTGTTTTCAGGCTGCGGATTCAGATTCCTGCGCTCGGCAGGGCTCCAATACTTGCGGGCGCGGGGCAGGCGCACGCTCAGTGTGGTGCCGCGGCCGATCCCCTGGCTTGAAGCCCAGACCTTTCCGTGATGATCCTTCACGATGTTGCGCACGATATAAAGGCCCAGGCCGGTACCGGGAATGCGGGACGCGGAGCCTTCGGATCCTCTCCAGAACATCTTGAAGATGTTCTTCAGGTCTTTGCCGGCGATGCCTGCTCCGCTGTCGATGACGTCCAGGCGGCAGCTGCGCAAATCCCTGTGCAGTTTCAGGCGGATTTTTGAGCCTGGCGGGGAATACCGGGCGGCATTCTCAAGGAGGTTTGACAGCACCACGCGCATTGCGGGGCGATCGATGGCAACGCGGGCATCCTTGCCTTTTTCCAGCACAATGATGTGGCCGTCCATTTCGTAGAGATGGCGGTCTTCAGCGATGAAATCCTCAAGAAAGTGCCGCATGCTGACGCTTTCAAGCCGGTAGCGTGTTTGTTTCCTTTCAATTCTGGCGGCGCCAAGGATCCGGTCGATCAACATCGCAAGACGCTCGGTGTCGTCGAGCATCATGGAAATATACTCGCGCTTTTTGTCATCCGACAGATCCCGCAGGGCCATGGTCTCCAATGCCAGCTGAATTGAAGCGACGGGCGACTGGAGTTCGTGAGTGACATTGGAGACGAAATTGCGCTGCATCTTGTTCAGGCGATGCTGCTTGATCCAGTAGATGAATATCACGGTAACGCCGGCCAGTATCAGGGTGAGCAGCAGGCCCCCTTCGAGAAGCGGCAGCCAGCCGTATCCCTCGACTTCGACCTGGGTCCTCAGCCTCTGGGCCATTTCGCGCAGCTGGGAGTGCTTTTCGATATACCACCGTATCCAGACAACCATCAGAAGGATCCAAAGGATCTGGATGAAGAGGAAGATCGTTACGGGGTGGTAGATCCAGCTTGTTTTCAGGCGAAAGTTTTTCAGCATCGGATATCAGCTTTCGGCGCAGAAGAACACCGGCGAATAAGGGGGGCGGATGCCGCCCTGAATCCGATCCGGCCAACCTCTCGGGTCAGAAAGACCGTGTAGGGAATAGCCCCGGGCGAAGTCCCCGGGTCAGGTTCTGCAAAAACTGCGCTTCACCGGTTCATACGGGAGGACCGACAAGGGAGTCCTGGGTATTAAGGATCTCAAGCACTTCTCTCCCAAATTCCCGAACACGCCAGAAGCGCATACCAGGCAGTGCCGACAGTTCCTCCAGGCTGACGGGAGGGTTCACGGCCAGATTTTCCAGCAGATTCGCCGGAAAAACAACTCCCACATGCAATTCCAGCTGCTGGGCTTTTTCCTTGCGCCAGGTTTTCAGGGCTTCCAGACGGCGTTTGGCCGCACGGCTGGGGGCTTTGCCGTTATTGGGGGCGGCTGTTTCCAAAAAATACGGATCCCGACGGCGGGCTTCCGCGATGGTCTGCAGTATTTCGCCGGCGTATTTCCGGGCGACCCGGCTGGAGATCCCCTGCCGGTTGAACATATCGCGCGGGGACTGCGGAGGCTTGTGCACCAGGTCCAGGAGAACGGAGTTGTTGAGCACCTTGAAGGGCGGCACATCCAGCGACCGGGCCACCTTGTCCCGGAACAGGTAGAGGGCTCTCAGCACCGCCTGATCCTGGAGCGGCAGTTCGCGGCAGCCCTTGATGCGGCGGAAACCTTCTGTGTCGAATTCCTTGCCGGCTTTTTCCACAGCCGCCTCGGTTTCGAATTCCTCGCGCGCCCAGCCGATCCGCCCCTTCTGCTGCAGTTCACCCTCCAGCACATCCCTCAATCGCAGCAGATAGTGGGTGTCCATGGCCGCATATTCGAGCTGTTCGGCCGCCAGCGGCCGTCGCGACCAGTCATCCCTCTGCCGCCTTTTGGAATGATGGATGCCGAGGAACGCCTCCATCAGGACCCCCAGTCCCAGAAACTCGTGGCCCAGCAATTGGGCCGCGACGTGGGTGTCGAATATGTTGGCGAATGCAAAACCATAATCGCGGCGAAGGCAGTATACGTCATAGCTGGCCGCATGAAAGACCTTCTCCACGGCGCGATCGGACATCAGCGGGGCAAGCTCGGCCACCGATTCAAGAGCCAGCGGGTCGAGGATATAGGTGTCGTGGTCGGTGGATATCTGGATGAGGCAGACTTTTTCAAAATAGTGGTACAAGCTGTCGGCTTCCATGTCGACAGCCATGCGGGGAGCCTGCATCAGGCGTTTCAGCATGCTTTCAAAGCGCTCGACAGTGGATATCAAAGTGTACGGGGGCGGGGAACCGATATCGACTTCGTTTGATTGCGAACAATCCATAGGCACCCACAGGGTAGACTTTTCTTACGAATATTGCGAGCGTTTTGTTGAATGGATCCTGTATTGCGCCGGATTTTGGATAGAGGCGGACGGGAGCCCTTCACAAGATGCGGATACCGGGTCCCGCCGTTCACACGCGCCGTGACAGCTTGCGCAGCCTCTGGGTGACGGCCTCCAGAGTCTGAACGGTGCGGTCGATTTCTTCTTCCGTGTTGTAAAGGCACAGGCTGAACCGCAGCGAGCTTTGCACAACTTCCGGCCGGAGTCCCATGGCGACCAGCACGTGCGAGGGCTCCAGGGCTCCGGATGAGCACGCGGATCCTGTAGAAACCGCGATCCCTTCAAGATCGAGGGCGATGACGGCCGCCTCTCCCTCGAGGTTTTCAAAAGAGAGATTGGCGATGTTGGGCAGCCGGAACGCCGGGCCGTTCACGCGTGTGCCGGCAATGCGGGCCGTTGCCTGATTTTGGAGCCGGTCGCGCAGCTCCGCCACCCGAGTGCTCATTTCCGGCAGCCGGTCCCCGGCCAAACGAGCCGCCGCTCCGAACCCCGCGATGGCCGGTACGTTCTCCGTGCCCGCCCGGCGCTTCCGCTCCTGAGAACCTCCGGTCATGAAGGGCGCCATCCTGGTTCCCTTCCGGACGTACAGGGCTCCGATGCCTTTCGGGCCATGGATTTTGTGGGCCGAGATGGAAAGCAGGTCCACCCCGAGATCCCGAACGTCCACGGGAATTTTGCCGACGGATTGCACCGCGTCGGTGTGGAGCAAAATCCCGTGCCGTTTGGCGATGGCAGCTATCTCGGCGACGGGCTGGATCACTCCGGTCTCGTTGTTCGCGTGCATCACGGAAATGAGAATGGTGCTTCCGCCGACTGCGGCTTCCACAGCTTCGGGATCCACTTTCCCCGAACTGCCGACGGGCACATAGGTGATTTCAGCTCCGGCGCTTTCCAGCGCCCTGCACGTTTCCAGTATTGCCGGATGCTCGATCCTGGTGGTGATGATGTGGTTGCCGGGGCGGCAGCCGCTTCGGAAGATCCCCCAGAGGGCGGAATTGTCGGATTCGGTGCCGCCGGAAGTGAACACTATTTCCCGTGTGTCCGCGCCCAGCAGATCGGCGACGTACCGACGGGCGGCTTCGACGATCGCCCGGGCTTCCTGGCCAAACAGGTGAACCGAGCTGGCGTTGCCGAAATTTTCGCGGAAACAGGGCAGCATGGCTTCAACAGCCCTCTCGTCCACGCGGGTTGTGGCGCTGTTATCGAGATAGATTCTTTGCTTCATGATGCCCTAGAATAGCATATTATCTGTGATCTTTGAGAGCGGCTCCCCGTAGCCGCCCGGCCTTCCCGGGAATTGCACCTGTGAGTTTAGAAGGGAGGATTGACATGGCGGATTCGCGGCGCATCATCACCTTGCTGACCGATTTTGGATTGCGCGACCACTTCGTTGCGGCGATGAAGGGCGTCATTCTGAGCGTGAATCCCAACGTAACCCTGGTAGATATAAGCCATCTTGTTCCGCCGCTGGATTTATTCGGCGGCGCGTTCACGCTGGGCCAGGCATATTCATGCTACCCGGCGGGCTCGATTCATCTTGCCGTCGTGGACCCTGAAGTGGGAACCGCGCGCAAGGCGCTGGCGGTTTCGGCCGGCGGGCATTTTTTTGTTGCGCCGGATAACGGCATTTTGTCGTTCGTGTATAAGGCCGAGCCGGACTATGCCGCGTACGCGATTACGGCGGATCATTACTTCCGCAAGCCGGTCTCTTCCACTTTCCACGGGCGCGACATTTTTGCTCCCATTGCTGCCTGGATCAGCCGCGACATTCCGTTGCCTCAGATCGGGCCGAGAGTGCCGGAACCGGAGCGGCTGTACATACCGGCTCCGAAAAAAGTCAAGGAGGCCTTAATCCAGGGCACGATCCTCGCCGTTGACCAGTTCGGGAACCTGATTACCAACCTTCTGCCGGCGGACGTTCCGCGCACGTCCAGGATCCTGGCAGGCAAGAGGGAAATCATGAGTTTCCGGGCGGCGTATGCTGAGGGCGCCCTGGAAGAAATATTTGTCGTCCCCGGCTCGACCGGCTACCTGGAGATTGCAATGAAAAACGGATCTGCCGCATCGGCCCTTGGCCTCAAAAGCGGGGCGCCCATAGGGGTCGTGCTGGTCTGAAAGGGGACAGAGCATGGCACGCTGGGGAAGCGCGGGCTGAGGTCTCTATGGCAACGCAAGGCTCTCTATTCCAGCCCCCCGGCCGCAATTCCAGTTTGCGTGTCGGGCCTGCAGGGTGGAATTACAAAGACTGGGAGGGCATCGTGTATCCCGCCGGCGGATCTTTGGATGCCCTGGCGTTTCTGGCGGATTATTGCGACACCCTAGAGATCAACAGCTCATTTTATGCGCCGCCGCGTCCCAGGGACACGGCCTCATGGGCCCGGCGGGTACGCAACAATCCTCGGTTCAAATTCACGGCCAAGGCCTGGCAGCGGCTTTCCCATGAGCGCAGAGCGGAGGAGGAGGCAGCTCTGGCCGCGGACTGCGGCGAAGTCCGCGGCGCCATGGCGCCGCTTGCGGAAGCCGGGGTGCTGGGGGCTTTGCTGATCCAGTTTCCCTGGCGATTTCGCTGCACACCGGAGAATCAGGATTACCTCGAAAGGCTGTTTCGGCATCTGCGGGATTTCCCGCTTGCGCTGGAAGTCCGGCACGGCAGCTGGGACCGGGCTCCCTTTTTTGATTTTTTGCGGGAGCGCGGCGTGGCCTTCTGCAACGTGGATCAGCCGTTGATCGGCAGCTCGATCAGACCCGCGGCCCATGTGACGGGGAAACTGGGGTATTTCCGAATGCACGGGCGCAACTACGCGAACTGGTTCAAAGAGGACGCCGGACGGGACGCGCGCTACGATTACCTGTATTCAAAGGATGAAATACGCTATTTGTCGGATCAAATACGCAAGGTGCAGCAAAGCACGGAGGAAACCTACGCGGTTACGAATAATCACTTCCGGGGCCAGGCCCTGGTCAACGCGATGGAGATCATGGAGGAGCTGGACGCTGCGCCGCCGGCGGTCCCCCCTCTTCTGGCCGCGGCCTACCCGGACCGCTTTGCGAAATAGCAGCGGGGTGTCCAGCGCGCCGAAGCTGCGGCGCCGCGGGAGAGAGGGATCCCATACGATCGCGAATCGGGAAAAACCTCAAAAGAGGATTTTTGCGCCGCAATTGCTTTCTGGGGTGGATTTTTCCCCCGGTCGATGGTATAAAACTTGACGCTTTGTTTTTGTACACTGAGCAGACTGGAATGCCGGGGTAGCTCAGTCGGTAGAGCAACGGACTGAAAATCCGTGTGTCGACGGTTCAATTCCGCCCCCCGGCACCACTGGAATCAACCTATTGCCATCGCTGATCTCATCAACCTTCCACTTTCCCTGTGAGCTTCACTTTGCGATCTGATCCCATAATTGATCCATAAACAATCCAGGGGCGCTGCCTTCGGCGCCAAAATCAATTGGAGATAATTAATGACGGGAAGCCGGATTTATATCACTTTGAGTCTCTTGGTCTTACTGCTGGCTGCTTACGGATGCGGCGGGAGTTCGGAAATCGAGATGAAGGAAGCCCGGACGGCCATGAACCAGGCCGTAATACTCCACGCCGACAGATACGCGCCGGCAGACTTCGAGCAGGCTCAAAAAGCCTGGGACCACGCTCAGGATGCCGAAAAGGAAGGCCAAACGGCCACCGCCAAAGTGCTTTTTACGAGCGCCAAAATCTATTTTGGCAAAGCCTCGGACATCGCCCAATCCAAGCAGAACGCCCTGACACGCGAGCTTGACGCCATGCAGCTCATGATCAGCAAAAACTTCGACCAGGTGAAGAGCGATCTTTCAAAAAACAAACTGTCAACGGGGCAGCGGAACAGGGTGAGGGCGATTGTGTCGGAGGTCGAGGAGGGCAAGGCGGCAATTGCCAACCTGGTGATTCATGAGGATCTCCCCAAAGCGGTTGCAGCAGCAAAGGATGTGCAGACAAAAATATATCACGCACAGCTGATCCTGGCCGGACAGAAGATCAAGTAGGAATATCCGCGCACCAAAGTGCGAACGCACGCGCGGCATCCATTCGCATGGTTGGGTTGCATCAAAGCCTGTTTAAAGCAGATATCCGGAAGCGACCACTGCCAGCTCCCGCCGCAGACTTATCTGCCGCCACTTGCCAATCTGGACTGATGAACCGGGCAGCATGCTGCCCATGTGCCAGCAGTTGCGGGTGGATCCGAATGTCGGCAACGAAAGCAAACACACTGCGTGTGGGAAGTCGTCCGGCCGAACACCAGGACTTCCATTTGCCGCAGGGGGGCGCTCCGATTCAGATGTAAAATGGGCCTGCGGCATGGGGCAAGCAACGAAGGAGCGCTATGGCATCCAGGCAGAGGCAGAAGTGCAGCGAACCTTCAACGGCGATACTCGGCGTGAAGTATTATCACTGGTCATCAGGGCCGGTAAGACTGCAGAAGAGGATCTACCTGCAGAGCGGACATCCGAAGCCTAACGGTTTCTGGTTCGATGTAAACGAGGAGTGGAGACGATGGTGCGAGGCGGACCGGTTCCGCCCTGAAACCTTGCGCTACCGGCACACGGTGACCCTCCTGGATTCATCACGGATACTTTTTCTGCGAAGGGCGCGGGATATCGACGCATTTACCCGCAAGTACGGGCGCAATCTTTCCGCCAGAATCCAGTTCCTGCAAAGCACCGATGATCGGTATGCGTTTACGAGCAAATATGGGCAGGACCTCATCGGCGATATCCAGAAGCAGTTCTCCCATTACATTATGTGGGAGGAGGTGGCCGCCAAACACAGCGGCATCATCATCGTTCCGTATTCGCCTTCGAGGAGTTTGAGCTACATCTGGTACTACGGCTGGCATTGCGCCAGCGGATGCGTTTGGGACACAAACATCATCCGCCTGGGCAAACCCTGCAGGATGGCTCCAGAACCGGCGGCTCTCCCATTGGATTAGGATGAAAGCCGATGCAAATCGCCGGCCAAATCCGGCGCCGCTCCATCAAACGCTTGGAGCGGCCCGCAATCAAGCCTCCGGTTTTGTCATGGAAGTGTGATACTCCCGACGTTGTCGAACCAGTACTCCCATAAATGATGCTTATGGTATTATGCAAATCCAAAAAGTACTGGTCGAGTTACCAGTTTGAAATGCGGAGAGAAGAATATGTCGTCCTTGGACACGGGTTCCCGTCGTCGGTTCCCCAGGAACTCACTGTTTGGCGGTCTGGGCCTTGCGGGCCGATTACGCCTCGCCGCCCTGGCGCCCCGCCTGCACCCGCATCTGGCGGTGATCGATGGTTTTGAGGGGATGGAAGGCGATGGGCCCATCACCGGCGCACCCATCGATCACCGCGTTTGTGTCGTCGGCACTGACGGGTTCGCCGGCGATACGGTGAGTGCGGAGCTGATGGGAATCGGGATCGGCAAAATCGGCCACCTCAAATACTGTGCCCAGGCGGGAATGGGGCAGGCGGACAGGAGCAAGATGGAAATCTTCGGGCCGGCGCTGAAAGACCACATCAAGAGATACAAGGAACCCTCAAACATGGAGCAGCTTCTGATCTGGCAGAAACCGATGCAAAGTACATGACGCCCGGCTCCGGGATTGTTCCGACTCAATCGTTAACTTTTCTTTCAACACATACTTTCAAATTGAAGAACACACGCCCTATGTTGCAGATCATTGCACTTCTTACGCTTGGATTGGCTGGATTCCATCCGGCTGCTTCCGCATTATCAACAGCTGCTCTGCGCAGCCCGGCGACGCCGGATGGACCGTCGCCTGTTCCGCATCCGGTCGACAAGGAAGCCTATTATAAATACTGCACTCGATGCCATGGTTTCGGGAAAATGAAGCCATTCCCTCAGAGCCACGCCGGATTCACGTCGAAAGGTTGTTCGGGCTGTCACAGAATCGGCACGGCGCCGGAAATCAAAAGTTCGAGCGAGACCGGATCCATGAATGGCAAACCGGGACAGATCCCGCATGCTGTTGGCGAAGACGGCTTCAGGGATTGCCTGCAGTGCCATGGCACAGGAAAATCAAAGGCGTTCCCGGCGAGTCACGCCGGTTTTACCATAGCGAATTGCCTGGCATGCCATCAGGCAGGCCCAAGGCCCAAATCCGCAGTTTCGGCAAGCGCCCAAAAATCGGCCGCCCCAAAACCTGCACGGATCCCCCACACAACGGAAGGAAGCATGTACAGGGACTGCACTCAATGCCACGGTATCGGAAAGCTGAAGCCATTTCCCGAAAACCATGCCAAATATGCCGCGGGGAGCTGCACCGGATGCCACCAGCCCGTTTCCGGCAGCCCGTCGCCGTAACGGATCCGTTAGGAGATCTCCCGGCTCTGCCGGAGGGCGCTTACAGGCACACCGGCAGTCCTCCATCTTTACTCTGACTGTGGGACACGCTTGACGCTGAGGGCGTGCTGGATGGACTCCGGCTGAGACGATGCTCAGGCGCAGCCTGCCGGGTGCGGCTTCGTTGCCGCATGCACGTTGGGCCGGAATGCAAATGGAAACGATGATGAAAGGTTGGGACACGGCTCCGGCGTCCCGTGGGGGCAACCGTCACATCTTGGCCGGAGGTCTTTTGAAGCGCTGGGAAATTTGAGCGCTTCAAGAATCTGTCAGGTTTTCCTGTCCGTGGCTGATGTCTTCGTTCCGGGATTCAATTCCCGGAAAGAAATTTTGCCGCGAATTTGTCCCAGTTGTCCGGAAAGAAATTCCTCGCAATTCCGTTGAAGGGAGCTATTGCCGCTTTACCGGGTTTCCGGATGGGACCCGTGATCCTGTGTTCCAGCGCATCGGCGGTTTGCCTCATCCATTCCATAGCCAAATCCCCGGGCATAAGATTCCGGAGGTTTTTATTTTTGTTCTGGATCCTGACCTTCACAAGCCATCCGCTCCCGTAAGGATCTTGGTTCAGGAGGGCGGGAGTTTTCACGGCTTCACTGTTGACGGCAACCACCTCTCCCTCGACCGGCGAAAGGATATCAACGGACTTTGAGTCAATCCACAGTTTCCACCCTTTTTCCCCCTGTTCCATGCGGCTGCCGATCTGCGGCAGATCGATTTTGGCGGGTTCGCCGAGCAATTGCTGGGCGAAATCATCGATGCCTACTCTGGCCACATCCTGATTTTCCGGAACGACCCAGCTATGACCCCGGTGGTAAAAATATCCCGGGGCGATGCGAAAGCGGGGATTCGACAGGGAATCGGTCCCGGCTGGTTCCGTTTGCGTGTTTCGCGGCTTGTCGGGTGTGCAAAGAAACCTCCAAAAGAAAATCAGCAGCAGCAAAAAGCCGATGACGAATAGGTATTCCGCCCCCTTGGTAGCGAAAATTTCTATGCATGAGGTTTCCATGGGATGGTCTCCTTAACACTCTTGGCATATTGGGTCCCCTGCGCCCGGGCATCCTGCTCCAAAGCCCAGGTCGGCGGATCATTCAGTACGGGCATCCTGTTGATAATCCATCGGAACACCCAAATTTCCGCGAAAATAACGGCCAGCGAGATCTCCACTTCCATCCATGTGGGATAGTACCTTACCGGGGCATACCACTTGAAGGCGATCACGGAGATATTAAGCCGGTTCAGTAAGATTCCGATCAAGGTCATGACAGCGGCGGCGCGAACCATTACCAGGCTCTTTCGTTTCATGGCCGCGATGAACAGAAGGCAGGGCAGAAACACGAAGCCTATGAGCTCGGTCAGGTACCAGTAGAACATGGGACTGCCGCAGTAGGAAGATCCCTTTCCGTGGATGAAAGCCAGGGCTTGCATAAAAAGGTAAACGAACATTGCGCCGGCGCAAATTCTGGCCAGGTCCAGCTGAAGGCTATGACGCGATTTTAGACTTTTGGGGCTGATCCGGTCGGAAAAGACCCGCTGGCTGATGGATCCTTCAAAGATGACGAGGGAGAGGCCGGCAAAGATGCTGGAGATGAAGAACAGAATCGGGATGAATTCCGAATACCACAAGGGGTGAATCTTCCCTTTGGCTATCAGGTAAAGCGCTCCCAGTCCGGACTGATGAAGGGTCGACAGCGTAATGCCGAAGACTACCGCTCCGAGCGTCATTGCGGACAGAATTTTTCTCATACGCCGCAGGCCAAGCCATTCGGCGATAGCGGGAGAAAATTCCAGCAACTCCATCATCATATATAAGAGAAAGTGCCAGGCTACCAGAAAGAGCACGGAGCTGACACCGAACGAATTGCCAATGATCGGATTGATGACATTCCAGGGGCGTCCCAGGTCCAGCAGCAGGGCTCCGGCATAGAAGACATACGCAAGAAAACCATTCAGGACCGTTACTCTTATGAGGCAATGGTACTTCTCGACCCTCAGGATATAGACGATGAAGGTCAATACATAGGCTCCTCCGGCGAACGCGACTCCCGCGATGACGTCAAAGCCGATCCAGAGCCCCCAGGGCACATCCTGGGACAGGTTCGTGATTGCGCCCAATCCCCTGGTAAAACGAACAACGAGCAAAACGGCTCCTAGCAGGATAATGGGAATGGATATCACGTTGAAGGGAGTAAGCCATTTCCCCTTAGGCTTCAATTCACTGAGGACGAACTGGAAGGATCTGCTAATGTTCGCATTTTGCAGTACTTGCGATTCATTGGCTCCGGGCAATGTCCCACCTCCGCATTCAGTATCTTCTATTTTTCTTCTGATCGCGCCGCCCGGCTGAGGGCGAGCAACAAGGTGGGCAAAAGGATGTCCACTACGGGGACGCTGTAGAGAAATTGCTTGGTGTATTCCGGGTAGGCAACCGTCCCGAGATTCGCTTTAAAGCCCAACTGTTCCATCGGAACCGGAGAGATATAGATCCATCCCGTTCCTCCCGCTTCATGCTCTCCGTATATGGAGTGAGAGAACTCGTCCGGATGTTGGTAGATGCGCGTCCGGGCGATTTCGATCAGATCGCTTCGTTTGCCGAACAGCATCACCTTTGAAGGACAGATTTCCACGCACGCCGGTTGTTTCCCTTCCTGAAGCCGATCATGGCACAGATCGCACTTCCGGATATTTGGAACGGCCTTGTGGTACTCGAATTTCGGAATGTCAAACGGGCAAGCGATCATGCAATACCGGCAGCCCATGCATTTTTTGGAGTCCCACAATGCGAAGCCTCTACTGCTTAAGTGCATGGCTCCCGTCAGGCAGGCGCTGACACATGCCGGCTGTGCGCAATGCATGCATTGCCTTTTTGCATATGTTTCTTCGCCGGCCGTCCCAAAGCCATTGACCACCGTCAATTGCGACTCCGTCGTGGGACGCTGCTTCCCGACAATTGCATCCGCTTCAAGGTTAGGTTTGGGCAGCCCATGCGCTTCGGCGCATGCCAGCTCGCATTTTCGGCATCCTATGCACCGCGTTTCGTCAACCAGCACTCCGACCGGTTCATTATTTGAAGGATTTTCGGCGGCTCCCAAGACCGGACCGGCCAAAGCGGCGCCGCCCAGAGCGCCCACAGTTTTTAGAAAGATTCTTCTGTCCATTTTGCCCTGTTTCCCTTTGTTTTCCCTAATTTCCATATTCCTGTTTCAGCAAGGGCGTATGCTGAATATTATGCGCAATTTTCCATGTGCGAACCCACCTTTATATCAGGCTTCCTTCTTTCTTTCAATGTGCGTGTGTGCG
>CAYYTC010000066.1:0-26414 GCA_964474425.1 uncultured Acidobacteriota bacterium
GCTTTTAGTAGTGTCTTAATTTTAACACTCGGCGCCTCCAATACTTGTTATGGAGACTGAACTCCGGGAATTCAGAACAAATTTACCCTGTGCCCGAAGGACAACGGGAAACAAGGGCTCCATGACAGGAAATATAGACTGCGCCCGAAGCCTTCAAATTTCAGCCGGGCGCTAGGGCTCCTCTTCCTGAAGCGCGACGCGACCGTTCCGGGCGGCTGCTCTTCGTTTGGTGAAGAAATAACCTATGAGCGCCGCGAGGATACTGGCGCCGACCCAGAGATTTAAAGTCGGCGATTTCTTGAAACCGAAATAGAGCATCACCCCGGACAGCAGCAGATAGAATAAAGCGGCGACCAGGGCCCCGGCTGCCGGTTTCCCGTATTCCTTCCGTTTGAAACAGATCCAGAAAAGCGAGAACACGGTCAGAGCGGAAAAAAGCGTGAGGATAGCGCCGACATTGTTGAGGACTTCCTGCAGCTGATAGGCGAAGACAAGGAAAAGCGCAATCACGCCCTGGAGTATTACGGCCCCAACGGGCGGCTTCCCTTCCTTCGCTTGCAGAATGCGAGGCAAAAAACCGTCCTTAGCCATGGCGGCGTAGACGCGAGGCCCCAGGAAGGTCATCGCGCTCACGGCGGAAATGAACGCAACAATGGCCAAAACCGACATGCATGCAGCGCCGAAGTCCCCGACCAGATTCTTCATGATCAGGTGCCCCAGGGTTATGCGCGCCGTCTCGTAGGTGAAAACCACCTTGCACTGCTCCGGCGTGAGATTGGCTACAAAAACCCAGTTCACGAAAAGGTAAAGGACGCCGACAATTCCGCACCCCAACAACATGGCCCTGGGCACATCGCGTTTCGGGTCCTTGAATTCGGACGCCGCATAAATGGCGGCGTTCCACCCGCTAAAGGCGAAAGCGATGTAGAAGAGGTTCTGCATGAAAGGGCCCAGGGGGAAGCTTTCAAACCGCGCGGGCGGCTGCCATTCCGGCCAGGCATTGCGCCCGCCGGCCAGGCCGATCGCCATGAAGCCGACGACCAGCAGAATCTTAACCAGCACAAGCACGTTCTGGGTAGTCACGGAAAACCTGAGCCCGACCGCGTGCACCGAGGTAAGGAGCACGATCATCAGCGCGGCGAACAGCTTGGGATCGATGCCGTCCGCCAGTGTTTTGGCAAAGGCGCCGGCCGCAACAGCGTCGATGGCAATGGGGGCCGAGAATCCCAGCAGAAGGGATGCCCATCCGGCAAGATATCCCAGCGCCGGATGCACCAGAGTCGAGAGATATTGATACTCTCCCCCCGATTTCGGAACAATCCGCGCGAGGCCGGCATAGGCTCGCGCGCCCGCCAGCGCCAGAAATGCCCCGATCGCCCAGGCAAGAAGAATCTGTTTGGGGGTCAGCTCCTGAGCCATGAAACCGGTGCTCAGGAAAACACCGGCGCCAATCATGTTGGCGAGTACCATCCCCATCCCTGAGAACAAGCCCAATCGATGATCCTTAGCCAATGCGAACCTCTTTCCGTTCAGCTCATCCGCACGCCGATCGCCAGGTGTACGGGTATAAGGGTAACCGTAAACGGGAGGCGATGGAATTAAAAAAAGGACCGAAATAACGAAATAAAAACAGCCATTCCCTCCGCTTTCTTCCACGGCCGTCCGGAAATTCCGGAAATTCCCCTGCGGCCAAAAACCTTGATCGACGGGCCTGTTCGAGGTTACCTTGAAAGCATGATGAGAATACTTGGCATTACAGCGCATCCCGATGACGAAGCCGGCGCTTTCGGCGGGACCCTGATGCTGTATCACTCGCGCGGGGTTGAAACCTATGTGATCTGTCTTACGCCGGGACAGGCAGCAACCAACCGGGGGCAGGCGCGATCGGATTCGGAACTTGCCTCCTTGCGCAGGGCCGAATTTGCGGCTTCCTGCAGGATTCTGCAGGTTACGGAAGGCCGGGTCCTGGACTACCCCGACGGCGGACTCAACCGGGTGGATTTTTTCGCGGCGGTCGGAGACCTGACCCGCCGTGTGCGCGAAATAAAGCCCCATATTGTTTTGACCATGGGACCGGAGGGAGCCATCACCGGGCACCCCGATCATTCCATGGCATCCATATTCGCCACCATGGCATTTCATTGGGCAGCGCGAAGCGACCGCTATCCCGAACAGCTCCGTGATGGGCTGGAACCGCACCGGTCCGGGAAGCTCTATTACTCCACAGCATCGTTTACGCTGAAGGACCGCCAGCCGGTATGCCCGCCCCCTCGCACGGCAGCCATCGATGTCGGCCCCTTCCTGGAACGAAAGATAGAGGCATTCCGGGCGCACGCAACGCAGGGGCCGCTGATGGCGCGCGTCGAGAAGACCATGCGCAAGTTTGGCAGCCTGGAGCTGTTTCATCTGGCAGCCGCAAGCGAGTCGTCGGAAATCGCAATCGAGACCGACCTGCTGGACGGCATAGCGGAATAAATGGCCGGAAAGGGTTTTTCTCACATGGAGGCGCGGAGTGCGCGGAGATTGGCGCTGCTATTCTCCGCGCACTCCGCGTGGATACTTTGGGGTTGCGGCCGAGCGGCTCCCGGAAATGGGCTCGATTTTTCAATTGCCGCAAATCCAACATTCTGATTGACATCGGCCAATCCGGCTCAGTAGTATAGAGCCGGGTCCGGATCCGGTGGCGGCCGCCAGAAGTATGGCGGCTTTTTGTTTTCAAGCCGTGGATCCATGGACTGAACGGTCAGGAAAAGTATTAAGGCAGATAGGAGTAGGAATTCCCATGGAAAAAGAGACTGGGAAAGTGAAATGGTTTAACAACGCCAAGGGCTACGGATTTATCGAAAGAGCCACCGGCGGAGATGTTTTCGTTCATCACACAGCAATTCAAATGAGTGGCTTCCGCACTTTAACCGAGGGAGAAACCGTTGAATTCACGGTAACAAGGGGCCCCAAAGGCCTGCAGGCGGAAAACGTTACAAAACCTGAATAATGATATCCCTCCTGCATTTGAAAGCGGGAGGGGTTTGCCTGTTTGCCGCCGGATTGCCGAACGACAGCCGATGCCTTGAAGTTCCCCCCAATAACTCTTGCGGGATACTCTTCAGAGGTTTTTGCGGAGAAAACTGCACATCGCAAATCCGAGAACTATGTTGAAGGGAAACACCCCGGACGTATAGTGCCCGCAGCGCATGGCCAAGGCGGAATGGGGAAGGCGGAATTTCGCATAATCGCGCAGAACTTCGAGCGAGAGGTCCGGCGGAAACGTGTAATCATAAAGCGCGTGCACCAGGAGTGATTTTTTGCCGCTCCCTGCCAGCTTCCCGGCATAGGCCTTCGGGCTGATCGGCATCCAGATATCGCGCAGGTCTTCGAGAGTGATCTTCCCTTCCAGGCCCATACGCACATAGCGGGTCGAGAGTCCCCTCCAGACAACATCCGCAACATACGGCGAAACATGATTTTGAACGCTGGCCCGCAGCCGGGGATCGTGCGCCAGGGTGATGAGCGCCACGCACGAACCGATGCTGGTTCCCAGTATGGCAAGCTTGTCGTATCCCCGGGATTCAAGCCAGTCCAGAGCAGCCCTGGAATCAATCGCAGCCTGACGGAATGCCTGAAGAGTGCGTCCGAGGTTGGGCGACAACATGTAATCGGCTCGCACCAATCCTTCGGGCATTCTCAGATCATGATACGGCAGGCTCAGGCGAAGCGCCGAGAGGCCGAACAGATTCAGCATGCGGCAAAGCGCCATGTGGCTTCGCCCATCCGCGTTCCACTGAGGAAGGACCAGGACTGCGCGTCCATCCGATCCTGCGGGGAAATAGCGGGCGTGAACTGTGTTGTTCTCCGGATATCCTGTTGCCACAGGACTGGTAAACGTCAGATGCCGCCCTTCGAGGCGCCAGTCGCGGACCGGAGCATAGGAATGATAGGAGTCGCTGTCCGCCAGGGCTGCTCGGGAAAAATTTATTAGGGCCTGCTTCGGATCCTCCGCCGGGGCATCTTGGGAAACAAACTCGAGCCCCCACTCAAAAGGAAGGACCCTGCGATTGGTATCCCTGTTCGAGAGGTTGAGTTCCCACGGATAAAAAATGCGAGACAGCACCGGCCCTCCCCCGGATGGAAACCAGATAATTTAACAAACCGGCCAAAAGGGAACAATTTATTTGTCGCCAGCGCTCCCGCAAGCTTAGAAACGAAATCACCGGGCTCCGCCAAAGCCGGAGGCGTGATTTCGAGCGGCTCAAGGCGGCTGGATGAGTCACGCCGGCTTTGGCCGCCTATATGCGGACCTTCCCTTTGATGGTCAGCCCTCATCGGCGCCTCCAAGTTTGGAGCGGTGAGGCTCCGAAAGTCCCCGCCAGACTGAGGGATCACGTGCATTTACTTCACATCGGACGGATCCGGAGGCTCGTCCTCGCTCAATTGGCGGAGGCGGCCCCTGGATACGGGCCGGGGCAGGTAATAATACCCTTTGCGATAACTTATCTTGCTCGAGGGCGGGAGGTACTCAACGGAAATTCTGTGATAGGAATCCGGAAGCAGGTTCTGATTGGAGACATAGGTCAGGTAATATTTGCTCTTCAGCTCGCGCGCGACCTCTGCGTAGACATGCTTGATATTGTTGTAATCCGCAGGGAAAAAACAACGGCCTCCCGTTTTCTCCGCAAGATCGGTCATCGCGGCTTCCCTCTTGCGGAAAAACTCGTCTATGTAATCCTCATTCCCTCCGAAAAGCCGTTTGTAGATGTCTTCGAGCATCACAACCCTTCGTTCCTGCTTCGCCTGCTGGCGCACCATCGCCGTTTTCGAAACGACGTAGAGCGAAGCCTGCGATTGAACCACGGCAAGGGAGGCTTCCTGGAAACTGACGCGGCTCTCGTTGTTCAGGCAGTCCGTCAGCAGGATAATGGCCTTGCGCCCCTCGATGCCCTTGAGTTGGTCTTGCGCCGCCAGGAACATGGCATCATGGAGCGAGCTTCTGAATCCGGTCTTTATCCGCTTGAGGGCCCTCCGAACCTTCCGCATGTCGTTGGTCCAGTCCAGGGCCTGGTTTGCTTCATCGTCAAAAGTCAGGATCGAAATCCGGTCTCCGGGTGAGAGGGATTCGGCAAACTCTTCCGCCGCATCCTTGATTTTTTTCAACTCATCCTTGCTGCTGGTGCTGATATCCAAAAGCACAACAGCCGAGACCGGGGTTGTGTCCATCCCGAAGCTGCGTATTTCCTGGGCGGCCTGATCCTCCCAGACGCGGAAATCGCTTACGCGCAGATCCGCAACCATATTGCCCGAGTCGTCAAAAACGCTTATGGGGATCTTCACCAGGTTGACGGAAACCGAGAATGCGGGGGCCGTATCCTGGAATCCGATCGCGTTTTGCGCAGGCGAAATGGCGATAAGGGCCGTAAGGACAAGCAGCGAAAAGCGCATAATTATCATTGTAGCAATTTCGCTCTCAAATGACAGGGGGCCCCTTGAATGGAAAAATCTGAAACAATGGCCCGGCTGTGGTATCTAAAATGGAAGAAAGCAGGTGCGCGGGTGAAATATATTCGGATCATCATTCTGCTGCTGGCCGGGGGATTGTCCCAAAATATGGCTGACGTCCTGAGTCAGGAACCGCTTCCGGAAAATTCTCAGTCTGCCCAGCACCGGGATAGCGCCCCGACCCCGGAAGAGATCATCCGCAGCTTTGCGGCCAAGGAAACCGAGTTTTATGAAGCCTGGATGCAGTACACCTATCGTCAGACCGCCGAAGTGCGCGTCGTCTCGGTCAACGGCATGCCAAAACAGGAAAAAATGACCACTATTTCCGACGTGGTCTTCAAAGACGACGGCACCCGGGAAGTGCAGGTGCGCCGCAGGGCGGGGAATCTGCGCAGCGTGATCTACACCGTCCAGGATGAAGAAGTCATCGACAACCTGCAGCCCTTCGCCTTAACCGAAAAAGAATTGCCCAAGTACAACCTGCAGTACCAGGGGAAGGAAAGGGTCGACGAACTTGACTGCTATGTTTTTTCCGTGACGCCCAAAAGCCTCAAGGGCGGAAAGCTCTATTTCGAGGGTAAGATCTGGGTGGACGACCAGGATCTGCAGATCGTGCGGACCGTCGGAAAGCCTGTACCGCAAAAGAAGAACAATCAGTTCCCTGCCTTCGAGACGATCCGCCAGATGGTCGACAAAAAATACTGGTTCCCGGTCTGGACTCACGCGGAGGACCGCCTGCGTTTTGATACGAACACGATCCACATCGAGGAAACCATCAGCTACGAGGATTACAAGAGGTTCGCGGCAAAAACAACCATCCAGTATGAACCGGCCGTTAAGGACCCCGCCACGCCCCAGTGACGCTCCCCAAGAAATTGCAGATTCGCTGATTGCTTTTCTCCGCGGCCTCCGCGTCTTCGCGTGAGGATCATGGTTCAGATGTGGAGTTCGAGGACGTCTCCGTCTTCAAGCGGGTGATTGCGCTCAACCATCTGGCCGTCGTACTTCACCGGACGCCTGGATTTTTCGGAACTCCACACCTTGGCGAATTTGAGCGAGTGGATAAACTCCCGGTGCACGGCCCGCGCCGCATCCAGAACCGTGCTGCCGCGCTTCAGGACGAAGGGCGGGCTTGAGAGATCGGCCTTCTTGCCGGGTATTTTGGTGTGAATCCTCACGATATCCAGCGCCTCGAACAGCGTGTTGCGCAGAGCCTCCAGCCCTTCGCCGGAAACCGCTGAAACCGCCAGGATCGGGAACCGGCTGCCGAAAAACTCCTTAAGGATGTCCAGGCTCTGCACCGCCCCTGCGGCGTCGCATTTGTTGGCCGCCAGGAGAGCGCGCCGGCTTTCAACCAGGCTTGACCCGGCTTCGGACGCGGCGCCTCCGGTGAGCTGTATCCGGGAACCCCCCAGAAGGGTCAGCACCTCGTCAATTTCATCCAGCAACGCATCGGAGCTCAAGTCCGCGACCAGCAGCACAAGATCGCCCTGGCGGACAATCCCTCCCATCCAGGGCTCGTAAAAGTTCGGATCGATGGCGGGCATATCGACGAGCTGAATTTTCACGTTCTCATAGGACATCATGCCCGGTTGAGGCAGGCGCGTCGTGTACGGGTAGTCCCCGATATCGGGCGCGGCGTTTGTCAGGCGGGCCATCAGCGAAGACTTGCCCGTGTTGGCTCCCCCGGCCAGGATAACCTGGCCCGCCCCGTCGCGCTGCACCGTGTACATCGTGGACGCATTGGAGGCGCCGTGTTTTTTCTGAGATTCGATGCGCAATTTGGCCAGCCGCCGGCGAATGTCCGCCCGCATTTTTTCGGTCCCCTTGTGCTTGGGGATCAGGGCCATCATCTCTTCCAGCGCTTCGGTTTTTTCCTGCACCGTTACGGCTTCTTTGAAGCGCTGCTCGGCGGCCAGGTATTGCGGTGTCAGGTTTGCCGGCATGTCGTGCCCGCCCTCCCTTCCCGTCAATTATATCCGCGTAGCCTTCCCTTTGGGACATGGTTGACTGCCGCGAAGCGGCTGTGTTCCAAAGCCCAGGGTTGGCCGCGTTTTTTGCGGCCTGCCCTGGGTATGCGATAGTCAGAGAGATCTACCCTGAAAGGGTTGGGTTGGGGTTCCCCAAAATAACCATCCCAGCCAATTGCCGGACACAATCCCTTCGAGATAGATATTGGGCCGGTTGCATACCCAGGGTAGGCGGCGGAAAAAGCCGCCAACCCTGGGCTTTATGAACCTGCCCTTTCAGGGCAGCCCTTTTGCGATTTTTGTTTTGCCCTAAATATTGGGCCTGGTCATTTCAATGATTCGACCCGCCATTCAACAACGGATCCTGTCTCCCCGGCGTAGCCGGTGCTTCCGGAGTCGGAGACCGGAAAAATTGACGGAATCGTTATCCAAACACCCGGGCCTGAGGTAATATAGCAAATGCCCGGCAGGCGGTTTGCGCCGGCCGGTAACAGGAGGACTACAGTGACATTGCCCAATTTCGCATTCTTCAAGGGCCGCATAATTCCATATTGCGACGCCAAAGTGGGCGTCCTTACCCATACTCTGAACTACGGCACGGGCGTATTCGGCGGCCTTCGCGCATATTGGAACGGGGACGAAAACCAGCTGTTTCTCTTCAGGCCTCACGATCACTATCGACGCTTTCTCGAATCGGCGAAGCTTCTGCTTATGGAACTGCCTTATTCCGAGGCGGATATTGTGCAGTTCACGGTGGACCTCCTCAAGGCTGAAGGATTCCGGACGGATGCCTACATCCGGCCTCTCTGCTATTACGCCGATGAGATCATCGGGGTGCGGCTGCACAACCTGCACCCGGAGCTCGCGATCGTATCCATCCCATTCGGGTCCTATGTGGAAAACGAGGAAGGAAGCCACGTAACGGTTTCCTCGTGGCGGCGTATCGACGACAATATGATTCCCGCGCGCGGGAAAATCGCCGGCTCTTACGTGAATTCCGCGTTTATCAAGACCGACGCCCAGCGCGCCGGCTTCGATGAGGCCATCGTGCTCAACCAGGACGGGCATGTCGCAGAGGGATCGGCGGAAAACTTTTTTATGGTGAGGAAAGGCCTCGTGTGCACGCCGCCCATAACGGATAACATACTCGAAGGCATCACGCGGCGCACCATCATGATGCTCCTGCGCGATGAACTGAAGCTGGAGGTCGAGGAGCGCTCAATCGACCGGACGGAGATTTACCTGGCCGAGGAAGCATTCTACTGCGGGACCGGCGTCCAGGTAGCTGCCATAACCGCCGTCGATCATCGCCCGATCGGAAACGGCAAAATGGGGGATGTCACCAGAAAGCTGAGGCAGGTGTATTTTGACGTCGTCCGGGGCCGAACGGCGAAATACCGCGAATTCTGCATCCCTGTGTATTCGAAGGCCTGATCCGCGGTTTTTCATGGGGCGGCCTTCCGGCCGCCCGCATCTCGATAATCTGCCTCAGGCTGGAAGCCTGCCGTACAGCCTGTTCAAACCGCGCAGCCTGGAGCTCAAGCCGGGCTGGAGATGATCCTCCCTCATCCGCCAGCGCCAGTTGTCCCCCGTTGTCGACGGCATGTTCATGCGGGCTTCCGATCCCAGGTCCAGAACATCCTGCATCGGCAGAATCGCCATCTCTGCCGGGGACGCCAGCGCCAGACGGATGAAACCCCAGACCGCGTCTTCCCCTCCGCACCCCATGTACTCGAGCGCCCGCTCTCTTTCAGCGCGATCTTCCGCTCCGCCGTCCTTCGCGGACAACCATCCTCGAGTAGTATCATTATCGTGAGTCCCGGTATACACGACGCAGTTGCGGACAAAATTGTACGGCTTGTGCGGATTGTCCGGAGAGTCATTCTCGAAGGCGAATTGGAGCACCCGCATCCCGGGGAGTTCCCAGCGGTCCCGCAACGCGTGGACTTCCGGCGTAATGAACCCGAGATCCTCGGCGATGAACGGGAGCTTCCCGAGGGCGCTTTGCAGCGCCCTGAAGAAATTGTCGCCCGGGCCTTCAACCCACCGTCCGTCCATCGCGGTTTTGCAGGCTGCCGGAATTTCCCAGAATTTCTCGAATCCGCGGAAATGGTCCAGACGTATGATGTCGACCGTTTCCAGCATGGATTGAAGCCGGTCGATCCACCAGCGGTATCCGGTCCGCTCCATCGCATCCCATCGATAAAGGGGATTGCCCCAGCGCTGGCCCGTCTTGCTGAAATAGTCCGGCGGCACGCCGGCAACCACCCGTGGATTGCCGTCGCTGTCCAGATCAAACAGTTCGGGATTGGCCCAGACATCCGCACTGTCATGGGCCACGAAAATCGGGATGTCGCCGATGATTTCAATCCCCCGATCATTGCAATATCCCTTAAGCGCCTTCCACTGGCGGAAGACTTCGAACTGCAGGAACTTGTGTTCCAGGACGTCCCGGGCATCGGCGCGCGCCTTCGGATCCCACGCGGTCCAGGAAGCTCCGGAGTTTGCCTCCTTCAAAGCCGCAAACTCCGCAAACGGGTTCAGCCAGGACTCGTTTCCCCCGCAAAAATCAAGAAACTCGTCCCGGAGAGGGTCCGTCTCACGCAGGAAGAAAGCCTCTGCGGCTTTTCTCAGGAGATTCCAACGGAATGGAACAACTGTCTCGAAATCGACGGCAGACTCCGGGAAACGGGGCGCATTCCGCAAATCTTCCGGAGCGAGCCAGCCTTGATTCACCAGTTCCTGGAGGCTGATCAGCAGCGGATTCCCCGCGATGCTGGAGTAAGCCTGATAGGGGGAGTAGCCGAGGCCGGGAGGTCCCAGCGGGAGTATCTGCCACAGCCGCTGGCCGCTATCCGCGAGGAAGTCGGCAAAACGATAGGCCCATCGGCCCAGGTCCCCCATGCCCCACTCGCCGGGGAGTGAGGTGGGGTGGAGCAGAATACCGCTTTTGCGCATGTTCTTTCAAAACCCGCAGCAAACGGTGACAGGCGCTGCCGGGCGGAGAATCGGCACGGGATTGAACCGGCAATTCGTAATTCGTCACTCGAACTTCGCAATTAGGAACAGCCGCTGGTGTCTCCGCAATTGATGCACTTATAGCAGGAGCCGTTGCGCACCATGATGCTTCCGCACGATGCGCAGGTCGGCGCGTCATCCAGGGCATACATGGATTTGAAGTCATTGAGCGGATCCGTATCGGCTCTCGGCGATGAAATTTCATCAACTCCGGACAGGTTCGCCCTGTTCATCACATGGACGCCCGTCTGAAGCTGTTCTTCCGTGGTAAGGAATTTGGAGGCCAGCCAGCGGAAGATATAGTCGACGGTGGATTTCGCGAAGCGAATTTCGGCATTTCCCGTGTGTCCGGAGGGTTCGAACCGGACATGGGAGAATTTGTCTATGAGGACCTTCAGCGGGACTCCATATTGCAGAGCCAGGGAAATGGCGGTGGCAAAGGAGTCCATCATGCCGGAAATGGCGCTTCCTTCCTTGGCCATCACCAGGAAGATTTCCCCGGGCTGCCCGTCATCGTACATTCCCACGGTGATGTAGCCTTCGTGCCCTCCGATGCTGAATTTGTGGGTGATGGCTTTTCGCTCGGGAGGAAGTTTGCGCCGGACCGGTTTGAATTTCGGAGTTTCCATCTCCTTGGCTTTCGTCCCGCGGGCCGCATTGAGCGGCTGCGTTCTTTTCGAGTTGTCGCGGTAGATGGCGATGGCCTTCACCCCCAGTTTCCAGGCCTGCATGATCAGGTCGGCGATCTGGTCGGCGGTGATGCTTTCGGGCACGTTCACGGTCTTCGATATGGCGCCGGATATGAACGGCTGGACCGCGCTCATCATCCTGATGTGCCCCATATAGTGGATCGAGCGGGTCCCGCGCTGGGGTTTGAACGCGCAATCGAATGCGGGCAAGTGCTCCGGCTTCACGTTGGGCGCGCCTTCAATCATGCCGTTTTCATCGATGTAGGCCGTAATGGCCTTGACCTCGGCTTCGGTATACCCCAGCTTCGCGAGCGCAACGGGAACCGTGTTGTTCACGATTTTCATGACCCCGCCGCCCACCATTTTCTTGAATTTCACCAGGGCCAGGTCCGGCTCCACCCCGGTCGTGTCGCAATCCATCATGAATCCTATGGTGCCGGTCGGCGCCAGCACCGTGGCCTGCGCGTTCCTGAAGCCGTGCACGGTCCCTTCGAGCACCACCAGGTCCCAGCAATCCTGAGCCGCCTTCATGAGGTTCCCGGGCACGCGGTTGGGATTGATGTTCTGCAGCGCCGCCCGGTGCATGCGCATGACCTCGAGGAAAGGCTCGCGGTTGGCGGCATATGCGGGGAAGGCCCCTTTTACGGCTGCGATCCGCGCGGACTGAAGATACGATTCCCCCGTCATCAGGGCCGTGATCGCGGCGGCAAAATCCCTGCCCTCATCGCTGTCGTAGGCCAGCCCGTTGTGCATCAGGAGGGCGCCCAGGTTCGCGTAGCCCAGACCCAGCGGACGGAATTCGCGGCTGTTTTTGCCGATTTTTTCAGTCGGGTAGCTCGCATTGTCCACGATGATTTCCTGGGCCGAAATCATCACGTCCACCGCCCTGCGGAAACCTTCGATATCAAAGCTGCCCTCCGCGTCCACAAACTTGAGCAGGTTGAAAGAAGCCAGATTGCAGGCGGAGTCATCCAGGAACATATATTCGGAGCAGGGATTGGAAGCATTGATGCGGCCGCTGTTTTTGCAGGTGTGCCACCGGTTGATGGTCGTATCGTACTGCATCCCCGGATCGCCGCAAACGTGGCACGATTCGGCGATTTTCCTGAGCAGCTCCCGGGCCGGATAGGTGTCGATGATCTGCCCCGTGGGCCGCTCCCGGGTGGCCAGGGTCCCATCCTGTTCGACCAGGCGCATGAACTCATCCGTGACGCGGACGCTGTTGTTCGCGTTCTGGAAAAAGATGCTCCCGTACGCTTCGCCGTCCACGGACCCGTCGTAGCCGGACTCCATCAGGGTCCAGGCCTTCTTCTCCTCCTTCGCCTTGCACTCGATGAATTCCACGATGTCGGGATGGTCGATGTTGAGGATGACCATCTTCGCGGCCCGGCGGGTTTTTCCGCCGCTCTTGATGACGCCGGCGAAGGCGTCAAATCCCTTCATGAAGCTTACGGGCCCGGATGCGATGCCTCCGCCCGACAGCTTGGCCCTCGAGGAACGGAGCGGTGAAAAATTAGTCCCGGTGCCTGAACCGTATTTGAAGAGCCGGCCTTCCGTGCATGCGAGGTTCAGGATGGAGTCCATTGTATCTTCCACCGAATTGATAAAACAGGCGGAGCATTGAGGATTGGGCTCGATCCCGCAGTTGAACCAGACCGGGGAATTAAACGCGGCGTACTGGTTCAGGAGCAGAAACGCGAGTTCGTCATGAAAGGTCTGAGCATCGGCCGGTGAGGCGAAGTACCCTCCCTGAACGCCCCATGCGGTCAGCGTCCGGACCACGCGCTCGACCAGCTGCCGCACGCTTCTCTCCCTCTGTGGAGTTCCGATCTGTCCGTGGAAGTACTTCGAGACCACGATGCTCGCCGCCGTCTGCGACCAGCTTTTGGGTATCTCCACGCCTTCCTGCTGAAAGATTGCTTCCCCTTTCTCATTGGTGATCGAAGCCGTTCGAATTTCCCACTCTATATCATTGTATGGCGTCGAGCCTTCCAGCGTAAAATGACGGGCGAATTCGAGACCGTTGCCGGTTTTCTGCGAATCTGCGGGCAAAGCCACAGAGGCAACACTTTCCATAGGCAACGATTTATTGCTACTCATGAGAACAATCCTCCTTACAGGGAACGATGATTCAGCGCGAAACGATCCTCAACGGGGCTTAAGCTCCACTTCAGAATGAATCGCGTTTTACACGAATCCCAACCGCCCTGTCAATGAAAATATCACTATATATGGTACTATGGGCAATAAAATACCACAATATATTGCGCAAATTGTTGATTCATAGGGTTTTGGAGCTTCTCCGCCTCCGGAAAGATTGCGGTCGGCGATCAGGGAATCCTGAAGCGGCAACAGGCTGTTTGACAACCGGGATGGTCTCATCCACAATGAAAGCCTGTTCTCTCACCGGGATGGGGAAATCACCATGATCCAGTATCTGGTATTCGACATTGAAACACGCGTGGATAAGCAACTCGTCAAGCAGATTTACGATCCGGAAGACGGCCTGACTCTGGACCAGGCTTACGACACCGCGCGGGATAAGCTTCTGGAGCGGAGCGGCCAGCAGAGCGACTTTTTCCCGGTCCCCTTTCATATACCCATCGCAGTCGCCACGCTGCACGCGGATGAGAATTACCGTATAAAATCTCTCGGCTGCATGGGGCTCGACCGGTACTCTGAAGCAGACCTCGTTGCGAAGTTCTGGCAGATTTTTGAAAACGTTCAGACGTTTGTAACTTTCAATGGACGTGGATTCGATTTGCCGGTGATGGAGACCCGGGCATTCAAATACGGGATCCCGCTCCCGCGCTACTTCGGCACGGGACACGAGCGGATCAACTACCGGGGTAACCGTTACAGCGATGCCTACCATATCGATTTGTGCGACTTCCTCTCCAATTATGGGGCTGTGCGCCGGAATTCGATCAACCTGTTCTCCAAGCTGATCGGGCTTCCCGGCAAGTACACCATAGCGGGCGAAGATGTGGAATATCTCTTTCGCCAGGGACGCCAGAAAGAAATCAACCAGTACTGCATGACGGATGTCCTGCAAACCTACCTGCTATTCCTGCGTGTCGAACTCCTGAGAGGCAAACTGGACATGCCTTCTTATCAGGCAGCCGTGACCGCCGCAAGAGAAGACCTGGCACAGCGCGCAAACAGCGCCGGATCCGAGAATTTCCTGCTGGATTTCCTCCAGCGATGGAGCCTGCCCGAGGCCTGACACTCTTACGCACGGAATGTGCTTCTGTGGTGCCCTTCCGGGCATGTTCGCCCAGGCGGCCGGCTACAACCGGCAATCGACCCGGAGGCGGCAAAAGCATAACCTCGATGTTTTATAAAGTCAGGTACCTCTTGCAAAGCCGGAGACTTGAAAGATTTGAACCGCTCAAAGCGGTTGGAGGAGTTACACCGGTCTTGAACGCTGACTTACGCGGGCAAAAGCCGATGAGGCGCTTCCGATCCCCGCCGAACAAATCCGCTTTTATCAGTGTTTCTCAGCGTTTCAAAATACGGAGCTGTCAAACTCTTGGAGTCCCCCGGCAGATCCGGGGGCTTACCAATGTAATCAATAAGATATGGGCGCACGGTTTTCGTGAATTATCATCGATTCCGCCGGACTGGCGCCTGTTTTCCCCGGTTTTTGGGCCTTCCCGATGCTTTCTTCTTTCCGTCCGAAAAAAAGTCCCGGAGAATCCTAATCGTGCGCGGCAGATCGGATTTGGGCACGATGATCTGATCGTTCCTGAAAGAGGAAATCGGGATGGAGCGGATATTGGATTCGGTCAGGAGCGACCCTATCGCCGACAGGTAACCGCTCGAAACCAGAGAGAGCTTCACATCACAGCTGATCACCTTCATGGGTCCGCTGACGTCGTATTTTTCGAATATCCTTTGCATTCTCAGCCATTTACGGCGCGACAAGACCATCGTTATCACTTTCGGCTCCTGAATGACCACAGCAAAACGGGTGGTTGCAGGATGGAACCATTCTCCCGAAATGGCCTTGATGCCGACCGGCAAGTGAACGATGAAATAATCCTCGGGGAACACAATCAGGCTCGTATGTGTCAGCAGCCCTTTAAGATCCGAAGAGAGCTCGGCCATAAATCTCCTTTTGCCGCGAATTGGAAGACATAATAGCACCGGAAACCAGGCGAGAAAAGCCCAAACCCAAGGAGTTCGCCGCTCATAGCGGCCGCGTGTCATAAAGCTCGTAAAACTTTTGAATACAAAAATTAGATCAATGCTCCCGGGGAGAACGGTATTTTCTTTCGCCCGCCCTGACGGCAACTCCGAGAGAATTTTCGTCCGGCGGGATCGGGCAGCTGAACGCGGGATTATAGGCGCAGTACGGATTGTAGGCACGGTTGAAATTCAGGTCGTAAATTCCCGAGGTATTCTCTTTGAGGTCGATATAGCGGCCCGAACCATAAGTCTCGCTTCCCGAAGTGGAATCACGGAATGGGATAAATAGATATAGGGCGTCTTCGGGCGAGTCATCGAGCCTGTAAACCTGGAGACGGCACTTCTGGTTCCCAATTTGAAAACTGAAGAAACCGTAGCGCAGGCCGGTGCGTATTTCGCCTGTATTGGTACCCAACCGCACCTGTTTCGGGCCGGAGTATCGCTGCAGCCGCACGGTGAATCTCAGGCTGGGGTCCACGGGGTAATAATCCAGGCTTTTGAATCCGGGCCGGTCCTCCTTAGGAATCGGCGAGTCTTCTGCTTTAAAGGCTGCATCCTTGGCCAGCCTTTCCTGAAGAACCGGGTCCATCGAGTCTGAGGGCGCCGGGCCTCCGGTGTCCGTTTTTGCGCACGACGTCAGCATCGCAAGGAGAACACCCATCAAAGAAACTGCAAATCCGGGCTTCATAGGAGGCTGCCTCCAAGCGTCACCGTGTTGATAGTATCAGGATGGGAGCCCTTCTGACAATTTCCCTGCCTGCCTCGGCCCCATAAATGTTGCCGGCCCGGCACCTTCCGGAATGCCAAAAAAATTTGTTAAAAAAGGCAACCTTTGGGGTACTGTTGCCGTCTATAGGGTTAAATTCAACCCCAATTGAACAACACCGCTGTTGGGGCGGCGGGAATGCAAACGGACTCTCATTCCCGCCGCCCCTTTTTAATGCAACAACCTCCGCAAAGCCCGGCGCAGGGATGCAAACCACTCCAAACGGTATGGTCATATTCAGAGGCCTTCAATGCCAATCTGCCCAGACCTTAACATATATGGTCCGCCTTCATCAGCGCCGTTCGGCGTTACCGGACACCGGTGTTGCCGAACTCCACAAGGCCATCATCAAAGCCGTGAGAAATAAGCTTTAGCTTATTTTGTATATCTCTGACGCTTTTTGCCGATTCAGTAAGTCGGTGGACAATGAAGGCTGCGGGCTCGAAAGCACGGGCATAAAAAGCATTGCCGGCGCGGGCAGATAGGTTGGTTGTTGGGGGAAGCCGGGCAATCCAATTTGGAATTGACACCCCTGAGAGCTTTCGATAGTCTTCAATAACAATTTTTTGTGATTAGGAGCGACCATGCCCTCCGCGCAAGATTGTGCCGAAAGGCTTCGCGAACAAGCCTACAGGACACTCTTACCGCAGATCCGGGATCTGGAGCAGGAACTGCAAAACCTCAGCAAGTCTCTTTCGTCCGGCGTCGATCAGATCGAACGAAAACTTGATGCTTTACGGAATGTTGAGCTGCCCACGACTGGAGCCATCCTCAGCGAAATACTGGACGAAGTGAAGCTTCAGAAAGAGCGTGATGCGGGCGCTCTGGTTGCGTTCGCGTACGGCCTGCGCCGCAAAGAGACTCAGGAAGAAATTCTCACGTTTCTTTTGGACAACGCCCAAAGGTATTTTTCGCGCGTGGCTCTTTTTGCGGTACGGGGAGATCGCTTTATAGGATGGTCATCCAGGGGATATTCTGAAACACAGGCCCGGGAAATAGGTTCCTGTGCCTTTGCGCGTTCCGAATGCCGGCAACTGGAGGATGCCCTCGGGAGTGAAAACCCGGTGACCGCCTCGGAGTTCCCGGACAATCACGGCCCTTTGACTCTGCTTCAGGATCAGTCCGGGGAGCAATGGCATTTGATGCCGCTGCGCGCCCTGCAGCGTCCGGTTGCGCTCCTGCTGGCCAGCGGAAATGGAATCGTTCCTTCCGGCGCCGACGCACTCGCGGTTCTGGCCGAACTGACATCGCTGCGTCTGGAAAACTTGGCTCTGAAGGTTCTGTACGAGCTGACCGCGGCGAAACCTGAAACAGCGCCCGGGCCTTCGGGGGAAGAGGTCCCGGCGGCTGCAGCTTCGGCATCGTCCGCGCTGTTCGCGCCGGTTCCGTCTGTCTCTCCTGCCATAGCTGAGGAGGATGTCCCGGCACAGAGCGTGCCCCCGCCCGAGCCGGAATCCGCTTTGGAACAGGCGCCTGCCGAAGCGCCGGCACCGGAAACCTTGCCGATTCCGGCGTCCGATCAGCCGGATTCCGTTCAGGAGCAAATTCCGCTTGAGGAGGCGGCCCCGGTTCCGGCCGCGGAACCGGCCAAAATTCGGCCCCAGGAATTTCCTCCGGCCGGCGAGGAGGAAAAGCTCCATACAGACGCAAAGAGATTTGCGCGCCTGCTGGTTTCCGAGATCAAGCTTTATAACGAACACCACGTCATGGAAGGCCGGGAAAACAGGGATCTTTACCTCAGGTTGAAGCGCGATATCGACCGAAGCCGTGAGATGTACGAAAAGCGTGTCTCTCCCACGGTTGCCAGAAAAATTGACTACTTCCACGACGAGATCATTCGAATACTCGGAGATAATGATCCAACCACACTCGGGAGCGACTATCCGGGTCCTCGTGTCGAAAGCTAGAAAATAGAAGTGCACGAAAGAAGGCCTTTTTCGGGACACCAACGCCGGCAATGGCAGAGCGTCCCGCTTTGCGCCATCGCAGTCTTCCTCGCATTCATGCTTCCTGCCGGAATCACCGATGCTCCCAGTGTGACGAAGAAGGGTGCGCTGCAGCCTTCTGCCACGATCACCCGCAAACTTCAGACGGACCAGGCCGCCCTGGCGGATGTATCAGGGGCACTGAAGCGCGGCGTGGACCGCTACCTCGCCGGCCAATTCGCCTCCGTTCTCGAAAGCCTGCCGGGCGAACAGGAAGCTGCCGCAAGCCTGCTCGGCGATTACATCCTGCTCTACAGGGGCAGAGCGAACCTCAAGCTGGAGCGATACCAGGAAGCTCTGAACAGTTTCCGTTTGCTGGAACAGCAATTCTCTGATTCGCCTCTCATTCGGGAATCCCTGACCGGGCAGTGTCAGGCTCTGCTGAAGCTGGACAATCCGCGATCCGCCCTGGCAATCCTGAGCGGTGACAGGTTTAAACCTGATGCCGAATGGGCGTATCTGAAGGCGCAGGCGCATCAGGCGGCGGGCGAAAAGGAGAAGGCGATCGAGCAGTATCTCCAGGTCTATTCCCGGTATCCCGACTCGAAATTTTCGCCGCTTGCGGAGCGCAGCCTTCTTTCGCTGTCCCCAAAGGCGCTGACGGGCAACCGCAACTATGCCGCCCGCCTGCAGAGAGCGGATAGTCTCATCAAAGCCGCAAATGCCCGCGGGGCGCGCCTCCTGCTTCTGGCGCTGGGCAAGGTGCCCGCTCCCGATTCGCCCAGCTCCGAAAGAAGGAATCTGCTTCTGGCGGAAGCGGAATACCGCCTGGGAAGAGCCTCAACCGCTCTCACTTGCCTTCGCAAAGTGACGGCCGAAGACTCCGCGCTCCACGCAAGGGCCCTGTATCTGGAGGGGGCCTGCTACCGGAAGCTCGAAAAGGAAGAGGCGATGCTCGCAGCGCGCGATAAAGCGCTGAAATTATATCCAAACTCCCAGGACACCCAGGAGCTTTGTTATTCTGTCGCCGCCTATTTTGACCTGAACTATAGATATACGAAAGCATCCGAAGCCTACGGGCTTCTCTATAAGGCTTTTCCAAAAGGCCGCCACGCGGATCGCGCATTGTGGAAGGCCTCGATACTCGCCTTCCAGTCCGCGCAATACGATGAAGCGGCCCTCGGATTCTGGAATTATGTGATCTCTCATCCAAGCCCGCACCAGGCCGGCCCGGCTTTGTACTGGATGGGCCGCTGCTGTCAAAGCCTGAACGATTATGGGAACGCGAAGTATTTCTATGGACGGGCCCATGCTTTGGCCAACGAAAGCTACTACGGCCAGCGGGCTCGTGAAGCGGCTTCAGCTCTGCAGCAGGCCCTGGACAGTAAAGCAGCCCGGATTTCGGGAATCGATTTCACCCAGGCGGTGCGTATATGCGACGGCATGCAGTATCCTCCGGTATCCATCCCGGAACCCGGGGAAATTGCAGCCCCGTTTGTCAGCCGTGCATCCGCCCTGGCAGAAGCGGATCTTGAGGATTTTGCGATTTCCGAGTTGCGCTGGGGAAGCCGCCGCTATCCCCAGGAGGCCGGAGCCCTGAACCATGAAATATCCCGCATCTGCGCGTCCAGGGAGGACCATAACGGCGCGATTTCGGCATTGCGCAGGGTTTTTCCGGATTATGTCACTCGGCCGAGTGGTTCGTTACCCGATGAAGTCTGGCAGCGCTTCTATCCCATCCGTCATTGGGAAATCATATCTTCCCGGGCCGGCACAAACAAATTGGATCCAGCCTTGATCCTTGCCGTCATCCGGCAGGAATCGGGATTTAATGAGAAGGCGCGATCCAGGGCCAATGCCCGCGGGCTGATGCAGATCATCCCCTCCACAGGCCGAAGGCTGGCCCTCCAGGCTCGAATTGCGAAATACAGCGTCGCAAGCCTCTATCGAGCAGAAACCAACATTACCCTTGGAACCAAATTCCTCGCCTCCCTGGCTCAAAGATATGACGCAGCGGAGCTTGCTCTGGCAGCCTACAACGCCGGAAGCACCCGCGTGGACCGCTGGCTTGCTGAATTCGGCCGGGGCGACATGCCGCTTTTTGTGGAACAGATCCCTTTCAGCGAAACGCGAAACTATGTCATGCAGGCTTTGAGCAACAAAGCCCGTTATGATTTAATGACATCGTCTGCCGGCACTGAAGCGCGGTGAGAAATTCGGGCTGGAGAAACGTCCTCCCGGGCAACTCCCGAATTCAGGATTACGGGCATCCAGGCACCGCCGGATACACTGCGCCGGTTGAGATTGCATGGAAAGCGAAAAAACCGTTGAGAGGATCCACCTTTGTGGAACCAACCATACCCGGATGATGACCGCAAGTTGATCGCCCGATGCCAGGAAGGGGATTCTCCGGCTTTCGAGGAACTGGTCGCAAAGTATCAACAAACGGTTCTGAATCTTGTATATCACTATATCGGAAATCGGAATGAAACCGAGGATGCGGCACAGAAAATCTTCGTTAAAATATATTTCTCCCTTCCAAAGTTCGACAACAAGCGGCCCTTCTTTCCGTGGCTGTACCGCATTGCAATCAACCAGTGTTACGACGAACTCAGGAGAGCCAGACGCCATAAGGTCCACACATTCACGGAACTGGACCTTGAAGACGCGGAGAGCGTGGAGAAGCTGATCCGTCAGGCCGAGTCCCCGCCGCATACGGATGAAAACCACCAGGAGATGCTCGCCCTGTTGCACCGGATGCTGGACCAGTTGCCGGACCAGCAGCGAACGGTTATCGTGCTGCGCGATATCGAACGGATCCCCTACTCCCAGTTAGCCGCCATACTGAAGTGCACCGAACAGGCCGCCAGGCTGAAGGTTTTCCGCGCGCGTGCGCAGTTGAAGAAACTGGTGGAAAAAGCCCTGCAAGCAAAGGAGTCGACGCCCCCTCCTAAAAAGTGAGGACGGGTCTGGAGACCCGTCCTCACAGGATTTGGCTCTCAGGAGTGCGTGACGTTTTGCAGAGCAGCCCAGAAACCGGGGAAGCTGACGTCGGCGCACTCCGCATCGTGAATGCGCGTCTCCCCCTGAGCTGAAAGCGCCGCCACGGCAAACGCCATCGCGATGCGGTGATCACCCCGCGTGTCTATGTCGGCCCCATGCAGACGCCGGCCTCCGCAGATCACGAGTCCATCCGGCTTTTCCTCGATCCCGGCGCCCATGGCACGCAGGTTCGCAGCCAGAGCGGAGATCCTGTCGCTTTCCTTCACGCGCAGCTCGCGGGCATCCGAGATTTCGAGCCCTCCCGCCTGCGCTCCCAGAACGGCCAGCACGGGAATCTCGTCGATGAGAGCCGCCGCAAGGCTGCCCCGGATGGCGGGGAGCCGGCGCTCCAGAAGGGCCGGGCTGTGCCGAACCCGCAGGTCTCCGCGAGGCTCGCCCGCTTCTTCCGTCTCTTTTTCGATCTCGAGGTTCAAGCCCGCTTCCAGAAGATAATCCAACAGCTCCCGCCGCCGCCGGTTCAGACCCGCTCCCGGAATACGCAGATCCGATTCGGAGACTATGGCTGCGGCCGCCAGAAAGAATGCCGCGCCCGAAAGATCGCCGGGGACCGCGAGACGGCGTGCCTTCAGGACAGGTTCCGGATCAACCTCGATCCAATTTCCTTCGACACGGAGCGTTCCGCCGAACTCTTTCAGCGCAATTTCGGTGTGATCGCGCGTGGGGATGGTCTCCTCCACCGCCGTCGGTTTATCCGCATACAGGCCCGCCAGGAGCACGCACGATTTCACCTGTGCGCTCGGCACGGGAAGCCGGTAGCGCATTCCCCTCAGGACTCCTCCCCGTATTTTCAGCGGCGGCAGCCCGCGTTCCCTCGACTCCAGCACTGCGCCCATCTCCCGGAGGGGCTGGATAATTCGCGCCATCGGCCTGCCGGACAGCGACGAATCTCCCGTAATCACGGATTCAAAGGGATGGCCGGCGAGAATGCCGGAGAGCAGGCGGATCGTCGTTCCGGAATTGCCCGCATCGAGGACGCGGCCGGGGGCGCGCAAGCCCCGAAGCCCGCGTCCGCGGATCGTGACCGTTGCGCCGGACTCCCGGACATCGACTCCGAGGGTCCGCAGGCATTCGAGCGTGCTGTGGCAGTCCCGGCTTGCTGCAAAGTGGTCGATCGCCGATGTGCCTTCGGCGATGGCGCCAAGCAGGGCATAGCGGTGCGAAATGGATTTGTCTCCCGGGAGCCGGACTTCTCCGGAAACTGAATTCGCTGAGCTGAGCGTCTGGATCATGGGGATGACTCGGTTGGAGCCGTGAATTCCAGAGCCATGCTCTTCAGCTTTTTGACCTGGTCCCGGAGCGCCGCAGCCTTTTCAAACTCGAATACCTTGGCAGCCTCGCGCATTTCCTTCTCCAGGCGCTTTATCTCAAGCTCCAGTTCTTCGGCGGAGTTGTAATGGGTAGCCTCTTCCGCAACCTCGGGAAGCTCGTAATAATCCCCCTCGTAGATCCGTATCAGATCCGGGTCGAGGGGTTTGATGATGGACTGCGGGATGATGCCGTTTTCCTCGTTGTAGCGCTGCTGCGTCGCCCGCCGGCGGCTGGTCTCCTCGATGGCGGACTGCATGGATCCGGTCACCCCATCGGCATACAGGATGGCCTTGCCGTTGACATGGCGGGCCGCGCGCCCGATGGTTTGTATCAGCGAGGTCGTGGACCTGAGGAATCCTTCCTTGTCGGCATCCAGGATAGCCACGAGCGAGACCTCGGGCAGGTCCAATCCTTCCCGCAGAAGGTTTATGCCGATGAGGGCATCGAATTCGCCCGCGCGCAGGGACCGCAGGATCTTGATGCGTTCCAGGGTTTCCACTTCGGAATGGAGATAGCGGACCCTCAATCCAAGCTCCGTGTAGTATTCGGCGAGATCTTCAGCCATGCGCTTGGTCAGGGTCGTAACAAGCACCCGCTCGTTGCACTCCGCCCGGCGGCGAATCTCCTCCATGAGGTTGTCGACCTGGCCGGAAACGGGGCGCACCTCAATTTGCGGATCGGTCAATCCGGTCGGCCGCACAAGTTGCTCTACCACGACTCCCGCCGATTTGGTGAGTTCGTATGGCCCCGGCGTGGCGGAAACATAAATCACCTGGTTGATCCGGTTTTCAAATTCGGCGAAATTCAGCGGCCGGTTGTCCAAAGCCGAAGGCAGCCGGAAGCCGTATTTGACCAGAATCTCCTTCCGGGACCGGTCTCCAAAATACATCCCGCGCACCTGCGGGATAGTCGCATGGCTCTCGTCGACAAACAGCAGCCAGTCGCGGGGTATGTAGTCGATCAGCGTCGGCGGAGGTTCTCCCGGCTGGCGGCCCGTCAGGTGGCGCGAATAGTTCTCGATCCCCCGGCAGTACCCCAGTTCGCGCATCATTTCGAGATCGAACATGGTGCGCTGGTGAAGCCGCCGCGCTTCCAGCAGCTTGTTTTCCTGTTCCAGCCTGCCCCGCCATTCCTCCAGCTCTTCCCGGATGCTGTCCATGGCGCTCAGGATCTGCTCCCGGGGCTGGACGTAGTGAGATTTCGGATAAATGGGCAGGCGATCGTGCTTCTTCAGGGTGCGCCCCGTTACCGGGTCGATCTGGGCGATGGACTCGATCTCGTCGCCGAGCATCTCGATGCGGATGGCATAGTCCTCGTAGGACGGAAACACCTCCACCACATCTCCGCGCGCCCGGAAGGAGCCCCTCTCCAGCCCATAGTCCTGGCGGGAATACTGCATATCAACCAGGCGGCTTAGGATCGCGTCGCGGCGTATCTTCTGCCCTTTTTCCAGGAAGATCAGCATCCCATAATATGCTTCCGGCGAGCCGAGTCCATAGATGCAGGAAACGCTCGCGACGATGATGCAGTCCCGGCGCTCGAAGAGCGAGCGGGTCGCCGAGTGGCGCAGGCGGTCGATCTCGTCATTGATCAGGGCGTCTTTTTCAATGTAGGTGTCGGTGGCGGCGATGTAGGCTTCCGGCTGATAGTAGTCGTAGTACGAAACAAAATACTCCACGGCGTTTTCGGGGAAAAAGGTCTTGAACTCGCGGTAGAGCTGTGCGGCAAGAGTCTTGTTGTGGGCCAGGACAAGAGCGGGCCGCTGCAGGGCCTCGATGGTCTTGGCCATGGTGAACGTCTTGCCCGATCCCGTAACCCCAAGCAGCACCTGGTGTTTTGCTCCATCCTGCACTCCCTGGACCAGCTGCTGGATGGCCTCGGACTGGTTGCCGCGAGGTTCGAAGGGAGTGTTGATGTGAAATTGGGAGGAATGAATGAGAGCCCTTCCATAGGAGATGTCGAAGTAGGTAAGGTCTTTGTCTGCGGAAGGCTTCCTTGTCATATTGCTGTTTAAAAATAATTATTATACCTCTTCCTTCGGGTCTTTGAGTCTTCGAGGTATATTTAGTTGCTTAAGCCGTTGCAGGAGACAGGAATTTATTGGGAAAGAAGCAAGAAGCCAGGAGCCGGAAGATATGTCTTCATATTTCTGCCGGCCGGGCGCCGGTTTCACCGCGCTCAGTTTTCTGACTTTCAGCTTCCGGATTCCGCGGCCTTGCGGCGGCCGCACGATGCGCGACGAAAAGAGGATATACAGCATTGAGTGATAAGGACCATATACGGAATTTTTCCATCATCGCGCATATCGACCACGGCAAATCGACCCTGGCGGATCGCCTGCTGGAACGGACCGGCGCGCTTACCAAGCGTGAGATGTCGGACCAGGTCCTGGATGCCATGGACCTGGAGCGGGAGCGGGGCATCACCATCAAAGCGCACTCCGTCCGGCTGAACTACCGCGCCGCAAACGGCGAGGACTATGTCCTCAACCTGATCGACACTCCGGGGCACGTCGATTTCTCCTATGAAGTCTCCCGGAGCCTTTCAGCCTGCGAGGGCGCGCTGCTCGTCGTGGACGCTTCCCAGGGCGTCGAGGCTCAGACCCTCGCCAACACCTACCTGGCGCTGGATCACCATCTCGAGATCGTGCCCGTCATCAACAAAATCGATTTGCCGGGCGCGGAAATCCCGCGCATCAAGGACCAGATAGAAAATATCATCGGACTGGACGCCGGGGACGCCATTCTTGCCAGCGCCAAGGAGGGAATCGGCACCGAGGAAATCCTGGAGGCGATCGTGCACCGGCTGCCTCCGCCGCGGGGCGATTATGACCGGCCGCTGAAGGCTTTGATTTTCGACTCTTGGTTCGATTCCTATCGCGGAGTGATCGTGCAGGTGCGCGTCATTGACGGGACGCTGCGCAAGGGGCAGAAGATCCGGATGGTCGCAACCTCTCAGGTCTTCACCGTCGAGCAGGTGGGCGTTCTCACTCCCAAGCTCCTGGAAGTGGAAGAGCTGTCGGTAGGGGAGGTAGGCTACGTCGTCGCCAACATCAAGCGCATTGCGGACACCCGCATCGGAGACACCGTTACGGACGACGCACGGCCGACCTCCGAGCCGTTTCCGGGGTTTCAGGAAGTGAAGCCCATGGTTTTCGCGGGACTCTATCCGACCGACAATGCCTATTATGAGGCTCTCCGCGACGCTCTCTCGAAGCTGCAGCTGAATGATTCGGCCTTTTATTATGAACCGGACACATCGGGCGCCCTGGGTTTCGGCTTCCGCTGCGGATTTCTCGGATTGCTGCACATGGAGATCGTGCAGGAACGCCTGGAGCGCGAATTCAACCTGTCCCTGATCACCACGGCTCCGGGCGTGCAGTACCGCATTACGACCCACAAGGGCGATACGCTGGAAATTCACAATCCTTCGAAGCTGCCGGAGGCAGGGGAGATCGTCAAGTTCGAAGAGCCGATGATTCGGGCCATGATTCTGACCAACGACGAGTACGTCGGACCGATCCTCAAGCTGGCCGAGGAAAAACGCGGAGTGCAGAAGGGCTTCGAATACATCACGAAGAACCGGGTCCTGATCACGTACGAGCTCCCGCTGAACGAGATCGTCCTGGATTTTTACGACCGGATGAAATCGGCATCCAGAGGCTATGCGTCTCTGGACTACCATTTTTGCGGATACCAGGAATCCCGTCTGGTCCGGCTGGATATCCTGGTATCGGGGGAGCCGGTAGATGCGCTCTCCCTCATTGTTCATCAGGACACGTCCGTGGTTCGGGGAAGAGCCCTGGCGGCAAAGATGAAGGAACTGATTCCCCGGCAAATGTTCGAGGTTGTCATACAGGCTGCAATCGGCAGCAAAATCCTGGCGCGTGAGGTAGTCCGGCCCATGCGGAAGAACGTGCTGGCCAAGTGCTACGGCGGCGACATCACAAGAAAAAGAAAGCTGCTGGAAAAACAAAAGGAAGGCAAAAAGCGGA
>CAYYTC010000067.1:0-26035 GCA_964474425.1 uncultured Acidobacteriota bacterium
CATCCGTAATCTTCCAGTCGTCCTTGAAGAAAATGTCGAATTCCTTCATACGGATGTCGAAGATCTGAGAGCTTTCGCCCTTGGTATAGTCGCTCCAGGTCAGCGCCGTCGGAGAGTTGACGAAGACGTAGTTGCGCAGGTTGGCCACCGATCCCGAGAAATAGTTCAGGAGATTGGCCATGCTGTTGGCGCTGCCGAAGTACGGGGCGAAACCTATCAGCCCGGTCAACCCCGGAGCAAAGCTGTTGATTCCATAGATCAGCGCGTTCGTGGCAGAGCCGCCGACGACGGAGGTAAAAGTGTTGGCGTCATTGATAAAGCGACCCGTGCCCTGCCGGTCCTGGTAAGACTTGGACATGCGCACTTCGCCGCCCCACTTGAACGAATGCCTTCCCCTTGTCCAGGCGAGAGTGTCCGCATAAGTCCAGCGCGGATCGTAGCCCCCGAACGTCACAGGCAGGTTGCCGCGGCTGCCCACGGGGTTGCTCTGAGGAGTGCCGCCGAAAAACGCATAGGTACTCCAAACATCGGTGTGGAAACCCATGTTTCCGGAACCCGGATTGATGTGCAGCGGAAGCCCCTTGTAGTCGGTGCCGGCCAGATATGTGTTCGTGTCATAGAGTTCCTGCATGAGGGCTATCATGTCGGAACCGCTTTTCGGACTGGTGATCGCATCGTACGTAAGGCTGTCCGTGCGCGACATCCCAAACCGGAACTCATTCAACAGCGTCGGCCGGAGGGTGGAGGTCAACTGGACCTGTGCGTATTTCGGCTTCCGTTGGATAAATCCTCCGTAGCCGTTCGGCCACGAGGGAAAGCTGTCGTCGGCTGTCGACTTCTCATAGGAAAAGCTGCCGCTGAGGCGGTGGCGGTCGTTGAAGTTGTGGTCGATCTTGACGTTGATCTGCTTGCGCAGGTTGTCTTCGCCCAGACCTAAAATGTTGTCTCCCCCCTTAAGCCGCAGAATCCATTTGTGACCGCCGGTGTTCAATCCGTCGCCCACTTCGTAGTTGTTGATCTGCGGCATCATGGCCGTAAAACGGTCGATGAAGCCGGTGGAGTCGGGTGCGCTCCGGTAAAAGTCATAGGCGGTGCCGGGGATCACGTCCGTCGCCGGGTTGAAGTCCGAACAGTCGTCCGCCATGGGCTCGTTGAGCAGCTGGCCGAATACGTACGCATGGCGCAGCCGGCCCGTAAAAAGAGAGCCGTCCGGGTTGGTCGCCGGCGCGATCGGATTGCCGCTTGCATCGACCGCTCTGCGCGTAGGCGTAATTCCGGTCGTGGATTCGGATCCCAGGATGTTGGTGCTCATCCAGTTGTCGTAGTATCGGAAGATGCCTTTGCGCGCGCAGGGCGTCAGAACAATCGGGTTGGTAGTCTGGCGCTGGCGCGAGATCTGCTGGTTCCACATCACGAAGAAGAACGTCTTGTTCTTGATGATGGGGCCGCCGATGCTGGCTGTGTACTCGTGCATGTTGCGCCAGTCCGGCGTCGTGCCCGTGCGGTTGTAATGGTATTCGTTGGAGTCCAGGGCTGAGTTCTGGACGCTCCAGACCACCCCGCCGTGATAGGCGTTGCCGCCCGACTTCGACAGGATCTGCACCTGTCCGGCGCCGCGTCCCACTTCCGCGTCGACCGGCGAAAGCAGCACTTTGAATTCGCCCACCATCTCGTTGTTCAGGCGCAGAGGCGAGTTCAGACCGGTCGAATGCCGCACGTCGTTCACCGTCACACCGTCGCGCTGCAGGTTGATGTTCCCCGCCGATACGCCGGCCATGACGGTGCTGTCGGCCGAAAATACGGGATTCTGGTCCGTCAGCACCGTGCCGCCCATGACTTTTACCAGGTCGAGCACGTTGTTGTTGACCAGCGGCAGCTCGTTCACGGTCTTTTCCGGAAGAGCCAGCCCTACCGAGGAGCTCGATTCCAGCAAAAGTCTTTCCGTCGAGATGGACACTTCAACCTGCTGCTCCAGTTTGCGGACCTGCAGGGTGAAATTCAGCCGGACCTGCGTGGCCCCCCTGAGCTGGACGTCCGTGAAGGTTTGCGTCTGGAAACCGGCCAGTTCCGCACTGACCTTGTAGGTTCCCGGCGGAAGGCTGGCGAAATTGTACACGCCCGCAGCGTTGGTTACGGTCGGCGTTGCGACTCCCGTCGCGGTGTTCGTCGCCGTGATGGCTACTCCGGGCAGCACGCCGCCCGTGGCATCCGCAACCGTCCCGCTCAAGCTGGAGCTGCTCTGACTGAACGCCGGCGCGGTGAGCATCAGGCAAAAGAACACCGCCCCGACCAAGTACTTATTCATAACAATACTTCCTCCCTTAGTCTGACCCATGAAGAAACCGCTGGCTCTCCGTTTCCAGGCATTGAAAAAGCCCGCGGCTCCGATGTTATCTTCCCGGCGCCGGACAGGATCCAAAAGCCCGGCGTTAGGCAGAAATATCCCCACAAAGACTGGTCTAAACCGGCCCAGCTCTGGGGGACTTCCCGTTATTGTTCGCTGATACTGTCCGCTTGAATTTGGAGGATTTCGGGCCGATGGAGCCCCTCAATTCCACCGCCCTGGCACAGGCGCATCGCAGCAGCATTCAGCCATTGTATCTCTACGGTATAACTAATAGCTGCGGAGCCAGAAAGAAACAAGACTATTTAATTACCATTTTGGCTATTTATTATACAAATGGGCATATTATTGGCAAAATTGTTAATATTATTGCCAAATATTTTGCATATGTGGCTATTTTGCAATAAAACGATTTTAGAATGCGATATCAATTCCAGTTCAAAACCATCCTCCTTTGTTTTTGATTTTTCAATGGATTTGATTGCAGGGATATAGGAACGGAGAAAAGCTGTTCCACTCTACCCGGCGCTATTTTACCAACTCGGACACTGATCCATTTCAAACGCAGGCGCAGGGATTGCAGTAAATGTCATTCAAAACTCCGTGCTCTCCGCGTCTTCGCGCGAGGTTAAAACAGACGCGATGGAGGCATTTTCTTTCAAGCTTCATGACTTATGTGGCCTTTTTTGAGATTTCTTCTATGAGAAAAATCTTATATGGAGAGTGGATCCTTTGATTTTCGGGCCGGGAAATTTGTTGGACTTGAGGATTTGATAGAGGGCTCTTCGCGCGCCGGGAATCCTCGGGAACCCCTGTGAGGATCGAGTCACGGCTCCCTCTCGTTGCATGATTACAGACGAAGCAGCAGACGGATTAGAGGTCCCTGAATCGCCGCCCGTGCAGATAGTCTCCCGAGCAGCCCCGGGCCTAATTGCCTGAGTGCAGAAAAACTCCTTCGGCATGCAAGGGGCAGGCCAACCCGGCCTCCCTGATGCCTGGATTTTCACGGAAATCGGCAGCCGCCGGGACGCCTGATTTGGATTTGCTTCGGTGTTCGCGCGCTCAAGCCATCCAAGGCACACCACGCCTACAGATCGTATTTCCTCAGCTGGCTTGGGCTTTTTCCGGTCGATTGCTGCACAAAGCGCGAGAAGGATGCAGGCGACGAGTATCCCAGCCTGATTCCGACTTCTTTCACCGATATGTCCGGTCTGTCCAGCATCAGGCGAGCCATATGCAGCAATTCCCTGCGCCGGTATTCGCGAAAAGAAGTGTGCCGTGTATTGCGCATGGCATTTTCTATCGTGTGACGGTCTACCCCAAGAGTGCGTGCAATTTCCGACAGACGGATGCTCGGGGTGTCGGCGATCAAGGCATCAAGTTCCTTCAAAAGCTTACGCTGGTTGTATGTCATAGGCCTTTGGCGATAAAAAGGGTTTCAATGATTTATTGATTGATGTGCCACAAGTTGCGCGAAAACCTTGAGCTCCACAGGAACAATCAGCCGCACGTCTATCAATACATTCGTTGATAGCATTCTTGTGTGACTTACCAAATTTGTCAAGTTTTTTTGTGAACAGAATGCAAAGCTCCCTGATCGGGACTGCATATCGGGCTGTTCCTGCAGCGGTCTCAGGCCGCGAGCCACCGGTCCGACCCGCAAGCGAATTTGCGCATAATCGGAATAATTGGCAGGCGCTTCCGCGAAAATCCGGCCACTGGCACAAAATGTGCCGGCAACAGGATCCGAGCTCGCCAATCAAGTTATTTATTAAAGATTTTTTCTTAATATATGTCTATTATTTTCAAGTATTTAAAACGATTTTTGCCCGGAATGGAAACAAGTTTTCGGATATTTCCCTGATTTTTGTTAATATACCAGGGGCGAATTTCCGCCTGATGATGCGGCTGAATGGACTTCGCCCCTGGCAATCAAATAAACAGCGTCTTCCCTAATCGTGAGGTTGCTTATGGATGCAGATAAAAAATTGGCTGAAGAGCGGCCGGCGAAGCTTCCGCTCGACATTCTTATTATAGATGATGAAGGGATTTTCGCGGAGGCATGCAGCCAGGCCCTCGAAAGAGGCGGTTACCGGACGGCGGTCGCGAATAATGGCTCCCTGGGCCTTCAGATGGCAGGTTCGGCGCACCCGAGCGTGGTGCTGCTGGATCTCAAAATCCCGGGCCTTCCCGGCCTTGAACTGCTCAGCCGTATTGTCACAGCGGATCCGTCCGCAGTGCCGATCGTCATCACCGGGAATGCCACGGTGGATTCCGCTGTCGAGTCCATGAAACTCGGAGCCTTCGATTTTCTGACCAAACCCATCGACCCTGAAAAGCTGCTGGAGACCGTGCGCCGCGCCCTGAGCCTCAGCATTCTGCGCAAGGAGGCGAATGCCTCGAAATCGGCCGCCGGGACGCAGCCTCATGCGTCCGACAAATATGACCTGCTGCTCCAGGGCTTGGATGTCCTCGGGGAAGCCTATTCCATAGGGATGGAAAAACGGCAGCTTCTCGACGAACTCGCTTACCTTGAGAACGAAGCCAAATATCATGCCGCGAGCCTGGGCCAGATTAAGAAGAAAGAGCGGGCGATACTGGACATTCGGGATGAGTTGCTCGCCGCGGACGCAATCATGCGCAAATACGATTTCCAGAAAAATGCTCTCATCCAAGTGCTTCTGGATGTTCAGGAGCGCTTCCGGTGGCTGCCGCGCCACATCCTGAGCTGGATTTCGGGTAGGCTCAACATCCCCCTCAGGGAAATTTACATGGTCGCCAACTTTTACGAAGCCTTCAGCCTCGATCCGCGCGGCCGTCATACCATTCAGGTCTGCACGGGTACAGCCTGTCACGTGCGTGGAGCATCGGAGACGCTGATTCGTGTGTCGGCCCTGCTCGGCATTCAGCCGGGTCAGACGGACAGCCGGCAGGAATTCACCCTCGAGACCGTCCACTGCCTGGGGTGTTGCGCCCTGGCGCCGGTGGTTCAGATCGACGACCAGTATCACCATGACCCGTCGCGCAGCAAACTCGAGAAAATCATCAAGTCACTGCAGAAAGAGGAGGCGCAAGAATGTCTCGCATAGAAACCCCAGCGGATCTGGAAAAACTCAGGGATGAAGTACAAGCACAGCGCACAAGCAGGCAAACCTGGCTGGCGGTCTGCTCGGGAACGGGCTGCCGCGCTTATGGAGCCGAAGCCCTGGCCGATTCTCTCGAGGAGGAGATCGAGAAGCGCGGAATCGGAGGCAAGGTTGGAATCCGCCGCACGGGCTGCCACGGCTTCTGCGAACGCGGCCCGCTGGTCGTGATTCAGCCTTCGGACGCCTGCTACCTCGGCGCTCAGCCCAAAAACGTGTCCGCAATCATCGACACTCTTGTCGCGGGCAACGGGGCGGTCGACCGTCTCCTCTACCTCGACGACGAAAGCGGCAAGCGGCTCGCGCACCTGGACGAGATCCCGTTCTACAAATATCAGAAAAGGATCCTGCTCGAAAACAACGTGCGGATCGATCCCTCCAGCATCCTGGACTACATCGCGGTCGGAGGGTATTCCGCGCTGGCGAAGGCTCTTTCCGGCATGACGCCCGAAGCCGTGCTCAATGAGGTCAAGGCCGCCAACCTGCGCGGCCGCGGCGGCGGCGGATTCCCTGCCGGCAGAAAATGGGAAACAACCCGCAACGCGCACGGCGAACCCAAATACGTCATCGTCAACGCCGACGAAGGGGACCCCGGCGCCTATATGGACCGCAGCATCCTCGAAGGCAATCCGCACAGCGTCCTGGAAGGCCTCATCCTGGGCGCCTATGCAATCGGCGCGTCGGAAGGCTTCATATACGTGCGCCAGGAATACCCTCTGGCGCGCAAGCATACCGTGAGAGCTTTGGAACAGGCTCGGGAATACGGCCTGCTGGGCAGGAACATCCTCGGTTCCGGCTTCTCCTTCGACGTGAAGATCCACCGCGGCGCCGGCGCCTTCGTCTCCGGGGAATCGAGCGCATTGATGAGCGCCATCGAAGGGCATGTCGGCGAGCCCCGTCCCAAATACATCCATACGTCCGAAAAAGGCATCTGGGGCAAGCCCTCGTGCCTGAACAACGTCGAAACCTGGGCCAACGTCCCCCACATCATCAACAAAGGCGCCGCGTGGTTCGGCAGCATGGGGACCGAGGGAAGCAAGGGGACCAAGATATTTTCGCTGGTCGGCAAAGTCAAAAATACCGGCCTCGTGGAAGTTCCCATGGGCATCACCCTGCGCGACATCATCTTTAAGATTGGCGGCGGAGTGCCCAAGGGAAAGAAATTCAAAGCAGTACAGACGGGCGGGCCCTCGGGCGGCGTCATCCCTGAATCCCTCCTGGATCTGCCGGTCGATTTCGACGAACTCACCAAGGTCGGCTCCATGATGGGATCCGGAGGAATGATCGTCATGGATGAAAACACCTGCATGGTGGACACGGCGCGGTATTATACCAATTTCCTCGCCCATGAATCGTGCGGGAAGTGCATCCCCTGCCGCGAGGGGCTGCGGCAGATGCTCACCATACTCAACAACATCACCTCAGGCCAGGGCAAGGACGGAGACATCGAGTTGCTGGAGGAGCTTTCCGAGTTCATGGAAGCCGCCTCCCTTTGTGCTTTGGGTCAGTCCGCTCCCTTCCCGGTTCAAAGCACCCTGAAATATTTCCGCAATGAGTACGAGGAGCACATCAAGGAGAAACGCTGTTCCGCAGGGGTTTGTGCCGCGCTCATCGCTTACCAGATCGACCAGGAAAAATGCGAAGCCTGCGGCGCCTGCCTGAGGAACTGCCCGGTGAACGCCGTGGACAAATCCGAAGACAAGGTCTTTACGATTATCCAGGAGAAATGCATCAAGTGCGGCGCATGCTTCTCGGCCTGCCCGGAAAAGTTCAGCGCAGTGATCAAAGTGCCTGCATACACCATTCAGAAACAACCCGCGGGGACAGCAACCCTGCTTGGATCCAAAGCGTAGTGTGAGGTCTTTATGGAAAACGTAAATCTGGAAATTGATGGCCGGAAGATTACAGTCGGGCAGGGAACAACCGTCCTCGAGGCGGCCAGATCCATCGGCATAGGGATACCGACGTTGTGCGACGACAAGAGGCTGGAAGCATACGGCGGCTGCCGCATGTGCATGGTGGAAATCGAGACGCAGCGCGGCCGCAAACGGCTGGTCGCCTCCTGTGTCTATCCCGTGGAGGAAGGCCTGCGCGTCCAGACCAGCACCGAGAAAGTCAAACGCATCCGCCGCATGATCATCGAGCTGCTCTGGCCTGCCTGGCAGCCGTACGCCGAGGAATACGGCGTCACATCCTCCCGCTTCAAGACCGGCATGACGGACTGCAGTCTTTGCGGGCTTTGCCTGCGATACTGTTCGGAAGTCAAGAAGGCAAACAGAATCTACTTCAAGGGCCGCGGCATCGACCGCCACCCGGAGCTTGTCGAAGGTTCGGAGCTGTCCTGCAGGGCCTGCGGCGAATGCTTCTCGCTCTGCGGCAGCGGCTGGATCGCTTCGCGCTGTTAATAGCGGTTAGTGGTTAGCGGTTAGTGGTTAGCGGTTAGTGGTTAGCGGTTGGCATTAATGTTGGCTTGATGTCTGCAGATACTGTAATCTGTTTTTATTCTAACCGCTAACCACCAAATGCCAACCGCTGACATGGAGCTGAATATGAGAACTGCCGATCGGGCTGTCTTCTTTGTGCTGGCTGTACTGCTGGTGTGTGTCACGGTTCCGGACATCGCCCGTGCCCAGGAACCCGCTAAGGAATATGAGCCGAGCGTCGGACAGGAAGGCAAGGACGTCATTTGGGTGCCGACTCCGGAATATCTGGTTGAGGCCATGCTCGACATGGCCAAGGTCACTCCAAATGATTTCCTGATGGATCTCGGCTCGGGCGACGGGCGCATCGTGATTGCGGCCGCCAAACGGGGCATTCGCGCCATCGGCTTCGAATACAATCCGGATATGGTGGCGCTTTCGAAAAAGGAAGCGGAAAAGGCCGGCGTTTCCGACAAGGCCAGCTTCGTGAATGCAGATATTTTCGGAAGCGATTTCAGCCGGGCGACGGTGATCACCATGTATCTCCTGCCCAACCTGAACCTCAAGCTTCGGCCCATCCTGCTGGATCTGAAACCCGGCACCCGCATCGTGTCGCATGCCTTCACCATGGCGGAGTGGGCCGCGGACCAGACCGTGGAAAAGGAGTATCGCACGGCTTATCTCTGGATTGTTCCCGCCAAGGTTGAGGGCATTTGGAAATGGCAGGACGAATCCGGGAAAGCGGAACTCAGCCTGACTCAGGAATTCCAGAACCTCAAGGGGACGCTGAAGGTTGACGGCAAAGAGCGCCTGCTCAAGGACCTGAAACTCGAGGGCGAGCGCATAAGCTTCGCCGGGGGAGACTGCGAATATTCCGGCCGCGCGAATGGGCACTCGATCGACGGCACCGTCAAGTTGAACGGCCGCGAACAGAAGTGGTCCGCATCGCTCCAGCAGCTCGTTAAACGTTAAGCGTTAAAACGTTCAACGTGGAACGTGCAACGTGAAAGGCAGGTCCATAGCCCGCCGCAGCAAGAATCAGTTTTTGGGAATTCATGAAAGAATCCAGCCCTGTAGCCCTGGTCACCGGCGCATCGAGCGGCATTGGCGAGCTATTTGCCCGCAGGCTGTCGCAGAGGGGATACCGTCTGATTCTCGTTGCGCGCAGGAAAGAGCGGCTGGAAAAGCTGGCGGCTGAGCTGCGGCAAGCAGAGGTCCTGGCTGCCGATCTGGCAACCGATCCAGGCCTGCACTCCGTGGAACACAGAATAGCCTCGGAACCGGCTCTGGAATTTCTCGTGAACAATGCCGGCTACGGCGTCATGAGCCGCGAGTTTTTTTCAGGCGACGTGGAGGTCCAGGACAGGATGCACCGCCTCCACATCATCGCCATCGAGCGGCTGACGCACGCGGCGCTCAAGACCATGGCCGCGCGCCGCGCCGGAAATATCATCAACGTATCCTCCGTGTCCGGCTTCATTCAGAGTCCTTACAGCGTCAGCTACTGCGCCACCAAAGCCTGGATCAACAGCTTCACCGAAGGATTGTTCCTCGAGCTGAAACAGATGGGGTCGCCGGTCCGCGTGCAGGCGCTTTGCCCCGGCTTCACCTATACGGAATTTCACGAAACGATGGGCATGGACCGGAGCGTAATTCCGAAAAGCCTCTGGATGCAGGCAGAAAATGTTGTGGACGCATCCCTGCGCGCTCTGGGAAAGAACCGGTTGTTCGTCGTCCCGGGCTGGCGATACCGGCTGTTCGTGGCCCTGTATCCGTTGCTCCCCCGCCGCACGCGGCACTCCATCCTCATAAAATACGGGACCGCGAGGAAAGAACGCACCCGAAGCGTCCAGGCGCACTGACGGCCGGTTCTCCGCCTCCGCCTTTCGACGGCCGCCCTATTCCCATTTCAAAAACAAAAAACAGCCGCAAATTCCGCATATTCGCAAAATGAGCGGCTGCTTTACTGTCCTCACCAGATAACCATGGATTTCTCGAACAGCCGTGTCAGCTCTTCCCTGCCCACCGGCACGGGGGAAAGCTTGATCACGCGATGCTGCGGCAGCGTGCCTTCCACCAGCGCCGGAATATCATCGGGCGTGTAGCCAACCGCCTTGAGCCCGTTGGGGATCTTCAGGCGCTGCATATATTGGATCAGCTGATCCGCGAGAATATCGCCGGCGTCGGCCGCCTTGGCCCTGGAAATATCCGCGCCCAGGAATTCCGCTGCCTGAAGATGCCGTTCCGGGCAGCCTGGACCCGTGAAGCGGAAAGCCGCCGGGCCATTCAGCACTACGGCTATGCCATGGGGTATCAAAGGTTTTTTAACGGGATATCCTGGAGGATGATAGTCACGAACCATCCCGGAAACGGGATAGGACATCCCATGAGGCAGGTGCAGCCCGGCGTTGCCGAAACCCACACCCGCGCAGGCGGCCGCCAGGATCATCTTGGAACGCGCTTCGTCGTCGTCCGGATTTTCCACAGCCCTTGGCAGGTATTGCGCCGCCACGCGGATTACCTCGGCGGCCCAGAGATCGCTGAGCGGATTGCGGCCCTGGTAGGCCGGGCGAAGAATAGGATGCACGGGCCGCTCCCGGCGGTTGTAAGGCAGGTTGGTGTAGGACTCCAGTGCGTGGACCAGCACGTCAAAGCCTGTGGATGCGGCTGCAAATGGAGGAAGGGACCGTGTGTTTTCAGGATCGATCAGCCCGAGCGTCGGCTTGAGGTTGCGGTGGGCAATCCCGGTTTTGGCATGCATCTCCACCAGATCAAAGATTACCACCCCTGTGGTCTCGCTGCCGGTCCCCGCTGTCGTCGGCACTGCGTAAAGGGGCTTAAGCTGACCGGGCACCGGTTTTGCCTGCCCGATCGGGGCGTTCACGTAGTCCAGAAAATCGGCGGGATACGTCGAGTAAAGATTGGCCGCTTTGGCCGTATCCATCGAGGATCCGCCCCCGACAGCCACAAAGGCATCGAAATCCCCCTGCTGCGCGAAGGAAATTGCTTCGCGCATGGACACGTCGGTCGGCTCCACCGAAACCCTGTCGAACAGGGAATAGGAAACCTTTTCCTTTTGCAGCGACTCCAGTACCGTGGCCACAGGCGCCAGCCCGGCAAGGTTCGGATCGGTCACCACCATCACCCGCCCCGCCTTCAGCTGAGATAAATCCATTCCGATTTCCCGCGTAACGCCCGGGCCGAAGCGTATGCTGGAAGTACCCATTTCAAAGGCATATTCGTACTCCATTCCGGCGCCTCCTCAGTTTTTGTCTCTTTGCGTATTCAGCCGGTTCCCGGCTGCAGGGTGTCTTTCAACGCCCATTGTACACGAAGCCGTATTTCCCACAAGGCTTCCGCTGCAAGTCGGCCTGCGACCTGCTTCCGTCCGGAGCTGCGCATCTTGGAACAACAGTTGTTTTGCCCGAGGCTCAATTTTGTTAGAGTAGAATGTCAACCGGGAGTATTTGCGGCCCCGGGAGGAGGATGAGCAGTGAAAAAGAATGCAAGCGGAACCCTGATAGTTGTGATGTTGATTTTGGCGATTCCCATGTTTTGGAGCACATCCCGGGCTCAGGAGCCCAAGCTCACCGTTCTCAGCCCGCTGGGCCAGCCGCCGGCCATTACGCGCGTTCCCATGGCGCCGCGCCTCAACGGCCTGGAAGGGAAAACCATCTATATTGTCGATATTGGGTTTACCGACACCCACCAGTTCTTTACGGAAATGCAGAAACTCCTGTCCGCCAAATACCCCAATACAACTTGGGTCGTCCGGATCAAGGCCGGGACATATTTTGACGACGATCCCAAGCTATGGGCGGAGATCAAGGAAAAAGGCCACGGCATGATCATGGGGGTCGGGCATTGAAGCACCTGCGCGCCGTCGGTCGCCGGCCACAGCTGGACTGTCGAAAAGCTCGGAGTTCCAACCGCCCCCGTATCCACCTGGAAGTTCAAGGATCTCGTGACATCCTATGCCTTCAAAAAAGGCATGCCCAATATGCGCTTCACATTTGTGCCTCATCCCATCACCGGCATCCCGGCCGCTGTGTGCCGCACACACCTGGAAGGCAAGGATCCGGTGACCGGCAAGCCCGTCCTGCAGGAGGTCATCGCGGCGCTGACCGCTGCGCTGTCTGACGATGATAGAAAAACAGGCTTCATTACGAGACCGACTGCCCGCCTGGTCAAACCCGATACTGAGGAAAACCTGCATCGCCTCTTCCTGGAAAACGGCTGGACCGATGGGCTGCCCATTGTGCTGCCCACGGAGGCCAGGGTGGCCGAGATGCTCAAAGGCACCAGCCGCAAAGCGGATGAGGAAGTCGGAAGGATGCAGCCGTCCTCTCCCCACGAAGCCTGGAGTTACAACGTGGAACAGGTGGCCGTAAACGCGGTAATGGCCGGAGCCAGGCCGGAGCATTTCCCCGTCATCCTGTCCCTGGCGTCCACGGGAGTGCCGGCTCTGTTCACCTCGACGACATCTTTCGCGAGGATGGTAGTTGTCAACGGACCGATCCGCAATGAATTAAAAATGAATGCCGGGATCGGCGCTCTCGGTCCGTTCAACCAGGCCAATTCAGTCATCGGGAGGGCCTGGACCATAATGTCCATGAACCTCGCCGCTGCGGGTAAGATCGGGGAAACGTACATGGGCAGCCAGGGAAATAACTACAGCTACAACAATCTCTGCATGCCTGAAAACGAGGAGGAATTGCCGCCCGGGTGGAATCCGTTCCATGTGCAGAAAGGCCACAAATCCCAGGAAAGTGTGGTCAGCACATTCAACGGCTGGGGATTCACCCATCCGGACCAGAGCTTCGGGAAACCTTTTCATACACAGATCCCGTTCTGGCTGAAATTCGTGAGCCCCTTTTCGCCGGTCACGCTGCTCCTGGATCCGACCATCATCAAGCAGCTGAAAGAAAGGGAAGGTTTCGATTCCAAAGAGCAGCTGATCGACTGGATCTACAAGAACACCACCGTCACGGTGCAGGATTTTCTGGATGACTTTTACAGCGTGCAGAATTTTATTCTGCCTAACGCCCGTCGCGGAGTGGAACCCTTCGCCTCAAGGATCAAGCTGCCCAAAGACGCCAAGATCCCCCAGTTCGCCCGCCCCTCCGTGATTAACATTCTTTCGGTGGGCGGCGGGACGAATTTGTTTTGGCAGGCCGGGGACTTCGGCTATGTGTCGAGCGCTTCCGTGGACAAATGGAGGTAGGATTCCGGCAGGCGATCTTCAGAATAGTTCAGGAGGTACTGGTTACGAATACATTTGAGAAATACCGGAATTACGTTATCACTGGTTTCCTGAAGTCCGTCGCCCCGATCGTGATCGACAAAGCCAGCGGCGCGGTAATTAAGGATATCGAGGGCCGGGACTACCTAGACTGCTTCGCCGGCATTTCGGTGGTCAATGCCGGCCACTGCAGTCCGAAGGTGGTGGCCGCGGCCAAAGCTCAGATGGAGAAGCTCATCCACTGCTCCTCCTATCTTTATCACGTCCAACCGACGGCAGACCTGGCGGAAAAGATTGCGCAAATCGCGCCTTCCGGCCTGACGAAATCCTTCTTCGGCAGCGGAGGAGCCGAGGCGATCGAGGGAGCGCTGAAGCTCGCCCGCCTTTACACCGGCAGGCACGAATTCATCGCTTTGCAGGGCGGATTTCACGGCCGCAGCTGGGGGGCGCTCAGCATCACGGGCAACAAAAACCGTAAGAAAGGCGGCGGCCCCTATGCGCCCGGAGTCGCCTTCGCTCCGGCTCCCAATACCTACCGTTTGCGCCCTTGCGATGATCCGGACGAATGCGGCCGGCGCTTTGCAAAAGCGATCGAGGACGTCATCCGCTTCTCCACCTCCGGCGACGTGGCCGCCTTTGTCGCCGAACCCGTGATGGGTGAGGGCGGGATCATAGTTCCGCCGCTCAACTACTTTGAAGAGGTAAAGAAGATACTGGACCGGCACGGAATCCTTTTCATCGCGGATGAAGTCCAGTGCGGCTTTGCCCGCACCGGCAGGATGTTCGCCATTGAGCATTTTGGCGTTGTGCCCGACATCCTCGTAACAGCCAAGGGCATCGCCGACGGATTTCCGCTGAGCGCCTTTACGACACGCCCGGAGATAGCCGCCGCCTTCACGCCCGGCGATCATCTGTCCACCTTCGGCGGCAATCCCGTTTCATGCGCGGCGGCTCTCGCAAACATTGAGTTTATGCAGGAAGAGAATCTCTGCCGGCATGCGGCCGAAATGGGGGACTATGCCAAATCCCGGCTTTGCGAACTCCGGCAACGGATTCCCCTCATCGGCGATGTGCGCGGCCTGGGCCTCATGATTGGGATCGAGCTTGTGAAAGATTCCGCGTTGACGCCCGCCGCCGCCGAAGCCGAAGCGGTACGGGATTTATGCCTGCAAGATGGACTGCTGGTCGGTTGCGGGGGCATCGACGGAAACGTCATACGGTTTCAGCCGCCGCTGGTGATTTCCAAACAGCAGATCGACCAGGCCGTCGATATCCTCGCCCGGGCGCTCCGTAAACCGGAGTTCCACGGGGCTTGATATATCCGCAAAATTGCCGCCAAGTGCGTTCGCTGTTTGAGACTCACTTCGACAGTTACATCCGCACCTACGAAGAACAAATCGAACCGCAATCCGGGCCGTTGCGCCCCGTGGTCGCGCGCTCTGTCGAGGAGTTACTTTCCTGTGAGCGGCTCCAGGGAGGCTTTGCGCGCCGGGAAATCAGGACGGGCAGGACTGGCAAGGGAGTTCTCCAGCATCAAGGCAAGTCTCTGCCCAACCCAGCCCTGCCAGTCCTTATTTCCTGGTCCCGATTCCTTGTGTCCCTCGCCAATTTCCCAAAGCGTGCTCTTTCTCTGCCGTATAGAAATGCTTATAATCTCGTACCGAGAATAAGCCAGTTGCCGAACCCTCTTATCGGCCAGTCATCTATCAAGCGTCCAAAATCACCGCCTAAAGCGTCAGAATACCGAAAGCGAACTGACGTTTTTGCATTGGGGTCCGCCGAGTGGCGCCGAAGTTGCGCGCGTTGCCGGCCGCATTCATCGCCGTGTGATGCGTCTCATGCAGCGGCGAGGAATGGGTGCGGATGCGGAGGATACTCTTCAGCTCGATGAGCCGCTGCTTGCTGAACTTTACAGCGCATCCATATCGGGGCGCGTGGCGACGGGGCCGCGCGCGGGAAGGCCGATCGTACGGGTTGGAGAGGAGGTGGATTTAGAAAATGCCGAAGGGAAATCGGGAAGCTGTTGTTCGATGGTCGAAGGCTTCAGCGTTCATGCAGGAGTCAGCGTGCCGGCGCGCGACCGTCTTCGATTGGAGCGGCTTCTGAGGTATGCGTCACGCGGCCCCTACTCCAATGAGAGGCTTTCGCTCTTGCCGGACGGCAGGATTCGCTACAGACTCAAGCGCCGCTGGAAGGAAGGCTACAAGGGCTGTGATCTATGAACCGATGGAATTGATGGAACGGCTTGCAGCGCTGACGCCGCCGCCAAGATTCAATATCGTTCGGTACTATGGGGTGCTGGCCCCTGCCTCAAGCCTCCGGCGATATATTGTTCCGCAGGACATATCCGAAATTGGGCCCGCGCATGCGGGCTGCTCGGCAAAAGCAGAAGCTTCGGCAACCGAGGAAGCTGAAGTCAAACCAAAGCGGAGCAAAAAGCCGGGAAATTATTCCTGGGCCCAGCTTCTGAAACGGGTTTTTGAAGTGGACATCCTAATCTGTCCATGCTGCGGTTCAAAAATGAGGGTTCTATGCGCGATTCATCCGCCCGATGCAATAGAAAAGATTCTGACCTGGCTTGGACTCCCTTCCAGGGCCCCGCCCATAGCTCCTGCCCGGCGACATAGGGCCGCTGAACTTTTCTGATGCAGTCGGCAGCTAATCTGTTTCTGCGCTGAGCCCATGGACGGCTCGATTTTGCCTTTGGCAGCCAATCTGCTTTGCACTATAGGTCTATTCAAAATGCCTTTCTAAAGGCGCAATTCCGTTTTAAAATACCACTGAATTCGATAAACAGGCCCGCTCAGGATCGCAAGTTTACAGATAATGCATTATCAGAAATTTTGACCGCGTCATAGTGTGCGGAATCGGAGGCGACTTGGCAGCCTATTTCGCCTATCCATGCAATTTCATAACGAAAAAAGGCTTCAAGCTCGGCATGCCTCCTCAAAAGGCAATCGAATATTATGGCAACCCTGCTCGCATTGAAACAACATCAGAAGGGAAGCTTCTTTCATGGGATTTTGCCGGCGATCCCGCATTACTGGGTTAAAAGCGAGGGAAGGTGAAGTCTATGCTAAAAACAGTTTTGGCTATCACGTAAAAATACTATTTTATAATGAGAAGGCTGCAGCAATCATTATGACAAGTGATGTTGCTTGAGCAGATCCTATTATTGAGTCTGCGGTTGTTATTTCAGGAGACCTGACCTTTCCCAGCTCTGCAGTTCGGTTCAACTGGGCGAAGCTCCGTTTACAGAGTCTCCGTGGAAGCGTTCAGTCCATGGTGCTATTATCGTCTTGCCTTTAGGTCATTTACGATGTATATTACCTACATGCAAGACAGGTTGCTGGGAAAACGGATTGCCGAATCAGGCAAGACTATCTTGCTGCTTGGACCGCGCCAGGTCGGGAAATCCACGCTATGCCGCACGCTGTGCCCGCTTCATATTGTCGATCTGGCAGACGAGCAAATATATCTTTCCCATGCCAAAGACGCCGGCCTTCTTAAGAAAGAGCTGAACGCGATCGAGCCTTCCGGCTTGATTGTTATTGATGAGATTCAGCGTCTGCCTTCCCTTCTGAATACCGTTCAGTCTGTCATCGACGATCCCTCCAACCGATTCCGCTTTATTCTTGCCGGCTCGAGTGCGCGAAAACTGAGGCGGGGCGGCGCGAACCTGTTGCCCGGAAGAGTCATTTTGGAATATATGGATCCGTTCACCTACTCCGAGGTGAAACACGCCTTTAAACTTGACCGCGCGATGCAGGTCGGCATGCTTCCCGGGATATACCTTGACACCAAGGATTCCATTTCCACGCTCGATTCCTATGTGGAAGTGTATCTCCGGGAGGAGATCCGGGCTGAAGCCTTGGTCCAGAAACTTGGAGATTACGCCCGTTTCCTGGATATTATGGCCGTTCTGAGCGGACAGTGGCTGAACTATTCAAAGATCAGTTCGGAAACTGAGATCCCAAAGGAAACAGTACGAAGGTATACGACACTGCTCGAAGACACGCTTCTAATTTTCCGCCTGCCCGCCTTCCTTCCTCGCAGAAAGATCACGCGCCGGATTGCACAGCGGGACAAATTCCTGTTCTTTGATGTTGGAGTCCGAAACGCAATTCTCGGAATTCATCGCCGCCCGATCACACTCGAGCAGAAAGGCCCCACATTTGAACAGTGGCTGACGCTGCAGATCATCTATATCAACCGTGTTTTGCGCAAAGACTGGCGGCTATCATGCTATCGCACGGAAGGAGGCGCGGAAGTGGATCTGGTGATAGAGCGCGCTGACGATATACTGGGCATTGAAATCAAGTCAGGGCGTAATGTATCCCCCGTCGATTGTCGCGGACTTCTTTCCCTGGCGGAGACCGTTGGCCGGTACAAGCCGGTCAACAAGTGGATCATTTACACTGGAAGCCCAAGGCAGCGGATGGAAAACGGCGTGCATGTGTTCCCCTATACGGAAGCAATAGAAGCTCTCGAGGCTTCTGACTAATAAAGCCTGTATTGCGGGAGAAGGATTACGCTGAATTCATCTCCGGATGCAGTTCACGGACAAACGCTTCCTTTATTCATCACTGCCAATACTTCATCCGGTTCAATCCGTTTTTCAAACCACACAATCCGTGAATGCGCCGGCAGCTCGCCATCCCCACAATTCAGTGCGCGATTGATACACAGAATCAGCGGAATGCCGGTCAAATCACGAAGCCGCCTGAGTTTTTCCCGAAGATAATCGGGAGTCCAGAATCCCACGATTTCGAGGAATAACCGCCTTGAAGGATCCCGGCGGTGAACGATGGCGAAATCGGGAAAAATCAGAGTTCCGCAGGCTTCGAAGGGCTCCGGTTCACGGACGAGGTCCCAATCCAGGCTGGCTCTCGAAAAATCGCGGGCAAAGCGCTCTTCGATCCGGCTGTCATATTGCCGCGGCGGCTGGCCGCGCTCGATGGGGTCGCGCGAGCTCAAGGTTACGTTCACTTCCCGTCCACGCAGCATGCAGCGCGCCGCAAGGTCAAAGCGATCACACCATAAGAGCAAAGGAAGAAGTGAAGCCAGGGCGTGTCCGTACATCGTGGTGTGGCGAAATAACGAGAATGCTCCGGATATTTTGAGCCGGACGCCTTTTGCATTGGAGCGTTCGGCCATACAGAGGAGACGTCGCAGGTGCACCTGCCTGACTACGGCGCGCGTGCTTCCGTAAAGCTCGATGCAAATTTCAGAAGTAACGTTAAGCAGTCCCTGGGCCAGGTCGAGATTGGTATGCATGGCAAGCGAGTGCGGATCCGGGATTGGATCCGGCAGAATAAGGCGCCGTTCCATGGGAAGGTCGGAGAACATGTTTTCCATTGTTTCCGCCGCCGAAATGCTAAAGCGCTCCGCAACTGCCGCAATTACATCGGATCGATTGAACCGGCCGGTATTTCGAGCGCGCTGTGCTTCAACAACAATCTCATTTCGAAGTCCTTCAATATCGAGAGGCGGTGGCTGGCGGGAACAGAGGTTTTGAAGCACCCAAACGGCCATCAGCCGCTTGCCGGGAGGCGAAAAGATTTTGGGTGGTTCTTGCAGGAATGACAGAACATCTCGATACGGTTTGCCTTCCAGCCTGGTGAAGTCATCAATCAAGGATCGCAGCCACAGATGATCTCCGGACCCCAGCCAGACGGGCGTCGCCTTGTTTCCATCTGTCCGAACCTGGATGCGGCTAGCGGGAAGCAAGGGCCCTCCTGTGTTCGTCCGCTCGACGCACCTCAAAGGTGCTTCGTGTCACCAGATCATAGACTATGGCCTTTTTCCCTTCGGATGGCCTGAGAACCCGGCCTACACGCTGAATGTATTCGCGAGAGCCCTGGCTGCCGCCCACGATGATTGCCACATCAGCCGCCGGCACATCGATTCCCTCGTTGAGTACACGCGCCGATACGAGGATCCGCAACTCGCCTGTGCTGAAGCGCTGAAGAGCCCGTGCCCGCTCCTTTTTCCCGATGTCGCACGTGATCGGCTGCACGAGATTTTCGCGGGCTACTGCGTACGCTGTGTCATTGCCTGCCGCGAAAATGAGAATCCTGGAGTTGCGATGCTGCAGAAGCAGGTCATTGACAACGCGGCGTTTCTCTTGACTGTAACGGACAATGGAGCGGGAACGCCTCCAGGCCGCAAGGGCGCGCCGTCCCGAGTCGCTTCTTCCTGCCGACAGAGCGAAATCCGACCATGATGCTCCCGGCGCCGAATCAAAAAATGCGCGGCAGACCGGGCGGAAAATCGACATTTCGGCTTTGTATGCCTGGCTTTCCGAAGGCGTGAGCCCAATCGAGATTGTTATCAGCTGGAATGAGGCGAGATAGCGGCCGGCAAGTTCTTCGACACTCGCACGGTAAACTTCGGGGCCGACGAGAGCAGTCAGGCGGGATCGGTGGACCTCATCTTCAGGCAGAGTGGCACTGAGTCCCAGCCGAGCCGCTGCCGTGGACATCTCGAGAATCTCATCTCCCGCGCCGCCACCGAAATGGTGCACCTCATCGATGACAAGCAAGTCGAATCGATTGCCTAACGTCTCCATGTTTCGCAGTGCACTGGCAAAGGTGGCAATGGTGATAGGCTGTTCGGCTCGACGTCCATCACCATATTCGCCGACGGGTCCGGGAGAGGTTTCCCTCAGGATTTTTACCCACTGCGCCATGAGCGCCCGAGTCGGAACGAGACAGAGCGTTCTCAGGCGGGTTTTGGAAATTGCCGCAATTGCGGTGCGGGTTTTTCCGGAACCGGTTGGAAGCGCGATGATGCCTCTTTTACCCGCAAATTCCCACGAAGCGACCGCGGCGGCCTGATAGGGACGGAGTTCCGGGAACGGAATGGGCGGGGCATCCGGAAGTTTGGGCCGGGCGTCATCCTGAAGGCCGGGATAGCGCCGGCATAATTCCTGGGACAGCATCCTGTAATAGCATGCCGGAGCTCGCCACGCTCGAATCCGCGGATCCCAGAGGATTCCGGGGAGGCTGCCTGCATCGGCGAAATTTCCCTGGAGCACAAGCGTGCCGCGATCAAAAACAAGCCGCATATATACCCCCACCGTTCAGACAGGAAAATGGTTCCGGGCAGAACAATGCCCATGGTTCCTCACCAGATCTAATGATCTTCTGCCGGATTGAGCCATAAATATTTTGCAGAAGAAGGGATGCGGGACAAGAAAGGCAGGATGATGCCACCGGTCCCTTGTGTTCTGTCAGAAGCATTCTTTTATACGGGCATCCGGAAGTACATTCCGTGGCACTCATTACGCTTGACGTAACGCATAATGAGCGTTATCCTGTCGTATGATCGTTGGCTGCCGGGACAGACTTACTAGATACTTCGCCGCGGGGAAACGGGTTGAAGCATTCTCTGCAATTGAACACCCGGCACGACTGAAGCTCGACAGGATGGAAGCGGCTGCAGCACTGCAAGACCTTGCTGTTTTGCCGGGAAACCGTTTCGAAGCGCTGGGAGGCGGCCGGAAGGGGCAGTACAGCATTCGTATCAACGACCAGTGGCGGATCTGTTTTGAATGGCCCAAGGGATCGCCGGGACCGTCAAATGTTGAGATAGTCGACTATCATTAGGAGGACATTATGGCTTTAACGGCAATCCATCCGGGAGAACAGCTGGCTGAAGAGCTCAGGGAACTCAAAATGAGCGCGGCAGAGTTGGCTCGGAAGCTGGCCGTGCCGACCAACCGCATCACCGGAATCTTAAACGGAAGGCGCGCAATCACCGGAGACACTGCTTTACGGCTGGCCCATTTTTTCGGCACAAGTGCCGAGTTCTGGCTCAACCTGCAAAGCCTATATGAACTCCGGATTGCCCAAGGGAAAGTGGGGAAATCGATAAAGGCGCTGCCCAAACTGAGGCGTCCTGAGCGCATTCCCGCATAGGAGTAATGAGTAATGGGGACTGACGACGCTAACGCTCTGCAAACAAAGAGCATGCTGCGGTTTTGGGCCTTTAAAATAGCCTTACAATAAAAAAACCCCTTGATTTTGGTTCTAAGGCGGCGGTAATAAATAAAGGTACCAATTGGCATTAAAGAGGGGTATACTCATGAATTATGGAGACCCTCTCGGATCTGTGTGGCAAATTGGCCTCAATCTGGCCCTTTTTGGATGAGCGAACGCGGCGACTTTGCGCCGCCAACGAAGCCAAGATATTGGGTTATGGCGGCGTGTCTAAAGTGCATCGCGCTTGCGGGCTTTCAAGGAAGTCCATCGCGTTGGGACTAAGAGAGCTGCGCGAGGATATGCGTCTTCCCGAGGGCCGTATCCGGAGAAGCGGAGCCGGCAGGAAACGCATCACAATAACCGATCCCCATCTGCCGTCTTTTCTGGAGCAGCTTATTGAACCAGAAACACGCGGAGACCCCGAATCGCCGCTGCGTTGGATCTGCAAAAGCACACGAGCGTTGGCCGCGCAACTGACGCGTCAACATCATGCTATCAGCTATGTGAAAGTTGGACAGCTTCTCCGGGAACAAGGCTTTAGCCTTCAAAGCAACCGCAAGATTGAAGAAGGAGGCGATCATCCGGACCGTGATGCTCAATTTCGATACATTAACACACAGGTAAAACGCGCCCTGGCGTCCGGGATGCCGGTTATTTCAGTGGACACAAAAAAGAAGGAACGGATCGGCAACTACATAAATAAAGGCCAACAATGGCGTCCGACGAAAACGCCTCGAAAAGTAAATGGCCATGATTTTCCCCATCCCTCTGTTCCGCGTGCTAATCCCTACGGCATCTATGACCTTCGATATAACAGAGGCCTCGTTTTAGTGGGCACGGATCATGACACCGTCGCTTTTGCCGTGGCCTCGATTCGGGGTTGGTGGCGATTTGAGGGCCACCGTCTGTATAAGCCCTCCGGGAAATTGCTCATTACCGCTGATGCAGGAGGCAGCAACGGCACTCGCCTGCGACTCTGGAAATTAGAACTTCAAAAACTTGCCGACGAAACCGGCCTTTCGATTTCGGTGTGTCACTTCCCACCGGGTACGAGCAAGTGGAACAAAGTGGAACATCGCCTGTTTTCATTCATCTCGTCGAATGGGCGGGGAGAGCCATTACGCGACTACGAGACGGTGGTTCACTTAATTGCTCGAACGACAACTGCAAAGGGGCTAAAGGTGACATGCAGACTCGATCGGCGGAAATATCCGAAGGGGCGAAAAGTCACTGAAAAAGAAATGAAGCGCGTGAATATACAGCGAAGCAAGTTTCATGGAGACTGGAATTATACCATCCGTCCGAATGCCTGAGCAGTTGATACCTTTATTTATTACCGCCGCCTAAGAAGCCATCGGGTCCGCTGCCATCGTTACGCTGGCAAGCGTAAGGACAAGAACTGCTACTACTGTAATTGTGATTGAACGTTTGTTCATGTTTATTTCCTTTGATTTCAGATGCAAAACCGTGCGGCCGGTGAAAAGGCTTGGGCGCCGTGCGCCCCGCCCCCACGTGATTACGGACAGGCAAATGCGTTAACGTCATTCCCTAGGCGATGAGAGCGGTCGGGCACCAGTGATCTTCCTTCGGCATAGCGACCGTGGTTCCATCGCGTCTGGAGAAGGCAAATGCCTGGCACTGAGCGATGTGGTATCCGCGGTCCTTTTTGGGCCGAATGGCCTCTTTCGGGATATCAGTCTCTTTTTCCAGCATCTTTGCGGCTATTGGCGATGTCCGCAAAATCAGGCATTTCCTCAGTTCTTCCCCATATTTATTCCAATCACTCAGACTCGTCATAGGATTTACCCCTTTTGATGCTGCTGTTTGTTCCGTTTCGATTGATGCGGCCGCCGGGCCGCATGCGCTCAAAACGGCAGCGCCTATTCCCAATTCCAGCGCTTCACGTCGAGAGTATTTGCGTGTCATTCTAACGCTCCTGTCTGCATCCTTTGCGAAAGTTCCTTGCTTATTTGCTGCACTTGTGGTGCAAATATACAAGATTTGATAGGTGCTGGAATAGCGGGAGGTGAAAGTGACGTCTGAACGTGAGAATCAAAACGGAATTGCCAGAAGGGAATTTCTTAAACAGGCCGCTGTCGCAGGAGCGATCGTGTCCACTTCAGAGGCTCTGGGAAACCTGGCGCATGCAGGCCAAAGCCAGCGAGGAGAGAAAGTGATGATTCCTATCGAGACATTTAATACGTATGGGGCCGATCTGGAAAAGCTGATCTTGCTGCCGACGTATCCTATTGCAATTAAACTTCTGAAAAGCGAGACTGAAATCCCAAAAGGGGCTGTGCGGCCGAAAAGGGACCGAGGCGAACACTACGCCTTATGCCAGGCTTTTGCCCTTGCCCGGCGCCAGGGCACGACGCTGGCGATGTTCCTGGAAGACCACTGGTGTTTCGAGCCCATCATTTCATACGGCTTGGTTGAAACACCCAAAGATTACCTTGAAGGCTTCACGAACTCATTTTATATGGCCGACAAGGAAGCCGCCGCAAAGCATGCGCGTGAGATGATACGCCTCCCCTTTGGACAATATCCCGGAATGGTGATCGGGCCGCTGAAAACCGCTAATTTTATCCCGGATGTCACAATGATTTATTCCAATACGGCACAATTGCGGCATCTGCTTCTCGCACTGCGGTATGTCAAGGGAAGCCAGGTGACCTCGACTCTCGACGCGATCGGTTCGTGTGTGTATTCGGTCCTGCCTTCTTTTTTACACGGCGAATGCCAGGTCACGGTTCCGGATCCCGGCGATTACGAGAGGGCGAACACCCAAGAGAATGAGATTATCATGACGGTTCCGAACCAAAGGATACAAGAGCTGATGGATGGGCTGTACCATTTTGATAAATCGATGCCCTACCGACGGTTCAGTTTTTCGGTTCAACCCGATTTCCAGCAGCCTCGGTTCTATCAGGAATATTTTAAGAAATGGGGACTGGACGCTCCCAAGCCGAAGGGGAAGGTGTAGCCGAGGCGCTCATCCCAAAGTTCACGCCGAATCTTCGCTGGAGGCTCGAGGCTATCGAGGTGGCAATCGCGGCGGGATTTTTCGCACAGCCCGGCCGAAACTTCGGATTCCACCGGCTTCGCTGACCGCACGGAGCCCCTGAGGGCTATCCGTTGCCTGTGTTCCCGAAAGAAGCGTCACTCCATGCCGGCTGAAAGTGCCGGGCAGGAAAGGAGTGGTCGGCCCCAGAATCGCGATCTCGCGAGCTTTCCTGCAATGCCGGAGCGATTCATCCGGAGTGTGGTTCGGCAGAGTCGTTGCCGGGAGAATCATGACCTCGAATTGAGGCAACAGATCCACTTCGGCCGAGTCAGGCAGAATGCCCGGTTCAGCGATGGTTTCCGCTCGGTAAAGCCATTAGATACATGACTCTGCATCCACGGCTCAAGGCAGTGTTTTCCCGCATTGAGCAAGCCGGAATCCGCGCGCAGTAGTGAACAATAGCACTCCAGTCGTCCAGATTTATTCTCAGACTGTGCCCGCAAGAATCCCAGCATGCCCAAAACCACATCCTCTCAAGGATGATCCCTTGTGTTACGAACGAGAATTGATTGGCAAAGGTCATTTCCCCGCTGATTCTTGTATCGCCTGTTCAGTGATGATTCTGAAAATTCGAATGGCCTATCTGCCAAATGTGCCCTGTCCGGCCGGAATGGTTTTGCCCGGCGAAACAAATTGACTTTGACACAATCTAGTGACAAATTGGCAGTGAGAAATTTTCAATCTGTTGTACAATGGGATCACATTCTTTGATGTTCCGGTAAAGGAGAACTTTCTCCACAGGTCTGCAAGGGGAAGGAAATACGCGGTTATCTAATCGGAGGTTTCATGAAATCCAAGTCATCACGCAGGAAGTTTTTGCAGGCAGGATTAAGCGTGCCCGCAGCCGGATTTGTTATCAGTCCAATTAGCCTGCAGGCTGCTTTCCAGGAGGCCACGTCACAGCCGAAGCGTTCAGGCTACGCAAGCAGCGGGAATGAAAAGACTGACTCCAAATTCGAAAAATACATTGCAAGAGATTTGTGGCATAAATCGTATCCTCAGGATTTCCATCCCGAGGTCACAGCGCCGGTTCTCGGTTATAGGATGATGAACAAGGACGACGGTACGACCTTTGCTCCCTTTGCAGTATCCTGGGTGCCGATAACGAAAGCCTTTTTAATGGCGCCTAAACCTCACGTCCATGACTGGGACGAGTTTCTCATGTTCCTCGGCGGAGATACTGCCAACCAGTTAACCCTGGGGGGTGAGGTCGAATTTTCTTTGGGGGATAGCGAGAATAATCTGCAAAAGTTTGTCTTTACAAAGCCCACAATCGTTCATTTGACAAAAGATTTGTGGCATTGTCCACTCAATTTCAAGAGAGTCGATGATCCTGCCAAGCCGGTACTTTTTTTGAACCTGATGTTTAGCCCAGCTGGTTACACGTTGAGTAGCCCAAAGAAGAAACAATAATACGGGTGTCTCGTATAGGCTGGACCCTGGATTTCCTTAAAGGGCATTTGTAGAAAACTGGTTCACTTGGGACAAGCAAAAAAGATACGCCATTCGGATTCGGCCGCTCATGAGACACGGAGCATCGAAAGCTTTTGTATTTGCATTTCCGGGCAGGCAGAAGGGGTCGCCTGAGACTGCAGTCACACGAAACCAGGGCCTTAGCCCGGATTATTCACGAAAGTTGAAAAACAAAAAGCCTCAATCTGCGTATTAAGCAATAGCGACAAAGCTTTCACGCGCAAAGAGAGGCTTTTTGATGACTCAAGATAACATACAGTCTGTTTTGTTTCCCAGCCTTTTTCACAAACCTGTTGTTTTAAGCTTGCCGCGGCGGTTGGTACCACACCCCCCAGTTAACCCCGTATTGGTCCAAAACACTGCC
>CAYYTC010000068.1:0-23878 GCA_964474425.1 uncultured Acidobacteriota bacterium
ATGGAGTCAGAGAGCAGAGAATAGCAGCGTAACAACATTAGATGACGGAAGGACCCACAGTATCACGTGTGGGCAACAGTCAGGGCAAAGCCGGAGGCGGCGATTTATCAAAGCCAATTGGCGCCGGCCGGGGACACACAAACGAAAAGAGCCCGCCTTTCGACGGGCTCTTTCTGCAGCCGGCAACTAATCGCGGATGCGGCCTACTTCATGCCTTCGAGCAGCCCCTGGAAGAAATCGTGGTGATCCTCTTCGTCCTGGAGGATCTTCTTAAAGATCTGCGCGGTCGTGATGTCGCCTTCCGCCTCCGCCACGGCAATGGTCTTTTTGTATAATTTGACGGCATCCTCCTCGTCAGCCATATCCTTGGTCATCATCTCTTTCAGCGTTTTGCCGACAAAGATGGGATCGGGCTTGGTCGTCGGTATGCCGCCCAGGTAGAACAACCTTTCAGCAATCGCTTCCGCATGCTTCATTTCCGAGACAGCAATCTTCTTCAGCTCATCCTTAATCGAATAGTGGGCAACGCCGGCCCACTGCACATGCTGCCACATGTATTGAACCGATACCTGAATTTCCCTTGCAATGCCTTTGTTCAGCAGTTCCAGAAGTTCCTTGCTCGCCATAGATGATTTCCTTTTCTAGGTTGATCCGTTACAGGCAAAAATAAATCACCCAAAACCAAAGCTCCATGCCGCAAGTCCCGAAAAGCCCTTGCTCAGGGTTCCCTAAAGGATTCTGATGAGCCATTCTATAAGATAGCGACCCCGCAAACAATGGATGGGGCGATTTTCGGAGAACCGGATTCCGGCAGGAATGGATCCGGAAATTGCATCCGCCGAAGCTTTTTTGGAGTATGATATGGGGCCGTCAAGCAGTTTCTTCGAAAGGAAGCATCCTATGTCCGACGAAAAGAAGCCGGGTGTCCCCGGGGCCAAATCCTGGGACGCTACTCAATGGCACGAAGTGGTGAAGGGGGACACGCTTTCCAAGATCGCGGAGAAGTACTATGGCGATCCTGCCCTGTATCCGCAGATTTTCGAGGCAAACAAAGACATCCTGACCGATCCCGATAAAATAAAGGTCGGCCAGAAACTCCGGATACCCTAACCGCGCTTTTATTGCGGCGACCGGACCGGCCAGACACCCAACCAATGTATTATTTTAAAAATTTAATTTGGGAAAAAGGAGAGGTTATGTCGAAACGTTTGATGCTTGCAGCCCTCACAATCGCGTGTTGCCTTGCCCTGGCGGCGTGCAACACAGCAAAGGCGCCTGCCGATGCCGCTATCAAGGCCGCGGATGAAGCGCTCGCCGGCGTCAAGGCGGACGCTTCCCAGTACGTACCCGATCAGCTCCAAAGTGTCGAGGATGCCCTTGCAGCTGCCAAAAACAACTTCCAGAAGGGCGAATATCAAAAGGCTCTCGATGGGGCCAAAGACCTCGCTGCCCAGGCCAAGGATCTCGCCGCGGCCGTTACTGCCAAGAAGGATGAATTAACGAAATCCTGGCAGGATATGAGCGGCGGCCTCCCGGGAATGGTTGAGGCCATCCAAAAAAGAGTCGATATTCTTTCCAGGTCGAGAAGACTGCCCGCGGGCCTCGACAAGGACAAATTCGAAGCCGTCAAAACTTCACTCGCAGCCATCACCCAGACCTGGGCCGAGGCGTCCAACTCATTCCAGGGCGGCAACCTGATGGATGCGGTCGGCAAGGCCAAGGTTGTCAAGGAAAAGGCTGTGGAGATCATGGGCGCACTGGGAATGCAGGTTCCCGCAGCGGCTCAATAATCGTTCCCGGACTATACGAAAGGTTTCGCCGGTTTGTACAGGTGAATCATCCTAAGGAATCTAAATTCAAGGAGGAATCATGCTGCATCTGATAGGGACCATTATCATAGGCTTTATCGTCGGTGTAGTGGCCAAATTCCTTATGCCAGGCAAAGATCCAGGAGGCTTTATTATCACGACAATCCTGGGCATAGTCGGCGCGCTCCTGGCGACGTACCTCGGCCGGCTGATCGGCTGGTACCAGGCGGGCCAGTCCGCCGGTTTCATCGCGGCTGTTCTGGGAGCGTTGATACTACTGGTAATTTACCGGCTCATCAAGAAGAAGCAGACTCCCGCCTAGGGCAACGGCCGGAAGACCTGTCCGCTGCTGCATTCCGGCGATTTCGAGGAAAGGGGCAGCCCGAGGGCTGCCCCTGATTCATTCGGATTACTTTTGGAAAAGGCGCGCGGCGATCCCCAACAGGTCGTCGGCGACCGACCCGTCCCGGTTGGAGTCCAAAAACTGCCCCAGAAGGTCCGACAGGCCGCCGCCGGACATGCCGGCGGGAGCCGCACTTCGGGTGTTTGCCGTCTGACGGCTGAGTGCGCCCATGGCCAGCGCAGCGATCATCGGAAGCATTTTTTTCACAACATCCACGCCGATGCCCGTCTTCTCCGACGTCTGTAAAGCCACCTGACGGCTGACATCCTTGCTTCCCAATATGTGGCTCAGGATGCCGTTGCCGTCCAGGATCGTTTCTTCCCGGCCCATCAGCGAGGGATCCTCCAGGTAGCGCTGATGTCCGCCTCCCGAAAGTGCGCCCAGCAGGCTTTCCAGGCCGCCTTGCGACGAAGCGTTGCGCGAAAGCGCCTGGCCGAGAACCGGAAGCAGGCTCGACAGCGCTGAGGCCGCCTGGTTCTGATTAAGCCCGAAATTGTTTGCCAGCTGTTGCACTGCCTGTCCTCCCCCCTGGCTCAAAAGCATACTCAACAAATCCATGACACACTCCTTTCAGGAAAATGCATGATTGCAGCTCATAATTCCCAATTCACGCGCGAGCAGGCCGCCGACGGAATCTGCGGATACACCACCAGATGAAGCCCAGAAGCCCCAGCACCAAAATCACCGCCAGAACAGGCACGACAACGGCCACAAAGGCAGTCACTCCGGAAACCACGTCCTCGATAACGCTGACCACAGGATTGCCCACGCCGGCCGTGGAAGCCGTGATCGCCGGACGGGCGGTCGCCTTTGCGGCATGCACGCCTCCGGCCACAACAAGTCCGCAGACCATGGCAGTCGCCGGGCTCATCTGGCTGATCACGTTGCCGCTGGACGCGAAAAGAATGGCGCCTGCGGCAGGCCGCACGAACGTCTGGATCACGTCGTTGACCGTGTCGGCCACAGGAATTTTATCCACCATCGTTTCAATGAACAGCAGGACTCCCAGCACCGCAAGCACCCACGGGTTTTCCAGGGTGTTCCAGGGAGCCTTCAGCGTGACCCAGTCGGTAAACCGCGACAGCAGGCCAACGATCAGCAGCGGCAGATATGCATTGAGACCCGTGGCGGCCGAAAGCCCGAAAGCAGACAAGACTTCGATCATCATTGTCCTCCTGTGCGAAACAGCTGTCTCCGATCTAATATATTACATCTTTCCTGGCGCCATTTCCGACATTGGCCAATAAAGATTCATTGTATTCTGTATGGTTTCAAAATAATCGGCGGCGAAAAGGCTTTTGGATCAGAGGATTGTGTATTTATCCGCGAAAACGGCGAAAGCGCAAAAAGGCCGGCGGCGATCGCCTTGCCAATATTCCTTATCAAGTCGCGGCAGCCATTCACCACATAGATATTGGGCTCCAGCGCCCAAAGCTGGGCTGCAATCCGCCGGGGCCCGGCGCTGCCAAGACCGCGTCTGCCGGATTCCTCTTTCAGCATCGGCAATACCTTGTCCGAAAGACGCAATGCCGTATCGACCACAAACATGGAGACATCGGGCTTCAGCAGACCCAGCCGGTCGTAAAAGCCCTTTATTTCGCCTGCAGTCAGATTCCTCGGAGGCGAGGACTTCAGCTCGATGTAAACCAGTTTCCCTTCCGCCGCGGCGATCACATCCAGGTCGCCTCCTACGCCTCCCACATGGAGCTTTACCCCGGTCGCCACGTCGAACCCGTACCTTCGTTCCAGCTCCCGCGCCACGTACCACTCAAGCGTCCCGCCGAAGCTCCGGGCTGCCCAGATCAGCCGGTACCGGCCTCGGGGAATTTTCTCGGCCAGACCGAGATCGACCAGGACGTCCGCATAGATAGAGGACTGATCTCGTGTGAGATACCGTGTTGTTTCCTGGGGAAGAAAACCCTGCCGCTTCCGGATCGCTCCGCGCAAAAACAACCGGAAAGCATAATGACCCAGCCATTCCGAAAGCATTTCCTCCAGCCGCTCATCCGGTGTTTGAGGGAAAAGCACGTCCCCCGCAGTTTTTACGGGCATCAGGCCCCTGCGGATAAGCATAGCCATGGCTTCGCCGGTACATGCGGACGCCGAAGGATTTTTGATCATGATGGGGCCGGTGGATACTGCCTTGAGTTCCAGTTCATGGGCGCTGAGCTTTTTTTTCATCCCATCCCACCGTTTAGGTATTATACCCATGATCGCCTGGAATCTTCGAGCCCTTCAGACGTTTGACTCCGCGACCGGAAGCTCGAAGAAATGATATGATCATGCGGGAGGCAGAACCGATGCAAACGAGCCTATTCCGGATCCTGCTGAGGATCCTCCCCGCGATTCTCCTGGCCGCGGCCGCTTTGGTCGCAGCCGAGAAAAAAGGGGAGGAGCTGGTGCGCGAGCTGGAAAATACCCTGATTGCGCCCTGCTGCTGGTCGCAACCGATTTCGCAGCATTATTCCGAAGTTTCCGAAAAGATGCGTAAGGAAGTGCAGGAGATGGTGGCGGCCGGAAAAACCCGGGATGAAATCCTCGATTACTACATATCGCAATACGGCGAAAGGATCCTGGCCGCTCCCCGCGCCAGGGGATTCAATGCGCTGGCCTACGTCCTGCCGTGGACGGCCCTGATCCTGGGAGGGTGGCTGCTTTTCGTCCTGCTCCGAAAACTGCGGGCTCCCGCTCCGGCTGCCATTGCGGCGCCGCCGCCCGACGCGCGGTACGTGTCGATCGTCGAAAAAGAGATCAAAGACCTGGACGAATAAACATTTATGAAACCTCCCAAGGAGCCGGGAATTCAGCAAACTCCAGGGGATCCCCCTCAGACGTTCAACCATCGATTTGAAGAGATCGCGCGCCGGTTCCCGGACCGCATCGCCTTTCGCCTCAAAACGCCCCAGGGCCATACCACCGTCCCATACAGGGAAGCTTACCGCCAGGCCCGGGGTGCAGCCCTGGGACTGCTCGCGCTGGATCTCAAACAGGGGAGCCGCGTGGCCATATTGTCCGAAAACCGGCCGGAGTGGGTCGTGGCCTATCTCGGCATTTACCTCTCGGGCATGGTCGCCGTCCCGCTGGATACACAGATATCCCCCCAGGAATGGCGACGGCTGCTGGACGATTCGGCTGCGCAGACGGTCTTCGTCAGCGGACTTCTTTTGCCCCAGCTTCGTGAGGCGGCACGAGATTCCCGGCCGCCCCGGCGCATAATCTCCCTGGACACGGTGTCCGGCGACCGCGACGCCCGCTCCGAGCTTGCCGGGCTGATCGACTGGGCCACAAATCTTCCCAATCCCCCGGCCCTTCCTCAAAGCCGGCTTTCGGACATCGTCACCATAATATACACATCGGGAACCACGGGTACCCCAAAGGGTGTGATGCTTAATCAGTCCAATATGATGGGGGAGCTTCAGTCCATTTCCCGCGCCATCTACTGGGACGAAAAAGAGGCGCTGCTCTGCCTTCTGCCCCTGCAGCACGTCCTTGCGTCCGTGATCAATGTGCTGGTCCCTCTCTATGTGGGAGGCCAGGTTGTTTTCGCCGACACTTTGAAACGTACTGAAATTCTTCAGGCCCTTAAGGAGGCCGGAATCACCATCCTTGCAACGGTGCCGCAGTTTTTTTACCTGTTCCATGACCGCATTCAGGAGGAACTCTCCAAAAAATCCCTCCTCGCCCGGAAATTCTTCCGGGGCATGAAGCGCTTCAACCGGTTCTGCATGCGGTTTCCTCGGATCAACCTCGGGAGGATGCTTTTTCCCAAGGTCCACGAGAGCTTCGGATCGAGCCTGCGCCTGTTCGTGAGCGGAGGATCCGCCTTCGATCCCAAGGTGGCGCAGGATTTCCACGACATGGGATTCACAATTCTCCAGGGCTACGGACTGACGGAAACGACGGGGGCATGTGCGGTCACCCGCATCCAAAATAACGTCATCGGCTCCGTCGGACCCGCCTTGCCGGGCGCCGAAATCAGGATACTGGCTCCGGATGAAACAGGAACCGGGGAAATCCTGATCCGCGGACCGATGGTCATGAAAGGCTACTACAAGAATCCTGAAGCGACCGAAGAGGCCGTCAAGGACGGATGGTTTTATTCCGGGGATCTCGGACGTTTGGATGCCCGGGGGAATCTTTTCATCACGGGAAGGAAAAAGGAGGTCATCGTACTGCCCAACGGCAAAAACATTTACCCCGACGAGCTGGAGGCGCACTACCTGCAGAGCCCCTGTATCAAGGAACTGGCCGTCATAGGCGTGTTCAGCCAGCAGGAGCGGGGAGAGCGTCTTCACGCGGTGGTGGTGCCCGACTTCGATTACCTGAAAGCCAGGAAAGTCGCCAATGCGCGCGAAATACTCCGCGACCAGATCGCGGGCCTTTCCAACCAGCTGCCGAAATATAAACGCCTGATGAGCTACGAGATCCGCAGCGAGCCCCTGCCGCGCACCACGACGCGCAAAATCAAGAGGCTGGAGCTGAAAAGGCTGGCCGAAAACGGGGAGCCTAAACCGATGGAAAGCGCCGGCGCCCCGCAAGCTCCCGCACCCGAAGACCGGGCCTTGATGGAATCCGCCGTGGGACAGGAAGTGCTGCACTGCCTGCGGGAAACCTATCACCGGGACGTGCCGGTTGAGCCTGACATGAACCTGGAGCTGGATCTGGGATTCGACTCCATGGAGAGGGTGGAGCTCCTGGCCAGCCTCGAGCAGACTCTGAACCTCCAGCTGCCGGATGATTTCGGTGCAGAACTGCATACGGTCCGAGACCTGATATCCCGGCTGGAGCTTCAGGCGGGTGTCGTCACGCGCGGCGGAGAGGCGTCGCGACAAAGCTGGAAAACAATCCTTTCCCAGGAGTCACAGGACGAGGATGAGGCCTCGCTGTTCCGTCAGCCCGGCGCGTTCACTTCAGTCCTGAAATACGTCTGCCTCCGGCTGATTTATTTTCTTCTGCTGCGCACCTTGCTGCGCCTCGAAGCCCGGGGCCTGCAGCGCCTGCCTCGAAAGGGACCGTATCTCATTTGCCCCAACCATCAGAGCTACCTGGACCCGTTCGTCCTGGTCGCCACGTTGCCGTACAGCATTTTCCGAAAAATGTTTTTCGTGGGCTACAGCGTTTTCTTCGAAGGCTGGATCATGAGAGCATTTGCCCGTCTGACCAACGTCGTTCCCGTCGATCCCGATGCCCATCTGCTGCGCGCCATGAAAGCCGGCGCCTGCGGACTGAGGAACGGCCTCATCCTCTGCATATTTCCGGAAGGAGGCAGGTCCTACGACGGCGAGCTTCAGGCATTCAAGAAAGGCGCGGCCATCCTTTCCAGGGAGCTGTCGGTCCCGGTTGTGCCGGTGGGGATTCAGGGAACGCACGAGGTATGGCCGCGGGACAGCAAGCGCATCCGACTGCACAAAGTGAAGGTGCACTTCGGCGAGCCGATAGTCCCCTCCCCGGACAGCGCGGCCGAACCGTACCAGGCCGACACCGATCGCCTCCGTAATGCTGTCGCCGCGCTGCTGCCGCGAAAATAAAAGTCAAAGAAGTGCGGGAACTAAAGAGCCGCCTGAAAGGCCAAATAAGGCCATTCGCCCAGCGGACGGGCGGGGAGAATCTATCTTAAAACTGCCGGCGAGCATCTCGAGACTGTGTATGTGAATCACGACCAATTCTGAAATGCGACCACATCTACTGCCCTGAAAGGGCAGAGTCTCAAAGCCCAGGGTTGGTCGCGTTTTTTGCGGCCTACCCTGGGAATGCGACGGATAGAGAGACCTACCCCGAAGGGGTTGTGTCCGCCGATTGGCTGAGATGATTTATGTCCGGAATCAAAACACAACCCCTTCGGGGTAGGTTTTGCGGCGGTTGCATACCCGGGGTAGGCGGCCAAAAGCGCCGCCAACCCCGGGCTCTGTGACGCTGCCCCTATCGGGGCAGTGGTTTTGAGACAGACTCTGGAGACTCGTCATCCTTGATAGTTGGCATGCGTGCTATTTTTTAATGAAGAGCAGGATGAAAGCAGTGACGAAAATATTGAGAACGGAAAGGGGAAGCAGGAATTTCCAGCCGAGCCGCATGAGCTGGTCGTAGCGGAAGCGCGGAAGCGTCCACCGTATCAGGACCAGGAACCAGCAGAAGAAAACGACTTTGACCGCGAAAGCCGCAATCTGCAGCAGGGTGACCAGGAAACCGGGCAGCGCAAGGAAAGATCCCCCCGGAAGGTGAAATCCGTCTGTCTGAAGATATGGAACCTGCCAGCCGCCGAAAAACAGTGTCGCGATGAGCGCGGCAATCAGGATCGTTTCGACGAAGTCCGTCATGAAAAATGCGCCGAACTTCATGCTGCTGTATTCGACAAAGTAGCCGATGATCTCCGATTCGCCCTCGGGAAGGTCAAACGGTATGCGTTTGGTCTCCGCCATCCCTGCGGTTACAAAGAGCAGGAATCCCAGCGGCTGAAAAATAATGCCCCATTTGGGCAGCCACCCCCAGAGCAAACCGCCCTGCGCCCTGTTGAGCTCGGCGAGGTCGAGGGTGCCGAATATCATGAGCACTCCTACCAGCGTGGCGCCCATAGTGATTTCATAGCTGATCATCTGGCTGGAAGCGCGCAATCCTCCCAGGAAGGCGTACTTGTTATTTGAGGAGAAGCCGGCAAGGAACGTGCCGTAGATGCCCAGTGACATCATGGCAAAAACGAAAAGCAGACCCACGTTCAGCTCCAGCACCTGCAGCTGGATATTCTGCCCCGCTATCATGATGGAGTCGCCGAACGGGATCGCGGCGAAACTCATCAGAGCGAAAAACAGAGCGGCAAAAGGGGCTGCCGTGTGCAGCAGCTTGTCGCCTCCGGGCGGGACGTAATCCTCTTTAAAAAACATCTTCAGGGCGTCCGACACGATGTGCATCAGCCCGAAGGCCCTAATGCCGAAAACCGGCGCGCGGTTGGCGCCCAGGCGGTCCTGCATGACTGCGGACTGTTTGCGTTCCACCCATGTCAACAGCGCTGTCAGCGTAAGTACGCAGGTCAGGAAAAACAGGATTTTGATCAAAACAATCAGGACGTTGAGCCACATATTATTCTTGTTTCCCGGATTCCTGTTTCAGCGACTGCCCGCTGAGGCCCAATGTATCATACGTCATGCCGTAAAAAGCCCGCATTTCTTGGCCGATTGCCTCGAATACGGACGCCGCGGATGAGCCCGCAGAGGGGATATCCAGCTCCGCGGCCAGGCGGGCAAAAATTTCGAGATCGGGCAGCGATTCCCCTGCCGGCGGAACAGCTTCGCAGAACCGCTGAACACGCCCGTCGACATTGGTGAATGTCCCTTCTTTCTCCGCATACACGGCGGCGGGCAGCTGGATGTGAGCCAGGGCCGCCGTCGGCTGGTCCCAGGATCCCTGGAAAACCACGCATTCCACTTTGCCCAGGGCTTCGCGGACGAACTCCGCATCGAATCCACGCATCAGGTCGTGCCGGAAGATGTAGAGCAGGCGGATGCGCCCCTCGGCGCACTGGCGCAAAATGCTCTCGGTCCCGGGACCGGCGGGAAGCAGGACGCCCGCTCCCCGGCTGTTGGGATTCCTGTCGGCGGTGATCAAAAAATCGTCGGAGTATGCCGCTTCGCGGGATGGCGCTTTCGCGTCGATATTCCTGATGCCGAGCCGCTCCCCGAAGGACTTCCGGACGCAGAAAAGCTCCTCATTCGTCATCTGGGGAGAGGCCAGCACGGCCACCGCCTGCGGACCGCTCGCATCGAGTACCGATTTTATTCGCGCGGCCGCCTCCCGGACGGCCTCGGTCCAGGAGGCCTCCTGAAATTCGCCGGCCTTTTTGATCTGCGGGAGCTTCAGCCGGTCCGGCGCGTCGATGGAGTGGTAGGCGTATCTCCCTTCGTCGCAGATCCAGTGGCCGTTTATTTCCTTGTTGTATCGGGGCTTCAACCGGTGGACCCTCTGGTCGTGGTAGCGCGGATTGAAGCGCTGGTTAAAGTGTATATTGATGTTGCAGCCGCGGCTGCAGCCGGGACATACCGACGGCGCGCTTCCCAGGAACCACACCCTGCATTTGAAGCGGAAATCCCTGTCCGTCAGGGCGCCCACAGGACAAATATCGGCAAGGTTGCCGGTGTAGGCGTTGTCGAGCTCGAAGCCGGGCAAAACATCGATCTCGCTCCGATGGCCCCGGTCGATGACCCCCAGTTCCCCGGTTTTGGTGATTTCGCGGGTAAAACGCACGCAACGCGTGCAGAGGACGCAGCGCTCCTGATCCAGGATGATGTATTGCCCGATCGGCGTGGCTTTCTTCCGCTTGGTTTTGTTCTCATTGAAGCGCGTGTCGTACAGCCCGTGCGCCATGTAGTAATTCTGGAGTTCGCATTCGCCGGACTGGTCGCAGACGGGGCAGTCCAGCGGGTGATTGGCCAGCAGAAACTCCAGGACAAAACGCCGGTTCTTCAGCACCTCGGGAGTGCGCGTCCTGACAACCATCCCTTCCGCAACGGGAGTCGCACAGGAAGGCTGAAGTTTGGGATTTTTCTCAATTTCCACCAGGCACATCCGGCAACTGCCTACGACCGAAACCCCCGGATGGTAGCAGTAGTGGGGAATCTGAATCCCGACGGTCTTTGCCGCCTCGATCAGGAGCATCCCTTTGGGCACTTGAACGTTCTGTCCATCAATGGAGAGGGTTACAATTTCAGACACGTTGACCTCAAACTTTAGGCCCGATTCGCGGCTGGCGTTTTTGGATAGGATAATCTTTGCGCAACGGATGCCCCTCGAATTCCTCGTACATGAGTATCCGCTTCAGGTCCGGGTGCCCGGAAAAGCGGATTCCGAACATGTCCCACACCTCGCGTTCGAGCCAGTTTGCGGAGCCCCAATAGGGAGTCAGCGAATCCACGCCCTTGTCTCCCTCCGCGGCTGCTACCCTCAAACGCAGGCGCCGGTTAAACGGAAGAGAAAGCAGGTGATATACAACGTCGAAACGGGGCTTCCTCTCCGGGTAGTCCACTGCCGTAATATCGATCAATATATCAAACCGGAGCCGGGGATCGTTTTTCAGGAATTCTATGATTTTTATCAGATGCTCCGGGCGAACAACCGCTGTTGCGTCTCCCTGGGGAGTCATGGTGTCCACGACGCCGTCAGGGAAGTTTTCCCGCAAAAGTCGAAGTGCGATTTCAGGGTCTTCCTCAGGACGGTTCTCTAATCCCATTTCAGTGCGCCGATTTTCCAGGCGTAGACGAAGCCTGCGCCCACAACGACAAAGAACACCAGCATTTCGATAAAGCCGAACAAGCCAAGAGAGCGGAATACCACAGCCCACGGGAACAGGAACGCCAATTCCACATCGAAAACAATAAAGAGCATGGCCATGATGTAAAAACGCACCGGCATGGCTCCCGCATCATACCCCTCCGAAGGAAGGCCGCATTCAAACGGCGTATCTTTGACCGGATGCCTTTTCCTTGGGCCAAGGAAAACAGACGCCAGGATAAAAATTGCGGCGATGCCACCCACGATTACGGCCATAATGCAAATGGGGATAAGCGGGTTCATGGCTGTCTGGATTCCTCCACTAGCCGCTCACTGTAGCATCGCCGGACACCAAAAATCAATTCCAATGCGGTATCTGAAACCCTCTTTAACACGAAACCAGGCAAGGGCTGCGCCCTCGGTATCAAGCCAAACAGCGGGATATGGGGCCGGAAGGCAGGAAAGGGGGGAGGTGGAAAGTGGAAGGTGGAAAGTGGAAGGTGGAAAGGCTGCTTCACGGCTGCCCGGAAGCATGAGGGCGGGCGCGCAGCGGAGTACGCCGACATTGACTGGCTTTCCGGCACCCACTATTATCTGCGCAGGTCTGACAACGGGAGATGAAATGCCGATACGATCGATTTTGCTGCTTCTGATCCTGAGCATGAGCCCGGGCGCTCCGGTCCGGGCCCAGGCCACAGACACTTCGGAGTTGCTGAAGGCCGCCGACGAGATGATTCAGACGGTAAAGCAATTGCGCGGTCTGGAACCCAAATCCCCCATACAAAGAGGAGTCAAAAGCAGGGAGGAAATTGCGCGATTCCTCAATGAACACGTCCAGGAGGAATACAGCCAGAGCGAATTGCAGGCCGAGGGGAAAATGCTCCGCCGGCTTGGGCTTATACCGGCTGGCATGGATTTCAGGGATTTCACCCTGAAGCTGCTCACCGAACAGGTCGGCGGATACTACGATCCCGACAAAAAGACATTATTCATTGCCTCCTGGCTCCCGATCGAGGAGCAGAAGCCCGTAATGGTCCACGAACTGACTCACGCGCTGCAGGACCAGCACTTCGATGTGAACCGGATCCTGGACCAGGACCGCAAGCTCCGCAACGACGACAAAGCGTTGGCCCACCAGGCGCTCCTGGAGGGAGACGGGATGGTCGTGATGCTCCAGTATCTCCTGGATCCGCTCAAAAGGCACTTTTCCCAACTGCCCGACCTGGCCTTCATCATGCGCGCCCAGATGTCGACCATGCAGTCGCAATATGCGGAGTTCAAGGACGCCCCGAACTACATCCAGGAAAGCCTGCTTTTCCCTTATGGTTACGGCGCCGCTTTCCTTCAGAAGGTCTGGTTGAAGAGCCCGTCCTGGCAGGCCGTAAACAGGATTTATTCGGACCTGCCGGCCTCGACCGAACAAATCCTTCACCCGGATAAATATTATGACCTGCGGGATGATCCCAAGCCCGTCAGAGAGGAGGACCCCGCAACCCGAATCGGCAAAGACTGGAGCATCGCATATAAGAATGTCCTGGGCGAATTCTCGCTCGGGCTCCTGCTGAGCCTACACCTCTCTGAGGAACGGGCCCGCAGGTCGGCCGCAGGTTGGGGAGGCGACCAGGTGATCCTCCTGGAAAACAAAGAGGGAAGGGATGCCGTCTTCGTCAGCACCGTCTGGGACACGCCCGAGGACGCGGAAAGATTCTATCTAGCCATGCAGGACTGGTTTCAAAAGCGCATTCCCCAGGCGGTCAAAACAGACGAACCTCCGGGTGGATTTTCGATCGCTCAGGACGGGGAGTCCCATTCCATAAGGCGTGAGGGAACGGCGGTGCGTTTCATCATAGGCCTCCCTGCAGCCATGGCTCCGGCAAAATTCTGGGGAGACAAACCATGACCGGCGGAAAAGATCAGCGCCCTGCCGTGGAGCCGGCGATGAATGCCGGCCGGATCCGGCACCCGAACGAAAACACGGATTTTTTGTCCGTATGGGTACGCGAATTTTGCGGCGCCGTCACCCTCTGCGACCTTTCCGGCATCGTCATCGAAATGAACGAAGAAGCAGCCACGATTTACAGCGAATACGGCGGCAGGAAATTGATAGGCCAAAGCCTGCTGGACTGTCATCCCGAAACGGCGAGGCAAAAGCTCCTCCGTCTTCTGGAATCGGGAGAGCGAAACGCTTATACGATAGAGAAAAACGGAAAGAAAAAGCTCATTTTTCAGGCGCCGTTCCACATCCGCGGGAAGCGCAGCGGCATGATCGAGCTGGCGCTGGAAATTCCCGACCATCCGCCCCATTTTGTCCGGTAAAATTTTATTCAATCGCCGCAGATCTCCTCAAATTCGCGCCGGGACAAATCGGATGAAAATCGCGCATTCCTAGTCCGGTTGCCGGCATTCCCCGACTTTTTTGGCGTCCGTCGGCGGTCCTTGTGCCGATATGAATCCTGGTCTATCGAAACGGGAAGCCTCCCGTTTGCCTATGAAAATGGTTCCTGACAACATCCCTTCCGTAGAATTCGGCGTACTTTCGAGGGACAGGCTTGCGGCATTGGCCTTTGCCGCTATCACCGTCTTGCTGGGATCGTTTTTGATTGTCGATGGCGTATCGGGCGCATATCACGATGACGGCATTTACATTACGGTAGCCAAGGCCATGGCCCAGGGAGACGGCTACCGCCTGGTTCATCTTCCCGATGCTCCCGTCCAGACAAAATATCCGTTTTTATATCCGGCGATCCTGGCCGTTATATGGAAAATTTTCCCTTCCTTCCCAGGCAATCTTCTCTTCATGCAGTGGGTATCCCTTCTCTCCGGAGCCTTCGCAGCCGGGCTCTCTTATCTCTACCTGATTTGCTTTGGTTATTGCTCCAGAGGCGTCGCGGCGGGTGCCGTCGCCCTGTGCGTGACGTTGCCGTCGTTCCTCTTTTTTTGCACCTCATGCTTATCCGAAATGCCATTCGCGCTGCTTTTGGTGGCGACGATGTGGATGCTGGACCGGCACATCCGCACCCCGTTTCCCTCCCGTATAGCCCAGCTGCTCCTGGGTACCCTGGCGGCGCTGCCGCTGTTGTGCAGGATCATCGGCCTGGTCTCAATCATTGCCCTAATATTTCTGGCATTCCGGCACAGGAAAATACTGCGCTGGCCCGCTGCGGGGGCATCCCTGATATGCATCCTTTTCTTTGGATGGGTCCTCACCTATACGAAGTGGTCCGACGCAACCGTCAGTTCTTCATACTACACAAACTATCTGACCTGGTGGCACTCCTTCGGCATTCCCCATTGGGGCCGAGTCCTGATATCCAATGCCTATGACGCGTTTCAGGGATCCTCACCTTTGTCGATGCTTTGCCAACCTGAATTTCCGGCCTGGATTGAACGGATTGCCGCGCTGATCGGCTGTGCGGGGCTGCTCATCATTTTGCGCCAGGCAGGGCAGCGGAGGGTTTTGCCCGTTCTGCTTGCCGCCTATCTCGGCACTGTTTGTATCTGGCCCTGGCCGCCATTCCGTTTCCTGGCGCCGATCCAGCTTTACCTTTTCGCCTATTCGATCCTGGCAACAATGGCGGTCTGCAAAATCAGGACTCCGGTCCTCAGGCACGCCGGAACGGCCGTGCTGGCGATCCTGATCCTGTTTAATGTGGGATCGGTATACCAAGATATCCTTGAAAGCAGGGCAAACAGATACCCGGCGTACATGTTGAATTACGGATCTCCGGCAGTGCACTGGTCGGATTACGAGGAGATGTTCCTTTGGATCCGGGCACGATCCAGCCCCGGCGACCTGTTTATTTGCGCAGCGGATCCGATGCTCTATCTATATACCGGCCGGCGCTCTTTCCGTCCTTATGTATCGCGCCCGGGATCGATGTTTTATGATGATCCCGCTCCGGCCTACGGCACTTTGGGCGAAGTCCTGGCGAACATTCGGTCCTACCGGCCGCAATACCTGGTCCTGGCTCCGACGCCCGGATTTTCCGAAGAAATTTCCTATTCCCAGTTTTTGACGGAATCCCAGCGAAAATATCCCGGCTGGCTGGAATGCGTCTACCAGGGGAAGGATAAACGTTTCGCCATATGGAAGATACAGCGGATGCCCCAGCCTTCGCTCCACGATGCCGCGCTTCTGAGGGGACCGCACTAAAACAGTGAGTCTTTTTGGGCTTTGGCGAACTGAGGCAGGCAGCCGAATTTCGTCGCGAAGCGACTGGGGTGCTCTCCCCTGTAAGCAATGCTTCGCTCCCGCAGGCCGGAGAAATGGGACCCGGCCTTCACGAGATACGGAATCCGGCGCGGGTCGAATCCCATGATTCTTGCCGCGGTGCTATCCACCGCCAGCAGGTTTTTACCCATCACAACCGCTCCGACATGTTTGGCCGTGCCCATGATCGGGCCGTCGCCCTGCATGCCCGTCACGCCATCCACGACGGCGTAGTGAACAGGAACCGTCAGCGCCAGGTCCACGATGGAATTGTCAATCCCCCTCACATGAAGAGGATTCTTGGGCCATCCATAAAAGATTCCGGGTAGCGTGCCAAACAGGTTCTTCATGGAAAGCGTCACGCCCATCCAATGGTGCGTCTTCATCTTGGGCATGCTGATCACAACATCCGCGTTCACAACCGGAGCGGAAACATAGAAATGCGAAAGCCCGGTATAGGTCCCCTTATTCGGGACTCGGGCTGCCGGCCCGTGATTCATGTCCACACAGCGGACTTTAGGATCCAGGATGCCTTTGAGCGACGGATGGTACACGGAATACCAGGGATCGCGCCGGTGGCCCGCGGCTTCTCCCACAATCACTTCCTTCGCTCCCAGGCTGAGGCACGCCTCGGCTATCTGCGCGATGAGCCGGATGTCCGTGTTAATCGGCCGGTTTTGGTGGAACTCGACAAAATTGGGCTTCAGGAGTACCCGTTTGCCCTGGAATGCAAGGTTGTCTTCCGCCAGGACGCGCGCGAAATCCCGGTGAAAATCCCTGTCCAGATCCGGGACATTCAACACCGTCACAGGCACCGACCTTGCCGTGCAGCCGCCGGTCAAGCGCCCCAGCCCGATAGCTCCCAGGCTTCCGATCCACCAGCGAAGAAATTCCCGTCGGTTCATGGCGTCAATACCTTCCTTTGCGAAAGCGCCATCCACCCCATTGCCGAGTGGGCGAGGTTCAGCGAATCGTCCTCCGGCTCCGCCAGAAGTGCCTGGAGGCGGCGCCGAAGCGCGTCCGTTCCCCTTCCGTGCAAAGCCAGGCACAGGCACACCAGGGCGCAGGTCGACAGCGAGTGCATTTCAGGTAGCTTGCTTTCCAGAAGGTTCAGGTTTTGATTTGCCAGATTGATGTTGCTGTCCCCCAGCGCCAGCAAAGCCAGCGCTGTGGTGTCCCAGAAGGGCATCAGGGTGTTGTTGAAGAGAACCTTGTTGCCGTAGTTCCAACCGCCTTCGGCTATGCACCGGTCCTCCAAAAACCGGCGCCCCTCCACCGCCCTCGGATGATTGTCCTTTCCGGCAAGCCTGAGCGCCAGAAGCGCCCACGATGTGGGTTCCACCCAGCCGAACGTTTGAGGGACCCATGCCCATCCGGTCAGTTGTGTATCCAGATCGTTCTCGGGAGTGCGCCGGAAGGTAAGAGAACGGGATTGGAGCATATAATGAACGGCGGCATCCCTCTCGGCGATGCGCCCCAGGTGGTGCATTGCCATAGCCAGCAGGGGGGTGTTCCATTGGCCCTCGTCCGGGAATTCGCTGCTCAAGCCGATGGAGCCGTCCGCGTTGCGGCGCCTGAGCGCCCACTCAACGGGAGCCTGTGCCCGCGGCGCTTCTCCGGCAGCCGCGAATGCCAGGATTGTCAGGAGGGTGGGCTCGGAGAAAGAAGGCATGCCCGGGGCATAGGGCATCCCCCCGTCCGGGTTCAGATGATCGAGCAATGACGCCATCTGCAGGTCCATTTTATCCACGGCATTCTTATCGGCCGCCATCCTTATATCTTCTCAACTCCGGCGCGAATTTCCGGCAATGGCGGCTGGTTTTGCCCCAGCCGATCTGCAGTTTGCGGGAAACGCGGGTCAGGCGGCACGGAGACGGACCACGCGTGTTTGAGAGATGCGGTCGTGAAAGCACAGGCTTTCGCGGTCGAAAAGGCCCCACAACAATCCGATCCCCAGGACCAGGAGCGATAGGAGGTAGCCGAAGCACCGGCTCAGCAGCCGCCGCAGCGGCGGCCTCCTGTCGTCGCTGCCGGTTACGCGAAGCTCCGTGATCATCATCCCGATGGTCTGGCCGGAAGCGACGAGGAAGTAGATGGAATAGATGAGGTAGGTCATCAGAAACAGCACGGCGAAATTAACAAGGCTCAGGGAATCCAGAACCACAATTCCGGAAAAGTAGTCCGCCGCAATAATGAACGCTCCCGTGCACAGTATTATGAAAATAAGGTCTATCAGGCCCGAAAGGGTCCGCGTAAGCAGGATCAGCTTGCCCTCGGAATGCGAAGGCCGCGGCGGAGCCGGACGGGAAATCTCGGAATCCGGAACCGGCGAGATTGCCGACTGACGGGATACCGCGCTATCGATGAGCTTCTGTATCTCTTCAGGCTCGGGCGCCTTATTCTCGGGCGCGGGCATTGGCTTCGGGTCGACGGGCTGAAGCGTCTTCTGCCGGGGGGCGGGGATTCGCGGAAGCAACGGCTTTTCAGGCGGGCGAACAGGCATGCGCGCGAGCTTCGGCGCAGAATTGCCTGCCGGAGGATTCTCCGCGGGCTTCACCGGCAAGACGATGGGCGGCACGACGCCTGCCCGAGGCGGAGCGTCCCCGGCATGCTCCCTCTTTTCCTTTATGGCCTGAAGCCGCTGTGACAGCTCCTGCCTCCACTGGGGCAGATCCTCCTTTTCTTCAGGCAGCTTTGCATTGCCGGAACGATCCACCTCTACGGTGCTGCGGGGACTGTCTTCTTCCTTGCCGATGGCATCAGTCTCTTCCGCCGGCTTATCCGGCTCCATCTGGTAGCCGCAAACAAGGCACAGTCCCGAATCGCTGATCTCATTGCTCTGGCACTGAGGACAACCCATTTTCGATAAACTCCTGCGCCGGCCGGGAACTTACAGGCCCGGACAGCTTGTCTGAAAGTAAGCTGCAATATTTTCGCGGGCGATTATACCATAAGTCGCAGGTAGCCGGTCGCAAGCGGCCTCTTGGGAATATCTTCGGAAAAGCGGGAGGCTTTACGGCGGCCGCCCGCTCAAAAAGGCCTGTCCGCAACCGGTAAAGCATGGGATCCTATGCGTTATCAGTGCTGTGCAAATTGGCCCATTGGATCCGTGCGGACATGGCATAGGCCCCATACGACTGAAGATATACGGCTATATGCCGGCCGGCTCAGGCATAAGTCGGCGTTCCTTCATGCTCTGGCGGCAGGGTATCTGGTATAATTTATTCAAAGGGGACCGGGGGACGCATGAAGATTCGAAACAGAGTCGCGATCGTGGTCCTCATTGCCGCCATTTCCTCGTTCTTCTATGGAGCGGCCAGACATTATTCCCCGTCGCTGGTGCTGTACGTCGTGGAGCATACGTTGAGGCAAAAGGCGCCTCCGGAGATCCCGCAGGCAGTGCTGCACGAGCGTCTTTACGCTCTCCTTGCGGCGGCTCCGGATGATAGCGAAAGGATGAAAAAGCTGTTGCGCATCTCCGAACAGCTGGAAAAAGTTCAGAAGCTCACGCCGGAGGAAACGAACGATCTCCTGGCAAGGGGCAAAAACTGAAGGAGCGGGGGAAAGCAGGTTCCGGTGGATTTCCCCGTTTTTTCAGCAAAAATCCGGAACTTTCTTAATCCTCGGGATGTCTGAGAAAGCAGTACACGTGTTTGGAAGCAGCTGAAAGCATGCTGAGGCGCAAGCCGTGGACAGGCCCATGTTTCCGGACGAACTGACGCTCCCAGAAGATGAAGGCATTGTTTTGCCAGGCTCTGCCCTGGAGCAGGCAAGCCCCAAGGTCGCCCTGAATTTTGACGAAATATTCGAGCATTACAGCTCGATGGTTTTCAGCTTGGCTTTTCACATTTTGGGGGATCGGGAGGAGGCCTTGGATTTGTCCCAGGAGGTCTTTCTGACGATCTACCGCAAGCTGGGATCCTTCAGGGGGGAATCTTCTTTAAAAACATGGATTTACTGCATCACGCTCCACCGCGCAGCCAACCGGTTCCGCTGGTGGGGCCGGTTGAGACGCCGCGGGACCGTGTCGCTGGAAGACCACCTGTCCAAAGGATCCAGTCGGGACACCCTCAGCGGCCTGAGATCCGGCATTCCGTCCCCGGAAGAGGCTCTCCTTGTCGAGGAAGAGCGGGCCAGAATCGAGCAGATGCTTCAGGAATTGCCGTTGCAGCAGAGGATTGCCGTAGTCATGCGCGACATCGAAGGATTTTCTTACGAGGAAATCGCTGAATCGTTGAAGGTATCCCTCGGCACTGTAAAGTCCCGGATTGCGAGAGGGCGAGAGATGCTCAAGCGCCATTTCAGGGAAACAGCGAGTTGAGCGGAGGGCATCATGGTATGCAGGGATGTTTTAAAAATTCTATCAGAGTACTTTGACGAGGCTTTGGATGCCGAGATCACTGTTCAGGTATCCCAACACCTAGATCAATGCGACAGCTGCCGCAGGGAGTATGGAGCTATGGCAGCCGCGTATGCCGGCCTGAGGATTATGCGCGGAATCACGGCCCCGCAAGCTCTGCGCCGCCTGGTGCAACTTCGGATCGCCGGACTGCACCGGGATCCATGGCGGGTGCGCCTGCGGCATGCTCTGCGCAGCGGATGGTTAAGAATCCGGAACACCGAAAGCACCTGGTATGTGACGCGGGCCTTGGGCACCGTGGCGACGTCCGCATTTTTCTTTATTTTCTACTTCGCCAGCGCCCCGCTTTACGTCAGCGCCGAAGCCCCGGCCGCAAACCAGGTTTCCCCTTCTCCCGACCTGCGCTACGCCCAACTGGTGGGATCGGGCGTTCTCGAAAAACTCGGGCTGGCGCCCGCCCAGCCGCAAAAAGGAAGTATCGTGCCGAACACACGCATCGCCAAAAGCGATCCCGCGATCAACGATCAGTACCTTTCACATTTTGGGCAAAGTATTTCTCAGGAAGGGAATGACTACAACTTTTCCGTCGTGGCTTACGTGGACAGCAGCGGTATGGCAAAAATCCAGAACGTCATCGAATACCCGAACGCGCAGAGCTTCATGGATGATTTCAACAAAGTGATCTCATCCGGACGTTTTGCCCCGGCCAGGAAGAACGGGGATGCCGTAGCCTCCCACATGGTGCTCATGTTCAGCAAAATATCCGTTTACAATTGATTCGAGCTGCAAGGTTCGAAATCCGGGATCATAATCCCGGCAATCTCGATTCATTATAAAAATATGTAGCGGATGATGAAAAGCACGGCGAACACGTAAACCAGGCTGTGCACCTCGCGCCCCCGCCCGGTAACCGTCTTCAATAATGCGTAAGAGACGAAACCGAAAGCGATGCCTTCCGTGATGCTGAAGGTGAACGGCATGACTACCATCGTCAGGAACGCAGGGATGGCGTCTGTGGCGTCGTTCCAGGGAATCCTTTGGACGTTGCGCAGCATCATGCTTCCCACGACGATCAGGGCCGGCGCAACCACGGGATAGATCTGCGAACCGTCCGCCAGCCGGTACCCGTCTCCGACCATTCGGGAAAGCGGATAGAAACAGAGCCCCGCAAGCATCAGCAAACCGGTGACCATGTTGGCCAGGCCGGTCCTTCCCCCCTCCGAAACGCCCGCCGCGCTTTCAACGTAGGCCGTGACCGTCGAGGTGCCCAGCAGCGCGCCGGATACCGAGCCGAAGGCGTCGGCGGACAGCGCTTCGCGCGCCCGAGGCAGCTTCCCATTGACGAGGAGTCCCGCCTGGCTGCTGACACCGATCAAAGTTCCTACTGAGTCGAACAGCGCAAGGAAGAAAAACACGAACACGACGCTGACCAGCCCCAGATCGAAAGCTCCCGGGATGTCGAGTTTGAGGAAAGTCGGCGCCAGCGACGGGATTCCGCCGAGTATGCCGTGGTACTTCACAACGCCGAGAGGCAGCCCTGCCGCAGCCGTCGCGATGATGCCCCACAGAAGCGCACCCCGTACGCGGGCGGCCACCCAAATGGTCGTCGCCAGAAGTCCGGCAACCGAAAGGAGGACCGGTGGGCTGTGCAGATCGCCCAACCCGACAATGCTGCCGGACGAGGCGACGACGATGCCCGACCACTGAAATCCTATCATCGCGACGAACAGCCCGATGCCCACCGCTATCGCCTCTTTGAGAGAAGCGGGGATGCCGTCGATCAGTTTTTCACGGAATCCGAAGAACGATAGAAGCAGAAAAAGCACGCCGGAAATGAAAACGGCGCCCAGAGCCTTTTCCCAGGGGATGCCCATTTTCATCACCACCGTGTAAGCGAAAAAGAAGTTCTGCCCCATTCCCGGGGCAAGGGCAACCGGGTAGTTGGCGTAGAAACCCATCAGGAACGTGGCGATGGCGCTGGCCGCGCACGTGGCCACCAGGACCGCGCCGAAGTCCATGCCGCATGCGGACAGGACCGTGGGTTGGACGAAGATGATGTAGGAAAGCGTCATGAAGGTCGTGATTCCGGCGATAATTTCCGTCTTCACATCCGTATGGTTCTCGCTCAGCCGGAACAGTCTCTGCAGCATAATCCTATTTCTTTACCACGAAATACCCGAAAGCCCCGAAAAATAATTCGCTTTAGAGCACAATTCTCTGGCTTTGGAACATGGGGTAGCGCCCAAAGTTGATGAGTCATCCGTGCTTGAGATATTGTTGCCCTCAGGCAACGAACATGCGTTTATGATTTTGATTCTCAGGCAAGAAGCACGGCGCTGGTCTGGCTGCCGCACTGCAAGACGGGCGAAATCGTAATCCGTCCCGGATTTTACTGAGGACGGGTCTCCAGACCCGTCCGATTGGGCGCATACCAGTCATTCCCCATCGGACGGCTCTGGAGAGCCGTCCTCACTAAAGGGAAAGATGCCGAAGGCTGAGCCCTGATGGTCGCTAACGGTTGTTGCCGGTGGCTGCGCCAGGCACTTCATGTTTGGATGCTTTTTTCGCGGCGGCTGAATAGAAGAGGTCGATTTCGGAGCGGCGCAGGGTGCGCCATTTTCCTGTTTGCAGGCCTTCCAGAGTGCACGGGCCGATGCGCGTGCGGACCAGCTTGAGCACTTTGAGGCCCACGGCTTCCAACAGGCGGCGCACTTCGCGGTTCTTGCCTTCGGTGAGCACAATCTCCAGCCAGCTGTATTTTCCGCGATCCTCGAGCCTGCGGACGCTCCGCGGTCTCGCCCAATCGCCCCGTTTCAATTCGAGGCCTTCCGCCATCCGGGCCAGCACTTCGTCGCTCACCAGGGTGTTGGCCTTGACGAGGTAGGTTTTGGACACCTGCGAAGCCGGGCTCGCAACGTAATCCGCAAAATCGTTGTCGTTCGTCAGGAGCAGCAGACCGGAGGTGTCCTTGTCCAGTCGCCCTACGGGCGAAACCCAGGGCACTTCCCTGCCTAGGCAGTCATACACGGTCTTTCTTCCCTCGGCATCGCCGTGACTCGTGATCACCCCCTTGGGTTTGTAGAACAGCAGGTAAACCCTGCGCGCTTCGCGCAGGCGTTTGCCATCCACGTGGACCGCGTCCGCATCGGGATTTGTCCAATGGCCCGGATCCCGCACGACACGGCCGTTGACTTTGACGCGGCCGGCGCGGATCGCCTCGCATGCGATACTGCGGGATGACAATCCGAAGCGTGACAGGACGCGGTCCAGCGTCATCGTGCTTTTTGATTTCATGGCCGGGATTCCCTCGGGTTTTGTGTGGCAAAGTCACAGCCGCCCCGCTGCCGCCGGCCCTAATGTACTTCGAAACCGGGCCGCCGGCAAGCCGCCTCCCCCCGGGTATCACGGTGATTTTGTTCAAGCATCCAAGCTTAATAGCTTTAATACCTTTGGCCCGTATTGGGTTGGTTATATATCCGGAAAGAATGGGTCATTAGTGATTTGGTTATTGGTTATTTGTGATTTTTTTGGATCAGATTAAGGGGAATGCAGTTTGAATAGGTGAGGAGGATACTAGGTCTCAGGCGGCTGCCGATGAGCTTCAACGCAGGCTGGTGTCTTTTGCGGTAAAGATTATTGAACGGGTCGTACACTTGCCGAAAACACCTGCCGGACGTCATGTTTCCGGCCAGATCCTGCGTTCGGGCACTTCTCCAGCCCCAAACTACGGAGAAGCACGGGGGGGCAGAGAGCCGTGCCGACTTCGTACATAAACTACGAATCGCCGTTAAAGAGATCCATGAGACAGGCATCTGGCTGCTCATCATTCTGGAAGCTCGGAT
>CAYYTC010000069.1:0-21986 GCA_964474425.1 uncultured Acidobacteriota bacterium
CTGTAAGGGCAGCGTCTCAAAGCCCAGGGTTGGACGCATTTTTTGCGGCCTACCCTGGGTATGCGATCGATAGAGAGACCTACCCCGAAGGGGTTGTGTTTTTAATCCCGGAATAAATTGTCCCGGCCAATTGCCGGACACAATCCCTTCGGGATAGATTTTTGCACCGTTGCATACCCAGGGTAGGCGGCATAAAACGCCGCCAACCCTGGGCTGTGTGAAACTGCCCCTATCGGGGCAGCAGTTTTGAGACAGTCTCTCCAGAGCCGTCCGATGGGCGAATGACTGGTTTGCGCATAATCGCATCAAATGCTTAGAAAACAATATTTATATATATTTTTTCAGCGTACATCAGCGTTTATCGCGTTCGTCGGCGTTATTTCTTTTTCTTGCACTTCAAATCAGGATCTGTATAATTAAGCAATTTGTTGCATAAATATGTATAGACTATGATATCGAGAAAGGCACGGCAGGCGAGAATTCTTGAGGTGGTGGGCAAACGGCCGGTCGGCAGCCAGGAAGAGCTGGCTTCTCTCCTGAACCGCGATCGGATCGGTGTCACCCAGTCCACGCTCTCCAGGGACATCCGGGAACTGGGGCTGGTCAAGGTCCGGGGCCGGTACCAGATCCCCGGCGACGTGCGGGTTGAAACCGCAGATCAGACGCTGCGCCGGGCCTTCTCGCAGTTTATCGTCCAGATGGGCCTCTCGGGCAACATCGTGATGATCAAGACGGCTCCGGGCAACGCCCATTCGGTCGGAGTGGTTCTGGACGGCGCGCAGTGGCCGGAGGTGTTGGGCACGGTTGCCGGGGACGACACGATATTCGTTCTCCTGCGCAGCAGGCGCTTCGGCAGAAAAGTGATGGCAAGAATCAAGGAGTTTGCGGAATGAAAATAAGGGTTGGGATTATCGGGGTCAGCGGGTATGCCGGACTGGAGCTGATCAGGCTGGTGTTGCGGCATCCTGCCGTGGAATTTGCCGCGGCCATGGACGCGGCGGAAATATGCGAAAAACCTGTGCAGGACATTCATCCGCGCCTGCGCGGAAGCTGCAGCCTGATCCCTTTTCCGCCGGATGCCGGGCGCATGGAGTCGCTCGGGCTGGACACGGTATTCCTCTGCACGCCCGATAAAGTATCGTTTCACCTGGTTCCGCAAATCCTGGCTGCCGGGATCCGGGTCGTGGATTTCAGCGGCGCATTCCGTCTTAAGGATAAGGCCAGCTATCCGTCCTGGTATGGATTCCAGCATACCAGCCCGGAACTGCTGGGCAATGCGGTCTACGGGCTTCCGGAATGGAATGCCAGGCAGATCGCCCCGGCGCGCCTCATCGCCAACCCGGGATGCTATCCAACTTCCGTCATCCTGGCCCTGCTCCCTCTGGTACGGGCCGGAATGCTCGAAACGGGTTCCGAAATTTTTTGCGACTCCAAGTCCGGTGTGACCGGGGCGGGCCGGGGCGTGAGACAGGAGCTGATGTTCTCGGAAGTTACAGAGAATTTCCGTCCCTATAGTCCGGTCTCCCACCGGCATGCGCCGGAGATGTGCCAGGAGCTGGGCTGGAATCTGGAAAGCTTCACGTTCATTCCCCACCTTCTGCCGATCAGCCGCGGGATCATCTCCACAATCTATGTCCAATTTCACCGGCCGGTCAGTTCGGCCGAAATCGAAACCGAATATGGCAACAGGTACGGGAATCGCCCCTTTGTTCGGGTTCTGGGCGGATCGCGTTTGCCCGAATTGCGCGCGGTCAACCACACGAATTTTTGCGACATCGGCTGGCGGCTGACTCACGGCGGGCGGCGAGCCGTTGTTTTTTCGGCTATCGACAACCTGGTCAAAGGAGCTTCCGGCCAGGCGCTGCAGAATTTCAACCTGATGCACGGACTTGAGGAAAGCACGGGCCTACGGTAAGGAGTCGCGGATGCGCATCACAGTCAAACTCGGCGGGAGCATCCTGGAGGATGTTGGCATACGCACGCATCTGCTTACACAGGTTTGCGCGGCGGCGGCAAAAGGCCATGAGGTCATTCTCGTTCACGGGGGAGGCAAAAGCCTGAGCCGGAGGCTGTCCCAGCTTCAGATGAAGTCGGAATTCATTGAAGGCCTGCGGGTGACCGACGCCGAGACGCTCGGTGTGGCCGTGATGGTGCTCGCCGGCGAGGTCAATAAAAGGATTGTCGCGGAAATGAACCGGCTGGGAAACGCAGCCATAGGGATTTGCGGCGCGGACGCCGGGGCGGTCCGATGCCTGCAGCTCTCGAATCTGCCGGGATACCCGTCAGGCATCGGGTTTGTAGGGAAACCGTCCGGCGTGAACCGGTCATTTTTTGAGCTTATTCTCGGGGCCGGTCTGACGCCCGTCGTCTCCAGCATCGCGCTGGGGCCCGATTACAGCCTGTACAATGTAAATGCGGACCAGATGGCTGCGGCGTGCGCTTCAGGCGCGGGCTGTGCATCCCTGATCTATTTGACGGACGTCCCCGGCATCCGGGATGAGAACGATATTGTTGTGAGAAGCATCGGCGAATCCGGAATCCTGGACATGCGTTCCAGGGGAATTCTCTCCGGAGGGATGCTGCCGAAAACCTCATCCTGCCTTGAAGCGCTTGCGGCAGGCGTGGCATCGGTCCGCATACTCCCCGGTTCCAGCCTGGATGTTTTGACACGGTTCATAGAAGGCACCTTGACGGAAGGAACGGAAATCCATGGAAAAGACTTTCTCGATACCACTCAAACCGGAAGAAATACAGGCTCTTGAAGAACAATACCTCTTCGCCACCTATAAGAGGTCCGATCTGTTCTGCTCGCACGGTTCGGGCGTTTATGTCTACGACCTGGCCGGCAAACGCTATGCGGATTTTCTCGCCGGCATATCCGTCAACTCGCTGGGCTACAACCATCCGCGAATCGCGCGGGTGCTGGCAGAGCAAGGGCAGCGACTGGTGCACAGCTCCAATTTGTTTTATCACCCTTACCAGGGCCTTCTGGCCAAAAGACTCGCAACCATTTCCGGCATGTCCAAAGTATTTTTTACCAACAGCGGAACCGAAGCGATCGAGGCGGCCCTCAAGATTGCCCGCGCCTACGGCCATTCCCGGGACAGCGAAAAATCGGTGATTCTGACGCTCAAAAACTCCTTCCACGGCAGGACTTTTGGGGCCCTCAGCATTACGACCCAGGAAAAATACCAGGCGCCTTTCCGTCCCCTGGTGCCCGATGTGGAAATTATCGAGGATCTGAAACCTGAGAGCCTGGGAAAGGCGTTTTCGGACAGAGTGTGCGCGCTGGTTTTGGAGCCGATCCAGGGTGAAGGCGGCATAGTTCCTTTGCCGCAGGAATTTGTGGGCTCGGCCCGGGCGCTTTGCGACCACTACGACGCTCTCCTGGTCGCGGACGAAATCCAATGCGGCCTGGGCAGGACGGGCAGATATTTTGCTTTCGAGCAGTACGGCATCAAGCCGGACGTTGTGACCCTGGCCAAGTCCCTAGCGGCAGGGTATCCGCTGGGCGCCGTTCTGGGCAATGCGCGCGTTGCCGAATGCCTGAAGCCCGGGGACCACGGCACGACCTTCGGCGGCGGGCCGCTGGCCTGCAGGCTGGCCCTGGAAGTTCTGGACATCATCGACGAGGAAAAGCTCCTCCCCAGAGTCGCCGATTTGGGGAAATACCTGGTTCGCGGGATTCAGAGCCTGGCCCCGCGGCATCCCTCGATCGGGGAAATACGGGGCATGGGGCTGATGATCGGCGTCGAGATCGGCGGCATCGCCAAGGAGGCGGTGAACCGCCTTCTGAAAAAGGGATTCATCGCGAACGCTGCGCATGATACCGTGCTGCGGCTTCTTCCTCCGTTTATCATCTCGGAAAAAGACATTGATGAGTTCCTGGTTGCTCTTGACCAGGTTTTGGGCGAACTGGAATCCGCGTAACCAGCTTTAAGGAGGCCGCATATGATTGAAATGGCTCAATCGCAGCAAGGGCCGGAATCCTCTGCCGGTCTCAAGACGCTGGTCCGTAAAGCCAGGCTGGCCGATGCAAGTGAAATGTGCCGGCTCATCAATTATTATGCCGATCAGCAGCAGATGCTGCCCAAGACGCTGCTGCAGATTTATGAGAACCTGCGCGACTACAGCGTCGCTATTAGCGCTTCGGATCCGGGCCAGGTGCTGGGCTGCGGGGCCCTCCATATTTACTGGGAGAACCTTGCGGAGATACGCGCACTGGCCGTGGCGCCCGGAATGAAGAGAAGAGGCATAGGAAAGGCCCTGGTTGAGGAACTGCTTGCCGAGGCGCGGGCGCTTGGAATTGAGCAGGTATTTTGTTTTACCTATGAACCGAAGTTTTTCGGCAGTTTCGGATTTATACAGGTGGAACACAGCACCATGCCGCTGAAGGTGTATAACGAGTGCTTCCACTGTCCCAAATTCAACAAATGCGATGAACTCGCCATGGTCCTGCACTTATGACACACACGCACACTTCCCGATCCCAATCATCCGCCGCCGAATGGCGCGTAACCGAAGGGGGCGTCACGGCGCCTCAGGGCTATCTTGCCGCCGGAGTATCCGCCGGAATCAAGAAAAAGGGGCTTGACCTCGCCGTCGTGTTTTCCTCACAGCCGGCCTCCGCCGCGGGAGTTTTTACTCTCAACCGCGTGCAGGCGGCTCCGGTTGTCCTCTGTAAAGAGCACCTCAAGCTCTCGCGTGGACGCGCCCGCGCGATCCTTATCAACTCCGGGTGCGCGAATGCCTGCACCGGGGACCGCGGGATGCACGACGCGCGCATCAGCGCGCGCTGCCTGGCATCGCACCTCGATATGGATCCCAACCGGGTTTTGGTGGCAAGCACCGGTGTGATCGGCAGTTTTCTCCCCGTACCCAAGATGTTGAAAGGCATCGGGGCCGCCGCCAGCGCGCTCAATTTGCGGGGCGGCCCTGCAGCCGTTCGGGCCATCATGACCACCGATACACGCGAGAAATCCGTCGCCGTGGAAGGGCGCATCGCGGGAAAGACCGTGCGCATCGGTGGAATGGCCAAAGGAGCCGGGATGATTCACCCGCAAATGGCCACCATGATCGCCGTTGTCACGACGGACGTGCGGATTCCGCCGGGAGAATTGAGCCGCATGTTACACCGGACTGCGGAAAGAACTTTCAACTGCCTCACCGTCGACGGGGACACGTCCACCAACGACACGGTTCTTGTGCTTGCGAATGGGGCTTCCGGCGCCTCTGTCGCGGACCGCCGTTCGGTTTCATTTTTTGAAAAAGGGCTGAACCTGGTTTGCGAAGAACTGGCCAAAAGTATCGCAAGGGACGGGGAAGGGGCCACAAAGTTTGTGGAAATCATGGTGCGGGGCGCCGCCGATTTCGAGGCAGCCCGCAAAGTGGCGAAGGCTATCGCGCATTCCAGCCTGGTAAAAACCGCTCTATACGGCCAGGAACTGAACTGGGGGCGCATATTGTGCGCCGTGGGTTACAGCGGCGTGCCATTTGATCCGGACAGGGTCGAATTGAGCCTGAATGGAATCCCCATTTTCCGCAACGGGTCCCCCGTGGGCTCCACCCGCGCCCGCGCGGAAAAATCGATGAAAAACCACGACCTGCAAATTGAAGTCGACCTGGCGGGCGGCCGGGCGGCGGCAAAGGTCTGGACCTGCGATCTAAGTCACGGCTACGTCGACATCAACGCCAGCTATATCTCCTGACTTATCGTTTCCCGTTACAGGTTTCCCGTTGCAGGTTGACTGCGACCTGTGCCCGCGATGAACACTCCATTTGCAGAGCGGGTGGTTTCAGGAAGCCCCAGGATGGGAGCAGCGCCCCAACGGGGCGCCGCCCCAAAGCCCAGTCGTGGCCGATTAGCGAGGAGCTTGCGAAGAGGTTTTCAATTCCCGACCAACATAAATGAGGCCGATAAAATTTTCCTTTTCCGCATCCGTGGCATCGATCGCTTTCGAAATCGTGGTCGACAGCCTGTGTTCTTGCCCCGCTATGCCCGCGTAATAGACAACGAACAGCGGCGTGTCCGGCGGAAAATGCCGGCTGAGTGAGGGGATCAGGCTTTTCATCCTGTTTAATCCCATGAACACAACGAGTGTATGGCCGTTTTGGGCTGCCGCCTGAAGCAGCGCATCGTTGGCTTTGAGGTCTTCGGGTTCAACGATGACAAGCGGATTGTCCGTTAGGTCGAATTCCCCCAGAATGGCATTGGCCACGCTGAACGAACTCATCCCCGGGATGATTTTTATCTGATCCTGTGGAATATATTCCGATAGCCAGTTTCGCCAGCCCCCGTACAAAGTAGGATCTCCGGGTTCAAGAAGCCCGATAATCCGGTTTTCCTTCAGCAGCTTCCTGACCGTTTCGATATTATCCGCGTAAACCGCATTCGCCGTCTTTTCTGCTTCCTGCTCGGTGAATTCAGGATGCCTGGCCTTTTGATACCGGGCAAGCTGCATGAAGGGATCGAACAGCACCGGCCTGCCAGCGATATACCCGGCAAAGCTCTTCTGGTAGTCCTCCTTGCCGATAAAGGCATCCGATCTGCCCATGGCCGAAATAGCTTCGTTGGTCAGCAGGTTCGGATCGCCGCATCCCACGCCTATCACATAAAGCATCGGTTTCTGTATCAGACTGACAACGTCGATGAAGGCAATTTTCTCCAGCGTTCGTGCTTTGGAGGCGTCACCCGGAAACACGAGATCATAGGATGTTTCATCGGAACGGTTTCCCGGGCGCGAGATTACGGCTGGAGCCGCGCGGGACTCGAGGTCTCCAATGGATAGAATGACTGCTTTTCCATCTGCGGATGTGATCCGCAGGATGTCGGTCTGCTCGAGCTTGATAGCCATTTTCTCGAGAACGGATTCCAGCATGCGGCCGCGGACCGATTCGGATGTCACCGCTTTTCTCGAGTAGGCAGGACCTGATTGGAAATGGGCTGTCTGGATGACTTCAATGAAGGTTATCTTCCCGAGGAATAGGCTGGCTTTTTTATCCCGTTCCAGGATCAGAGCCGGCAAATCCTGATAGGGCGCCGAGGCGCCGGCGTTCACGGAATGTGCAACAAAAATGCGATCGCGGCCCGCCAGAAATACTTCTCCCCACGACAAAACCGTCTGTTCGCCCTGATGGTTTTTTACTGAAATGGCAAGTCCCTGAAAGGGCTTCTGCATTTTTGCCAGCTCGATCAGGTTCCTGAGGGGCACAGTGCCATATCGAATAGTTACTTTCGCCCCGGCCTTGGGACGAGCCAAAACTTTTACCGGATTGAACTTCTGCAGATCCGGCAAACTCAATTGCATCGGGCTTTGCACAATGCCCCCGATGCTCAGTATCGGATTTCCCGCCTCCACGGAAAATGCAGTGCTTGACCACAGGCAGCATAACGGCAGAATCAGGAATATCAGACGGTGTTTAATCATAGCGAATCCCCGCGACCTAAGAAATTATTTCCGGCCGGTCGACGGCAACTGTAGCATGAGGGATTTGCCGGCAAACAGTAATAATTTGCCGCAAAACACGCAAGTTTTTCAGGAAGAGAAGGCAATACCGATCCAAGGTCGCAAGTCGCGAGCCGTCCGGCAACCATTTTATGCAGGCTGCAAACCGCTGCATGCAAACAGCGATATGTGGCATGAGGGCTGCGGATTATACTGAGCGTCAGACATGAATGCTCATCGGTGGATTTTCATCAGGCGCGAAGCGCCGGCAGGGAATAGGTGCGCCGAGCGTCAGCTCGGGGTAAGAATTGCGAACAGAAGAGGCCCAAAGGGCCGGCTGTGGCGACCTGTTTTGTCTTGACAAACTCCTATGCCAGTTTAAGATACCGGTGAGCGCAATAACCAGGGAGCGCGAGACAGGTTTATATGAAGCTCCACAAGCCAAGCCGATGCGACGCAATCTTCTACCTTAGAACTATCCTCCTTCGAGCGCCCTTCATGCGCCTTCACCCGGCGATTCCGCTTCGAAAACTGGGTTAAAGGCAAAGCTTCCAGGCACATTTGGGAAAGGATCCAAGTATGACAGACCGAGTACTGGTATTTGACACAACATTAAGAGACGGAGAGCAGTCTCCCGGCGCCAGCATGACAATCGACGACAAGCTGAGGCTGGCTCAGCAACTGGAAAAGCTGCAGGTAGACGTCATTGAAGCAGGATTCCCCATATCCTCCGATGGAGACTTCGAGTCCGTCCGGCGCATCTCCGAAACAATCCGTTCCATCGCTATCGCGGGGCTGGCGCGGGCCAACAAAGCGGACATCGACCGCTGCTGGGAAGCCGTGAAAGGTGCGGCAAAGCCGCGAATTCATGTTTTTCTCGCTACTTCCGACATTCATTTACAGTACAAGTTGAGGAAAACCAGGGAAGAGGCCCTCGCTGAAGCTGCCCACGCCGTGGCATATGCGAAGTCCCTCTGTCCCGACGTCGAGTTCTCGGCGGAGGACTCGACGCGCTCCGACCTCGACTTTCTCTGCAAAGTTGTGGAGGCGGTTATCAACTCCGGGGCTAACGTCGTTAATATTCCCGATACCGTCGGATACACTTTCCCCACCGAATACGCGGAGCGTATCCGATACCTGCGTGATCATGTGCCCAATATCGGGCGGGCGATCCTGTCGGTCCATTGCCATAACGACCTGGGATTAGCTGTGGCCAACTCGCTGGTCGCCATCCAAAATGGCGTCCGCCAGGTGGAATGCACCGTCAACGGTATCGGAGAACGCGCAGGGAACGCCTCGCTGGAAGAAATCGTGATGGCGTTGCGCACGCGCAAGGACCTCTTCGGGATAGAAACCGGGGTCAACACGCGGGAGATCTATCCTTCCAGCGCGATGCTGACCAACCTGACCGGGCTTATGGTGCAGAGGAACAAAGCCATTGTGGGCAGAAACGCTTTCGCCCACGAAGCCGGCATTCACCAGGACGGCGTCATGAAGGAAAAACTCACCTACGAAATCATGCGTCCTGAGGATGTGGGAATCAAAGAGAGCCACCTGGTCATGGGAAAGCATTCCGGCCGGCACGCACTCAAGAAGAAATATCAGGAACTGGGATTCGACCTCAGCCCTGCCGAGCTCGAGAAGGCCTATGTCCTCATCAAAAAAGTGGCAGACAAGAAGAAGGTGGTATACGACGAAGATTTGATCGTGACGGTCCGGGATGCATTAAGAATCACCGCGCCGATCTACAAGATCAAAAATATCCATTCCATTGCGGGCAACCAGGTCATCGCCACCACCACCATCGTGCTGGAAAAAGAAGGGAAGCTTTACCAGGATTCAGCGACGGGCGACGGTCCGGTGGATTCCGTGGTTAAGGCCGTCGACAGAATCACCGGCATCGAAGGGAAGATCACGGAATACACCGTCCAGAGCGTAACAACAGGCGGGGATGCGGTCGGTGAAGTGTTCATGAAAGTCGACTTCGGCAAAGTATCCTTCATCGGCAAGGCGGCCAGTTTGGACATCGTTGACGCGAGCGCCCGGGCCTATGTCGACGCCGTCAACAAGATGACCCATTACCAGGCGGCGCTGGAGTCTCACAACCACAAAGACAAACCGGCCGAAAGCTGATCCAGTGGGAGATTAGCCGGCTCTGCCGGAGGTGCCTGACTCGTAATTTGGAGCAACGGCGCAGAGGATGAAATTGCTTGAGGTAGCGGCAGGGTCAAAGGTCGCATTCCAGGGTGAGCCTGGGGCTTTCAGCCATCATGCGGTTCGCAAAATCTTCGGAAAGAGAATCGAGTCCATTCCGTGTTTTGTTTTCGATGATGTTTTCCGCGCCGTCGCCCGGAGCAAGTCGGAGTTTGCAGTCATTCCCATCGAAAACTCCCTTGCCGGGAGCATTCACCAGAACTTCGATTTGCTCGCCCGGCATTCCCTGGATGTGATCGCCGAAACCTCTCTGCGCGTCGAGCACAGCTTGATTGCCCATCCCGGGACGAGTTTTGGGCAGATCAGGCAAATCTACTCCCACCCGGCGGCAATGGAGCAGTGCAAGCGGTTGCTGGGCCGACTGCGGTCCATCGAGAAAGTTTCCTTTTACGATACGGCCGGCAGCGTCAAGTTCATACGGGATCACGGGCTCAAAAATGCGGCTGCCATCGCGTCCGATGATGCGGCACGGATCTACGGAATGAAAATCCTTCGCCGCGGCATAGAGGATGATCCGGAAAATTATACGCGTTTCCTTGCACTGGCGCGGCGCGGCAGATTCGCGCGAGGCGGCACCAAGACCAGTGTTGTTTTCGGCCTTAAAGACGAACCGGGAGTGCTTTTCAAGGCCCTGTCGGTATTCGCATTGAGAAACATCGATCTGACCAAGATTGAATCCCGGCCCATCCGCGGCAAGCCATGGGAGTATCTTTTCTACCTGGACCTGCGGAGCGACATCCGTAGCCGCGAATGCCTTAACGCCCTCAGGCACCTGCGCGAATTGACCCCGTACTTCAAGGTTCTCGGCTCCTACCCTACGATCTGACTGAATATCGCTTGAACGAGAGTTGTGTTTTGATTTCCGATATAAATCATCCCAGCCAATCGCGGGACACAATCCCTTCGGGATAGATTCCGCTATTGTCGGATACCCAGGGTAGGCGGCACAAAGCGCCGCCAACCCTGGGCTGTGTGAAACTACGCCCTTTCAGGGCAGTCATATTCGGATTTCGGTTACGCCCCAAATTATGGGTATATCCAATGGTTCGGCGTATAAATCAACAACAAGACTCTCTGGGAAGACATTGTAGCAAGGTCCTGGCATTACTGCCGCGAAGCGGCTGGGTTCCAAAGCCCAGGGTTGGCCGCGTTTTTTGCGGCCTACCCTGGGAATGCAACGGATAGAAAGACCTACCCCGAAGGGGTTGTGTCCGGCGATCGGTTGAGATGATTTATTTCCGGAATCAAAACACAACCCCCTCGGGGTGGATTTTGCAGCGGTTTCATACCCGGGGTAGGCGGCAAAAAGCGCCGCCAACTCCGGGCTCTATGACGCTGCCCCTGTCGGGGCAGTAGTTTTGAGACAGTCTCTCCAGACCCGTCCGATTAGGCGCATACAAGTCATTCGCCTATCGAACCGCTCTGGAGAGCGGTTCTCACTAAAAAGCATGGAGAGCGGTTCTCACCCAAAAAGGAATAGAAGGCGAATTCTTTGCGGTTGGTTGGGAAAAGGCTATTATTAACCCCCTATGGCAAGGGGATGGGAAAGCAAAAGCGTAGAAATGCAAATTGAAGAAGCCCACACCCGGTCCGAGTCCCATAATCGGAACTCGCTTCCACCCGACAGGTTTGAGCGGCGCCGGAGGCGGGAGGGCCTAATCCTGCAGAGGGTCCGGGTGATTCAAGATCTTGAATCGGCCCGGAGTCCGCGCTACCGGGAAATGCTCGAGGAAATGCTCCGCCACCTGGAGAGGGAGCTTGCTTCCTTGCCGGATATTTTGTAGCAACAGCCTTCCGGCCGGCTGTGCAAAAACGATGCATGCCGATATTAGAAAAGGGCTTAGGAGGATTCCCTGACGCTAATTCATCTGCACGATCCCCCAAAAAAGTGATGAGTTTTCGTCAAGCTTCGGCCTTCCGGCATGTTACAATCACCCCTTTGATTTGAATGAGGGAGATGGTTTATGGTGCGAGCCGTAATACTCGGGAGCGGCGCTTGCGTCCCACCCAATAAGGTAACCAACGGCATGCTGTCCAGGATTATGGATGCCGGAGACGACTGGATCAGGGAGCGCAGCGGCGTGGAGACCCGGTACTACGTCGACGAAGGCACCTCGACATCGGATCTCGGCATGGCGGCGGCAAGTGAGGCCATAAACTCCGCCGGCATCGACAAAAACGACCTGGATATGATTGTTTTCGCAACCATGACCCCCGATTATTTTTTCCCGGGGTGCGGAGGGCTTCTCCAGTCCAAGCTGGGGATCCGGAACATCCCTTGTTTCGACATCCGGCAGCAATGCGCAGGCTTTTTGTACGGCATCCAACTGGCGGATGCTCAGATACGCTCAGGTGTGGTAAAAACGGTGCTGGTTGTCGGCGCCGAAACGCATACCGGCTTCATGCCCTGGACCTCGGGAAACTACAGCTATATGTACGGGAAAACGGCCGTTCCCCCGACGCCCGAGGAATATGAATGGAACACCCGGTTCCGGAACGTGACCGTGCTGTTCGGGGATGCAGGGGCCGCCGTCGTCCTCAAAGCCGAAGATGGGGCCCGCGGCGTTCTGGACTGCATACTGCGGACGGACGGGAGCGAATACAACAGGATTTACGTGCCGGGCGCCGGATTCAAACACAGGCCCTACGTGGATTCGGACCAGCTTACACGCGGGGATCACATACCCGTGATGAACGGCATGTATGTTTTCCGGAACGCAGCCAACAGCATGGCGGCCGTCACAAAGGAGATCCTCGAGCGCAACAATCTGAAGCTGGAGGATATATCCCTGGTCCTGATGCATCAGGCAAACAAACGCATCAACGAACGCGTGCAGAAAATGCTGGGCATACCGGAAGAAAAGGTGATCCACAACATTCACAAATACGGCAATACCACGGCGGCGACCATCCCCCTACTTTGGGACGAGGCCGCACGCTCCGGCCGGATTCGTAAAGGCGATCTGGTGCTCATGGTTGCCTTCGGGGCAGGCATGAACTGGGGTGCGCTGCTGCTGCGCGCGTAAGGCGGTGGCGCGCATCGTGCGGGGGCATTCGCCCGGAAACGCTGCGTATTTCACATCTCTGCCCGTGGGATTCGCGGCACGCTTTTGAGGTTTCCTAAATATGCACAAAGGACTGGATAAAGAGACTCTTGATTTGACGCTGGAAGCCCTCAAGGACTTCACCGCGGCCAGGCTGCCGGAAAAGAAGATCCTCGAACTGGACGCAATGGAGGAATTTCCCTCGGATATCGTGCGGGAAATGTGCGGCGCGGGACTTGGCATTCAGCTCCTTTTCATTCCGGAAGAATTCGAGGGGATGGGGGGAGGCGCTTTTGACGTCTACAGGGTCTGCGAAGAACTGGCCCGCGTGGATCTGGGTGTCGCCACGGGGGTCCTGGCAACCTTCCTCGGCAGCGACCCGATTATCTTCGGCGGCACCCGCGAGCAGAAGAAGCTCTGGATGACGCGCATCGGCCAGGAAGGGCTGCTCATGGCCTATGGCGCTACCGAGCCGGAAGCGGGCAGCGACCTTGCGGCTCTGCGTACGGTGGCCGATCCGGTGATGAAAGACGGCAAAGTCGCCGGATACAAGATAACGGGAAACAAACAGTGGATCAGCAACGGCGGTTTTGCCGACCTGTACAGCGTTTTGGCCAAGGCGCCCGGCGGCCCCAGCTGGTTTGTGGTCGAAAGGGACACTCCCGGGCTGAGCCACGGGAAACCGGAAGATAAGCACGGAATCCGGGCCAGCAATACCTCGACGGTATCCCTGGAAGGCGTTTACGTCGACGCCGACCGCCTGCTCGGAGGCGTGGAAGGCCAGGGCCTGATCCAGGCTCAGCTGGTTTTCGGCTACACCCGTCTCATGGTCGCCGCTTTCGGGTTGGGATCAGGCTGGGCGGCTCTGGACCGCGCCATCCCGTATTCCATGGGTCGCATCCAGGGCGGAGCGCCGCTCTCCGAAAAACAGGGATACACACACAAACTCATCGTGCCCCACGCCGTGCGCCTGGAAACCGCGCGTTCCTTCATCGAGGAGACGGCAGAACGCATCGACAGCGACGAGGGCAACCTGAATACCGAAGGCGCCATCGCAAAATATCTCGCCACCGAAGCGGGGAACCTCGCGGCCGACGCATCCATTCAGGCGCTCGGCGGTTATGGCTACACGCGCGAGTATATGGTGGAAAAAATCAAGCGCGATGCCCGCATCACGACAATCTATGAAGGAACGTCGGAAATTATGGAGATGACGATCAGCCGCGACCGCTGGCAATCTCATCTCAAAACGCACGGCCAGTTTTATCACGACATGGCGCGGGGAATGGAGGATCTGCACAAGCAGAACGCGCGCGTGGGCGCTCAGACCGTCAGCTACGCGCTTCACGCGCTTGCGGAGCTGCTCGAAGTGGCCCGGGCGCAGCGGCTTACACGGCATCAACACATTCTCTTCCGGCTGGGCGAATGGATCGCCTACGCCGAAGGGGCCGCAAGCCTTGCCCGCCGTGCGGCTCGCGCAGCCAGGGGGGAAATGAGTGCCAAATCCCATGCCCGTTTTACCGCTGAAAATCTCGCCGCGTTAAGCCGGGTTTCCGCCCGGGACGCTGCCATGAGGGTGGCGGGCGAAGGCGTCCGATGGATCGGCGGGCTTTTGTCCGAACAGGATGCGATGAAGCTGAACCAGAAATTACTTGCCCAGCAATTGCTCCTTGCACAGGCCGGACTCGTGCAGGACCTGGATTACGCGGCGGACGTCCTGTATGGACGGGATAAGAAATAGGAAAAAGACGGCCGCGAATCAATGCATGATACGGACACACGGCTTTATGTAATTTTGGCAAAATTATTATATCTGGGGACGGCTTGAAAAGCCGTCCCATAGCGGCGCGGCTGTCTTGTGAATTCACATCCATTTGGTTGCGGCCACCCGGCCGCGCCGCGGAATTACCGGAGGCTTTTGAATAATGAGAGTATCTGCGGCTGAAAAAGCTGTTGCGATTGTCGGCGTGGGAGCCCTGATGCCGGACGCGCCCAGCGCGCCAAAATTCTGGCAGAATATCCGAGAGGGACGATACAGCATCACCGAAGTCTCGCGCGACCGTTGGGACCCGAACCTCTATTACGACCCGGACCCCAAGGCGCCGGACAAGACCTATTCGAAAATCGGCGGCTGGGTGCGGGACTGGGAATGGGATCCGCTGAAGTGGAAGCTGCCGATCCCCCCGCGCGTCGGCATGGCGATGGACCTGACGCAGAAATGGGCCGTGGTCACTGCCCGCGAGGCTCTGAGCGACTACGGGTATCCGGGCCGTCCGCTGAATCTTGAACGCACGGCCGTCATCCTGGGCAACGCCATGGCCGGCGACACGCACTTGTATTCCGCCGCCCGCATCCTGTTTCCTGAATTTGCCGAAGAGCTGATCAAATCCGCCAGTTACTCCTCCTTGCCGCTTCCCGTGCGGCAATCGATTCTGGAGCAGCTCCACGAAGGCGTCCGCCGCAAGACTCCCCCCATCACCGAAGACACGATGCCGGGGGAACTCGCCAATATCGTTGCAGGACGTATCGCCGCGCTGTACGACTTCAAGGGCCCGAATTTTGTCGCCGACGCCGCCTGTGCATCCGCCATGGCGGCTATGAGCGCCGCCATAGAGGGACTGGGCGGCAGCGACTACGACGCAGTCCTGACGGGCGGGATCGACACCAATATGAGCCCTTCCACCTTTGTGAAGTTCTGCAAGATCGGCGCGCTTTCCGGGAAGGGATCCCGGCCTTACGCGGATGGTGCGGACGGTTTCGTGATGGGCGAAGGAGCCGTGGTATTTCTGTTGAAGCGCCTGGCCGACGCCGAACGCGACGGCGACAGGATCTACGCTGTGATACGCGGCCTTGGAGGATCGAGCGACGGAAAAGGGAAAGGCATCACGGCGCCCAATCCGGTCGGCCAGAAGATCTGCATCCAGCGTGCATGGCGAAACTCCGGCGTCAACCCCTCGGCCGGCGATTATGTCGAAGGGCACGGCACATCGACGCCCGTCGGCGACGCGGCGGAACTGGAGTGCCTGAACGAAGCTCTCAAAGATTTCGGGCTTCCCATAGGATCCATCGCTCTCGGTTCGGTGAAGTCCAATGTCGGCCATCTCAAAGGCGCCGCCGGCGCCGCCGGAATCCTGAAGGCCATGTTCGCGCTCAAAGATCGGGAACTGCCTCCGAGCCTTAATTTCGAGCAGCCCAATCCCATCATCGATTTCTCCAAATCCCCTTTCTATGTAAACACAAGCTTAAAGCCATGGGATGTAAAGCCGGGCGGCGTCCGCCGTGCCGGCGTCAGCGCTTTTGGCTTCGGGGGCACGAACTTCCACATGGTCCTGGAGGAATATGTTCCGGGAAGGATAGCGAGCGAAGGGAAGGCAGCTGTCTCCGTGCCCGGGGGTTCCTGGCTCGATACCTCGTCCGCGAACCTCAAGGCGCCTCTGCGCGGCGCCATGGTGCTGGGAGCGGACTCGGAAGCTGCATTGATCGCGCGGTTGAAAACCGTGGCTCAGGAGGCTGCGGCCGGGAAAGCGCCGGAGCCGGCGCCTCCCCTGGAGTCCGACTTGCGCTCCAATGTGCGTTTGGCCATCGATTACGGAAACGCCGCCGAACTGGCCGACAAAGCCGGAAGGGTACTGAAAGCATTCGAGGAGAACCAGTCCGGAAGGTGGAAGGCGCTGCGACCCAAAGGCATTTTCCTGGGCAAAGGCCCTGTCCCCAAGGTGGCGTTCCTTTTCACCGGTCAGGGTTCTCAGTACGTGAACATGCTCCAGACGCTCCGGGCGACCGAACCGATTGTAGCCAAGGTCTATGAAGAAGCGGACCGGGTCATGGAGCCTCTGCTCGGCAAGACCCTGACGAGCTGCATCTATCTCGACAAATCGGATGAGGCGGCGCTTGCGGCTGCCGAAGATGGTCTGAAGCAGACGGCGATCACTCAGCCGGCGGTCCTGGCGACCGAGACTGCCCTTGCCCGCATGCTCTACGCTTACGGCATCGCCCCGGACATGGTCATGGGGCACAGTCTTGGCGAATACGGCGCGCTTGTGGCGTGCGGGTCCATATCTTTCGAGGAAGCCCTGAAAGCCGTCAGCGCCCGCGGTAACGAAATGACCCGTTGCGCCCTGGACGACAACGGCATGATGGCCGCCGTCTTCGGGCCGATCGACAAAATCGAAAAAATTCTCGCCACGGTCGACGACTATGTCGTCATCGCCAATATCAACAGCACCAAAGAGGCCGTAATCGGCGGATCGACGACGGGCGTCGAGAAAGCGATGGCGGCCGTGCGGGACGGCGGCTATGTCGCGCGCCCGCTGCAGGTCAGCCACGCCTTCCACACGCGGATTGTGGCGCCTGCGGGCGATTCCCTGGCCACAATCCTCGGGACCATGAACCTGCGTCCCCCCGAAATTCCCATCATTTCCAACGTGCTTGGGGATTTTTACCCCATGGGCCCCAGTGTCGTGCCGGAGATGATAGGCCTGCTGGGAAGGCAGGTGTATTCCCCGGTCCAGTTCGTGAAGGGGCTCAACACTCTGTATGATGCCGGAGTGCGCATCTTTGTCGAACTGGGTCCCAAGAGAATCCTCTACGGCTTTGTTGAGGATGTTCTGGGCGAACGCGAAGGCGTGGTCGCTTTGTTTACCAACCACCCGAGGATCGGCGAGGCGGCCTCCCTCAATCTCGCGCTTTGCGGTCTGTATGCCGCGGGTCTGGGCGTAGGCATTTTCGCAAAAGAGCAGGCAAAAGCGCCCGCAGTGGAAATCCGGGAACCGGTACCGGCGCCAAAGCCGCAGGCTTCCACGCCCGCGCCTTCCATGCCGGCCTATGCGGCCGAAAGAACTCGAGAAGCCTCTCGTCCCGTTGAGGCCGCATCCGACCGGTACGTGGAACTCGGCAGGCTGTTTACCGAATTCCTCGACCGGGGATTCCAGATTTATTCCGGCGGCAAGCGGTCGCAGGCTCCGGTGGACATATGCGTTACCGGCGCTGCGCTGGGATTGCCGGGAGTCGACCGCGTGTTCGACGATACCAACGTCGAGCGCATGCTGCGCGGGGATGTGTTCATCGAGCCCATTCCCATGCGGCTGCGCGAGGCCATGGTGGAGAAGAACATCACGCGCCTGGTCAAAACGGAAGGCGGTGAAGGAAGATTCGAATCCATCAACAATCTGAATGATGTCATCAAGCTCGCAGCCCGTTCCAGGGACCTCGACCTCGTGCGCGATTTCGGTTTCCCCGAAGACCGCCTGCCCGCGCTCGACCGCGTGACCAAGCTGGCGATCGGCGCAGGGATCGATGCGCTGCGCGACGCCGGAATTCCCCTGGTCATGCACTACAAGACGACTACCAAGGGGACCAAACTGCCCGACCGATGGATGCTCCCGGACGCAATACGGGATGACACCGGAATACTTTTTACATCCGCTTTCCCCGGCTACGACGCCTATGCCGAAATCATCTCCGGCTTCTACCAGGAGCGCATCCGCCGCGAACGTCTGGGGGAACTCGACAGCCTGCGCAGCCTGGCCTTGCAGGCCGGCCGCGGCACAGCCATCGCTGCTGAAATCGAGCGGCGTATCGAGGCTCTGCGCAAGGAAATCGAGGCGAATATCTATCATTTTGACCGCAGGTTCCTCTTCCGGGTGCTTTCCATGGGCCACTCGCAATTTGCCGAATACATCGGCGCCCGCGGCCCGAACACCTCCACCAATGGCGCCTGCTCGAGCGGCACGCAGGCCGTCGGCCTGGCCAGCGACTGGATACGGACCGGCCGCTGCCGCCGTGTCATCATCATTTCCGCCGACGACATCACTTCCGATAACCTGTTGGGCTGGTTCGGTTCGGGCTTCCTGGCTTCCGGATCCGCGGCGACAGACGAGAGGGTGGAAGACGCGGCAACGCCTTTCGACCGCAGGCGCCATGGCCTGCTCATTGGAATGGGCGCGTCAGCTGTCGTGCTCGAAAGTCAGGAAGCTGCGCGCGAACGCGGCATCCGCCCGATCTGCCAGGTCCTGGGATCCGTGGTGGCCAACAGCGCCTTCCATGGGACGCGGCTCGACGTCAGCCACATACGCCACGTGATGGAGAAGCTGATTGCGGGCGCCGAAGCGGAATGGGGCATTAACCGCTTCCAGATCGCGCCGGAAACGGTTTTTGTTTCCCACGAAACCTATACCCCGGCCCGCGGAGGAAGCGCTTCCGCGGAAGTGTTCGCCCTGCGGCACGTTTTCAAAGAAGCCACGGATCAGATCCTGGTCGCCAACACCAAAGGCGCTACAGGCCACCCGATGGCTGTCGGTATCGAAGATGTCGTATCGGTCAAAATGCTCGAGACCGGGATCGTTCCGCCTGTCCCAAACTTCAAGGAGGTGGACCCCGAACTGGGCACTCTGAACCTGTCCAGGGGAGGATACCAGCCGATGCGCTATGCGCTGCGGCTGGGCGCGGGATTCGGTTCGCAGATTTCCATGACCCTGATGCGATGGACGCCGACGCCCGATGGAAAGAGACGGCCTCCCTCGGCTCTCGGTTACGACTATCGCGTTGAGGACCCGACAGCCTGGAACAACTGGCTGAAGCGCCTTACGGGGTACGAGGCGCCCGAGCTCGAAATCGTTCAGCGCACGCTGCGCGCCAAGGACCAGGGCCCGACAGCCTGGAGGGAAAATGGCGCCTTCAACTCGCTGCAGGCCGCTAAACCGTCCATGCCCTCGATAGAGGCTGCGCCGCAACAGGCCTCCGCGGCCCTGCCGGCAGAGCCGCGAGCTCAAGCCAAAGCCGTCGAGCCCGCTGCCGCTTCACCGGCCGCGCCGGTGCGCGACGATGTGCAGGTCCAGGTCCTGCGGATCATTTCGGAAAAAACCGGCTATCCTACCGACATGCTCGACCTCGACCTCGATCTGGAGGCCGACCTGGGTATCGATACGGTGAAACAAGCCGAAATGTTTGCCGCCATACGCGCGGCCTACGATATCCCGCGCGAAGACAACCTGAAATTGCGCGACTTTCCCACCCTGGCTCATGCCATCCAGTTCGTCTACGACCGCAGGCCGGATCTGAAGCCGGCCGCCTCGGCGGCGGCCCAGGCTCCCAAGGAAACTCCCGCGGACGCCGGGCCGGGATCAGCCGTCATTGAGGCGGGGCCCGCTGCGGTGGCCGAAAAGGCGGGAGATTCGGTAAAGGAAACTGTTCTGAAGATCATCGCCGAGAAAACAGGCTATCCGCCCGATATGCTGGACCTCGATCTTGATCTGGAGGCGGATCTTGGAATCGACACGGTCAAACAGGCGGAAATGTTTGCCGCCATACGCGCGGCCTACGATATCCCGCGCGAGGACAATCTGAAGCTGCGGGATTTCCCGACGCTGGCCCACACGATCCAGTTTGTTTATGACCGCAGGCCGGATCTGAAAGCGGCAGCCTCGGGAGCAGCGGCTCAAACTCAGAAAGCGACGCTAGCCGCTGAAGCCGGGCCGTCCGCCATCGAAACGGAACCCGCTCCGGCGGTTGAGACGGCGGGGGATTCTGTCAAAGATACTGTCCTTAAGATCATCGCCGAGAAAACCGGGTATCCGCCCGATATGCTCGACCTCGATTTGGATCTGGAGGCGGATCTTGGAATCGATACCGTCAAGCAGGCGGAGATGTTTGCCGCCATACGCGCGGCCTACGATATCCCGCGCGAAGACAATCTGAAGCTGCGGGATTTCCCGACGCTGGCCCACACGATCCAGTTCGTCTATGACCGCAGGCCGGATTTAAAAGGCGGAGCTGCAGCGCAGGCCGAGGCCAAACCTGCGGCAGTCCCGCAGGCCGAGGCGGCGCCGGCTGTGATTGCCGGCAGCATGGAGGCCGCCAACTCGGTTCCACGGCGGATCCCGGTACCGCAACTGCGGCCGGCGTTATCGCTGTGCAAACCCACCGGCGTAGCTTTGAAATCCGGAAGCCGCGTCATCATCATGCCGGACCAGGGCGGCGTCGGAAAAGCCCTTGCGGCCAGGCTGGAGAAGCTGGGCGTCCAATCGCTGGTGATTGACGGAGTGCCGGATGCGAAGTTTCTGGCCAAGTATCTTGAAAGCTGGAAAGCTGAAGGCGCGATTCAGGGCGTGTACTGGCTCCCGGCTCTCGACAGCCAGGGGGAAGTGTCCGCCATGAGCCTGCCCCAATGGCGCGAGGCGACCAGGGTGCGGGCGAAACTGCTGTTTACCGTCATGCAGGCTCTGTACGATCAGGTTGGGCCGGCGGGAACCTTCCTCCTGTCGGCAACGCGCCTTGGCGGGCTGCACGGCTATGACGAAGCAGGCGCATCAGACCCGCTGGGAGGCGCCGTGACAGGCTTTACCAAAGCCTTCAAACGCGAAAAGCCCGATGCGACGGTGAAAGTCGTCGATTTCGAGCCGAGCCGCAAAACCAGCGCGCTCGCCGACCTGCTGATCGAGGAAACGCTGCGCGATCCCGGTGTCGTGGAAGTCGGATACAGGGATGGCCAGCGCTGGACCATCGGATTGAAGGAGCAGGCGGCGGCTGCAGGCAAACCTGCAGTGAAGCTCGACAGGGAAACTGTTTTCCTGGTTACGGGAGCTGCCGGAAGCATCGTTTCGGCGATTACGGCGGATCTTGCAGCCGCCTCCGGCGGGACATTCTACCTGCTCGATCTGACGCCTGAGCCGGATGCCCGCAACAGCGACCTCGCGCGCCTGGATACGGACAGGGAAAGCCTGAAACGGGATATTTTCGAGCGGCTCAAGCTGCGCGGCGAACGCGCCACTCCTGCGATGGTCGACAGGGAACTCGCGTCTCTCGAGCGCTCCAAAGCGGCTCTCACGGCCATCCAGTCTGTCCGCAACGCCGGCGGTACAGCCCATTACTACAGCCTCGACCTGCTGGATCCGGCTTCTGTCGCACGGGTTGTGAAGGAGATCTCGGACCGGCACGGACGCATCGATGTCCTGCTGCACGCGGCCGGGGTGGAAATCAGCCATATGCTGCCCGATAAAAAGCCGGGCGAGTTCGACCTGGTTTTTGATGTCAAGAGCGACGGCTGGTTCAACCTGATGTCCGGCATAGGCGCTATGCCGGTCGGCGCTGCCGTGGTCTTCAGCTCTGTAGCGGGCCGTTTCGGCAACGCCGGGCAGACCGACTACAGCAGCGCAAACGACCTGCTGTGCAAGTGCATTTCCAATTTCCGGTCCTCCCGCCCGTCCACCCGCGGCATCGCCATCGACTGGACCGCGTGGAGCGGAATCGGGATGGCGGCCCGAGGCTCGATCCCGGCCATTATGAA
>CAYYTC010000069.1:22086-23568 GCA_964474425.1 uncultured Acidobacteriota bacterium
GAGGATATAAACTTCCTCGCGCCGTTCAAATTCTATCGCGGCCAGCCGCGGAGTCTGACGGTCCACGCGTTTTTCCGAGCGGACAAGGAAGATATCATCGCGGAATGCAGGCTGCTGGGGGCGCGCACGCTGCACGGCCAGTCCGATCCGGAGATCACGACGCACTTCACGGCGTGTGTGCGGCTTTCTGCCGGCAGCGCGCAGGCTGAGAAAGACAACCGGAAGCTTTTGCTGGAAAAGGCGGAGAAAGTCGGCACAGATCAGATTTACCGGGTGTTTTTCCACGGGCCGGCGTACCAGGTGATGGATGGCGCGTGGCGGTCGGGAGACAGCGTAATCGGTAAATTTGCCGGAAACCTGCCGGCAAACCACATGCCTTCGGAATTGCCGGTGATCGCGTCTCCACGGTTCGTCGAACTGTGTTTCCAGACGGGCAGTCTTTCGCGCCTTGGGCTTCAGTCGCGCCTGGGCTTGCCCTATTCCGTTGGGGAGTTGAAATTGTTTTCCGTTCCGGAGAAAGCGGAGAATGCGGAATTCTACTCAATAGCCCTTCCGAAGCCGGACGGAACCTACGACGCGAAAATCGTCGACGAAAAGGGGAACGTGTATCTGACCGTGCTGGGTTACCGGACCATGGATCTGCTCGACCCGATTCAGCAGGACCTGGTCGATCCGATCGCGGTTGCCCTAAAAGCATAGAATTCATGGATGCAAGTCTCTATTGGATTACCCAAACCCAGGCGGACGTGCCCGAAGGCGACTATTGGCTGAGTGAAGGAGAGTGCAGGCTTCTCGGTGGTTTGCGTTTTCCGAAACGACGCAACGACTGGAAGCTGGGGCGCTGGACGGCCAAGCAGGCTATTTGCGCCTATGGGGGCAAAGACGCGTCATTCCTGCCGTCGCTTGAGATTCGAGCCGCAACCGACGGCTCCCCAGAAGTCTTCTGGAACGATGGACCCGGCGAAGTCTCTATATCTATCAGCCACAGCCGGGATAGGGGCCTTTGCGTCGTGGGCCCGGCCGGGCTCGCTGTCGGTTGCGACCTGGAATGGATCGAACCGCGCGACGAGGAGCTCGTCGAGGACTACTTCACGGCCGAAGAGATATCCTATGTGAAGCAGACTCCCACAGTGGACCGGCAGCTGATTGTAAATCTCATCTGGAGCGCCAAGGAAACGACACTTAAAGTATTACGGGAAGGATTGCGTCGGGATACGCGCAGTGTCACTGTAATTATCGATCCCCGGGCGCCGGGCGGCCAATGGAGTGCCTGGAGCGGGCGTTGCCTGGAATCCTCCGGGACCTTTCACGGCTGGTGGCGAACCTTGCAGGGCTACGTGCTTGCCCTGGGGTCGGACCACCCCAACTCAATCCCCCAACCGCTGATTAAGCTATAGCCTATTATTCACCCATCCATAGGATTTCGTGAGGACAGGTCTCCAGAGACCGTCTCAAAACTACTGCCCCGATAGGGGCAGCGTC
>CAYYTC010000070.1:0-22617 GCA_964474425.1 uncultured Acidobacteriota bacterium
CTTTATCAGCAATCCTGTGATGCACCGATCGGGCAATCGCGTGCGCGGTTATGTGCCGACGACGCGCGGCCGCAACTATCTCACCATTCGGGCTGCAAAGAGGCTTCAATAAAGGCTGAGAAGTCAGGGGCAGCAAAGAACCCATGGATCTCTTCGGATCTTCGAGGTTCGCGCCGTGATCGCCTCTTTTCAAAAGCGGAGATGCTTTAAAGAGTTTGCGGCCGAAGAAGTTGTCCATCAGACCGGGAATATGGCCGATGCTTTTTTTGAGCGCCGCCGGCGCGGCATAGCGTTAGACAGGGGATCCGAGTGCCGCGCCGACGGCGATCCATTTATGTTCCGGGATAGTTGTTACTTGTTTTCCCTATACTCTATGATCACTTTTTTTAAATCTCCCGTAAAACTGAAAGGGGATTTATACGTGTCGGCGACAGGGGAAAGCTGGTCGCATCCGACATCGACTCCATCTTGGTATGCGCTGATATTGGACTCTGCTCTGCTGATTGGATGCTCTGCGACCTTATCGTTATTGACGTAGATAGCTTCGGTGCCCGCTGGATCCTTGAAGCCTTTGGCTTCTTTGCTATAACGGACCTCATACCGCATGGTGACTTGTCCCAAGGGCAGCTGTTTTGACGATTCCAGATACCTTACTCTGGTGCTGGAATTATGGGCAACCTGCAGTTTGCCGTCCTTCACGAAAATGCTCATCCCCCCGAAACGTCCACCGATGGCAAATAACACTCCCTCATTACTTTTGTCGGTAATCACAGCATCGGAAATGATGCTGAAAGACCTACTGCTGTTAAAACTCGGCCCGGCCCCGCCGAAAATGTGATCTACTCCCGGATATAGCGTTATCCGGGATGCATTTGCATAAACACTCTTGCTCTGCCCTCCCCATGTTGATCCACCGTCCAACGGGTAGACATTATACTTTCTTGCATCCGCATCAAACGCATCCAATAGCTCTTTTAGCTTTTCGGGATATTGGTCTGCGACATTGAAGCGTTCGTTGAAGTCGTCATTCATGTTGAACAATTCCCAGACATCTTTTTCGAAATCGGTTCCACGCTCATGCGCCGCCGCAGCTTTCCACCCGTCTTTGTACATAGCGCGCTTGCCGAACATTTCGTAATATTGTTGCGTGTGGCGTGAAGGCGCCGTGGGATCATGCATCGAGTAAGCTAAGCTCGTACCTTCAATCGGTTCCTGTGCATATCCGTTTATTGCTGGAGGGATCCTGGAGCCGGTAAGCTCTACAATTGTAGGCAATATGTCATTCAGGTGCCCGTACTGAGTTCTTAAACCGTTCTTGTCTTTAATTCCAGCGGGCCAATATATTACAAGCGGATTACGAGTGCCGCCTTCGGAATGCGCATTATTCTTCCATAGTCGGAATGGAGTATTGGTGGCCTGAGACCATCCAGTTGGGTAGTTGCCCATGCTGTTTTGGGTTGCAATATTGTCGTATTCGGATAACATCGCATCAACCTGCTCGTCGCCTTTCAACGAGCTTATATAACCGTTGATAGCGCCAATTTTCCCACCTTCCTTTGCCGCACCGTTATCGCCAACGATTACCAGAAAAATGGTGTTATCGAGTTGGTTGATGCTGCGCAAGAAATCGACAATACGTCCAATTTCATAATCCGCATGGCTTAGAAACCCGGCGTAACCCTCCATAGAGCGGGCCGCAACCTTTTTCTCTTTAGCATTTAAAGAATCCCAAGGTACGACATCCGGTTCGCGTGGCGTAAGTTCCGCATTGGGAGGGGCGATGCCCAATTTCTTTTGATTGCCGAGCGTTTTCTCGCGATATCGATCCCACCCGTCATCAAACTTCCCCTTATATTGGTCGATCCAACTTCTGTCGACCTGTACCGGAGCATGCGTGGCGCCTGTGGCAAAAAGCAGGAAGAACGGCTTATCCGGTGTAGTAGATTTTTGACTTGCAATATAGTGAATAGCTTTGTCAGCCAGCAACGTAGTCAGGTGTTTTCCCTTGGTATCCGGTTCTACCTTGCTATTGTCTTCCCATAATTGCGGCGTATATTGATCGGACAAGGCATAGTGAAAACCAAAGAAATGATCAAATCCCCTTCCAAGGGGCCAGCGGTTGAAAGGCCCCGATTGCGTAACCTCCGGTACCGGCGTAAGGTGCCATTTCCCAATTGCATAGGTATTATATCCATTTTCGCGCAATATCTCCGCGATCGTGCCCTTTTCGAACGGCAGATGAGCGTCGTAACCGGGAAAGTCACTTGCCGTTTCGGCAAATGATCCAAAGTGGACCGAGTGATGGTTGCGGCCTGTAAGCAAGGCCGCACGGGAGGGAGCAGAGATGGCCGTTGTATGGAAGTTGGTATATCGCAACCCGTTGTTGGCCAGATAATCGATCGTTGGTGTTTCGATGAGCCCGCCAAATGCCGAACTTGCACCAAAGCCAACATCATCGAGCACTACCAATACTACATTGGGCGCGCCTTTGGGCGCTTTTTTTGCATACTCCACTTTATAGGGCGCAGATTCGTCAATTGTTTTGCCTATTTTGCCCTTCCACTGTTGTTGTGGGCTATACTGGGCAGCAGATGGTTGCGCAATCCCAACACTCACAAGAGTGGCTATCGGCAAAATGCCTTTTGTTATTTGCTGTTTCATTTTCCGCATCCTTTCTCATTCTTGATGCTATATCAATTTCCTAAAAAAGGAGGCTCGACTTTTCATGGAGCATGCCCCTCTTTTTATGGAAAGGCTTTTCTATATTCGCTTTGCCAAAGCTCGATCGCCGCGGATCGGAAATCCTGGCACTATCCGAACGGAATTCGTGATTTGCGACTGCTACTTCCTTCTCGAAACAAGAGCACTCAAAGCAATCAAACCTGCAATCTTGCTACCAACGGTCCGGATCTCGGCTAAGCATAGAGATTGACAGTATGGATGTATGTGAAACCAGCCGTTGGCTTTTCTGCCAGATTTGTGGTTTGTGTTTGCCTGGAATTTGTGGACGTAGCATTGGCCATCTGGGGGCGATTAAGCACATTGCTGAATTCAATCCGTATATTAAAGTTTGCTCTCTCGCCAATGCGAAAGATTCCTTTTTTCTGTAACCGGATTGTCTCGGAATGCCCATCGCTAACGCGTTTCAATCTATGCTTCAAAACTATGGGTGTCAAGCAGAACCATGCAGACACTCGTCCTCATAAATCAACACGTTGCTTGTTTTTTGGCGTGGACGGCTGGGAGCAGCTATGGAGAAAAATCTATCCAATCCTATGCAGAATTTGTATATTTATCCCATGACTTTTTCGCCGGAAATCGGTTTTTAGTTTTGATAGGATCCTTGACATGAACGAAAAAGCTCGATTGGCGATTCCTCAGGGGATTCATGCGCTCGCCAAGCCCATGGGGCCTACCTGCAATCTCAAATGTGATTATTGTTTTTATCTTGAAAAGAGTCATCTCTACCCCTCAAAAAAAAACTTCAGAATGCCCGATGCGGTAATGAAAGCTTACATTAAAAGCTATGTTCAATCCCAACCTACGCCGGAAGTAGAGTTCGTCTGGCAGGGCGGGGAGCCGATGCTGCGCGGGATTGATTTCTACCGAAGGGTATTGATGTATCAGAAACCTTATCTGGCAATCAAAACGATTAAAAACTCTATCCAGACCAATGGGACGCTTTTATCTGACGAGTGGTGCGAATTTTTCAAGCAAAACGGTTTTCTTGTCGGGTTGAGTCTGGACGGGCCGGAGGATGTCCACGACCAGCACCGGCATAATCGCGCAGGTCAGCCCACCTTTGCTGCAGTGATTAAAGGCATGAAATTGCTTAAAAAATGGGGCGTAGAATTCAATGTGCTGGCTTGCGTGGCGAGAGAAGCGGCTTACCGGCCGCTGGACATCTATCATTTTTTCAAAGATCAGGGCGCCAACTTCATTCAGTTCACGCCTGTCGTCGAACGGATGCCGGATCAAAAAGCGGCCGGATGCGGATTGCAGTTTGCCATGCCTTCGGCGCTCGGAACAACGGAGACCGATCCCGGAGTTACGCCCTGGACGGTAGAACCCGAAAAATATGGGGAATTTTTGATTGCCATTTTCGATGAATGGGTGCGTCAGGATGTGGGGAAGACGTTTGTTATGAATTTTGAGTGGGCGCTCAACGCCGCGGTCGGTTATGGTTCCCCTGTCTGCATTTTCTCCCGGCAGTGCGGCCGCGCGGTGGCGATTGAGCACAATGGCGACGTATATGCCTGCGATCATTATGTTTATCCAGAATATTGCCTGGGCAATCTATTGGTCGACAATCTCGCGCGCATGGTTCAAACTTCCGCAAACAGAGGTTTTGGCCCGAACAAAGAGGATACGCTGCCGCGCTGCTGCCGGGAATGTGATGTGCTGCAAGCCTGCTGGGGAGGCTGTCCGAAGCACCGTTTCATGCAATCTCCGCACGCCGAGCCGGGGCTCAATTACCTTTGTGCCGGATACAGAAAGTTTCTCAGGCACTCGGCCAAGTACATGATTGCATTCCGGAAACTGATCGAGCTCGATCTTGATCCGGCGTATATCATGCGGGCGATCGGGCGCCCACTGATAATTCCCGCAAGTGAGAAAACGGGACACAACCAGGTAATATTGTGGATCAAGTGAAAAGCCACGTAGAAACTGGAACAACGGCTGCATTCTCCGGACCGCCCGTGCGGCGGAACCACGACAACCGGAACTATGGCCGAATGCGGACGCGCTGATTCCAAACGTTCAATGCATCTTGTTCGTTCAGACCGCAGCTACGCGGCCGATTTCAAACCGCACTGCCACGGGGTCCGCAATTGTATCCGAAGATTTTTTCCGCCAAAGGAGATTCCCTGCCTCTCCCCAGGCAACAATCTCCTGCAAAATGCCAGACGCGAAGATACATTGCAGCAGTGCGAAAATGAGCTTGACTGCCCTATTTTTGCTCGAAAAACTCAGCCTGATATAAGTTATAGGGATAGAATCCGGCATACTTGCCCAGGATTTTAGGCCAACATACTGTATTATTTTGCAATCAGGCTTGGAAGAATGCAGCCATGAACCCAAGGATCACTGAGATTTCTACGGGGTTTCCGCACGGACGCATTTTCTTATATCTCATACGGGGCGATAGGAATACCCTTGTCGATACGGGGATGCATGTAACCCCGGAGAGAGATATTGCGCCGGTGCTCGCCTCCTTCGGACTATCCCTTTCGGATATCCATCTGATTCTCAACACCCACGGGCATTTCGACCATACCGGTGGCAATCATGCTGTGAAGAAAGCAGGCAATGCACGAATCCTGATCCATAAGGACGAGGCGCCGATGGTGAACCATCGCAAACGGTATCTGGATGATTTCTTTGCTCCCATGGTGAAAGGGGTCCTTGGAGAAGAGCACCTCGAGATGGATTGGGGCAACTTCGTGGGAATTGCCGGCCCCGAGACAAGCGTCGACGGTTTTCTGGAAGATAATGACAAAATCGATCTGGGGCCAGGATGCGAGCTGCGGGTTTTGCATCTTCCCGGACATACGTCCGGATCCCTTGGCTTCTACTGGGAGAAAGAGGGGATTCTATTCTCAGGGGATTCCCTTTCCGGCTTGCATGATGCCGGGGGCGGCCTTCCGATCCTCATGGATCTTGATGCTTACCAGGCGTCGGTCAAGCGAGTATGCGAATTGCCAGTCAGCCAAATTCTAATGGCTCACGATTATCGCGGTTTGTCATTGCAACCATCAAATGTCAGGCAAGGCGGAGAAGTAAATCTCCACCTTCAGGATTGCATGGATGTCGCCCAAAGCTTATTCGAGGCGATCAGCGCTGTCCCGGCGATCAATTTAAATGAGCCTGTGATCCGCTCGTACGATCAAGTCATCGCAAGGCTCCCAAAGAATATGGGTTTCAAAAAGCTCGAGGAAACATTTGTGCCGGCTTTGAGCGCCGAGGTCATTCTTTTCACCCGGCAGCGGAAAGGTGAACACTAATTAGTTTCTGTCGCGAAACGCGATATCCAGGCCCGGAGGGCCGACAGAAAATAGCCCCGGGCGTGAGCCCGGGGTAAGGATTAGGAAATTAGAAAGCCCCGAAGGGGCGACACTAAAACCAATGACCCGAACAATTTGTGCCGCGCCTTTGGCGCTCATTTCCTATTCACCCATAAGCCCGGCCTGACGGCCGGGCCTATTGCCTGCCGGCCCTCCGGGCCTAAATTCTGAGTTTCGCGACAGAAACTAATTATCTAGACGAGGAGATGAGAATGGCGGAAGGAAATGCGCAAAAAAAGAAATCGGAAACCGGCGAACGAGTGACCCGGTTACGAAATAGAATGCTGAATCCGCCTGAGATATGCGTTGAGAGAGGATATCTGCTCACCGAATCATACAAAGAAACGGAAAGCGAACCGTCCATCATCAGAAGAGCCAAAGGCTTGGCCAAGGTGCTGGGCGGTATGACGATCGGTATCGATAACGGAGAACTCATTGTTGGAAGAAGCACCAGCAAAGTACGCGGAGGCATGCTCATTCCGGAGGTCCAGTGGGAATGGTATCTGAAGGAAATGGACCTTTTCTCTACCAGGCAGTGGGATAAGACAGCGCCGCTCACAGACGAAGAAAAGGGGGAAATGCGCGAATTCCTGCCCTATTGGAGGGGCAAAGCGCTATATGACAGATGGCAAGCCGTAATGCCGCAAAGGATGAAGAAGCTGTGCGACTGCGGCGTCTACGTGCCCAATTCCGGTGTCATCAGCGGTGTGCATATCGCTCATGCCAGCGTCGATTACGAGCGCGTGCTTGCACACGGCATCAATGGCATTAAAAAGCAGGTCGAGGGAGAACTGGAAAAGGTTGATCTATCCAATCCCAATGATTTTGCCAAATACCTGTTTCTTACGGCTGTAACCATAGTCCTTGAATCCGTAACTGCCTTTGCCGGCAGATATGCCGAACTCGCGAGAAGCATGGCAATCAAGGAAAGCGATGGCAAGAGGAAGGCAGAATTGGAACGAATTGCCGAAACTTGTGCGCAAGTTCCGGCCAATCCCGCCCGGACATTTTACGAAGCCCTGCAATCGCTCTGGTTCACATACATCGTCCTGAGAATTGAAGGCCTTGGCCCGGGCCTGGGTCTTGGAAGGGCCGATCAGTATCTTTTTTCATTCTACAAAAAAGACGTTGAAGAGAAAAAGATCACTCGAGAGGAAGCGCTCGAATTGCTCGAGCTTCTGCTGATTAAAGTCAACGATGCTGTCGTCCTCATGAGCAATGCCTTTGCCGAGCAGCTTGCTGGCTTCCCCACCATTGCGAATATCACGCTCGGCGGCGTGACCCCAGAGGGGAAAAATGCCGTGAACGACCTCTCGTATCTTTTCCTTGATGCAGAAAGAAATATAGGAATGACACTGGAGGAGATCGTCATCCGAGTTAATAAGAACAATCCGGATGCATTCCTGATAAAAGCGTGTGAGGTCAATAAAGAGCTGACCGGAAAATTCAAATTTGTGAGCGACGACACCGCAATCCAGCAGATGCTCACCGATGGGAAACCGAACGCCAGGGATTACGTCACGGTCGGCTGTTTCACCCCCTCGGTCCCGGTTCACTCGTTTGCCACCGGCTGCTCGATGGTAAACCTCCCTTTCATGTTGGAGTTGGCATTGAACAATGGCGTTTCCAGGCTGACAGGCGAACAGCTGGGTCCGCCGACGGGGAATGCGAGAGAGTTCAAATCCTATAATGACGTATGGAATGCCTATAAAAAGACAGTCGAAGCCATTATTCCTCTGGGCGTCGCAACGACGAATATCGACAGGAGGATATATGCGGAGTATTCCCAATATCCATTCCAGTCGGCACTCCATGGCGTCCTTATAGAAAAAGGAATGGATATTACGAACGGCGGCATGGCGCCGGCAGCTTCTCAATCTCATGGAATTTCCGGATCACCGAATGTGGGCGACTCGCTTGCCGCCATCAAGAAGGTGGTGTTCGAGGATAAGACGATATCAATGAATCGCCTGATTGACGCGCTCGAAAAGGATTTTGATGGTGAAGAGGAGGTGCTGAGCCTTATAAGGAGCGCGCCCAAGTTCGGCAACGGCGATGAATATGTCGATTCCATCATGAATTCCGTGATCACGCATTTCAGCGATGAAATCTCCAAATACAAAGGGATCGGTGGAACAAAACATGTGACGGCTGCCGCAACCGGCACCGGGCATCTGGCTTTGGGAGCACTGGTCGGAGCTTTGCCGGACGGGCGAAAAGCCTGCGAACCGCTGGCGGAAGGCGGCATCTCGCCGCACCAGGGGAGGAACACGAGCGGTGTTACCGCCACACTGCTATCCGTGGCGAGCCTGAACCATCTGAAGCTGACCGGCGGATCCGTGCTGAACGTGAAGGTGAATCCAGCAGAAGTGAAAGACGAAGCATCCATGAAAAAATTTGTTTCACTCATCCGAACATACTGCGAGACCGGCGGGTTTCTTGTTCAGTTCAATATTGTGAGTGGCGACATGCTTCGGGATGCTCAACGACACCCGGAGAATTACCGGGATCTGCTGGTCCGCGTAGCTACCTACAGCGCCTATTTCGTTGAGCTGAGTCCGACGCTTCAGAACGACATTATCGCGCGAACAGAATTCCGGGAGCTGTAGAGAGGAGAAAGCAATGAAGATGAAGGCAGGCGTTTATTACGGACCGGGAGATATCAGGGTGGAGTTGGTCGAGCGGCCCAAGCCTGGTCCCGAAGGCATGGTCATGAAGGTCGGGGCTTGCGGGATATGCCCAGTCATAGATATCGCCCACTACAAAATGAGTTTCCCGCTTAAGGATATTCCTCCGCATTATCAGCCGGATCCTTTGCCTTCCACTTCAAAGATCGTTATGGGGCACGAATTCAGCGGAGAAGTCGTCGAGGTAGGAGCCAACGTTACGGCGGTTGCACCGGGAGACCGCTTGTATGGCGCAACCTGGAGTCCATGCAACCGGTGCGATGCCTGCAAAGCAGGGCATCCAGAGGACTGCGTATTCATCGATGGCGCCGGCAGGATCATCGATGGAGCGTTTGCCGAGTACATACTTTTTCCGAATGTCACTTATCCGTCCGTGATTTGCGACAAAATCATCAAGCTTCCGAATGGCATGAGCTATCCTGAGGGTGCGTTTCTGGAGCCGATGCGATTAAGCATGGGGTTGGCGAATAAGGCCAAATCGGGAGACGTGGTTGTCGTGTTCGGACAGGAACTGATCGGGCTTGCCACCATCGCTCGTTTGAAAGAGATGGGCGCATCCAAGGTTATCGCCTGCGATGTGTCCCAAAGGCGTCTTCAGCTCTCACATGATATGGGCGCCGATATAGTCATTGATGTTCTACACGATAGCGTTTTCGAGATAGTGATGGAGGCGACGTCGGGGAAAGGCGCCGATGTGGTGATAGAGGCGGCATCCGGCAGACCTGAGAGCCTGCAAGAAGCCGTTACCGTGGTCAAGAACTTCGGAGACATCTGGTTGGGAACGTTCTATACGGCAGGTCCGTTCTTTGATCCCAGCTGGCAATCGCGTGGAATGGTTTCTATGAACATTACCCAGAAACCGGGAGTAAGCATCCGTTGCGCCTGGGGAACGCTTGGCCCCTGGCTGCCCAATCTGCAACTCGCTTCTGCAATGATCATGTCCGGAAAGATCACGGCGGAGAAACTCGTCACACACGTTTTTCCGCTCGACAATATTAGGGAAGCCTTTGAAACGGCGATTCATTCCCATGACGCCGTCAAAGTAATGATCGAACCGTAATGAGGGAGAAAAGGTTATGAAGTTCACTGGCTACGGCAGTGGAACCGGAGGCGCTTGGCGTCGCCAAATCGGCCGCTGAACTGGAACTGAGAACCGGCAAGTTGTTAATTCTCTTTTATAGGATCGTAGACATAGTAAGGATAGTTGCGGATCGGCTCGCTAATGCGATCAAGTCGGCTCACTTCCTCCGGCGTCAAATCCCAGTCTGTGGCCTTCAGATTCTCTTCCAGATGCTTTGGCGTCCTTACGCCCATAATCAGGGAGGTGACTGCCGGCTTCCGCAGCAGATAATTGAGAGCTGCTTGGGTCACCGTGACTCCTCGTTCTCCGGCAATTCGATCCAGCTCATCGATTATAGGATATAGCTTTTCTTCCGTCACAGTCCATGGGCCGGGGTCGTTGAGACTGTCGAACCTCGTGCCTTTCGGCCAGGACTGGCCGCGCCGGTATTTGCCGCTGAGAAAACCGCCGTGCAATGGACTGAAAACCAGCAGGGCCACGCCCTGATCGATGCATGCCGGTACAAGCTCATATTCCAGCTCACGAGAAATCAGAGAATACATTGCTTCCAGCGTCACAAATCGTTCCCATCCATTCTCGCGAGAAATAGACAGCGCCTTCATCAACTGCCATGCGGCAAAATTGGAGCAGCCGATGGCACGCACCTTCCCTTGCCGCACAAGATCATCCATCGCCCGGAGCGTCACATCGAGCGGCGTATCAGGGTCAAAGGCATGGAGCTGATAGAGGTCGACATAATCGGTATTCAGCCTCTTCAAGCTGGCATTGCACCCCTCGATGAGGTGTTTGCGGGAATGGCCGCCGTCATTGGGGCCTGGGCTTCTTGTCGGATGAACCTTGGTTATGAGGATGGCTTCTTTGCGTCTGTTCCCGAGAGCCTTGCCCAGTGCTGTTTCCGCCCTTCCGTCTGAATAAATTTCCGCGGTATTGAAGAAGTTGATACCGGCATCGAGGGCTGTATTTACAATGGAATCCACTTCCCCCTGGCTGAGAGCTCCGCTTTTCGCATACACGCCTGTGGCATCGAAATTGGCCGTGCCAAGGCACAGTTCGGATACTTGAACCCCTGTTCTTCCAAGGAAACGCATTCTCATCTTTTACTCCAGATTTACTTTGTTCCCAAACTACACTTCCTGGAATTCAGTCCTTGCGATGATCTGATCCTGGAGCTCTTTCCCCAGGTCCACGAAATAGGCACTATAGGTTGCCACCCTGACCAGCAGGTCGCGGTACTTCTCCGGATTTTTCTGCGCATCCTTCAGGGTACTGCTGCTGACGATATTGAACTGAACAAGGTCGCCGCCGGTTTCACAGAAGGTTTTGATGAGCAGCGCCAATTTCCTTAATTTGGACGTATCTCCCAGCACGTCCGGATGGAATTTCATGTTGAGAACCGCGCCGCCGCTGCTCTTTATAAGATCCAGCTTGGAGACTGAACGCATCGTCGATGTCGGCCCCTTTACATTTCTCCCCTGGCACGGGGAAATTCCTCCATCGGATAAACTCTCCCCGGCTCTCCTTCCGCTGGGGAGCGCTCCGACCACATTGCCAAATGTAATGTGGGAGCGGATTGCCCCAGCTGCCAATCCATACTGCAAGCCTGCAAAGCCTTTGTGGCTTCGAAGCTCATTGGCCGCATGAACAAGAACTTCGCCCGTTATGGAATCCACATAATCCTCGTCGTTCCCGAATTTCGGTGCATCCATCAGGAGCTTCAGGATTCTTTCTTTCCCCTCAAAGTTCTTATCCAGGGCTTCAATCAGGTCTTTCATTGATATTTGCTTCTTTTCGAACACCACTCGTTTAAGAGCAGCCAGGCTGTCCCCCACATCGGGAATGCCGGCGACCCACATTGCCAGCGTGGTATGGGAGGCTCCGCCATTTGTCAAGTCGATTCCTTTATCGACACACCCTTCGAATAGAGCGGATTGGAGAGGGGTGGGAGCAAATTCAGCAAAAAGCCGCCGATAGAGATTTGTCGGAGTTAGGGAGCGGCGAAGCAAAGCCTCCGCCTGAATCTTGTAGACGCTCCACACTTCCTCATAAGACTGGAACGTACACGGATTTCCTGTTTCCGGTCCCATCCGTTCTCCCGTTATCCTGGATTTGCTGTTGTTCAAAGCCAGCTCCAGCGCCAGCGGCAGATTGAGAAAATCTCCGCCTGTATCACTGGTCCTACCGGGCACAGTACGGATGAAACAGCCAGTCACGGCATAATCCCGTGCATACTCGATGGGCTTCCCATCGCTAAGGAGTTGCCGAATTATGGTTTCGTCGCTGACGAATTTGATCTTGCCTTTTACCAATTTGGCAATCTCGCACGCTTTGATCAGGAAAGATTCCGAGGTGCCTGCATGAACTCTGACAACGAGATCTTCCTGCAGTCTGACGTTCTCCTCGGCTTCAAGAAACAGAAATGACAATTCGTTTGCTCCGTCACATCCTTCCCGCGTGATTCCGCCAAGGGTAATTCCAGACAAGGGACTTTGACCGCTTCCTCTAGAAGATTTCAATGCAAACGGCATGACCAGCTCATTGAGCTTCAGATAAAACAACGAGATCAGCAGGCGCGCATCGTCCCGTGTGATCCGGCCTTCATCTATATCTCTTTTGTAGAAGGGATACAGGTATTGATCCATTCTACCGAATCCAATCCCCGGCCCCCAGGCCTCCAGCATTACCGCGATATAGGAAAACCAGAGCGACTGCATGGCTTCATGAAAATTGCGAGCCGGCCTTGCCGGCACCCAGGCGCAGGCATCCGCGATACGGTTTAGTTCCGCTCTCCTCTGCGGATCGGCTTCCTTTTCGGCCAGTTCCTGGGCAAGTACGGCGTACCTTTTTGCAAAGGCTGTAGTCGCATTGAGTGCTATTCTGACGGCTATCAGGAATGTAAATGCATCAGAACTCTTCTCCGTCAGATCCAATATTTCAAGCCTTTCATTGACCTGCTTTATTATTCCGTCCAGACCCTGGACGAGCACACGTTCGAAGTCGGGACAACAATGGGCCAGGTGGAATCCCATAATGGGATTGGCCCCTCCCGGTTCCCATAAAACATTTTCAAACTTCTTATACTCCGCAGGAACCCCAGCGTGCCATTTGTCGGAGAGCGACTTGCCCTTCCAGTACTCGATGATTTCTTTTACCTTTGCCTTCTCCTCCTCGTTCCATGGCTGAATCCTGTCGGTCTCCCGAGAAGACAAGGATTCCAATTCCGCAAGGTACCATTGCCACTGGACCTCCGGAACCAGGGGGCCTGCGACACGTTTGCTTGTTGCCCTGCCCACGATCAACTCGTCCGGCTCGATTCGGATGGACATTTCTCTCAATATTTTGTCCAGTGCTTTGGCTCTTTTCAGGGCGGGCGGATCCCCCTCATTCTCTTTGTAGGATTCGGTCATCAGAGCAGCCCTTTCGATACAGAGCTGAGGTATGGCATATACGGACTCTCTTATTTGTTCGATCCTTTCCTTGTTTTCCACCCTTTTTCCTTCCCGTTTTTTCGTCGGATGATCCCTCTACATGGCGGTTTCCCCGCCGTCTACATATAGGGTGGTCCCGGTGGTGAAGTCGGATTCGTCCGATGCAAGATATATTGCGGCGCCATTGACGTCCTCCGGCTGACCATAGCGGCCGAGAGGAATCCGATCAAGAATGACGCGCGACCACTCCGGATCTGCTACCGTATGTGCGGTCAGCGGGCTTACGGTAAAACCCGGCGCCAGCGCATTCACATAGATGTTCCTATCAGCAAGTTCTATGGCAAGCGCTCGTGTCAGATTCACCACGCCGGCCTTTGCCGCGCAATAGACGCTGCAGTTTTTGATGCCCTCCATCGCCAGCGGGGATGCGACATTAATCACTTTCCCTTTTCCTTGCTTGAGCATGTGGGGCAACGCCCGCTGCGTGGTGAAAAAGGCGCCCTTCAGGTCCGTATTCATGAGAGTGTCCCATTGTTCTTCGGTGACTTCCAAAGCCGTCGCATCCAAGACGATTCCTGCATTGTTTACCAAGATGTCGATTCTGCCGAGGGACCGGATCATGTCGGCGATGAGGCGGTCTATTTCCGATATTTTTGTAATATCGGCCTGGATTGCCAGTCCTTTTCGTCCCGCTCTTTCAATCTGAGCGACTGTTTCATTCAGCTTCGATACAGTCCTCCCTGAGACGCATACATCCGCACCCTCCGCTGCATAGGCCAGGGCAATGGCTTTCCCGATTCCGGATCCGCCGCCGGTAATAAGCGCTGCCTTGTTCTTAAGTCTGTCCATTGGGATCCCCCCTGACTTGTTCTATCCCCCGATTTGGCTTTTCAATCCAAAGCTTTCGAAAAAAATTTGAATCTGTTTGATCCTCTCCTCCGATAAAGGCTGTATTCCTGATAACGGGTACTCCATGCCAAGTTGCGCGTATTTGTTTTTTCCGTATTCGTGAAGCGGCAGAAGATCCAGACGGTCTAAAGATTGCAGCGTGGCAAGAATCCCGGCGATGGCCGACAGGTTGGCGTTCGAATCTGTATAGCCAGGTATGAGCGGCACTCTGACAATGATCGGCTTTCGTGTCGCATCTCGTCTCTTCAGGTTTTCCAGAATCACCTGATTCGAAACCCCGGTGCTCTTCACATGATCCTCGGGATCCATGCATTTCAGGTCAAAAAGCACAAGATCAGATTCTTCGAGGGCCCGGAGCCCTGCTTGTTCCAGAATATATCCACAGGTATCGAGCGCCGTGTGAATATAGTTCTCCCGGCATTTTCGCAAAAACTGGAGAGTGAATCTCGACTGGCAGGTCGGTTCTCCGCCCCCTATCGTGACCCCACCCCCCGAAGCCCTGTAATACTGCTCATCCTTCGCCACTTCTTTGAAAAGCTCGTCGATGGTGTAAGCCCGGCCGAAAAGATCAAGCGCACCCGTGTAGCAAACTCCCAAACACATCCCGCAATTCGTGCATTTTGTCCTGTCAACCTGAACCGCGCTCTCCCTATGGATGCAAATAGCAGATTCCGGGCATACAGCCACGCAATTCCCACATGCATTACAGAGCGACACAGTCACCTTCAGCTCCGAGTGCTTTTTCTGCCCTTCAGGATTGCAGCACCATAGGCAGCGAAGAGGACAGCCCTTCAGAAATACTGTGGTTCTCGTGCCGTGGCCATCGACAAATGAGCCGTGAATAATGTGGAAGACAAGGCCGTGCTCATCATCGATCCCTTTCACCTGTTTTTCTCCTTGTCCTTCGCTTTGTACGCGCCAGGCGAGTCAAACCACTACGATGGCTCCGCTTCCCAGTTTCTCGAGTTTAACACCAATGTCAACCATACTGGAGCCTGAGGTCTTCACTCCCTCCAACCAGACATCGCATTGTTTCGCTATTTCGGCGCTGGTTTCTGGTTGAATTCGGGATTAGCACCATGAGCCCCATTTGATCTTCTGAAACGCCATCCGCAGGTCCATCTATTTTATTAGCGGCCGCGATCCCACATCCTATTCTTTTCACTCTATATTATTCGATCTGTCATATTTTATACATAGCGTCCTTATTTTATTTTCCATGATATTATTTGCCCGCTTAAATCGAGATTGGGTTTTGCCATCTTCGAAGACCGGATTTACGGGAAAGCCGCAGGTGTGTTTCTGCAGTCGCGTTGGCCTTTCAAAAGGAGTAGCAGAATGCGCTATTTCAAGAATGTATCAGTCATTTTTACAATGAATATCCATTCTTTGAACCACTAAAATGTTTGTACTAATTCAGGGTTAACGCCACCTATCTACACTGGCCATCAGTGGTAAACTGAAACTCCAGACCTGAGCGGTAGGCTGGACTGCTTCTCCTCCTACCACAATGACTTTCGGCGAGCCAACCATAGGGGTGCGGGGGCGCACATCTCCCCGGCGGATGAAGCCATCATAACGGAACCAGTTCATCTTTTCCTCAACTGGCGGAAAATCCGCATGCTCCTGGATATATTTCTCCACAGCAGCTTTGCTCAGGCCCTTACTGGAATAGAGCTGGGCCGCGTCCGGGGCCAGCAAAATGACTCCTTGTTTCTGCCAATGAAAGCCGGAGATGGCCTGGGCGAGAAGATCAAGATCCGCAAGAAAGCTCCAGTGACACCAGGCTCCCGAAAACAGGCTGACTACGCTTTCCTCTGGTTTATAACCCATAGATACATGGAATGGCTCCCAAGGGCTCTTCTCTTCATACTCGGGAAAGCAAAAACCGTATTTCACAGGGCTGCCCTGTGTACTCATATCGTTCATTCTGGCAACTGACCCTCCCAGGCTGAAGATAGCCAGCCGGAGAAAACGGCCAATTGTGGCATTGGCCCGATTACCTGGCCCCAGGGCGTTTCCTCCCGCGTTCATAGCCAGTTGTTTTCTGATCGGCCCGTTAACCACGGTCATCACCGAAAAAGTGCTATCGGAACGGGCGGCCTGCGCAAACAGGGGGTTTTGTCCCCAGGTGTGGATGATAGCCAGTAACAGGGGCATATATTCCGGTTTACAGCCTGCCATCACTCCAACTATAGCCGCTTTTTCCACCGTAACCGTGAGTTCCTCAGGATACATCGTCGTGGTTACGACTTCGTCCGGGTTATGACTGGTACCTCTGAGCATCTCGTTAACCTGTTCCTCGGTAGCAGGCTGGATAGGAAGACCATCCGTCCAACCGTGGTCGCAGAAGTAGTCCTGGATTTCTGCCAAGGTGCCGGTCATAGCTACCCGGTCAGGCTTCACCGCAACAATATCACCAGAGTCTTTCTCCTCTTCTGTCAGCGGTAATGTGAGCGCATCTATCAACCTCGAGACCATTTCCGCAAATTGCTCATTGGTTATATCCTGAGTGACATTCTCTTCTCCTACCAGGGTCACAATAACAGTCCGCAAGGCAGGCATTCCCCGCATTAGAGCTGATGATTTTATATCCGACTGAAAAATATCACCCACAAGATAGACCGATGGGATGCCATGTTTCTCGATTTCTTTTATCCAAGTCACAGCGGACATGCCGCTACCGCCGCCCATGCACGTACCGTATATCATGGCGTCGGCGTTGCTAAGTATATCATTCCTTAATTCAGGGTCATCCTGGCTGATCCAGGTCCTTTTCGTCTTGAAAACAACCCTGGATGTCGGTAACGCCGAGCTTAAATGTCTAGCTACTTCTTCTGAAAAGACAGGCCTGTCCTGGGCTATAAAGTAGATGGTTTTGCCCTCCAGGTTAGGAAGGCGGGGGCTTAAAGGTGTCCTTTTTATAATCTCGCGCAGGCCTTGCGGATTAAGTACCGTGTACTTCATGCCAGCCTCCCGCAATAACCAATCCAGAACCACTAAACGAAACAATTAAGTTGCAGTACTTTTAGATGGTTGCTATCGGGTTCCTTTCTCAATAGTCAATTCGCCGGTAAGGTTCGATAGGCGATTTAACTCCTCATTAGCCCGATATATAAAAATCGTGGCCGTCCAACTGACACTAATTTAGACAATCATACTAGCTGTGATGTATCCGGACCTGACGGCATCCTTCACTCTGCCCACACGATCGGAATCTCCAATTACTTTATAAGAAAGGTTTTTACAGGCTGTTTTAAGCGCTTCGACCCTTACGGTATCCGGGACCCTTCCCAAGGCAGCGATTACAGTATCGGCCTCGATAAAGCTTTCCTTTCCATCTTTATCTGCCACGTAAACACCATTTTTAGTAATCCTGCGTGTCTGCAAGCCAGTTAACGATTTCACCCGGCGTTTGTCCATTTCATCGAGCATGGATGTCCTTGACATTCCAGAAACTTCAGGCGCGATTTTGTCTCTCCGGGCAATTACCGTGACTGTTTTACCGATTCCGGCAAGATGAATCGCCGCTTCGCACCCGTTCCATCCACTGCCAACAATAACCACGTTTTTACCTATCTTTTGAGGAGCATAATAAGTTTCAAGTACATCAACAGCATTTTCAGCGCCTTTAATATCTGTGTTCTTAGAGATTGATCCTATCGCAATCACAGCATAATCGGGAGTATACTTATTGATAACGCTCTCATTGGCTTCACAATTCAAAACAACATTGATTTTGTGTGCTTCCAGTTCAAGCCGGAGAGCCTTGATAAAAGTGAAATAGTCGTGTTTATCCGCATCAAATTCGGTAAAACGCATAACGCCGCCAAGAGCAGAATCTTTTTCAACCAGGGTGACCTCGTGGCCGCGGTCGGCGGCGGTTATTGCGGCCTGCATTCCTGCGATACCACCTCCTATCACCAGGATCTTTTGGGGCTTTTCTGGTTTGGGAAACAACTCCGGATAAACTTTGTTCGATGCTACAGGATTGATGGCACACTGCCCCATGGATGCCGGCGACATCATTTCGTTGTGCTCAATTCGGTATAGCATTTCCTCCAGCGTTTTGGGAGCTTGTTGCTGCATGATCCTATTAAGAAGGTTGGCAAAGCCACCGGGTATAGCTGGCGGAGCCTGGGATTTTTCAGACTCATGTTCGCCCGGACCAGGATAGCAGCTAAAGCACCTTACACACCGGCGTATGAAATTTTCTTTTCCTGCCGCGGCTTTATTGGCAAATTCAAGGTCAGCGAAGGCCTGGCGGCTGATTATCACGAGGTCCGTTTTACCATCCTTGATTATCTCGTCGCAGTATTCCGGGCTATTGATACCGCCAATTACAGCGACTTTCGACTTCTTAACAGCCTGTTTGACAAGAGCTGCGAACTTTACATTATACCCGTGTTCATCATACATACTGGTAAAAGTATGGGTACGGTTCCCTCTGGTTTTAAAGCCGTTGGAAATATGGATAATATCGACCTTGCCATCAATAAGCCGGCTAAACTCCACAGTATCTTGGATGGCCATTCCGCCTGACAAGCCGTCTTCAGCGCTGATACGAAACTCAAGGATCATATCCTCACCCATACCCTTGCGCAATGATTCGGCGATTTTGATAGGGAAGCGAGCCCTGTTGGCTGCGCTGCCCCCATACTCATCTGTCCGTCTATTTAATAAAGGGGAAACAAACTGCTGAATCAAAAAACCATGGGCTCCGTGTAGGACAATTCCATCGAACCCCGCAGCCTTATAAAAAACTGCGACGCGTGTGAAATCATCGCAAATCTTTTGCATGGTTTTTTCATCCATGGCTTTGACTTGCCTGCCACGGGAATTGATGCACTCGACGGGACCATAGGGCGTAGGCGTTTCGCATTCCGAGCCTTCGTGGCAAATCTCGATCAGGGCAATCGCGCCGTGTTTTTTAATGACTGTAGCATAGCGCGCTAATGCTTCAAATACTGGTCCCCTAGTAAGGTTATAGTCAAAGGGTTGGGTGAATGGAGATCCACATTCTTCAAAATTGATGCCGATCTCCCCCACCATCACGGCGGCGGATCCACCCTTGGCGCGATTTTCGACCATGCGATATATATTTTCAGATATCTCGGGTATAAAAGCCGCGGAAGCAAACAAAGTCGGGCCTGTAACGATGCGATTACGATAAGTGTGCCCGCGAATTACTAGCTCACTGAAAAGATAAGGAAATTTATTCATAAAAATTACTCCTATAGATTTTGATCTATGACCCCCAAATATTAAGAAATATGCGGCATGAGTAGGTATGAGCTATAGCGTCCTCCAGTATGAATAACATGTTTCCCTTTATTACAAATTGCAGGACCAGCCAAAATTCCACCTCCAGGCACAGGCCCTTTGCGAAATCGGCTCAGGATGTTGTACCCAGCCACGCTAAGGCACAATCGTTCTCCAGCTTTCCAGCGCATGCCAATGGGTCTGATCTCAATATCCAGGGGGACAATTTGACCTGGCTCCAAGGGTTCCTCTTTATCGTGCGGATGATATGGGAACCAGGGGGTTGACTGTTTTGATTGTAGTGCTCGATGCGACGCCCGCAATCGGCCATCAGGACCTACATAGCCAAAACCCCCTATGATAGGTTTGCCCTGGGCATCTAGCTTATGAATAAGCACAAAGAGATCGGCATCCTGAGCAGTCTCAGCCTCAATCCAGAGGCGCAGACTGACATACCCAGTGAACTCAACATTTTTCTCGAAATCGATCGTGAAGGCAATTTCGCTATGGTTATCATCCGATTGATAGCTGATTGAGGACTCCTTTGCTGGTGGTTCAAAACTTAGAGCGTTGCTCGAGGCATCGAGATATAATTTCTGGTATTCGGTCCTGGACAGGGGCCAGTCATTCTCCGCACGATTAACCTGGTCTGTGCCGCCGGGGTTTAGTATAGAGAGGCGGACGGGTGGGGTTTTTTCCCAACCATTGTCCAGGCCCTTGAGATAATGATCAAAGAAACACCTTAGATCGTCGGCATATTCATAATAATCCGGCCATTCTCCGGTATTGTGAACCCTCAGCCACTTTTCTTTAGAAGCTATTCTTCTGAAGGCATCGATAGTCTGGTGCCCACCCCAGCTGGCTACGATATATGCCGGTGTCTTAATTTGTTCCAGTTTAGCTCGCTTATCGGCCCAGTAAGCATTCATTAGCGGATATCGATTAACCATAGCGGGCATGTCCTCCACATAGTTCCGGCCGATTTGAGTGCTGGTATTAAAATTACAAAAGGCGGTGTCAGGGATACCGCCCCGCAGCAAGTCGTAGCGATACAGGTCTATATGGCCTTCCCAGGGAGCGATGGCGGCCAGATGCGGCGGGTTTTGGGCAGCGGCGAACCATTGGATAATTCCCAGCCAGGAGTTTCCGGACATGGTTACTTTGCCGTTGCACCAGTTTTGTCTGGCGGTCCACTCAATAAAATCATAGCAATCGTTCGCGGCGGGTGTTCCCCAATATTCGATATCGCCTTCTGAGTAGAAGGAGCCACGGGAGTCAACATTAATGACAGCATAGCCATGATTACACCAGTAAGCGGGGTCAGCACCCTCGAATTTTTGCAATCCGGAAACTGCGCTGGGAGCCACGCCAGGAGGAGCTTTCTGGGGGACGGTTTTTCCATAGGGGCTCCAGCTCAATATTGCCGGCAGTTTACTATCTCTGACGGGACGGAATATATCGGCGTAGAGGGTAATACCATCCCGCATTTTTACTGCAACATCACGTTCCCAAAGCATATCGCAGGGTAAAGGAAAACTATTCTCAAAAAATGTTTTGCCTTTCTTGAGGAATGTTGAGTCGGGTCTGAATTCAATCCTAGACGGTGTCTGAAATTCTATTCCAAAATTTTTTGTATCCAGAGGTTGAGCTTTCCGATAAACAACCTCCAGATGCTCATTATCATACTGGCGTGCTTTTGTTAATAATCTATTGGGGTTATTCATTATTTCCCCCTATGTATGTAGATTACCTCAGCTGGGTCTTTTATCTCCATCCATCTATCAGGGCAGTAGTATTGTAGTGGAAATTAGCCAGTTCAAAGCCTTCGGTCGTTCCGCCAACCACGATTATCTCAAGATGAATATCAGATTTTTCAGGTTTATTGTTCAGTTTAAATGTATTTTCGCCGAGCCATTGGCTGAGTTCTTCCTTGGTTTTAAATCCTTCATTAAACAGGGCACGGGCCGATTGAGGCGTCACAAGTACGACAGCACGTAGCCCAAAACCTACTCCTCTGTAAAAAACAGCATTGGGTTTGAAATGCTGCTGCAATTTGCTTCTTATATTTTCACAATTTGAGAGTGCACTAGGGCCAACGCCGGAATACATGTCAAAGCCGGCAAATAATGAAACAGCACTATCGTCCGGTTTACATCCCTTTTGAACATGAAGTGGTTCCCATCCTTCGGGTAGCTCCTCCTCACTCTCGGCAAAGCACAGGTTATTATAGTTCATATTATTCCCGAAGGCGCCCAGATAGTTTACCTTTGGCACGCCGCCGATCCCGCCCAGATTTTTGGAGATAAATGTCCAGGAGCGGCCAATAACGGCGTTAGCCTCGTTAAAAGGCCCCAGCGCTCCGATTCCGGAATTCATCTTGATCTCTTTACGTATCGGTCCGTTGACCACTGCCATCCTGGCTTGAGAAGTAACGGAGGACCAAAGCGAAGTCTGTCCGGTTGAGGCTATTGCCAGAACTACCGGGAAATACTCGGGCCTGACGCCTGCCATCACTGCGTTGACCGCTACCTGTTCTACAGTATATTCTGGTGATTCATAGGGACCGGACACCGGCATCCGGCCGACTATCTCATCTGGTTTATTGCTGGTAGCTGCCAGCATTTCAGCCACTTTTTCTTCAGTAGGAAGAACTACCGGCAGATAATCGGTCCATCCTTTATCGATAATAAGGCGCTGCAGATTTTCCCGGGTATCCGGTTTCAATAACCTGGGCTCTTTCCGTTTTATCGTCCCTTTTTTACTTTCCTCAGCAGTTGGCGGCTGCGTCAATATATCTTCAAATTCTTTAAGCACCGGTTTGCCGGACACTGGATCATGACCTTCAAGAATCTGGCGGCATTTAGATTTTCCTGCGCCGATTATTTCATACGGAATAAATGCGATACGCATGTTGGGCATACCTTTTAAATAGGCAACTCTTCTTTCAAGCTCCGGAAAAACTGCGCATATGAGAGGCACTGCTGGAACGCCCGACTTTTCGATTTCAGCACACCATCCGATAACAGCAGGCCCCAGAGTATCCATATGTCCCGGGCCAACTATCGCCCCATGGCCTTTCTGTTTGATTTCAGCCCACAGCGCCGGATCGTCATCATAGAATGAGCCTAATTTATTTGCCTCCTCAGCAAAATCTGTGGGTAGATTCCGGCTCCGGTAGGTTTCCAAGC
>CAYYTC010000071.1:0-22199 GCA_964474425.1 uncultured Acidobacteriota bacterium
TTGCGCGGGCTCCGGTGGAAAAATCTGCGTGTGCAGCCTTGCCGAAAGGACACGCTTCTCTATAGGTATTTCTATTCTGTAGGGCAAGAGCAAAGCGGGAAAATTAGAAAGGAAATCGGAAAAATCACAGCGAAATTCAGGACTGGCTGAGATTCTGCCGGCGTTCAGACAAACCTTGACTAAACAGGCGTCCGGTCCGCAACCGAACCTTTGCGGTGTCCCCGGAATTATCGCGGAGAGCTTTCAACTGCACAGGGCGGCGCCATCGGTTCGAAAGGATCCTGGGCTTTGCAGCGCCCGCTTTCACGATGCCGCAGGATACGGTCGACCACGCGGTGATCCGCCTCAACACACAGATTTCTGGATAGTTGCTATTCCACATGGCCATGTAACGCGCTAATCGGAAAGGTGAAATAATCCCTAACTCCCTCGAAGTCCTAGAGTTGTATCGGGAGCGCACCACGATGGCGGGCTTAATTATGCAATTTTTTGCCGTTGGTGCGCTCCCGATACAACTCTAGGACTTATGGACAATAACGATCTCGAAGCCTGGCGGATTATCCTCCAGGCTATCCCACAGACCTGTGGTAATAATTGCGCTAACGACCAGATGAAGAGTGAGCGACCCAACTAGTTTGTTCTTAGCTTCCCGAGTTCTGCCAATACCTTTTTCAGTTGTTCACTATTCCGTGGATCCGGAAACCCTTCATCAGGAGGACCGTATCCCAAGCGAATGGTGAGCTGTGTGGAATCCCGCTCGTCATGACCGAAATACCGCGACACGATAACAGGCCCAGGGCATGCAAAAGAGGATAGTCCGGACCAAAAGGCACCGACGTATATCGGAGTGCCGTCAACGACTAATACAAACGGTGTGCCTAGAGATGCTCGAGGTCTTGGTATTTTTAGCCAAATACTGGCTCGGAGATGCAGAGTATGAGTATCCCAATCGTAACTGTCCAAATCGTCCTCGGAAATGATGGGAAATTCGGCCAATTCGATATCGGCAGGATTCGTTGTTCTTCGAAGGTAAGCCTTTACGCGTTGCTAAACATCAGGTGTTCCTGAATATACATCGAGCTTCGGCATGAAGATTCCGAATCGCGGGCTCTCCTGGGTTGGCGGAGGTCCACCTGAGGAAATTGCCAATAAAGCATGAAATATCAACGAGAAGGTCGCTGCGGAGAATGCGCAAGCTGCAAGTTTCCTGGCCTTGGAGCGAAATGATAAGATCATTTGGATCTCCACTTCGCATCACAGAAGCTGATGAATCAGGTGTATGATACTATAAAGCAAAGCTGGAGACCATCCATGTTACCCTTTTGTCCCAAGTCCCCTGATAAGGCCATCGCGGAAGCATCAATCGACCTTGGAATGCAGTATTGACAGCAATTTACATTTTGGCGTTATCTCCCCCAACGCGACTTCATGGGACTCGGTTAAAAATTTGCCTTTCTGAAAAACGCTTTAATCAACAACAGCGATGATACGAGAAACCCAAAGTTTCTTTTTGCCTGGGAGAAAAATTCCTGCTGAGCAACTGTTTCAGGATTACAGGCAAGAATCCGTCCTTTTGATGGCGGTCAAATGCTAGGAGGCATGTTAAGATTCGGGCTGCAGATGCAGGTGATATTTGGTCGCATAATTATGGCACGCGTTCCTTTTATGTTTTCATGAGGAATCGGCAATGGGATTGCGATTTGAATGGGACCAGCGCAAGGCCAATTCGAGCCTCAAGAAGCATGGAGTTTCATTTCAGGAGGCGACATCGGTTTTTGCTGATACGCTGTCCATTACGATACCGGATCCAGATCACTCAGTATCGGAAGCACGTTTCATTGACTTAGGCCTCTCTCACCGCAATCGATTGCTTGTGGTATCGTATACTGAGAGAGGTGAAGAAATTAGAATTATAAGCGCCCGGCGGGCCAGCCGGTCTGAGCGAAAAGATTATGAAAACAAAGCCTAATAGACGATCCAAAAGCCCTAAACCGAGTAGCGACGCATTGCGCGCAGAGTATGATTTCAGTGAAGGAGTGAGGGGAAAACACGCTAAGCAATATGCTGCCGGCACGAATGTTGTTGTTATTGAGCCTGATATTGCGGCCGAGTTCCCAACAGCAAAGGAGGTAAACGAGACTCTTCGTGCCGTTGCTCAGCTTTTACAGCGACGCGGAAAGACCATCAAACGGAGAACTGCATAAATTTCAGTCCGACTTTTTCGTTCCTCTCCTTCATGGCACTTCGGCCCTAAGAGCTTGAATCGCAACAACATATGAGCAATCGTATTGCCTGGATCCCAAGAAACGGCCTTGTGGGAAGTAACGACCAGAGATCCATATCTGGCGGATTCTACTTCTTGCGAGGCAATTGAAGCGGTTGGTCTGGATCATATTCAAATTGCCTCGAGGGCTGCACGCTTTCCGGTGACCTTTGTTTAAGAGCCTCGATCCTTTGCCAAAGATCATTGGCTGAAACGGCAGCAGGTGTGTTTACCTCAATGCTCTCCTGCGCTTTGCCGCGAGAGTTCAGAATCTGCCGATGTTTCAAAAGTTTTTGCTTTTTCTTCGCGCGAGCGGCCACAAAACGAACGAGAGTGCTGGACACTGCGGTCAGGCCACACTTCTCCGCCAGAATGCGCGAGATCTCCCTATACGTATGGCCTCGACGTCTGAGTTGCTCGATGAGCTCTGCGTAGGGCTCAAGCTTCGAGCGCTGCCGCTTCTTCGGCGGAAGGTCTTGCAGAATTGTCTTAAATCTGTTGTCCATGAAAAACCTGAGCCAAATATCTGGCAGAGCCAGCCAATGCCGGAGAACATCAGTAAATTAAATGTTGAGCTGCACCAAACGCGCATCAAGCATGCATCGGGGCGCACCAAACACGCACCAGAGTGGATTTCATGATCAGCTCCCAAAATCCTAAGGCGAAGCCTTAGGGATGGTGTCTTACTGATAATCACGTTCTGGATGTTGCCTGCGAGCATGTACTAATCCACTTCCTTCACTGAAATCGAAGCTATCTGCAAACCAACGGAAGAGCTGAACCGGTCTGCCCTGCCGGGCTCCTGGAGCCGGCTCAATCTTCGAGCTGACAAATCTTCGAGGAGTTTGATGAGACGGCTCCCCATTACTACGACGTCATGCGTGCTGAACGCGAGCCGGACTTCCTCATTGCCCCCTTCCGCAAACAGAAACTGGTTCCATGGCAAAACAAACGTCCGCTTCAGGAGAACAATTTCGAGATTAGAGCTTGAGATCTCACTCGATTCCCCAGTCATGGCTATTCTCCACAATAGGTTGGTGGGTTGACTCTCTTGTAAACGTCAGCGGTTTTGTCAGCCGTGATATGAATTGAGCAGCCCGGCTGGCAAGCCTGCGAGCCAAGGCAAGGCCGCGGTCTAATCCCTGGTGAAGTCCGGGACGATTCTTTCGTTGCAGTTCCGATGCAGATTGCCGGGCACTGGATAATCCGGCCGATTCGCGGAGCAGTTCTTTATCGCTCGTGATTATCTGCAGGCTTTCTCTGCCGCGGGAGGCAGCCACATAAAACAGTTCCTTGCGCATCCCGTCTCCGGAAATGATCACCTCATCCACAGACTTTCCCTGGCTTCGATGCGCCGTCACGGCGTACCCATGGGTGAGCTGCCTGAAACCAGACGGAAGAACCCGGCCATCCGTTAAAATTATCTGTCTCTTGTGGTCCACTTCGGCGACGCTTACGATTTCCCCGTTGGTGCAGCGAACTTTCTTGCCGCGTCTGTTGGCCGTAATCAAAAGCTTGTCGCCTCGTGCAATCTCAAAGCTCCGTCTCTCGCATACGTCAAAGCTCTTTGCATCTTCGGGAGTGATTGCCTTTAGTCCACCGTTTGGAAGGCGGGTTATAATTTCATTGCCGTCTATCCGAATCACCTCAAGGGCGTCCTCTTTCGCAATTCCCTTCACTGCCCGGTGAAATACAAGTACCTGCCCCGGCCGGTAATTCCGTACGTTGCTTTTCTGCGCCGTGGTCCAGTTAAGCGTTTCCTCCCGTCCAATCTCTATACTGTTTCCAATCTGTCCCCGCTGTTTCCGGTTAGTTCGGATCCTTTCGGTAACCCTGTCTATTTCTTCGTGGGTGGCGCAAACCACCAGGGCATTCCTTCCCTTAGCCTCGGCCTCGGCAAATGCCCGGGCTACGGCTTCAGATCGATCCAGCCACGGCGTTTCCCGTACGGCTCCCATGGCTTCCAGCTTTTCAAATCCTCTGGCTGGATCCCGTCGCAATTCCTTAATCGCTTCGCGGTAGTCCCGATTGGTTTGGCGCTGTACGTGGACCAACTCAACGCTCTTCAGGCGGGATTCATTTTCCAGAATCCGTAAAGCATCGCAGGCCTCGACACTCTGGATCTGTCTTGTGTCGCCGCTGAAGACAATTCGGGCCGAATGCTTCTCCATGAGATCCAGCAGATCTCGCATCTGCCGGCCGGAAACCATACCGGCCTCATCCACAATCAGCACCTTGCCTCTCATTGCAGCCTGGCGGTTTAGATCCTGCAGCAGGCGTTCAATCGTGACCGCATCCCTGAACCCTACCTTTTGAAGTTCCTCGACGGCGCTCATGGTCGGCGCTATGGCCATGACCGAAACAGATTTCGGCGCCGAGATCGTGAAGTCGTACAGATTTCTTCCGTGAGACCGGACCGTTCCATCCGGCATCTTTCTGTCGGCGCTTTTCCGTTGACGGAGGAACCCGCCGGTTCGAGGATCCAGTCCCTGGCGTAAAGATTCAAAGTCCTCTGGCTTAATTTCGCCGGAAAGTCCAAGAAGGGCTGATCCTTGTCCCTGCCAGCGGCCTAAGATACGCTCCCCTTCCGCATAGTAATCCCCATGCTCCAAATGCCGGGAAGAGTATCCCTTCCCATCCGACATCGCACGTATCGTAAGCATCGAAAATTATTTCCGCTTGGGTTTCACAGGAGGATCCGTACATTTTGATTCCACGTAATACCTATGGACCTCCTGTTTGGGAGGGTCGAAAATCCGGACATAGGACGCGCCAATCACGAATCCGACCAACAGTGCCGCAATCGCCGCACTGATCAGGACCTTCCAGTAGGTATTCTTGAATGTGACCATAAGACCCACAGATGCGCTTCTGGCGGCTTCCGCAGACACCTCAATTGTGGTACGCATCTTGTCAATTGCCTCGCGAGCCTGCGCCGCCGAACCCCTGTATGCATTCCCGATACTATTTGCCGCCGTGCGGAATTCCGAATGGACCGTGCCTATCTGTTCTGCCACGGCCATTAGAGCTGCGCCAGTCTGGGGAATCGTCGAAGCATTAAACTGCCGCTGGAGACTCTCATTGATGCTTTTGGCAATATCGCCAGGCTCGATTCCTTCCGCTATCTCCCCTGGAAGCCGGACCAGCCGAAGATCCAGCTGTTTCTGAAACGACTCACTCGACCGGAGTACTGTCTTAAGCTCCGATAGGGTTTCTCTGAACAGGCGTTCCATAGCTTCCCGCTCAACCGTCACCCGGGAAGGCACTCCCTCCATCAGAGCTGTCAGGATTTGCAGGATCCGTAGTATCCGGAGCATCTCGTCATTCTCCGGGAGCGAGCAGCAGTACATCATTTCGCGGTAATATTCGGCCGCGATATCCTTGGGAAGCTGCTTTGAAATTCGATCAATCAGCTCCTTATTGGAAAGCTTTACTGGATTCACGGCAAAAGCAGCTCCTTCACCCTTTCGAATTCTGCGAACATCCTTCGACGGTAGCACGGTAGCTTTGAGCCCTCATTACCAGCGAGGCGCGGCTCAGCTCGGGAATATCGGTTCCCCTGGCTGCAACGCCGCTCAATGTAACCCCGTGGTTCCGAGTGGCATTTTCCAGCTCGGCCAGCCGGTAATCCATCCGGATTACCGCCGGAGCCAAAACCTCCCTGAAACGCCGGGCCTGTTCGCTCTCGTCCCAATATGTGAAATCGGTTCGATCCGTAATGCAGTTTTCAACGATCAGGTAACTCACCTTGTCTTGAAGCCGGGCGGCCCAGGAAAGCACGCTTTCGACGCTGGCGGGATCGGATGTCACTACCCCGATTGTCGTAAACGCGATGCCGGCCTCCGCGATATCCGGATACATGGTTTCAAACCACTCGTATGTAACCTGACCGGATCCGGCCCCCATATCCGCCAGCACCACAGGGGCGCCGTCGGCGAGGTGATCGATAAATGCGTCCAGCCCGGCAGGAGAGTGAATATTGACCTTGGGCACGCGGCCCCCGAAAAAATGGGTCAGGGAGCCCCGGGCTTTGTTCTCGGTATCCAGGTCCAGCAGTTTCACCGGAATCTGGTTCAGGGAAAACCATTCGGCCAGGCTCACCATAATGCTGGTCTTGCCAACCCCTCCTTTCCCGCCCATCGAAAGAATGACTCGTTTCTTCCCATCACAGCCGGACAGTCCGGGGAGGTTCATACCTGCCCTCCTTTTCCTTCTTGTGTGCCGGCGTTTTCCTTCATCCACTCCTCAACCTCGTTTTCAAGCCAAGCGGCCACCATCTTCCCGATCCGCCGGCTCTTTGGAAACCTGCCTTCTCGCATCATTTTCCAGATTGTCGTTCTTCCAAGCGGAATTCGTTGCCTGAGTTCTTTGAATCTGATGAACCGCATGCACATAGGCTCCTCCTCTCTTTTCCCCTCCATAGACAATGAGTAAGGAAACCTCTCTAAAACTTACCTGTGAATTTCAGGAGGTTCGTAGGGACACGAAGTTCCGGGCCCCGCATTTACGCAGTGAACAGGTCCGAAACATCAGGAAAAAAGAAGAAAGGAGATTTGCAAAAGGCCAGGCAGATCTTCAGCTACTCGCATATCCTATTCCACTAAAAGATTGGATCAGAAATGATGCTGTTGGAGGGACAACCTGGCAGAATTCGCTTTTCTGAGGACTTTTTTGCTACCCCGGTGCTACCCCGTGGGTTTTTTGGATTTTCCTGAAAGCCGGTAAGTTCTGTTTTCAAGTGGGCCCAGAGGGACTTGAACCCCCGATCCGCTGATTTCTAGTCGTAGATCGCGGCGGTTCCCACGTGCCCCTAATTTTCACAACTTTCTCGGCTCGGTTTTCGATACTTAAGCAGGCTTGCATCGTTCCGATTAGACGCATCTTCGTCCGTATATTTGTGGGATGGAATGCAGGACATCCGACCCTCCCATCTAGTATGTCATTTATTTGCAATATTTTATGGAAGGTCATGGCGTCCCCAACGGGATTCGAACCCGTGTTGCCGCATTGAAAGCGCGGTGTCCTAGGCCGACTAGACGATGGGGACGCGGCCGAAAAGGAGACACATTCTTGCATTTTTGCCCCCGGATTGCAAGATCTGGAAAATCGCATTTTTGCGATTTACGCCGGCTTCAAAGACCGGAACCCTGGAGGCTCGCATCGATAGCCGGCTGTGCATCAATGCTCGAGAATCTCTCGCGTGTTGATGATTGCTTTTCCTGCACCGCTTCCCGCAGATTGCCGCTGTACAAAGCGACCCGGTTTTTACCGGAACGTTTGCTGGCGTACATAGCCTCATCGGCCCTGGCCATAATCGACCGTACGTCGGTTCCGTCTTCCGGGTATCCGGCGATACCGGCCGACAGGGTTGTGGATATTTTTTTGTCCTTAAAGTCAAAGGAAGCGGCAGCCATCCGGGAAATAATCCGCTCAACCACCGCTATCACATCCCGCTTCCCGGTTTCGGTGAACATAATGACAAATTCGTCTCCACCATAGCGCGCACAGATGTCGGAAGTGCGTACGTTGGAGGAAATCATGTCCCCCATGCGGCGAATCAGTTCCGTGCCCGCCAGGTGGCCGTGCTGGTCATTGGTTTTTTTCAGGTCATCAGCATCGATCATGCAGATCGAGAACGGCCGTTTGTACCGGGTCGCGATCCTCTCCTGGGATTCGGCCAGCAGGAAGAAGTTTCGCATGTTGTTAATGCCGGTTATTTCGTCGGTCAACGACAGGCGCTCCACCTCGCGGCGGGCGCTCTCGGTTTCGCCGGCCAGCATGGCGCCCAGATGGGCGATAAGCATGAAAGGAAAGAGTTCCAGGAGGTTGGTTACCCAATCGCCAATTCCGGTATAGTTCCGGGATGCCAGAAAGATGTAGGAGACAACGGCCAGCACAGCCATAAAGTAAGTGACCCGTTTCCCCTGAGTCAGAGACGTGGCCATCAGGATCAGGTAGATCAGCGAAACAAAAGGGCTGGTGACGCGGCCGGTATACCAGCAAACCGCCACAATAAAGGCCATAAAAACCATCAGGTCCACGAAGGTTTTAAATGCGCTGTACTTCCGTGAAAACAATCCGTAGCGGGCGTTGATGTTGTATATGAAAAGGAGCAGGCAGAGGGCGCCAAGAAAGTAGACGTCCGATCGATCCTTGGGCATCAGGCGGATGTTGAGTGTCACGAGGGCGATCAGCAACCAGAAAATATTGCCCATGATACGGTCGTATCCGGCGTAGCGCTGTTGCGAACTGGGATCATGCGCAACCTGTCTATAATCGTGCATTCGGACCTCAAGCAAAAAACCGGCGACTCCAAAGCATTAAAAAGGTTTGCAGACGAATCTGTCAGTATGAGCAGAAAGCCGGAGCCGTTGCGGTTACCGGAGAAATCCCGCTGAAATACAGAACCCAAATAAGACTCCGCGCCATATGTTCTGCCGCTGTTAGGCCAGACGACACCGGGAATTGGACAGCACCACTCATGAGGAGCCGGGAATAGCGCGTCCAATTTGCCATTGTCATCCGTGCTGCAGCGCAGCCACAGCCTCCTCCTGCTGCGGAAGTGAGACACGAATGGCTTTGGTCCAACTCATGTCCGCTGTTAGACATCTTTCCCGACAATGAAAGGCCATAGCCTCTCATTGCCTGATGATCCTCTTATCGGCCATATTTCGCATTTACACATAAAAAGGCACAGGGTAGGGATTATGAAAATAAAAATCGTCATTGCCGTATTAACGGGAATTTGGCTGGTAACGACTATTGTCCGGGCAGAAACAATTCCGGGACGCTGGGAGAAGATAGAGGCGCTGCCATCGGCACACTTGTTGACGCATCCATCAAGCATTATGAAGTGCTGTATCAGGCGAGAGATGCAAAGCTGAATTATGCGGATAAAGACATCAATGAACGCGGACCGTGAAACAATTGTGGGCCGGGATTGCTTAAAAGACCCCAAGCAAAAAGGAGCCTGCGAACCGGATATGGAGACCACACGGCGCGGATCGATATCCGCAGCCTTTCGCGCTTTGCAGGGCACCTGCCTCCTCGTGCTTTGGACACTTTGTTCCTGCGTGCAAAGTTCGCCAACGAAGAATCCTGCTGCGGTTCGATATGGATCTGGATAGGCTTTTTATTCAGTTTTCTCAAGCAATTATTTATGTATCGCCGGTTCCTCCTTGCGCCGTCTGCCGCCGACGCAGGCGCCTATCCCGCTTCCGAGGAGTTTTGTGGGAATTGCAGGCAAAGCGCCTGCATTTCGCTCAAACTTCCCATCATTCAAGGGGCCGGTGTTCACCATTTCACTTTTGATGCCTGCTCCGGCTTTACTTGCGTTGCGGCCCACAGAGAGGCTCCGCCACCCAAGGTGGCCTTTATCCCAAGGCTGCGGCCCGGCCCGTTACCAAGCCAGGTCGCTTCCCCGCTAACGGACCTACCGGCAACCATGCGGGCGGGCCTTTGCCCCGCCGATGGTCTGCAACGTTGGGGCGCACCGAATAATGCGGGTCAAGCAATCCTTTTAAAAACCATTGGCTTTCTATTGGCCAGGGCATAAAATCATATGCCAAAGCATAGGAATGTCATGTTTACAGCCAACCAGCTTCGCATCTTAGCTGTTCTTGCTGAGCACCCCGACAGGGAGTTTTACCTCAGCGAGGTGGGTTCGCTTATCGGCAAGCCGCCGGGCGTTTTCCAAAAGGGCATCAACGCCCTTGAGCGAGACGGATGGGTAGAAAGCCGTCGCAGAGGCAACCAGCGGCTCTTTCGTGTGAATACGCAACATCCGCTCTTGAATGAGATGAAAGCCCTGATCAGAAAGAGTATCGGGGTAGAGGCCCTTCTCAAAACGGTTGTTGATCATATCCCCCAGATTAACACAGCTCTGATCTATGGCAGCTATGCGAAGGATAGCATACGTTCCAACTCCGACATCGACCTCATCGTGGTTGCTAAAGACCTCAAGGTTGAGGACACTCTTGTTATAGAACTTGCACGATTGGAGAAGTATTTGCAGAGGGACGTAAACTACAAAATTTACGATCAGAAGGATTTCCATCAACGTCGGAAGAACCAAGACCCGTTCCTTACAGAAGTTTTGTCGGGCAAACACATCGTTCTTAAAGGAGCGGTATGAAAAACCGGGGAGAATATTTGAGGAAGGGATTGGTCAAGAAACAGCACCCGAACTTTAATCAGATCGAGCAGCAGATGGTCCGGGCAGAGAAAGACCTCCAGACCTTTGGCCTTGTCTTGGATTCAGATCCCGAGTGGGCATGTACGATCGCCTATCAGGCCATGCTTCGTGTAGGCCGCGCGCTCATGTTCTCCTATGGCTATCTTCCTGCAGATGGGCAACAACACAAAAAAGTCGTTGAGATCACAGGCAAGTTGTTGGGAAAGAACTTCGACTTGCTGATTCAATACTTTGATCGCATGCGTCGTAACCGAAATGTCTTCTTTTATGATTCCCTTGATACAAACAACAAAGCGCAGGCCAGGAAGGCGTATGAGACGGCGGTCGAGTTGCCCAAGGTTGTGAAGGCCAATATCCGGAAACAAAATCCACAAAGAGGCTTTTTATAGTCGCGAGGGGCGAATGCGTTCGGCTGGACAGGAATTCTGACGCGTCGACGGGAAAACGCCAGGCTGGGATCTCATCCATGGTTCCGGCATCGCTTTTGGTTTGCGCATCGTTGTTCCGCGTGACAAATACCCATCTCACAGAAATACCGCTTCCACAGCCCGGATTTTATTGATGTTCCAGATGCAATGGCTCGAATGTTTTCACAGCAATTGGAGCTATTGCAGCTATAAAAATGAATTCCGCTGACCCGGGCTGAAATCTTCAGCTGCGGCCGCGGCATTTTGGGGCGCCATAGACCATGGATTTTTATGTGATCTGCATTTTGAGATTTATGGTGAGCCGTGCTGGATTCGAACCAGCGACCCTCTGCTTAAAAGGCAGATGCTCTGCCGACTGAGCTAACGGCCCACGTCTGTCTTGGTGACCGGAAGATTAGCATGCTTGAGGGCGCTTTCAAAGGCAGTTCTTGGTATCTATCGCGGATTTGTGAGGGCAAGCAGAAGGCGAAATGTTCTTTGGAATTATGGGAAATCCGTGCTGATTTCGCTAAATCACCGTTGATTCAGACTGACAATTCCGGATACCGAAGTCATATGCAGTATCTGCTTTCCGTTGCCCAGTCTTCCGCGGGCCGACAATCCGGGGCCGTAGCGCCGCTCCTGGATCTCGATCGGGAAATCTGTTTTGAGCAGCCCGCTCATGCTCGACATATCGATCAGGGCGTCCAGTCCGGCCGGCGCTTGGACGCTGATATTGCCGCTGATTGATGAAAATCGCATATTGCTGCGGCCCACGGCCTGATCGATTTCAACGTGCACGTTCCCGCTGACTGATGAGGCGCTCACCATGCCGCGGACGGCTTTGACATCGACGCTTCCCCTCACGCTTTCCGCCCTGAGTCCACCCATTACATTGGATACTTCCACGTCGCCGCTGAAGGAGGAAAGACGGCTGAAGTTGTAAGCCACTGAGCTGGGCACGCGGATTTCAAAATCCACGGTCGTGTTGCCCGAGTGAAACTGCGGATAAACGGGACGCAAATCGATACGGTTCCCGGTACTCTGGTCCTGAATCCCGACCTGGTCGCGCTCCGGGCCTTTGATGTGGGCCGCGATTTCGATGCTGGTCCCTTTATACCCCTTGACCTTAACATTTCCCAAAATATTCCCGATGAGAATCTGTCCGCCCGGCGGAAGCGTATAGGTTTTTCGAAAATCCTCAGCCATGCCGGATTGGAGGCTGAACGCCAGGGCAAGCCAGATAACGCTCGATCGCATCATTTCAGACCAGCCATTCTTCCAGAATGCCATCAGAAACCGGGTCAACAAACAGGCCATCCATATTGGATTATCGACGACCGGGATCAAATGCCTGAAATATATTTCCCCGTTTGCGCCGGATCCCTGCCTGTTGCCCTCTTTCTCATATAATATTTTCACAGCCGGCGACGGACTACAAATTATTTTGATGCAATAATCCGCTTGGTGAGAAGTTTGATCCGCAACTTCGCAATCCGGATTTGCTGAAGCGTAAAGGCGGAAAAAGTCGGGAATTTGAACACTCTTGCTCTTCAATCAGTTCAAGCCTGTTGCACGATCGCAAAACAGGTTACACATTGATGGGATCGCCCGATAGGTCAGCGCGCAAGCTTGCTTGCGCCTTTGCAGATATTATTGTGCTCCGGCACAGATGCGGCGGCAAGAGGGCCCCGTTTCAAGGGTCCCGTGCCGAGCCCGCTTAGGAGCCGGTTGAGAGATCGCGGTAGAGCGGCACCCAGGATTCCAGCCGGGAGTTTTCCGATACGACGATAGTGTCCTTCCGGTCAGCCCCGGTCGATACGACGGAAATGTCCGTCCGGACCAGGTCCGAAAGGCGCTTGATGTAATCCTGGGCCAGCGTTGGCAATCCGCTGAAACTGCGGATCCCGGCAGTATTCTTATTCCAACCCTTTACCGTCATATATTCCGGCCGGCATTGTTCCAGGACCGTTATTTCGGGAGGGAAAGACTGGAGCAATGCGCCTTTATATCGATAGCCGGTGCAGATTTTTATTTCCGGCAGCTCGTCCAGGACGTCCATTTTGGTGATCACGAGCGAATCCAGGCTGTTGATGAGACGCGAGTATCGCGCGACAACGGCGTCAAACCAGCCGCAGCGGCGCGGCCTTCCAGTGGAAGCGCCATATTCCTGGCCCCTGTTGCGGATCCGATCGCCCATCTCGTCCAACAGTTCCGTGGGGAACGGGCCCGAGCCGACGCGGGTCGTATAGGCTTTGGATATGCCGATCACTCCGCCGATGCGCGCCGGGCCGACGCCGGTTCCCGTGCAGGCGCCGCCTGCTGTCGCGCTGGAAGCGGTAACATACGGATAGGTTCCGTGATCGACATCCAGCAGCGTGCCCTGCGCGCCCTCGAACAGCACGCGCTTGCCCTCATCGATGCTGCGGTTCAGAAATTCGGCGGTATCGGCAAAATATTCCGCGAGCTCTTCTCCCAGGGCACGGGCGATTTCATAGACTTTGCTGATGTCCAGGGACTGCGCGATGGACGGGTACAGCGGCGCCTTGGAGCCGATATTTTCCTCGAGCCGGCGCCGGAGAATCTCCGGATTGCGCAGGTCGCAAATGCGCAGTCCTCGGCGCCCCATCTTGTCCTCGTACGCGGGGCCGATGCCGCGATTCGTGGTGCCGATGCGCGAATCGCCCCTGCGGTCCTCGTCGCCTTTTTCAATCAACCGGTGATACTCGAGAATCACATGGGCACGGTCGCTGACGAAGAGCCTTCCCTTGCACGAAATTCCGGCGGCGGCCAGCTCCCCGATTTCGGCTTTCAGCGCGATCGGGTCCACGACGACGCCGTTTCCGATCACGCACAGCTTGTGCGGATGCAAAATCCCGGATGGGATGAGGTGCAGGACATACTTTTTCCCATTGATGATGACGGTATGGCCTGCATTATGCCCACCCTGGTAACGGGCCACGACATCGAAATAGTCCGTGAGCAGGTCGACAATCTTTCCCTTACCCTCGTCACCCCACTGGGCACCGACGATTATCAAGTTGGCCATGAGAAAAGGTTCCAGGCGTCAGCCTTCGGAATACGTGCGCAATCCTTTGCCGCATGCCGCAAAAAGCCATGCTGCAGGCAAATTAGACCGGACGGACCCGCGAGCAACGCAAATGCCTGCTTTAATATCGGAAGGCGTCATGGAAGCCGGACGCCGTTCTACAGGTGGTTATCGATCATCTTGGAGATCGTGCCCTTGGTGGTGTTGCCGACGATTTGCTCCTGGACGATTCCATCCTTGAAAAGCAGCAGGGTTGGGATGCCCTTAATATTGTACTTTCCCGAGGTCAAAGTGTTTTCATCCACGTTCAACTTCATTATCTTGGCTTTGCCCTCATATTGTTCGGCGATGGCTTCAACGACCGGAGAGAGCATCCGGCATGGCGCGCACCAGGCAGCCCAAAAGTCGACGAGGACCGGCACTTTGGAATTCAGGACCTCTGCTTCAAAATTTTGATCCCCGACCTCTGCTACTTTTCCGCTCATGTTTCAAATTCTCCTAAACGTTATTGAAGGCGATCTCCTGCCGCTCTAAAATAGACAGATATTATGGGAGCGCGCCTACGCCTTGTCAAGTCCAATGAACCGGAGCCGAAAAAGCGCTTTGGGCAGCATTTTCTTAGAGATACGGGAGTTATCGACCGCATTGTCCGATGGATCCAGCCTGTCCCCGATGACGTTTTCCTCGAAATAGGCGCTGGGGACGGAGCCCTGTCCCGCGCTCTCGCGCCCGGCGTCTCCCGGCTCTTGGCCGTGGAGTTAGACCGGGACTGTATTCCCCGGCTTGAATCCGCATTGGCACCCTTCACATCCGCAATTCTGATTCACGGAGACATCCTGCAGTTGGATTTGGAAGAATTAGTCGTCCCTCATCTTCCCGAAGGGCAAAAGCTCAGGGTGGCAGGAAATCTTCCCTATAACATCTCAACGGCAGTCATAACCCAATTGCTCCATGCAGGCCTGCAGATCGAGGACATGTCCTTTATGGTTCAATTTGAGGTAGCCCGTCGCATCCTGGCGAAGCCCGGCTCGCGAGATTATGGGTTCCTGTCGGTGCATTGCCAGCACCATTCTGTAGCCCGGATGGGCTTCAAGGTTTCCCCCGCCTGTTTCGTGCCGCGACCGAAGGTCAGCTCTGCAACCATCTCGCTGCGGCCGGGGAGTTCGCTTCTCAGCTCCTCGATTGAGGGGGATTTCGAGGAACTGGCCAAAGCCGCCTTCAGCTATCGCCGAAAGACGCTGGCCAATTCCCTGGCGCAGCACCGCCAATTTGGACCCATTTCGAGCGCTCTGCTGGACCGTGCGGGGATTGACGGCGCACGCCGCGCCGAGGATCTATCCGTTCAGGAATATGAGCATCTCGCCGTGGTGTATCGCGATCATTTCGCATAGGGCCGGGCGCCCCGTGTCGGCTATTCAGAGATTTGCGCGAGGCCGTTCGAACGGCCTTTCCCGGATGTCCGGGTTGCGGCTGCTTGCATACTGGGCTATACTTCGCCGTTAAATCCCGGAAAGGTTCACTGTGGCTCTCGATCAGATGGAAGTCATCCCCCTGGGCGGCCTCGGGGAATTCGGAATGAACACGATGGCGGTTCGCCATGGCGACGACATCGTCGTGATTGATGCCGGTTTGATGTTCCCCCGGGACGACCTGCTTGGTGTTGACCTGGTAGTCCCCGATTTCTCCTTCCTGGTCGAAAACAGGGAGAAGGTGCGCGCCCTGATTTTGACCCACGGGCATGAAGATCACATCGGCGCGCTTCCCTATCTATTGAAAGAGCTTCAGCTCCCGGTCTACGGGACACCGCTTACGCTGGGTTTCGCGCGCGGGCGCATGCAGGAACATGGTGTGCTGGAGGATGCCGAGCTCATAGGAATCAAGCCGCGGGATACTCTGGATTTCGGCGGATTACACGTGGAAATCCTCAGCATGACGCACAGCATCGCCGACAGCGTGGGACTTGCGATCCGCACGCCGGTGGGAACGATTATTCATACGGGCGATTTCAAGCTGGACCAATCTCCCCCGAACCGGAGCCTGACGGACTATGCCCGCCTGGCGCATTTCGGCGAACAGGGAGTGGTGGCCCTGTTCAGCGACAGCACCAACAGCGAGCGCCCCGGCTACACGCCCTCCGAATACCACGTGCGCCGCCCTATCGAGCAGGTTTTTTATTCAAGCCGCAGGAAGATCATCGTAGCCTGTTTCGCATCGAGCATTCATCGGATCCAGATAATCCTGGACCTGGCCAGGGATTTCGGCCGGCGCGTAATCCCGGTCGGACGGAGCATGAAGGAAAACATCTCGATCGCCGCCGACCTGGGCTACCTGACCATCCCTCCGGATGTGCTTGCCGACATTTCGGAAGCCCCGTCGATCGGGGACGACGGGCTTGTGATTCTCTGCACAGGCAGCCAGGGTGAACCCATGGCAGCCCTGACGCGCATGGCGTTCGGCAAGCACAAGGATTTTGCGGTTCAGGAGGACGATTCGATCATCATCAGCGCCCGGATCATCCCCGGCAATGAGGGCCCCGTCTCGCGCCTGGTCAATCACTTCTGCCGGCGCGGCGCCAGGGTCTACGACGAAAGCCAGTGGGCGATGCATGTATCGGGCCACGCCAGCCAGGAAGAGCTGAAGCTCATGCTCAACCTGATCCGCCCGATGTTTTTCATCCCCGTCCACGGGGAATACCGCCAGCTCTATGCCCATACACTTCTTGCGCGGGAAGTCGGCATACCCCGGGAGCGGATCCTCCTGGCAGAGTCGGGCGATGTCCTCGTCATAAAAAAGGATTGTGTCTCCATCGAGGGAAAGGTCAAGGTGGGCCGGAGGCTCATCGACGAGGGGGGGGTTGCGGAGCTGGACGAGGTCGTGGTTCGCGACCGGCAGCACCTCTCGGAAGAGGGGGTTGTGCTGGCCGTCGTCGCCGTCCATAAGTCCACGGGAAGCATCGAGGGCACCCCTGAAGTGGTCAGCCGGGGACACCTGCAGGAGGAAGAAGGGACGGCGTTTCTCGCGGAAGCCCGGCAGATAGTCGTCAAGGCGATCGAGGAGTGCACGGACGAAGAGCGCAAAGACGCCGCCGTGCTCAGCGAGGCAATCCGGGCGGAGCTGAAGAGATACTTCCGCAAGCGGACCGGCACACGGCCGATGATCGTCCCCGTGATATACGAGATTTGATTGGTTCCGTTGTATCGGCAGGAAACTTGATCCAGGGCCCCGTTGGGATCTGCGGTTCGAGTTCAGAGGAATGGCATGGCAGGCGAAGTGAATAGAAAAAAGCACGAGGTTTTGGGATTCCTGCTGGCGATCATCGCGTTGCTGCTGCTGCTTTGCCTGGTCTCGTACGATGCTCACGATTCCAGCTTCAACGCCCTGTCCCTGAAGCTGTCGGTGGATAACAAGATCGGGAAAGCGGGCGCCTACGTCAGCGATTTCCTGTTTCAGACATTCGGATTCCCGGCCTTTTTTCTGCTGATGCCCCTCGGGATCCTGAGCTGGAAGCTTATTATGGGCCGGGAAATTCACGAGCCGCTCCTCCGGGCACTGGGCCTGTTTCTCGTCATGGCCACCCTGTGCGCCCTGCTGCAGCTGTTTCCTATCAAGATTCCGAACGCCAACTTCATGCCGGGCGGAGTGACCGGAGTTCTGATCCTGGATCTGCTGGTCCCGAACCTGAACAAAACCGGTACCGCCATCGTGCTGGCGGGGGCGTTGATCCTGGGCATTCTGGCATCCACCTCCCTGACGCTGGAAAACTCGATCACCCGATTGCGCCGCAGATCCGCGCCCTCGGGGCCCGGCTTGCTGGAACGCTTCCGCAAATGGCGCGAAAAGCGCAGGCCGGTGCGGACCGTCGTCAATATCAAATCCCCGGCGCCGCCTCTCATGGATCTGACGCCGCGGCCTGTTCCGATTAAGCCCATCATCCCGCCTGAAATCCGAAACTCGGCCTCGGTTGTCCCTCCGCCCGAACCGGAAACGCCGCGTGTGCCCGTTTCGGCGGAACGTTCACGAGCGCGGAAATTCGTTCTGCCGCCGATCGATCTGCTCAAGCCGGGGGATAATCCTTTCCCCATTAACGAGGCGGATCTGATGGAACGCGCGCGCATGATCTCCGAAAAATGCGCGGAATTCGACGTGAACGGCAGCATCACTCAGATCCACCCCGGCCCGGTGGTGACCACGTTCGAGTTCAAGCCGGACGCCGGGATCAAATATTCGAAAATCACGGGGCTTGTGGACGACCTGTGCCTCGGGATCAAGGCGGAGTCCGTCCGAATAGACAGGATTCCGGGAAAAGCCACGGTGGGGATCGAGGTCCCGAACGGCCACCGGGAACTCATCGCGTTGCGCGACTTGATCGATTCGGAAACCTTTCACAAATCCTCCTCGAAACTGACCCTCGCGCTCGGGAAGCTGATCAACGGCAATCCCTTTGTAACCGACCTGACACGCATGCCCCATCTGTTGATCGCCGGCGCCACGGGGTCCGGAAAAAGCGTGGCGCTCAACTGCATGATCACCTCGATCCTCTACAAGGCAACCCCGGAAGAAGTCCGTTTTATTTTTATCGATCCCAAACGGCTGGAACTGGGAATTTATGCGAATATACCTCACCTTCTGACTCCCATAGTGACGGATCCCGGAGACGCGGCCAACGCATTGCGCTGGGCAACCGGCGAAATGGAGATGCGTTACAAGAAGCTTGCTCTGCGTGGCGTGAGAAATATCGACCAGTACAACAACCTCATACGCTCCTCGGGACATCAGCTTTCGCTGCTCGACGACGAGGCCGAGGGTGAATATGAGAAGCCGCTTTCCTATCTTGTGCTGGTCATCGACGAGCTGGCCGACCTGATGATGGTATCTTCCAGGGAAGTCGAGGAAGCCATCTCCCGTCTCGCCGCCATGGCCCGGGCCGTCGGCATTCACCTGATCCTGGCCACGCAGCGCCCGTCGGTCGATGTCATCACCGGTATCATCAAAGCCAATTTTCCATGCCGTGTCGCTTTCAAAGTGGCCTCAAAAGTCGATTCGCGCACCATCATCGACTGCAACGGCGCGGAGCAGCTGCTGGGCAACGGAGACATGCTGTTCATACCGCCGGGCACCTCCCGGCTGACGCGCGTCCACGGCGCCTACGTAAGCGAAAAGGAATCGCAGGAAATCGTCGAACACCTCTGCAAACAGGGCCGGCCGACCTACGACGACAGCGTCCTGACTTACGGGCAGGAAGAGATGGATGAGGCCGGAAATCCGATAGACCCGAATATCCAGGACAGCCTGTACAACCAGGCCGTGAGGGTTGTCGTCAGCGAAGGACGGGCATCCACTTCCCTTCTCCAGAGGAGGCTGAGCATCGGATACGGCCGGGCGGCAAAACTGATCGACATGATGTTTCACAACGGCCTCGTAGGTCCGGCCGACGGATCCAAGCCGCGCGAGGTTCTCGTCGGGCTGGATTTCCTGGACCGCCTCAATCCCGAATAGATTATCTTCCCCACGTGCGGATTTTTTTCGTGAAGACGAGTCTCGGCATACTGTCGATAGATTTTAACGCTGACGAATGCCGACAAACGCTGACGTACGCTGAAAAAAATATATATAAACGTTATTTACTTAGCATATTCTCGGGCCTGAGCTGCCCTTGACTTGCCCTGCCCGTTTGCTAAACTGAATATGGGTTTGCGTCGTTGCGACCTGGCGCACGAGGCATGCACGTGAAACCGTTTATAGGTCTGATAACTCTTTTCATTTTCGCCGCCACCAGCTCTATTCGTTCTGATGATACCGGCCAAAATAAGGCTGCGCGGACTCCTCCGCTGTTTAGGGTCGGCGTGGAAATGGTGTTCGTAAAAGTCGCGGTGACGGATCCACTGAACCGCTATGTTACGGGGCTTGAAAAAGAGCACTTCAAGGTCTACGAAGACAAGGTCGAGCAATCGATCATCCATTTCAACCAGCAATCGGCTCCAATCAGCGTAGGCTTTATTTTCGACGTAAGCGGCAGCATGAAGGACAATGCCAACATCAAGAAGGCCAAGACTGCGCTTTCCCGTTTCTTCCAGTCCGGCAATCCTGAAGACGAATTTTTTCTGATCACATTTAACCAAAAAACCAAGCTGATCCAGGCCTTCACCGATGACGAGGGGTCGGTGCAGAACGAAGCGGCGATGCAGAAACCCGGCGGGCGCACCGCTTTGTACGATGCGGTCTACATGGGCCTCGAGGAGGTGCAGCAGGCTAAAAATGAGAAAAAGGCGCTGATCCTCATCACAGACGGAGAGGACAACAGCAGCCGATACTCGCCGCGGGAAGTCCGCGAGTTTGCCAAGGAATCCGACGTCCAGATCTACGGAATCGGCGAAGAGGGCAATTTGGGCTACGGCCGGTTTGAGATACAGAATATCGTCAACATCACGGGCGGGAGATCCTTTTTTCCCAACAGTTTCAACGAGCTCGATTATTATATCGATTTGGTGCACGCCGAGTTGCGCAACCAATACGTCCTGGGATATACGCCGACCAACAAAGTTCATAACGGGAAGTGGCGCCGGATCAGAGTCAAACTGGATGCTCCTCAGGGCCTTCCCAAGCTGGTCGTCCACGCAAAAGAAGGCTATTATGCCCCTAAGAACTGATCACCCATCCCGGCGTACTCGCACTATCCAGGTCGGGCTATGTGTATTGTTTTTTATTGCATCCATAAGCATTTATCAATTATATCCTCAAGAAACACCTCAAGACCGGGAGCGCAACCGCCCTACAAAACCGGAGCTTGAATCCAGGATTCCCACGCAGGAGAAATCGAAAGACTACACCATCGGGGTCAATGTTGACCTGGTCCTGATGTACACCTCCGTATTCGACAAAAACGGCCGTTTTGTGGGGGATCTCAAAAGGGATAATTTCAAGGTTTTCGAGGACGGCATCGAGCAGTCGATAGCATCCTTCACCCAGGAGGACGTGCCCATCAGCATGGGTATTCTTCTGGATTTGAGCGGCAGCATGCGGGGCAAGATCGACCAGGTGAACAAGGCTGCGCTGGCCTTCATACGGGCCAGCAATCCTCAGGACCAGGTATTTTTGATCGGCTTCAACGAAGAAGTGGAGTTGCTGCAGGATTACACCAGCGACATCGACGAGGTCACGGACTCTCTGGAAAATATCGTCGTCACAGGCGGCACTGCGCTGTACGACGCCATTCATCTGGGGGTGCAGAAAGCCCAATCGGGCGTCAAGGCCAAGAAATCGATCGTGGTCATCACCGATGGCGAAGACCGGGACAGCTATTACAAACTCGACGAGCTTGTCGCCAAGGTGCAGGAATCGGATGTTCAGGTGTTTTGCATAGGTTTTTTAAACGCCGCTCCTGACAAGGGGCTTTTCGGCCGCTGGTCCAGGTCGGCCCCTGAAAAAGCCCACGATGCGCTCGCGCGCATCTCCGAGGAGACCGGCGCCAAGGCCTTTTTCCCGTCCAAGCTCACCGACATCCACAGCATCGTCTCGGAGATCGCCAGCGAGCTCCGAAATCAATACAGCATCGGCTATTTTTCATCCAATGCCGTCCGCGACGGAAGCTTTCGAAGGGTCAAAATCGAGCTCCGTGGCCTCGACGATTCCAAGCGCCAACTGCGTTATCGCCGGGGCTACTACGCCCCCAAGCCGGAAACCGCCAGTAAGTAGTGGTTAGTGGTTAGTGGTTAGTGGTCAGTTTTTGATGGTTGTGGAGACCCTCCTGATATATCCTAAATAATATCATAATCTGGCTATCCGGTTGGCTCCGGTTAGCGCCATATGTTTTGTTCGTGCCCCCGTTTTTGTTCGGCACTACGGGCTCAGCGTTCGGCGCCCCGGTGGACAAGGCAGGACAGCGCACTTCCAGAGCCGTGCGAGAGCTTACGTAACACCTCAGGGCACCAAAGGCACGTGCAAAATCGGGGTGGTAGAGCATTCTCCGGCGGCAGGGGGTCACGGCAGCAAGGCACGGGTCACGTTCCCGCCCTAACCCACTACGGATGGTGGGCACCGGAGTCAACCGGATAGCCAGATATCATAATATAATAATATCATAAGCGAAGACCTGAAAAAGGCTTCTCCTGCAACGAACCGCCAATCACCCTCTGCTAACTGCTAACCACTAACCGCTAACCGCCGTTTTCTGTGGCAATGGTCCGCACATGTTCCTATAATGATGATTTTATCCGCATAAATACAGGCGATAGGCTTCATGGAGGGGTTCCCGATGTTTTTTTTTACAGCGCATGCAATATGGAGCTC
>CAYYTC010000072.1:0-21866 GCA_964474425.1 uncultured Acidobacteriota bacterium
GGGTAGGCCGCAAAAAATGCGTCCAACCCTGGGCTTTGAGACGCTGCCCTTACAGGGCAGTAGATGTGTGCGCATCTCAGAATTAGCATAGCCGTAATTCATTTACACTGCCTCGAGATCCTCGCCACCAATTTTGAGACGGTCCCTGGAGATCCGTGCTTGCTGATAGGTTCCCCATCCATCCTGTTTACAAAAGCATTATCCGTGGAATGCGTCGAGTTTTTTTGTGCTAGTCTATATTTCTATGTACAAGGTCCACCCTGCGCTGGCCCCTGGGGCTTTTGCCGCCGGAATTCTCTATGAGGTGTTCATTCGCGCGCGCAATAGATTGTATGCGCAGGGACTGCTGCACCCGCACCGGCTGATGAAGCCCGTGGTCAGCATCGGCAACATAACCATGGGCGGGTCCGGAAAAACCCCGCTGGTAATTCACGTCGCCCGGATCCTGGCGGAACTTGGCTTCGTGCCCGCCATCCTAAGCCGGGGATACGGCAGGGATAAACCGGGACAAGTTCACATAGTGCCTCCCGGCGAAAAAATTCCGGCCACGGAAACCACACTCGGAGACGAGCCGGCGCTGATCCGCCGGCATCTCCCTTTCGTGTGGATGGGAATATCCAAAAACCGTTGCCGTGCAGGCGAAATCCTTTCCCGTCAACCGATGCGTTTTGTATTCCTGCTGGACGACGGTTTCCAGCACCGCAGGCTTCGCCGGGACCTGGATATGGTTATCGTGGATTCGAGCCAGCCGTTGGGATCCAATCGCATATTCCCGCGGGGAACCCTGCGGGAACCGCTGTCGGAGTTGCGCCGCTGTCATGTGGTAGTGATCCACGGCGAGCCTGTATCGGCGGGCCCGGCCGAAAGCGAAATTCGGAAAATCCACCCATCGGCAAGAATCTATCGCTGCCGCCAGACAATACGGACCCTGGTGCCTTTCGCCCACTGGCAGTCGGGACAGGAGACTGAAGGGTATTCCGGCGGAACTCCCCCGGCGTTTCTGGCGGCTGCGATTGGAAATCCCGAAAGGTTCGAGCGCGACGTCCGGCAATTGGGGATCGATGTCCGCGGCGTGCGCTTTTTCCGGGACCATTCCCGGATCCGGTCCAGGGACTGGCTTGAGTGCGCCGCGGACGCGCGCAGCAAGGGAGCGGATGCGCTGATCACCACGGAAAAGGATGCCGTCAAAATTTCGTATCCCCCTGATTTCCCCATTATGGTTGCGGTTCAGGAAACAGGCATAACCGATGCGCAAGGATTTCAGGGCGTGCTCAGAGACTGCCTGAAGGAGTATGCGTGAGGCCAATACAGCCTGGCTCGGCCCGGAAGATTCTCATTCGCGGGACCAACTGGGTCGGCGACGCAGTGATTTCCATCCCTGCGATGAGAGAGATCCGCCGGATTTTTCCCGACGCGCATATTTCCCTGCTCGTGCGCCCCTGGGTCCGGGACATTTATTCCGCGGCCGAATTCGTGGACGAAATCCTGGAGTATGACCGAGACGGGACCCATCGAGGCTTCTCCGGATTTTTCCGTCTTATAACGGATCTGAGGCGCCGCCGCTTCGACCTGGCAATTCTTCTGCAGAACGCCTTCGGGGCCGCCCTGATCACCCGCTGCGCCGGGATTCCACGCCGGATCGGATATGCTCGAGACGGGAGGAGTTTTCTGCTTACACACGCGCGCCCCATAGACCCGGCGGTGCGGGGCGTGCATCAGGCGTATTACTACCTGGGCATTCTCTCCGGGATGGGGTGGCTGGAAGAGCGCCTGTGGGAGAACCGCGGCTACACGCCGGCCATCGGCGTCCAGGTTTGGGAATCCGACCGGCTTGCGGCCGTTAAATTGCTGAGGGCCGCCGGGGTGCAGGAAAAGGAAATGATCGTGGGCCTTAATCCCGGGGCCTTTTACGGCGAAGCCAAGCGCTGGTTCCCGGACCGCTACGCCGCCGTTGCCGATGCGCTGGCCCAACGATACGGCGCGCGCATCGTCATTTTTGGCTCACCGATGGACTTGCCCGTCGCCCGCGAGGTTGCCTCAAACATGAAGGGGACGCCCGTTATTCTGGCAGGCCGAACCACGCTGGGCGAGCTGATGGGCTTAATCCGCGAGTGCAGTCTGTTGATCACCAATGATTCGGGACCGATGCACCTCGCAGCGGCGATGGATGTCCCGCAACTGGCAATCTTCGGGTCGACCAGCGAGGCGGCCACGGGACCGCTCAGCCGCTATGCGACAGTCCTGAAGCATCCTGTCGAATGCAACCCGTGCTTTTTAAGAAAGTGCCCGACGGATTTCCGGTGTATGGAAGGAATTTCAGTTTCGCGGGTCCTGGAAGCCGCCCGGGAGACTCTTGACATTCAGGTCCGCGGCCGGGAATAGGTCCGGTCATCCCCCAGGTGCCGGACGTCATGCGAATTGATCCGGCCGCGGATCTATCTCCACTCGTGGCCATTATATTTCGCTATCCGGTCGCACAAAGTGATCCGGGTCACGTATAATAACGAATTGCGGATTCGGGCCGAAAATCTGTTTTCCTCGAGATCTCATGGATATGCTGGCACCTGAAATGCATCGGCACCTGCTGAAAATCCTGAACGACTTCCCGTACCGAAAGATCCTTGTGGTAGGGGATCTCATATCGGACGAGTTTCTTTACGGCCGCATAGCCAGGGTTTCCCGCGAAGCGCCGGTTCTGGTTCTGGAGTACGGCGATCTGGTCCGCCTTCCCGGAGGGGCCGCCAACGCTGCAAACAATCTGCTGGACCTGGGCTGCAAAGTGGCGATAGCCGGCGCAGTCGGAGAGGATGAGCCGGGCAGGGACCTGGCTGCAATCCTGAAAAGCAAAGGCGCGCATACAGGGGGACTGCGCCTACTCCGCTCCATTGCCACACCTGTGAAAACCCGTATCCTGGCGGGCGCACACCATTCCGCCCCGCAGCAGGTTGTCCGCGTGGATCGTGTGCCCAATCCCGGCAGGCAGGCGCCTGTGGCGTGGGGCCTTATAAAAAGAAGTCTGCCGGCGGCAGACGGGATCATCCTAAGCGATTACGGTTATGGCTCGATATCCCATCCCCTGACTGCCGGTCTTGTCCGCGCAGCCAGGGAAAAGCGGATCCCGTTGGTCGTGGATTCAAGGTTTGCGATGTCGGAATACAAGGGCGTCACTTCCATCACCCCGAACATCACCGAACTCGAAGCATCCACGGGCGCCTCCATCGGCTCCGACGCAAAACTGCTGGGGAGAGTCGGCCGCCGCGTCCTGCATGAACAGCGGCTGAGTTCGCTGCTGGTGACCCAGGGCCGGTTCGGCATGACGCTTTTTGAGCCGCATAGGGCGCCGCTGCACATCCCCGTCTACGGAAGCGACGAAGTAGCGGATGTCACCGGAGCCGGCGATACGGTCATCGCGGTCTTTACGCTGGCTCTTTCCTGCGGCGCCAGCCCCGAGCAGGCCGCGCGGCTTGCCAACTATGCCGGCGGCATTGTGGTTATGAAACGCGCGACGGCAACAGTAACGCGAGACGAACTGAGCGCCGCCCTGGAAAAGGACGCATGCAGGGCCGTACCAAGCCGCCGGAGTTGAATTTCCAGTCCCTGTTCAAAAAAATGTGGTCCGATTCCAGCAAAAAAATAAAAAAACTCGAGGAGCTCAAAACCCTGGCGGCGGATTTGCGCGCAAAGGGGAAAAAGGCAATATTCGCCAACGGCTGTTTCGACCTCCTTCATGTCGGTCACATACGCTATCTGCAGGCAGCCCGTGCCCTTGGGGACCTGCTGATTGTAGGGGTCAACGGGGATGCGGGCGTAAGTGCACTGAAGGGGAAAGGGCGCCCGCTCCAGCCCGAAGCGGACCGCGCCGAGGTCCTGGCTTCCCTGGAATGCGTGGATTACGTACTGGTATTTGACGCACCCACGGTGGATAGTATCCTGATGGAGTTGAGGCCCGACGTTCATGCCAAAGGGACGGATTATACGGAAGAGAGCGTCCCCGAACGCGAGACGGTGATTGCTTACGGCGGGCAGGTGGCGATCGCCGGAGATCCCAAGGACCATTCGACACGGGACCTGATCGAGATTATTTTATCCAAGTTTGCCTCATGAGCGATTCTCCCCGGATCCTGATCATTCGTCTCAGCTCACTGGGAGATATCCTGCACACGCTGCCGGCCTTTTCAGGCCTGCGCGCGTCCTTTCCGTCTGCAAAAATCGATTGGCTGTCAGCCAAAAAATCAGTTTCGCTCCTGTCGGCGGTGCGGGGAATCAATGAGATCCATGTGCTGAACACAGGCTCTCTGGTGAAATTCCCGCCGGATTGGTCCGCCTGGAATTCCACGAACGAGCTTGTCCGGCGGTTGAGGGCACAAAATTACGACTACGCGATCGACTTTCAAGGTCTCCTGAAAACAGGTTTCCTGGCTTTTCTGAGCGGTTCACGAATGCGTCTGGGATTCTCCCGCGACCTGGTGCGGGAGCGGCCGGCCCAATGGTTCTACAATCGGACGCTCACCAGGCCGGATAAGCAATTTCACGTCCTGGAGCTCAACCGGAAGCTGGCCGGCCTGACCGGAGGGCACATCGGTCCGGTTCCGCTGGATTTTGCTGTTCGAGAAGAGGATTCTGCACGGATCGATTCCCTTCTGACCAAAGAAAGCCTGACCGATTTTGTGGTCATAAACCCCGGGGGCGGCTGGCCGACCAAGAGATGGGACCCCGAGCGCTACGGATTCCTGGCCGCAAAGATACAGGGCAAGCTGGGATTGCGCGTTGCCGTGACGACGGGTCCCGGCGAGGAAAACTACTTTAGCGCGATCGCCGAAAACTGCAGCGGTTCCCCTGTGTCGCATTTCCCCGTATCTTTTCTGCAGTTGATCCCGTTGCTGCAAAGAGCGCGTATGATGATCGGCGGGGATACAGGGCCTTTTCATCTCGCCTGCGCCCTGGGAATCCCTGCAGTCGGTATTTTCGGTCCCACTTCACCCATCAGAAATGGACCCTGGAATGCAATGGACGAGGTTGTGGCGCATACCCTGCCCTGCAGCTATTGTTACGGCAGGAGCTGCCCGACGAAGGCTGAATGTATGGACATCGGGGTCGATGAGGTATTTGAGGCTGTGGTCCGCCGGCTGGGGAAATAATGGAGACACGCTGCTTGCACGCTCGCAGGTTTTCACTGTTGTCTGTTTTCCTTTTAACGGTCATGCTGACCGGCGCCGTTCCCTGCCAGGAATCAGACAGTCATGCCGGCGGCGCAGCGCTCCCGTTCTCCGGCGGCGAACGGTTAGTCTATTCCGTCAAATGGGATCCTCCCTGGTATCTCTTCTTTCTTCCTTCCATGGAAGCGGGCGAAGCGGAACTCCATCTTGCTGGGGAAATCGAAAATAAAGGGAGAAAAGCGATCCGGATGGTCCTTACCGCGCGTTCCAGCGGCTCGTTGGCGTCGATGGCCAATATGAATATCGAGGATGAGTTCGTTTTTCTTGCCGAATCGGAAACATTCTGCACTCTTGCCGTCTCCAAAAAGGTCCGGGAGGGAAAGCGCAAACGCCAGGTTGACGTCGAGTATCTGCGCGGCACCGGCAGGCTGCACATCCATGAGCTGGACGAAGCCGTCTCGCCTCCTGCTGTCAAGAAAAGCGAGTATAAGGAAAATATCCCCGATTGCGTCCAGGACCCGTTTTCGGCGCTTTATTGGTTCAGGCTGTCCCCGCTGCAATTGGGATTCACCCAGGACCTGATGTTGGCCAACGACGACCAGATCAAGGAAATCCGCTGCAAGGTGGAGAAACTGGAAATCGTGAATACTCCGGTGGGGAAATTTGCGGCCTGGAAGGTCAATACGGAATCGTTGATGGGGGGGCTTTTTAAAGAAGGAGGTCAGTTCAAAATATGGTTTTCCGCCGACAACAGGAAGCTTCCGCTCCAGTTTGAAGTGAAGGTGAAGCTCGGTCATGTTTTAGGGAAACTAAAAGCGGTCACGAATTCCGCAAGTCAGTAACTCGCCTTACCTCGCCAGATTTTCGTTTTCTTACCAGTGAGGACCGGTCTCCAGACACATATATTTCGTGAGGACGGGTCTCCAGACCCGTCCGATTAAGCTATAGCCAATTATTCACGCTTTTATTTATTTTCGTGAGGACGGGTCTGGAGACCCGTCCGGTTAAGCTATATCCGGACATTCGCTGATCGAACCGCTCTGGAGAGCGGTTCTCACGAAAATAAAGGGGAGAGCCGTCCTCATTAGTGCAGGGCCGGAGTCCGCCGTAAGCCGAATTCTGTTTCCCCGCAAAGCGGAGACGGCAATCATTCATCTTGTCCCCGGATCGCTCCGAGGATCCAGCGGTCTACCCAAAAGCATCGGGCGGGCAGCCCTTATCCTTTTCAGGATCGCTTTTCTATTTGACCTTGCTCCGTGTGGGGTTTGCCCTGCCGTCCCTGTCACCAGGAACGCGGTGCGCTCTTACCGCACCTTTTCACCCTTACCTCGCCGTGCGAGGCGGTATGTTTTCTGTGGCACTTTCCGTAGGGTCGCCCCTCCCTCGCGTTACGAGGCACACTGCCCTGTGGAGTTCGGACTTTCCTCGACCCCTGTTAAAGGGCCGCGATTGCCTGGCGGACTCCCGCACTTTAATTTTAGGCTATAATGCGGGAGAATGAAACAGGATACCGTAGACCTGCAGCCGGCGGTTCCGGCCTAACCGGCTTTGTTCTTGTCGGCAGGCGCCGGAGACGGCTTGGTGAGTCCCAGCATTTCGCGAAGCTTTACAGCGAGCGTGCCGGCTATTTCCGGGTGCTCCCGGATGAATTGCTTGGCGTTTTCGCGCCCCTGCCCAAGCCTCTCTCCCTGGTAGGAGAACCAGGCGCCGCTTTTATCGATCAGCTTTCGTTCCACAGCCTGATCCACGAGGTCTCCCTCGTAGGAAATACCCTGGTTGTAAAGGATGTCGAATTCCGCTTCGCGGAAAGGAGGAGCAAGTTTGTTTTTGACGATTTTTACGCGCGTCCTGCTTCCGACGACCAGATCCCCTTCCTTTATGGAACCTATCCTGCGGATATCCACGCGGATCGATGAATAAAACTTCAGAGCACGGCCCCCCGTGGTCGTTTCAGGATTGCCGAACATGACGCCGATTTTCTCGCGCATCTGGTTGATGAAAACCATGCACGTATTGGATTTTGAGACGATGGCCGTCAACTTGCGCAACGCCTGCGACATTAGCCGGGCCTGCAGACCCGGAAGAGAGTCGCCCATCTCCCCCTCCAGTTCGGCCCTTGGAACCAGAGCCGCCACCGAATCGACGACGAGGATGTCGATGGCGCCGCTTCGCACGAGCACCTCGGCGATTTCCAGCGCCTGTTCCCCACTGTCCGGCTGGGACACCAGAAGTTCATCGGTATTGACGCCGAGCATTTTGGCATAACCGGCATCCATCGCATGTTCGGCATCGATAAAAGCAGCGGACCCTCCGGCTTTCTGCGCCTGAGCGATGGCATGAAGCGCAATAGTGGTTTTGCCGCTGGATTCGGGTCCGAAGATTTCCACAACGCGTCCCTTGGGAAAACCGCCCACGCCCAATGCAGCGTCGAAGGATATCGACCCCGTGGAAATGGACTGAACGCCCGCGGTATCGATGCGGTCTCCGAGGCGCATAATGGATCCTTTGCCGAATTGCTTTTCGATCTGCGTCAGAGCCATATCGATTGCTTTGTTTTTATTGATCCGCTCGTCTGCCATCACATCATCCCTTCCATAGTGGGTTGAATCTCCAAACGACTCTCGATTTATCTAATATGAGAACGAAGTTTTGAGCCACGAAATTTTGCGTCCAGCGCCGCCGGAGAGAACATCCTACCACGACTCGCCCCGATATGAAACGGACCGGTAGGCGCCGTGAAAAAAGCGCGCCAAACCGGTATAGAATCGGGCGTCGATTCCGACGAAGAGGCAAAAACATGATAGACTCTACCCCGGTTTCCTATCGAGAAAGGATCCCCATGGTCGAAGAAAGATCACAGGAATGGGCTCTGGTCCTGGGCGCTTCCAGCGGTTTCGGCGCAGCCTGCAGCCTCGCGCTGGCCCGCAAGGGATTCAGCATCGTAGGCGTTCACCTGGACCGGAGGGCTACTGCGGCAAACGCCGCTACGGTTGTTTCGGAAATAGAGCGGCTTGGGCGTCAGGCATTGTTCTTCAACGTTAACGCAGCGGACCCTGAACGGCGCCTCGAAGTGATATCGAAATGCAGGGGGGTGCTCGAATCGGACCCATCCTGCCGGGGAATCCGATGCGTGCTGCATTCTCTGGCTTTTGGCACCCTGAAGCCCTTTGTATCCGGGGAGCCGTCCGGACGCATCCGGCCGGCCGACATGAATATGACGCTGGATGTGATGGCTCATAGCCTTGTGTATTGGGTTCAGGATTTGTTTGACGCGGGATTGCTCAGGGCGGGAGCCGGAATTTTTGCGATGACGAGCGCAGGGGGACGAAGAGTGTGGCCCGCTTATGGGGCGGTTTCGGCCGCCAAGGCTGCGCTTGAATCGCACGTCCGGCAGCTGGCAGTTGAGCTGGCACCCTGTGAGATATCTGTAAATGCCATCCAGGCAGGAGTTACGGATACTCCGGCTGCAAGAAGGATCCCCGGCAGCGAGCGGATGTTCGCCCAGGCTCTGCAGTCGAATCCCGGCAGGCGCCTCACAACCCCCGAAGACGTCGCCGAGCTTCTTGTGGCGCTCACCCTTTGCGGCACAGCCTGGGCCACAGGCAACATTATACGCGTCGACGGCGCAGAGGATTTGGTTTAGGGTCATGCGCCGGCGGCAAACGTTGAACATTCCACGTTGAACGTTCAACGCCATGGCCTTGATTGCTATTGACTAAACCGCCTGTGATTGGTAATATTTGCCGCTCTGAGGGGAGTAGGAAAAATGCCGATGCAGTGTCATGTTTGCGCAAAAAGCCCGATTTTCGGTCATACCGTTTCCCACGCTCATAATGTGCGTTCACGGAAGTTTTATCCTAACCTCCAGAGCGTGCGCATCATCGAAAACGGCACCGTAAAGCGTGTGAAGGTCTGCACCCGTTGTCTGAGGTCCGGGAAGGTCCGGAAAGCCATTTAAGCGACTGCAACCGCCTCGATCTCCAGCAAAACTCCCATTGGCAAATGCGCCACCTGAATCGTGGATCGCGCCGGCTGAGCCTCCGGGAAATACTCCCTGTAAATCCGGTTGAATTCTGGAAAATCATCAAGGTTGGACAGGAAAACTGTGGTTTTAACGACCTTTTCCAGCCCGCTTCCCGCCGCATCAAGTATGGCGGAAAGGTTTTGCATCACCTGATGAGTCTGCGCCGTGATACCGCCTTCCGCAATTTGTTTGCTTTCCGGCCGGACCGGGATCTGGCCTGAAACAAACACGAATCCATTAGCCCGGACCGCCTGAGAATACGGACCAACCGGCCCCGGCGCATTTTTGGTTGTAATAATCTCCCGCATATTTATCTCCTACGAGTGGAATCGAAACTCGATCGTTAACAACCTCCGCAAAGCCCGAGGCTCGATGGCAGAGCGTTCAAATCGCCTGCATGCGCCCTAATCCCAAAGGATCCGTGTTCGTCAGCGTTGTTTTCAGCGTGTGTCAGCGTTACCTGATTCCGGAGTTGCCAAACTCTCCAAGTTCCCCGGCAAAGACGGGAGATTACCTGTGAATCCATTAGGGTAGATGGCCGACCCGCTCGACATCCTGTATCCCGCGGATGGTTTTCAGCCCCTGGATGACCTTCTGCAAGTGCTTTACATCCGCTATGTCGACGGTGATCTCGACGACACCCTTGCCGGAATTGGTGTCGCTGAATGAGCGGGATTCCCGGATGTTGGTTTTGAGGTTTGATATGGCCGAAGCGATATCGGCAAGAATCCCTTGCCTGTCCTCGACGGAAATGGAGAGGCGCACGCCGAAAACCTCGTCGCCCGGCATATCGACCCATTCCACGTCCGTGATTCGATCCGAGCCGAAAAAACCTGCGAGATTCGGACATGTGGTGGTGTGGACGGAAATTCCTTTCCCCCGGGTTATATACCCGACAATTTCGTCCCCCCTTATGGGATTGCAGCATTTTGCGCGATACACCAGCAATCCGTCCTGGCCTTTGACGGTTATGGCGGAGTCCCCCTGGCCGAGGATTCTCCGGACCCCCGACGGCAAAACGGACGGTTTCGGTTTTTCTTCGGCCGCCGGGGTGAGATCCGGGAAAAGCGGAGAAAGGATTTCACGCGCGGCGATTTTCCCAAAACCGACCGCAGGGTAGATGTCCTCCGGCCTCTGGAGTCCGTTCTGCGCAAGGACATCCGGAAGCTGGGTCATGAGCAGAACTTTTTTCCAAGTGGTTTTGAATTTCCTCGATTCCTTCTCCATCAGCTTCTTGCCCAGTTCCGCCGCATCCTCCTTCTCTTTCTGGTTGATCCAGTGTTTGATTTTCCCGCGCGCACGGGCTGTTTTTACGAACGACAGCCAGTCCCGGCTGGGAGATGCGTCCTTGGCGGTGACGACCTCCACGATCTCGCCGTTTTTGACCTTGTGCCGCAAAGGCACAATCCGCGTATTAACCCTGGCCGCGACGCAATGGTGGCCGACTTCGGTATGAATCGCGTAGGCGAAATCGATCGGGGTTGCATCGCGCGGAAGCGTGATCACCTCGCCCTTGGGGGTGAAACAATAGACTTCGTCCGGGTACAGGTCGATTTTTAGGTTGCTGAGAAACTCCCGCGGATCGCTGATTTCCTCCTGCGACATGATGAGCTGCCGCAGCCGCCGGAATTGCTCCTCTCCCTCCACCGTACCGAGTTTTCCTTCCTTGTACTTCCAGTGGGCGGCGATCCCCTCCTCGGCGATGCGGTGCATTTCGTCGGTGCGTATTTGAATCTCGAAAGGCTGGCCGTTGCGGCCGATGACCGAAGTGTGCAGCGACTGGTACAGGTTGGGGCGCGGGATCGCGATGTAGTCTTTGATGCGGCCGGGCACCGGTTTCCAGAGGTTGTGAAGAATGCCCAGGATGGTATAGCAGTTCCTCACGGAATCGGTGATCACCCGTATGGCGACAAAATCAAAGACCTCGTCGATCGTTATCTTCTGCCGCTTCATTTTGCTGTAGACGCCGTAAATGCGCTTGGTGCGGCTTTCCAGCCGGGCGGGGATTTTATGTTCTCCGAGTTCTTTCGCAATGATACGCTCCGCCTCGTGGATGAAGTCCTGCCTCACGGCGCGGCGCGATTCGATCTGGGATACGGTATTCTGGAAGGCGACGGGGTCCAGGAAACTGAAGGCGAGGTCCTCGAGTTCTCCGCGGATTTTGGCCATTCCCAGCCGGTGGGCAAGCGGCGCGTAAATTTCCATGGTTTCAAGCGAAATTCTCTCACGCCGGTCGGGTGGAAGATACTGCAGGGTGCGCATGTTGTGCAGGCGGTCCGCCAGTTTTACAAAAAGCACGCGGACGTCTTTGACCATGGCGAGAAGCATCTTCCGGAAGTTCTCGGCCTGCTTCTGGTGCCGGGAGGCCAGCTGCACCTGCGCGATTTTGGTCACGCCGTCGACGAGCAGGTAGACTTCTTCCCCGAACTGCCTGCGGAGCTCCTCCGCCGACATGAGGGTATCTTCGAGGACATCGTGCAGCAGACCCGCGGTAACGGTCACGACATCCAGTTTGAGCTCTGCCAGAATATTGGCGACCTCGAGCGGGTGCGTGAGATACGGCTCCCCGTTCATCCGGACCTGGCCTTTGTGATATTTGGCGGAAACCACATATCCCCGCTGGATCATCTCCATGGGGGCGTCGGGATGATACCGTCCTATTTTCTCCGCAAGGTCCTCATACCGTATCATGGTTCAATACTTACTCATGCATCATCATAGAATACGGGACGACTGCCATGTAAGCCCGCTTTGGGCCCCGGCCTGCATTCTTTGCAGGCTTTCGGCTGCCGCTGCCTATCCGTGCAAGCCCTCCGGGACACTCGACATGCGCTTGACAGTACCGCTTGGGTCACGAATATCGAATTTCGAATTCCGAACCGCAGAAGGGCTTCGAAACTCATCATTCATTCATTATTCGGCATTCTGCGGTTCAGCAATATTCAAAGAATATTTATAGCGCATGACACTTCTTTCATCTTTCCCCGATTGCGACCAGGCCCCTTTGAGAGAAGACGAGAGGCTGCATGTCCGCGGGCACAAAAAAAGGGACGGAGATTTCCGTCCCTTTTTTATCATTCGCGCGCCTTCAAAAATAATTCAGCGTTGCTTTTCCATCAGTGCGGAATATTTCCGGCAAACTCGGCAATATAAAGCACTTATTTTGCGCCCGTCAAGCCCAGTTTTTTCGGCTTCTTGGCTTCTTCTTCCTGAGCCTTCAGCTTGAGGGCGAGGGCCTTCTGGGATACCAGGTCCGCCTGGCGGATGAGTTCGGCCTTTTTGGTTTCATCTTTTTCAAACTTGGCCTTTTCTCTCCAGAGCAGGTTCTGGTACTCCATGGCGTCGAAATAGTTTGGACGAATTTCCAGAGCCTTATCGAGAGCAGTCAGCGCTTCATCGACATTGGCCTGGGTTGCGGCTTTCTCCTCGGGGGTCATGAACTCGACATTCTCCCCCTGGACGCCGGTTTTCTCCAGAGCATCGTCAAAGTCTATCACCGCAATTCGGTAATAGGCCTCAGCATTCTGTGGGTCAACTTTCAGCACCTTGTTGCACCACTCTTTGGATTCATCGTATTTTTTCAGCTGGTAATACAGGCTGGCGATACTCAGCATGGCATTTCTGTTGGGATTGGCCGGATCCTTGGCCCCTTCCACAACGTTCTTGAAAGTCTCAATGCCTTTGTTCGCCATCTCTTCGCTCTTGGGATCCGTGGAGCCAGGAACGAATTGGGATGTGTAAGCCGTCGCCAGATACATGCGAGCGACTTCAAAATCCGGATCCAATTGAATTGATTTCTCAAAAAACTGCGCGGCCGCATCATACTTCTGTTCGGTGAACGCCTTAACCCCTTTATTCAGGTTGTCCCGAGCGCGCAGCTTTTGGACGAAGTTGCAGCCGGACAGGGGTATGACCGCCAGGAGAAGTAAGACGGCTAGCCACTTGTTATTGACCCTCATTGTGGCCTCCAAACTATGAGTTGAACTGAGTGCGAGTCCGAGTTTCCTAACGGATCTCTTCCGTTAGCAGACCGATATCTCCCACGCCTGCCCCTTTGGCGATATCGATAACCTTTACCACGTCGCCGTAGGGCAGCTTGGCACTTGCGCTGACGAACATGTTTTTATTCGCCCGCGCGCTATAAATCTCCTGAAGCTTCGCTCCCAGGTTTCCAATGCTGGTCTGCTCCTGGTTGACAGCTATCTGCGCAGATTCGCTGATGGAGACGACGATGACGTTCGGATCAGGCGTTGCGTTCTCCGTGTCCTGGGAAGTCTGCGGCACTTTCACATCCAAGTCCATCTGGCGCACAGGAGTAATGACCATGAAGATGATGAGGAGCACCAGAAGGATATCGATGTACGGGGTGATGTTGATATCCGCGATGGAGCCCTTCTTTTTGCCGACATTCATTGACATAATAGAATCCCTTTCTTTCCGTGCGACGCTGGGGTAGGGCTTGCGACCATATCCCAGGCTCAGCCGTCAAAACCGTTGCTGCTGCGGGCGTGAGGGCGGATCCTCAGGAACAACCCGCCCGTCATCCACACGGCCCGGGGTGATCGCCGTGCCGTGTCCCAATCAACCGGATCCCGGCTATTTGAGCCTCCGCCGAAACGTCCGCATAGCTTCCGCACGACGGAGCATAGGGTCCTGACTGTGCTGATACCCTGGTGGACAACCCCGACGGGAATCAGGGCTGCCCCCAATTTATTCTTTTTCCTTCTCAGCCATCAAGCCGATACGTTCTACGCCCGACCTCCGGCAACCGTTAACGACTTCCACAACACGGCCATAGGCCAATGCAGTGTCCGCCTTCAGGAAGATGGTCCTGTTGATCTCTCCGCCGGAAAACTTCTGCAACAGAAAATCATAGAGATCCTGATCTACGATCTGTTTTTTGGCCAGAAAGAGCTTTCCTTCCCGGTTCAAGGCGACAACCACGGCTTCCTTGCTGTCTGCTTCAGGCGCATCCAGCGGATTTTTCGCCTTGGGAAGGTTAACGGTGATACCGCTCTGCAAAAGGGGCGTGGTAATCATGAAGATGATCAGCAACACGAGCATGACATCCGCCATCGGCGTGACGTTGATGTCCGCAACGACATTGCTTTTCCCTAATCCTCGCCTAGCCACGGTTATCGCTCCGTCTCTTTATGAAGTAATCGATCAGCTCCGAAGAAGAGTTGTCCATCTCCACGGTGAAGGTTTCGATTTTGTTTGTGAAAATGTTGAACATCCACACGGCCGGAACGGCAACGAACAGACCGAAGGCTGTCGTAACCAGCGCTTCTGCAATACCGCCGGCGACTGCCGCGATGCCCGCCGTCTCTTCGGTCTTCATCCCCTGGAACGCGTTGATGATACCGATGGTCGTACCGAACAGCCCTACAAAGGGAGCCGTAGAACCGATGGTGGCCAGGCTGCTGAGGCCCCTCTTCAGATCCTCGATGCAGATGGCAGTGGCTCTTTCAAGCGCGCGCCGCGAAGCTTCTAGCGTCTCGCCGGGGATTTCTTTGCTCTTTGTATGTGCCTGGAGTTCCTGCAGGCCCGATGTGAGCACCTTCGCCAGGTGGCTTTTGTTGTACTGTTCACCCAGCGCAATCGCCTCGTCAATCTTTCCGTCCTTCAGGCATTCGGCTACCGCAGGAGTAAAAAGCCGGGACTGTTTGCGGGCTTGACGATAGGTGAGCCACCTTTCAATCATCACGCTAATTGAGTAGGCCGACATGATTGCCAGGATGACAACGACACCCTTGGCGATCCCGCCCATTGAATTCCATAGTTCTACGATATTGATTTGTCCCATCGAATTTCTAACCTCCGATTGATATTTGGGAAACTATTTCAAGTTAAAGATTACAGTCACGGTAGCGATCACCGGTACCGGCTCTCCGTTCAACAACGTCGGAGAGTATTTCCACTGTCTGACGGCGGAGAGTGCCGCCTCATCCAGAAGAGGGTGACCGCTTGTAACGCGAATATCAGCAACATTGCCTTCTTCATCAACAGTCACAACGAGAACGACCTTGCCCTGGACTCGCGCGCGTTTCGCCAGTTCAGGATACGACGGCTCGACTCTCCGGATGAGCTTGGATTCCTGGACATTGCCGCCCACCCTTATCGGTTCACGCTTCACCGGCTTCGGTGGCGGGGGCGGCTTTACCGGTGCAACGTTTGAAAGTAGTCCTCCGACAACTCCACCGGGTACACCTCCAGCGGCTCCACCCGCAACTCCTCCCGGGATGCCGCCCACGATGTTGCTCACTCCGATTACCGGAGCTTCATCAACGGGCGGAGGGATCTCCTTGGGGATTTCAGTGGGCGCCACAAACTGGTTCGGGTCGACAACCGAGGCCTTGGGCTGTGTCTGAACGTTTGTTGGCGGCGGCGGCGGCGGTGGTGGCGGCGGGGGCGGCGGAGGAGGCGCGATCAGAAACGTCAGTAGCTCGCTCTCCGGCAACACATTAAAAAACACGAGCGGCACGATCACCACGGTGATGATCAGCACGACGTGTATTATGATCGAAACGACCAAGCCGATCAGCCGCTTGACCAGATCCGATTTGCCTATTTCCTGTACGTCTTCAAACATGTGTCCCCCTCGTAAACTGCCCGTGGGCCTTATAAATGGGCTGAGCTTTGCTGCGGTGCCATTTTTTAAGGCCCCGATCTTAATATCGCGTCCAAAAAACTGTCAAGAAATATTTCGCCTGCATTTCAGTGATTTTCATAACTTTTTGGCCATTCACACATGAAATGCTCTTCTTGCATGAAAACTAGGCGCTTTTGCGTTTCGGCTTCAGCTCAACCGAGCGGTACCACCACTCCACAACCGTGGCGGCCAGCGCGATGGTGGAATATGAGCCGAGGATGATCCCGACGGTCAGCGCGAACGAGAATCCGTTGAGCACCTCTCCGCCGAACAGGAACAGCGACAGAACAGCCAGAAATGTGAAGCCCGAAGTCATGACCGTGCGCGAGAGCGTCTGGTTGATGCTGAGGTTCAGGACCTGGAAGAGCGACTCCTTGCGCATCAGCCTGAGATTCTCGCGAACCCTGTCGAATATGACAATCGTGTCGTTTACCGAATATCCCACAAGAGTCAGCAGCGCGGCGATCACCGTCAACGATATTTCCTTCTGAGTGAGAGCGAACAGCCCGAGCGTGATCGACACGTCGTGGAACAGCGCCAGGATGGCCGCCACCCCATAGATCGGCTTGAAACGGAAGCCGATGTACACGAGCATCGCCAGGAATGAAAGCCCTACCGCCAGCGTCGCCCTCCGCCTCAGGTCCGAGCCCACAATCGCGCCGATGCTTTCCAGGCCTTTAATTGCGAAGGGCCCGGGGTAATAATTCTTTTTAAGACCCTCGACCGCGGCAGCGGAGACGCCCGATGAGCCCTTAAGTTCATCCAGGGAGTTCACCAGCCCTTCGCGGTCCTTGTTGCGGTAATCCAGCATGGACTGCGCCAGCGTCTTATAGTGGTTGTCGATTTCCTGGGTGGTCTTGTTCTGGCTCTTCATATTGTCGGGATCGGTGCTTAGAAGATATTTGTTCAGGGTATCGAGTCCCACGTTGTTGAAATCGACCAGCGGGCTGCCGACATGTTCGGGATCAAACGACCCGCGCAGCTGGGCCACCAGCCGATCCTGGCTCGACGCCATTTCATTTTCCTCGGCGCCGAGGGCCGTCTGCATGCGCACTTGAACGGTATTCTTGCCCGGAAGATCGTACCTCTGGATTGTGGGCGGCGTCACCGACGACGATTTCAGCGAATCCCGTATGCGATCCAGGTTCGGAGTCTGGTTGAACTTGATGTTGATAATGGTCCCGCCCGTGAAGTCAATTCCATAGGCGAAGCCGCCGCGCAGGAAGTAGGCAGCCACGCCGATCAGAAAAAGGGCGACAGAGATGGAAAGAAACCACCATTTCTTTCCCAGCCAGTTGATTGAAGTCTGTTTAAAGAGTTCCACAAACCGTCCCTCGGATGACCTTACTGGTACTCGCCGGACATTTGGACACCGTCCGGCACCCCAAAGTTCCTCTATCTAGATGGATAACGTCTCAACCCGCCGGCTTCCCAGCACCCAATCAAAAAGACGGTGCGAAACATAGATTGCCGTAAACATATTGGCCAGCAGTCCAACGGTAAGAGTCACGGCGAAGCCGCGTATCGGTCCGGTCCCGAATTGGAACAGGAAAACTGCGGCGATCAGCGTTGTGACGTTCGAGTCGAAAATGGTCCAGAAGACCTTGCTGAAACCCGAATCGATGGCAGCTCTTACAGTCTTGCCGGCTCTCAGCTCCTCGCGGATTCTTTCAAAAATAAGGATATTGGCATCCACGGCCATGCCGATCGTCAGAATGATTCCCGCGATGCCCGGCAACGTCAGCGTCGCCCTGATCGATCCCATGAATCCCATCAGGATAATCAGGTTTGCCAACAGGCAGATGACGGCGTTCACAGCAGACTGTTTATAATAAATGAGCATGCCGATCACGATCAGGCCGAACCCGATCAGGGAAGCATAGATCCCGGATTTGATCGAGTCGTTGCCCAGCGAGGCGCCGACGCTGCGCTCCGACAGAACGCGGAGGGAAGCTGGAAGCGCGCCGGAACGCAACAGCAGGGCAAGGTCCTCCGCCTGCTGGACCGTGAACCGCCCGTGGATAATGCCTTCAGCCCCGATGCGCTCGTTGATGACGGGAGCCGAACTCACGACATTGTCCAGCACAATCGCGAGCTGTTCTCCCACGTGCTGCTCCGTAGCCCGCGAAAAAAGGTCTGCGCCATCGGCGGTCAAAAAGAACGACACCGCCGGCCCGCCGTTGGAATCGGTGCCCCTACGCGCGGTTTTCAAGTCCTTTCCGGTGATAACCGGGGCTTTGCTGACCACCAGGTATTCCAGCTGGCTCTGCTCCCCGCGATCCTCCCGGTAGGGCAGAATTTCGTATTCCTCCGGCAGGTTCCCCTCGAGCGCATCGAGGGCGGACTCGATGCTGGAGAATGGCCCCCGCTTATCCTTATGCACAAGGCAGAGCTCCAGCTGGGCAGTGTTGGCGATCAGGCTCTTGATCCGGTCGGGATCGTCGATTCCCGGAAGCTCCACAATAATCTGGTCCTGAATATCTTGCCCGCTTCCGCCATAGATCTGAAGCGTAGGTTCGGTAACGCCCAGCGCATCCACACGCCGCCGGATAGTCTCCAGGGCCTGCCGCACCGTTGATTCCCGCATCTCCCGGGTATAGGTTCCCATGAGCGAGAGGCTGTAATTTGTTTTTTCGCCTGTCATCGTGCTGCGGACATCATATTTCCGGGCAAACGTCGTCTCAAAGTAAGCGCGGGCTTCGTTGCTTCTGGCCGGATCAACTCCTGCAATCTCAACAGAATAGCCGTTGCCCTTCTTGGAGGTCTCGAAGGCTATGTTCTTCGATTTGAGTTCCTGGGAGATACGGTCCGCGTCCTGAAGAAGCTCCTGATTCAAAGCATCATCCGTCACAACCTGCAACACAAGATGGATGCCCCCTTTGAGATCCAGCCCCAGGTTGAGCCTTGACATCCAGGGAGCTCCCTTGGCTCTCGGGCTGATCCAGTAAAAGAGGCAGACTGCCAGGAAGGCAGCAATTAAGATGAGCTTCCACCGCAAGTTCTTCTGCATAAGCCACCTGCACGATTATTTACGCTGTTGAGACAATAATCGCGTTAATTATGGTTCATATCCGAAATAGGAAGCCGGGAACCTTCGTTTTCCGGGCGTCTTGACGCTCATTTGAATTGGCTTTCGGCTTCTTGGTTCACTGCTGAGGCTCTTCCGGTCCCTGCAGGCCGGCTACGGCGCTTTTGGACACCTCAATCTTGACCTGGTCGGCGATCTTGAGAATGAGCGTCCTGTCCTTTACGCCGGCGATAACGCCGTAAATCCCCGAACTGGTAATAACCCTGTCGCCATTTTTAAGGGCGGCAATCATAGCCTCCACCTTTTTCTGCCTTTTGCGCATCGGCATGAAAATCAGGAGGTAAAAGATGACGCCGATGATTACAATCGGCGCGAACTGGAGCAACAGGTCGGGAGATGCAGCCTGCATCATAAGCGTGGGCTGTTCCATTTAGGTTTCCGTACCCTTTTTCTGTCCCTTAGTATATTCAGCGGGAAAACATCACACAGGATTGGACATACGAACTTAACACCGGGTGAAGGCCGGGAGACTAAACGCTTCCTTTCTCCACCTGTTCCCATAATTTACCAAAATAATCAAGCTCGATAGCCTGTCTTATTTTGCGCATCATGTCAAGATAAAAGGTCAGGTTGTGTAACGTGTTATAGACAGCCGAAAGGTGTTCTCCCGAAAGAAAAAGATGTCTCAGGTAGGCCCGGGAATACTTTTTGCAGATCCTGCAGGAGCAGTTGGGATCCGGCGGTCCCTGGTCCTCAGCATAAACCGCGTTTTTGATCAGGACGCGCCCCTGACTGGTAAACAGACATCCGTTGCGGGCATTGCGGGTGGGAAGGACACAGTCGAACATATCGATCCCCATCGCGACACTTCGGACCAGGTCTTCGGGCGTCCCCACACCCATAAGGTAGCGCGGCCGGTCTTTGGGCAAGAGGGGGGCGGTCGCTTCGACGATCTCGCACATGACATCCTTGGGTTCGCCGACGCTCAATCCGCCGATAGCCAAACCGGAAAAATCATGATTCAGAAGGGCTTCCGCCGAACGTCTTCTCAAATCGGGGTAGACGCCGCCCTGGACGATGCCGAACAGTCCCCTGCTTCCGTCTTCCGTTTTGCGCCACCGGTCCCGGCACTTCTCAGCCCACCGCATCGAACGCTCCATGGAGGCCTCGGCGTCCACGTACCCGGCAGGGTAGGGGGTGCAGTCATCGAAAACCATGGCTATGTCGGATCCCAGGGCGCATTGAATATCGATCACGGATTCCGGGGTAAAGAAACTGCTGCTGCCGTCGATGTGAGACCGGAACCGGACCCCTTCCTCGCGAATGCTGCGAAGCTCGCGGTGGCTAAAAACCTGATAACCGCCGCTGTCCGTTAAAATTGCGCCGTTCCAGGACATGAATCCGTGAAGCCCGCCAAGCCTCTCAATTCTTTCATGACCCGGGCGCAGATATAAATGATAGGTATTTGCCAGGATGATCCGGGTGTCGAGTTCCTCCAGGAATTCGCCCGGCATGGCCTTGACAGCACCCACCGTGCCCACCGGCATGAAAACAGGCGTGTCTACATCGCCATGCGCCGTGTGGATCACGCCCCGCCTCGCGCCGGTCCCGGAATCCCTGTGAAGAACCTCAAATCCGAATTTTGACGCCATTGCCATCCCTAATTTCGGTGCCGGAGCAGGATACCGACGATGGGCGCGAGATGCAAGGCTTACGGCACCACCGTTGAACGTTGAACGTTCAAACGTTCCAACGTTCAACGGCTTTCAGTTGACGGCGGCTTGCCCGGAAAGCTGCAGATGGTAGATGGAATTGCTGCCGGCAAGATAGATGCTCTCCCCGGCCACTGCGAGGCCGGCCATAACAGGAGCGGCCACGTAATGCTGCATCGAGCCGCTGCGTGGCGAATATCTGAAGATTCCCTTTTTGCCCATGAACGCCGCGGCAACCAGCAAATCTCCATCGGGGAGAAATGCCATTCCCTGCGGCCTGGCCAATCCCTTTACAAGGGTTTCAACCACACCCTCGCCGGAAAAGCGAAACAGGCCGTCACGCATGGAAATGGTCGGGCCGGTCAAATAGAGTCGATCTTCGGAATCCATTGCAAGGTGATAAGCCGAAATGCTGGGTTCCATGCGGGCATACAGCTCCTTGTTGCCCGAGGCATCAATACGGAAAACCCTGCCGGTCCGGTCTCCCACATACAACCGCCCCTTTGAATCGAACGCCAGGCCGCACGGTATTCCCAGGTCATCCGCCACCGCCTCAAGCTGCTCGTAATCCGTATAGCGCAGGACTGTTCCGTCGCTGCGGCTCGATATATGAAGCTGTCCCTCCTTTGAGAATGCCAGCCCGGTGGGATTCATGATTTCGCAGGGGAAGGGTATCTTGTCTCCGTGCTTTGTCACGCGGATCAGGGGCTGCGCCACCTGTTTTCCGCGGCTGCCGCTGATGGTCGTAATGATAGCCCCATCGGGCGCCACTACCGGATTGGCCACCGGATGCAGGCCGGAGGCCAGACACTTTGCGAGGCTGAAAGGAAAAAGCTCCGATAAAGCATTCCCAACTTTCAAAACCAAACCAAGAGATTGGGGGCTCTCCGGGAGCCTTGCAATGATCTTGCTATCGGAGGCCGAAACAATGGAGGCTTCGACATCCCCGAAAAGCACCCTGGAAGACAGGCCCGGGACGAAACTTTTGCATTCCAGGACAATCTCGCCGCCGGGGACTCCCAGGGACGGGCTCACGCTTATAATTGCCGGTTTTTTCGTCGTTTTCATCGCACCGAATTATTGCATCCCGCGATAGGCCCATCAATGCCAAAAACACCATGGGTTACGCGGCCAGTAAGTATCTTCCGGCAGAGCCGGAGGCTTGGCGGTTGCCGGCCCCTCAAAGAGGCTTGATCGCAATCGATAAGATTAACAACCGTTTCACACGCAATAAATATCCGTAAGGCTTTTTGAACCGCAGAATGTCGAACAAAATCACCGTGGCTGTCTGGTT
>CAYYTC010000073.1:0-21654 GCA_964474425.1 uncultured Acidobacteriota bacterium
GATTACGGATGACCTGACTTTGAACCTCGGGCTGCGCTATGAGTACTATGGGGTGCCCTATCTCGAGTCGGGAATGACGGTCGGCCTCGATGGCGGCCCGCCGTCGATATTCGGAATATCGGGAGGCGGCTTCGACAACTGGCTGAGCGGGAATATCGACTCTACGGGTTCTCTGACGAAGCAGATCTTCGTCGGACCGAACTCGCCCAACCCGAATCAGCAGGTCTACGAGGACGACTGGAACAATATTGGTCCGGCCGTCGGCTTTGCCTGGCAGCTCCCATGGGGTGGGAAGGGCAAAACCACCCTGCGCGGCGGCTATCAGATGAGCTACCTGCCGATCTCCCGAGCGGACGGTTTCGCGGGAGTGATCGCCAACACGATCGGGACCAGCTACACCAACGTTTACAGCGGCGACAGCAGCATTCCCTATATTAATCTCGCCATGCTGCCTTCGCTCGTTCCGGTGCCGGTGCCTGACTCGGCCGTGCCCCTGGCGCCCATTCCCATCACGCAGCGCAATCAAACCTATACGGTGTACGCTCAGAACCTGCGGAATCCCTATGTTCAGAACCTCACGATGGCCCTGGTGCGCAACATCGGGTCCAACCTGACGGTGGATGTACGGTATATTGGGACACTGTCGCGCAAATCGACGGGTACCGTGGCGCTGAACTCAGCCAATTTCCTCCACAACGGGCTGCTAGACGCGTTCAGCGCGGCGCGCAGAGGCGGTGAATCCCCGTTGTTGGATCAGATTTTCCAGGGCATCAATTATGCCGGAGGAGGTTACGGGCCGGTGGGAACCGTCTACAATGGCGTTCTTCAGACGGGCGCCATGCACCTGCGCGCATCCGGAAACACCAACGCCGACCTCGCCAACGGCAACTTTGCGGCGCTTGCCGGAACGCTGGCCACGGCGAATTATGTGACGTCCAATGAAGGGAATGGCGGGTTGCCGTTTGTGCCGAGCGGCGTCAACGGCGCCATTCTCCGGTACAACGGTTTCCCGGAGAACTTCATCTATACCAATCCCCAGTTCAATGCCGCCAGCATCATTGGGAACCTAGCCACCAACAATTATCACGGCATGCAGGCCCAGGTGACGCTGCGCCCGACCCACGGCTTCAGCTTGGTGGGCACATACACCTGGAGCCGGAACCTGGGGCTTCCCACCAGCGGCTACACGAATCCGCTCGATATGGCTGCGGATTACGGGCTGGTCAACGGTCACCGTTCGCATCAGCTGGTCACCTACGGTACCTTCGACCTGCCGTTCGGCCAGGGACGGACGCTGTTCAAGGACGTCAACCGGGCTGTAGATGCCTTCATCGGGGGCTGGCAGATGACGTGGATTTTCAATTACGCCACCGGAAGTCCGAACAGCATCACCGCGTCGACCACGTCGCTTTACAGCAATGCCATCCCGGATTTCGTCGGGCCGGAAGGCTCCTTCGACAACAAGATGGGGCATGTGACGTGGGAGCCCGGAGCGGACAAAGGGAATTACTTCGACAACAAGTACAAGAAGGTCACAGACCCGCAATGCACCAATGTCACAACGGCGCAAAACCTGCGCGGCAGTTGCACGATGCAGGCGCTGGCGCTGGCCTCCGATCCGAGCGTGATCGTGTTCCAGAATGCACAGCCTGGGACGCGGGGCAACTTCGGGCGGAACAACGTGACCAACCTGGGAAGGTGGACGCTGGATGCAGCCATGGGCAAATCGTTCAGGGTGGCGGAAGGCAAATCCTTCACCGTGCGCGTGGACGCGACGAACGTGTTCAACCATCCGACACCGTCGTTGGGATATATGACGGTCAGCTCCCGGACGGCCATTGCGGCCAATCCGGACATGAGCCTCAGCGGAACCAACGCGTTCGGCCTGTTGGATAACAAGGTCGGGACGCGTACGTTCCAGGCCAAGCTCCGCTTCGACTTCTAAGCCGGACGGAATAACCTGCTAACCGAAGAAACTCCCCCATGCGGTTCGGGGGAGTTTTTCTTTTTCGGGAAACGAATAGCCCGGGTATTGCCCTTGCGGAATAGCTAAAGGGCGAACGGACCTCACCCGGAGGCAGGGAGAGCGCAGAGGTTCGGATTGCTTTCCTCCGCGAACTCCCGCGTGAAAAGCGAATCTCTGCGTTTATTCCTAATTCCGAAATTGATGCGGCCGATGGCCGTCAGAGCCCCGGTTGCTCCATAACTGCAACACATTTCTCCAAAGTGTAAACCGAATAATCTTGCTTCCTTGCCATGGCACGGGTATTAATGATACAAAATGGATCCGGGCTTATCTGTATCTGCCTGGTTTTTTTCTATTGATGCTACTGCTGATAAGGCTAGTCTCCTGGCGTTGATCTCCACCTGCCATGCCCCCATTGAAGTGCACTGATTAGGCTTGAAATAACGGGGAATTCCACAAAGCGGGAACAACTCATGATCTATCCCGCATCCGGTCTGATTTCCTCCCGGCCGCAGAGCAGGCACTCCCGCTCGCGTCCGGGAAAGCCATGAAGGAACGACCAGGCCGCGGGCCCTGTTTATCTGGCGAACCAATGCCTGCGGCATCTTTCTTCGCTGCAACAGGAGGGAATGCCGTTATGAAGAAGTTTCTGATCATGGCAGTAATGCTCGCTCCCCTGGTTCTCGCGACCCAGGCATCGGGCCAAGCCAATGCCACCTTAAGCGGGACTATCCAGGATGCTACGCAGGCGGTCTTGCCTGGCGTGACTGTTAAGGCAACGAATCAGGAAACAGGCGTTGCCAGGACGGTAGTGAGCAATGCGGCCGGGGTTTATGCGTTTGCCGGCCTGCAGGTCGGAACCTACAAAGTCAGCGCCGAAATGACGGGATTCCAGACGCACACCTTCACGGATGTCATCGTCGGGAATGCCGCACAGGTCCGGCTCAATTTCACCCTCCAGGTCCGCAAACTGGAGCAGCAGATTGAGGTCTCTGTCGCATCCGACAGGCTGCTGCTGGAATCGAGCTCATCGGTCGGCACGGTGCTTCCCGAAAGGCAGGTGATCGATCTGCCCCTGGTCAACAACAACGTGCTCGACCTCATGAAGGTGATGGGCGGTACCGTAATGACCACCGACGAGATCTGGAACGCGGATGCCACGACCTTCGCCGGCATTAACGCCAGCAACGTAAACCTGCAGCGGGACGGCGTTACGGTCAACGACCTGCGCTGGAACAACGGACTGGCTTCCAACGTCCGCCTCAATCCCGACCTCATCGGCGAATTCAAGATGGTTCTTGCCCCCGTCGATGCGGAAATGGGGCGAGGCGCCGGACAACTGCAGCTGATAACAAAGTCGGGAGCCAATGCCTACCACGGCGCCCTGGTGTGGAACCTCCAGAATACCAAATTGGATTCCAACCAGTGGTGGAACAACCGTCAGGGCATCATTCCCGACTGGAGGAACCTCAACGAGTGGACGGCGAGCGTCGGCGGCCCGATCATCAAGAACAAAACGTTCTTTTTCGGGCTCTATGACGGCCAATCGGCAAAGCTGAGAAGGTCTGCCAACCGCATCGTGCTGACCCCCTGTGCCCGACGAGGCATTTTCCGTTACTATGATTATTGGGGCAACGGCAACAGGCTGCAGGAAACAATTGTGCCCGGCGGATTTGGAACCCCGTACACAACTGTGGTTGACGCCAGCGGCAACCCGATGCCGCCGACCATCAAGCCCGACGGCACGCCTTTCGACGGCCAGCTTCGAATCGCGCACGCATTCGGCCAGATTGTTCCGGGCTCCGTGACCGCCGGCGATTGTTCCGATTATGATCCCGCCATGGACCTGGTACCGTTTACCGCGTGGGACGCCCTTCGGAGCACGTGGGATACGACCGGCAATGTCGACCGGTTCCTGACATACGTACCCGCGCCGAACAACTGGGATACTGGCGATGGCTTGAATACGGCGGGCTATCGATATACGGAGCATCTCAGCAGCGCAGACAGCGTAATGGGCATCGGCGAAGATCCTCAACGGCAGCAGTTTACCGTCCGGATCGATCACAACTTCAATCCCAACCACAGGGTCAGCGGGATCTGGACCTATGAGTCCAACTGGGCGGACGACAATTTCAAAACCCTGCCTGAATACTGGGGAGGCCGGCTGGAACGAAAGCCTCAAACCTATTCGGTCAATTTTACATCCACACTGAAGCCGACCCTTCTCAATGAAGCCCGCTTCGGACTCTCGATCGTGAACACCAACACCTATAATGCCTATGGCAACCCCGAGAACGATGCGAAGGAACTCCTGTCCAAGTTTCCCGTTATCAACGGCACGCCCGTGATATGGGGCCCGGGGCAGGGAGGCGTGACCGGCCGCGTAGACCTCGGCGCGAACCACACCAACCCGTTCGGCAGCCGGGGCAACCTGCCCTATAACTTCGGCGGTATCGATCACCGGTGGGTGATCGGCGACACGGTCACCTGGACAAAGAACAGGCACTCGTTCAAATGGGGCGGAGAGGTTCGGCTCGGAAGTTCCGATCAAACGACCGATGGCGGCATGCTGGGATTCTTCAGCGGCGCAGCTTTCAGCTACCCATATGCTATGGGCGGCTCCACTCAACTGGCTCCGAATTCGGGCGTATGGTTTAGCCCCTTCCTGCCTAACATAGTCGGCTACTCCACCTCCTTTTTTGGAGGAGCCGGAAATGTGGCGACCATGGAGAATCTAATAAACTATCTCTCCGGTTCGCTGAGCGGCATATCCCAGTTCCTGTTTGTCAATTCTCCCAGCCAGACGTCCTACAACAATCCCGCCACGGACGACAAGTACATGAGGCGCAAATTCATCATCAATGAGTTTGACCTCTTTGTTAAGGACGACTGGAAAGCCACCGACAATCTCACTCTCAACCTCGGATTGCGCTTCGAATATTATGGCGTGCCGTATGTTTCCGATGGACTGACGGCCGGCTTCCTGGGAGGAGGCAATGCCCTATTCTCGATGTCGGGACGAACCTTCAAGGAGGCATTCTGGAATCCCGGAACGCGCGCCGAACTGTCCCAACAGGCGTATATTGGACCGGACTCCGCCAATCCGGACGAGCATCCCTACGAGAGTGACCGGAACAACTTCGGGCCCGCAGTGGGCCTTGCCTATCAGCTTCCATTCTGGGGCAAGGGCAAGACAACGATACGGGGCGGGTACCAGATGAGCTACATGCCGATCGCGCGGCTCGATTCGCAGTTCGGGGCGGGAAGCGTCATCGGCAACGTGCCGGGCACCTACTACCCCAATACGTTTTCCGGGAACAGCGCCAACGCATTTCTCAGCATGGCGAATGTTTCCAACTACATACCGGTCCCCGTATATGCGGGGTATGAAGCCGGGATGAAGATGATTCCTGTTTCACAGCGGGCCCGTACGGTGTCGGTGTATGATCCCAATTTCAGAAATCCGTACGCTCAGACACTCACATTGGCCGTAACCCGCAATATCACATCGAATCTGACGCTCGACGTTAAATACATCGGGACGCTGAGCCGCAAGTCGCCCGGACAGCAGAACCTGAACGCGGCGAACTTTCTCAAGAACGGGCTGAAAGATGCATTTGATGCCGCCCGGAGGGGCGAGGACAACGTCCCGTTGCTGGACCAGATGCTGAACGGCATCAATATAGTGGCGGATTCTTATGCCTTCCAAAACGCGCACGGGCCGGTGGGGACCACGCTCAACGGCTTTTTGCAGACCGGAGCGATGCACCTGCGCGCATCCACGTCGACCGCAGCAAACCTTGCCAACGGCGACTACGCGGCGCTTGCCAACACCCTGGCTACTTTAAACTACAGCAAGCAACAGTTCTTCCCTGGCGTATACATGTACCCCGGCAACCAGAATCTTCCGGATATTCCGGACGGCGTAAACGGCGGCGTGCTCCGGTACAACAATTTCTCGGAGAATTTCATCTACACGTCTCCGCAGTTCAGCGCCGTAAACTACAGCGGCAACTTCAACCACGCCAACTACCACTCGATGCAAGCCCAGGTAACGCTGCGGCCGACTCACGGCCTCAGCGTCGTGGGAACCTACACATGGGCCAAGAACCTGGGCGTCAGCGGAACGATTACCGACCCGCTTGACAGGGCCGCCGACTACACCCTGTTGAGCGGCAACCGCGCGCACACGTTCATCGCTTACGGATCCTACGATCTGCCCTTCGGCCCCAACAAGCTGCTGTTTAGCGGAAGCTCGGGCGCCCTGGCGCGGATTGTCGAGGGCTGGCAGCTGAGCTGGATCTACAACTATGCCACAGGCTCTCCCCTGAGCGTTAATGCAAGAAGCGGATTGTATGGCAATGGCGTTCCGGATTTGGTCGATCCCTCTTTCGACCCAAAGTCCGCCAAATTGACATGGGCGTCCAATGCGCCATCGGGCAGCCTGTTCGGAGTGGAAGGCGAGAACGTCACAGAGTCCGTCTACTCAAAAATAAGGGATCCGCAATGCGCCAATGTCACGGCGAAAGACGGCTTGAATGGGCAATGCACCCTCAATGCGGTTGTTTTGGCCAGCGATCCCACCCACATCATCTTCCAGAACCCACAGCCCGGACAGCGGGGCAATTTCGGGCGGAACAATCTTACCGGCCTGGGGACGTGGAATACTGACATTGCGATGAGCAAAAGGATTCAGATCACGGAGGGCAAGAGCATCCAGGTACGCGTTGACGCGAAAAACATTTTCAATCACGCCATGGCATCCTACGGCCAGTTCAACTCGGGTGTGCGGATTGTAGTACCCTACGATGCGTGGATGAACATGAACCCGACCTTCGACATGACAACCTTTACCATGGCAGACTGGAACATCGGCTACTTTGACAGGAAAGTCGGGAACCGGACGTTCCAGGCCAAGATCCGATTTGACTTTTAGATCGGGTGAACCTGATTTTCAGCCGGTGAGATTTCCCTGAGCTTCAGGGAATCCATTTTGTTGGGAAAAAAAACGCCACGAATCGGGCTGCATCATTCGTGGCGTTTTTTTAACAGCGCTAGAACTCGGTTTTACCGCCGAAACTCATCTTCTGCACTTTGAATTCCATGAAAGCTCTTCCGTCGCCCATCGTGTCGACAACCGGGTAGGCGAATTCCAGTTTGAGGGATTTGTCCTCCGGGCCCAGGATAGGCTTCCCCTCATACTGGCGCGGGAATATGAACTGAAACTCGTGCTGGCCGCCCTGCGCGACGGCATACTGAGCAAGGGGGACCCGGACTCCCTTCGAGCTGATCAGATAAACGGAGTTTTTCAGCGTATCCGTCGTCCGGGATTGCCAATGGCGGGCCAGTTCCAGCTCATTGGTCTGGGAATTGGCCATGTAGATCACATGAACTATCACGGCATCCGGCGAGCCTGCTGCCAGAAACTCCTCAACTTTCTTGTCGAATTCCTGCTTCTGCTCGGGAGGCAGGCTGTCGTATTTTTGCGCGATCTGCATCTGGCGAACCATGGCCTGCCGGATCGGCGCTGCGCTGCGGAAATGGGCCTGATATTTTACATAGGGCTGTTGTCCGCTGCCCATTGTGGCGTTTGCGGCCGTCTCCTGAGCCATGATTTCCACCTTGGTCAGCGTCAGAGTCTTGGCCCACGGAGAATCCTCGAGCATCTTGGCACAGTCCCTTTGAGACCATTCCTTATACTGCTTCTTTTCCCAGAAATCGGCTCCGAGACAGGCCGCTGCTCCGGCGGTCAGCAAAAGGCAAATGCCCAGAATTTTGGGCAATGCCGTCCAGTTTAAAATTGCTGGAATTGCTCTCAATGAATGTTTCATCGCATCTCCTGACTTAAATGCCTAAGCATAAATGATTCACATTGCATCTAAATGTTACACGACTGTTGAAATTTTCCACCCTCCCCCACAGGAAAAAAGTAGTCTGCCGGATTTTGGTAGGGACGGTCTCTGGAGCCCCGTCCCCCCATAAAGGGGATGCGAGGGATGATGCCGTGTTTCAGGGAAAAATTTTATGGCGGTTCCTGATATGAAAGTCAAAGGTCGTATTTCTGCATCTTCTCACGCAGCGTTTTGCGGTTGATCCCCAGGTATTCCGCAGCTTTCGTTTTGTTGCCGTGAAATTGATCGAGCACGCTCAGGATTTCGTTCCGTTCGAGACGGGCAAGGCTGCCCCCGGCCGGCTTGCCGGCTGCGGAAAGGTCGGCGGGCCCGCGGGGCAGGTCTCTCAGACGGATGGTTTTGCCCTCACAGGTCGCGACCGCAAACTCCAGAGCATGGATCAGCTCGCGGACGTTGCCCGGCCATTCGCACCGTATCAGGAAACGCATCGCCTCATCCGAGATGCCGAGCGCCGGGCGTTGTTTTTCGGCCGCGATTTTCTTGAGGTAGTAATCAACCAGAGCCGGTATGTCCTCGAGGCGCTCGCGCAGGGATGGCACCGGGATGCGGATCCCATTCAACCGGAAAAAAAGATCTTCGCGAAATCCGCCCTCGCGCATGGCCTGCTCGAGGTCGCGGTTGGTTGCGGAAATCATGCGTACATCGATCTTCTTCTTTTGGGTGCTCCCTACCTTCGAGATTTCGCGCTCCTGGACTGCGCGCAGCAGTTTCGCCTGCATGTTGATGCCGATGTTGGCTATCTCGTCGAAGAACAAAGTCCCTCCGTCGGCGAGCTCGATCTTTCCTGTAGCATTTTCCGCGGCGCCTGAGAGGGCGCCTCTGACATGCCCGAACAGCTCGCTTTCGAAAAGACTCTCGACCGGCGTTCCGCAATCGACCGTCACAAATCGCTTGTCGGACCGCCGGCTCAGCCTGTGTATTGCCCGCGCCACCACTTCCTTGCCGACGCCCGTTTCGCCGGTGATCCATACCGTGGAATCGACCGGCGCCGCCTTTTGAATGAGCCTCAGGACGCGGTTCATGGATTCGGACCGGCCGATAAGGACCTCGGACAGCATCTTCCTCTCGAGTCCCTGACCGATACAGGCGTTCTCGAGCGCCATCCTTGCCGCGCCTCCGGCCCTTTCCACGAGCGCCATCAGAGCTTCGGGTGTGAATGGCCTCGGAAGATAGTCATAGGCCCCCAGTCTGACGGACTCCACAGCGGCGTCGATCGTGGTGTCGCCGCTTAGGACGATCACGGCCGTATTCGGAGAATCCTGCCGGAGCCTCTTCAAAACCTCCATCCCCGGCAAGCCGGGCACCGCAAGATCCAGCAAGGCCACATCAAACGATTCTTTGCGGGCTCTCCCCACCGCTTGTTCGCCGTCTTCTGCCAAAGCAAAACTGAAACCGCCGGACTCGAGCGCGCGGCAGCAGGCGACGCGCTGGGATTCCTCTCCGTTGACGACAAGAACCTTGCCCCGCTGCAACTGCCCGTTCTTCACCATTTTTGATCATCAATCGTCAATTGGTTAAACCCGGACGTACTTTTCGCCTTTTATGCCGCAGACCGGGCAGGCCGCAGGCGGCGCGCCAATCTCGATGTGGCCACATATGGGGCAGAGATAGATATTGGCTTCGGCAAGATCCTTTCCCTGCGCGACGGCCTCAAGCGCCTTTTTGTAGAGCTGAGCGTGGACCTCTTCCACCAGCTTGGCGAAGGCCAGCATACGCTTGCCTTTGTGATTTTCCGCCTGTGCGGCTTCGACCATGGGAGGGTACATGACCGTATATTCGTGCGTCTCGCCCTCGATCGCCGCGCGCAGATTGTCGGCTGTGGACTTGATGCCGTCCATGGCGCTCAGGTGCGCGGCAGCGTGAAGGGCTTCGGCTTCCGCCGCTGTGCGGAACAGGCGGGCAACATTGACAAACCCCTCCTGCTCTGCCTTCTTGGCAAATGCCATGTATTTGCGATTTGCCTGGCTTTCTCCGGCGTATGCTTCCTTCAGATTGGCCTCAGTCTTCGACATGATTCCTCCTCCCAATAGCCGCTGATCCTACATTCGTAATTACATTGGTAAGCCTCCGGCTTTGCCGGAGGTACCTTGGTCCCCCTTCATTTTAGCAGCCTGTCCGGCGCCATAGCGCCGGCAGCCGGCTGGCTGCTTATTCCCTCAACAATCCAATCGGCTGCCAGGTTTCCGATGAAGGGCGCACAGGTTATTCCGTGCCCGCCCAGGCCGGCGACCCAGAATAGACCCTGAAGGCGCGGATCCCTGCCGATTACGAACATTTCGTCGGGCGCAAAGGTGCGCATCCCGGCCCAGGCCCGTGCGACCCGCGCATCGGCCAGAGTGGGCAGCCAGCGGGCTGCCTTGACGGCGATTCGCTCCAGTTCCTCGTTATCGGTGATTTCTCCCTGGGCTACCGTAACTTTGACGGCATCGCATCCGCTCATCAGCAGACCGCCGCTCTCCGGCCTGAAATAGAACTCATCCCCTACAACCCAGATGACGGGCCACCGGGGATTTACTTGAGCCAGCGGTTCGGTGATGAGAAGGTGCCGCCGGTGGGGCGTGAACGGCAAAGAGTAGCCGGCGAAGGTTTCCGACAGGGAAGCCCAGCCGCCGTTGGCGACAACGACTTTGGATGCTTCCACAAATCCATCGCTGGTTTCCACTCCGACTACCCGGCCGGCGTGCGTCTTGAGCTGCCTGAATTCGCAATCGAAGCGCAGTTGCGCACCGTTGCGGCAGGCGCCGCGTATAAAAGCCTGCAGTATGGCATGGACGTCGAGCACACCGTCGTCTGGCTTGAAAGCGGTGGAAACGAGCCCCGGTCCCAGAACGGAGATACGCTGGTAAATTTTTTCGGCGTCACCCCATTCCAACAAAGCCTCGGGATTGGCGTCGCACCATGCTTTGAGCGTGTGGGCGTGCTCGGCGCGCGCGGTCAGGCAGATTCCGATGGGATCTACGAGAGGCTCGGATGCAAAACCCTCGGGAGGATGATAATAAAATTCCGCACACTGGCGGGCAATCCGGTTTAACAGCGGGTTGGGGATCATGGTCCGCAATATTGCAGCGTTGCGCCCGGTCGATTGCGCGCCGGCTATCTTCCCCTTTTCCAGCAGAACGATGTTGCTCAGTCCTCTGCGCGCCACGAAGTAGGCGGTAGAGGCCCCGGCCATGCCGGCGCCGATAACGACAACTCGATCATTACTCATAGGGAACTGCCTTTCGATGTATCTGCCGGGCGCATCATAGGCCTGCAGCCATACAAAGCCGGCATGATACCACCGGCAGCAGAAGAGTCCAACTGCGATCGAATAGGGATCAGGGTAAATTTGTTCTGAATTCCCGGAGTTCAGCCTCCATAACAAGTATTGGAGGCGCCGAGTGTTACAATTAAGACACTACTAAAAAGCGAATGGTTATTTGTTGTTCGTGAATGGTTATTCCCCCCAGCCTCCTGACAGCAGCCCCTCCGATTGCGCCGCCAAACATCCTGTATAATGGCAAAATGCAGGTCCTAATGGATTTCATGGAGCATTCTGGCATCCGCCCGGGCGGACCCCCGCGGAAATTGCTCGAAGAGGTGGTTTCGGCTTTTGCCGGCCTGCCCTATGAGAATATCACCAAGATTATCAAGCGCGCAGAGGCCGGAAGGCCCGATAAGGCCCGGCGCTATCCGGAAGAGGTGATCCGGAATCACATCGACTGGGGCGCCGGCGGGACCTGTTTTTCGCTTACCTCGACGCTCATGCATCTGGTACGCTGCCTCGGCTGGAAAGCGGAATACATACTAGCCGACAGGCGCTATGGGCAAAATACGCATTGCGCGCTGCTGGTGTGGGTGGGCGATGCGCCTCATCTTCTGGACCCGGGATTCCTCATCGTCCGGCCGATACCGCTCTCCGGAGATCCCGCTCGGCATATCGACACCGGATTCAATCGCCTCATAATCGCGCAGGGAGAGGACCGGGTCTCCCTTTCAACGCTGCGCAACGGTGCCGAAACCTATCGCCTGACCTACAAGACCAATCCTGTGGACCAGGGCGAGTTCTTCCGGGCATGGGATGAATCCTTCGGATGGGAGATGATGCGGTATCCGCTGTTGACGCGCACGGCGGACGCGGAGCAGATTTACCTGAGAGGATCCAGGCTTCAGGTCACCGGAAAGGATTTCGTGGAGAGCCTCGAGATTCCCGGTGAAAACCTGGCCGATAAAATTGCGGCCGAGTTCCGCTTGAATATATCGTTGATCCGCAAGGCTTTTTCCATTTTGGCGGAGAGGGGGGAAATGCGTGGCAAAGGCTCAAGACGCTGATCCCGTCAAGCTTTTTGTTGCCGTGCTTTGGGCCCGCCCGGACGCGCTGCAGAATGCGATGGCCGAAATGATCTCCCACTGGGGGGAGATCGACTTCAGCGGCGCGGATCATGCTTTCGACGCGACCGACTACTACGAACCCGAAATGGGCAGGAATCTGAACCGCCGCCTGGTGTCTTTTCTGCATTTGGTGCCGCCGGACAGCCTAAGCCGGGCAAAGCACATCTGCAATGAAATAGAGGATCGCCTGTACGGGGGAAAAGGGCGGCTGGTGAATCTGGATATCGGATATCTGGATCACAATAAAATCGTCCTCGCCAGCTTCAAAAGCGCCGGGCAGAAAATATTCCTGGGCAACGGAGTTTGGGCCGACCTGGTCGCGCGCTATCGCGAAGGGAAATTCCGGCCTTTTGAATGGACTTTTCCCGATTTTCGGGATGACCGCTACGGTCCGGAATTGCTGAGGATCCGCTGGACCTACCTTGGGCAAATGCGGGAAAGAATAATAAAGGGCTCCGATCGAGGGTGATCGGAGCCCTTTGTTCGCAGCAGGCTTTATAGGCGGGAACGGTCTCACGGGGATGAGACCGCCGTTTGGGATGGGTGTTTGCTCGCGCTCCTTTGATTAGCCATTTGGCGTGGGGGTATTCTTCGTTGCCGGCCCCCCCTATCTTTGCCGGGAACGGAGGATGATCCCCCACAACTCATTATCCGCGAAAGACTTAGCTTTCGTCTTATGATGACCGGAAGCGTGCCGGCATTCCCATAATTCCCATGCCGGCACGCCTCATGCTTTAACCTTTGGATCTACCTGCTCAGGAAGAACCTGTTGCTGCCTCCAGCGCTTCTCTGAAACAGGTTCCGTTCCAACAAACAACTTATTATGGTAGCTATTTAATATCCTCGGCCTCAATTAAACAATTCGTGCAAATACCCATTTCGACATGGGTAAAAGTACGCATCGCAGCGCTCCTGCGCATGGACCCAATTCATATCTCGGACAGCTTTCCTGTCTGGCCGGATCGGGAGAGCCTATAAACTCTGATAGGAAGGTCAAAGGGCGCGAGTCGCAAGACGCGTCACCTAGAATCGAGATGATGGCATCTGCAGACCTGACATCGGATCCGAGCTGTGCTATGCTGCCCCATCCCACTTTGGAGGAAAATTATGATTGACACGAAAATCACCTTGCCGGAATCCGAAATTCCTACGCATTTTTACAATATTCAGCCTGATCTGCCGACACCGCTTGCTCCACCTCTGCACCCGGCGACCAAGGAACCTATAAAGCCGGAAGCGCTTGCGCCGATTTTCCCCATGGGCGTCATCATGCAGGAAATGTCGCAGGAGCGCATGATCGAAATTCCCGACCAGGTTCGCGATATCTATCGCCTCTACCGGCCGAGCCCCATATTTCGCGCCAGGGCCCTGGAGGAGATGCTCGATACGCCTGCCAAAATCTACTATAAATCCGAGCACGTCAGCCCGGTCGGCAGCCACAAGCTCAACACCGCCCTTATGCAGGCTTACATCAACAAGCAGGAAGGCGTGAAGCGCATCGCCACCGAAACCGGAGCCGGCCAGTGGGGAAGCGCGCTGGCCTGCGCCTGCAAGCTGATGGGCCTCGAGTGCATGGTCTATATGGTGCGGGTGAGTTTCGATCAGAAGCCGTACCGCAAGATCATGATGAAGACCTACGGTGCGGATGTGGTAGCCAGCCCTTCCCAGCTGACCGAGGCTGGCAGACAAGCCCTTGCGGAAGATCCTGGATCCCCCGGGAGTCTCGGTCTTGCAATTTCTGAGGCCGTGGAGGACGCCGTCAAGCGCGACGATACCCGGTACTCACTGGGCAGCGTGCTGAATCACGTGCTGCTGCACCAATCCGTGATAGGGCAGGAGGCGATCAAACAGATGGAAATTGCGGGAGACTATCCGGACATCCTGATCGCATGCCATGGCGGAGGGAGCAATTTTGCCGGATTGGTATTCCCATTTTTAAAGGACAAAATCAACGGATCCCGAAAGAACCTTCGGGCGATCGCCGTGGAGCCAAAAGCCTGTCCGACGCTTACCCAAGGACCTCGTGAATACGACTACGGAGATGTTGCAGGAAACACACCGCTTCTGCTGATGCACACCCTGGGACACAAATTCATTCCGCCTCCGGTGCATGCCGGCGGGCTGCGGTATCACGGCTCCGCGCCTCTGGTCAGCCACGTGCTCGCTGCCAATCTGATCGAAGCGGAAGCCTACAGTCAGGGAGAAATCTTCGCCAGCGCCGTGAAATTCGCGCAGTGTGAAGGGACCATTCCGGCGCCCGAAAGCGCACATGCGGTGCACAGCGCAATCGTGCATGCGCTCAAGGCGCGGGAATCTGGAGAGAAAAAGGTCATACTCTTCGGCCTTTCGGGACACGGCCACTTTGACCTGAGCGCCTATGAGTCGTATCTTGCAGGGACAATGGATCTGAATTCGTAGGGGCCTTCGACCGGATCCGGGGTTGCCCAGAGCATAATCCCTTTTCAGGGGCGGACGCAATGCCGCCCCTGAATCCCGGGAGCAAAATCCGCAGCAATCCGTGCTCCGTTGTCATGCCCCCGCGTTCCGCCGGATCCCGGCCAGGGCTTCGATGACGCCAATCACGGCCGAATTATCAAGCTCAGCCATGTCCATCGACAGCATTGCATTGAACAGCTGAGCGTTTTCCGCCGTCGCCGGCAGTGAGACGCCGTATTCGCGGGCGGTTTCGAGCACAATGTGCAGGTCTTTGGCCTGCATGAAGGCTTTGAAGCCCGGCGCTCGGTTGCCCGAAAAAAGACGTGAAGGTTTGACGTCCAGGGTCCAGCACTGCGCCGCGCCGTCTTTGATTGCGTCCACCACCTTGCGGGGATCTACCCCGGCTTTTTGCGACAGCACCAGAAGTTCTCCCATCGCAACCATCTGGGCCGCCACCATGATTTGATTGGCGGCCTTGGCCACTTGCCCGGCGCCGGCTTCTCCCACGTGCGTAATGACTTTGCCCATTGCCTTGAAAACCGGCATCGCCTTCTTCAAGGCGCCGCTATCTCCTCCCACCATGATTGTAAGGGTGGCGTTGCGGGCGCCTATATCGCCGCCGCTGACAGGCGCATCCAGCGCCTGAATGCCTTTTTGCTCCAGCCTTTCGGCCAGGGAACGCGCCACCGCGGGCTTGATGGTCGAATTGTCGACAAAAATCTGCCCCGTGTGAGCCGTTTCCATAATCCCCTTTGGGCCGAAAACAACCTCTTCCACGTCGGGTGAATCGGGAAGACTCGTGAAGATATAATCCGTCCGGCCGGCAACCTCGGCAGGTGAGAATGCCTCCCCGGCTCCTTCGGCGGCAAGTTCCCTCACCGCTTCCCGGCTGCGGTTGTGAACGACAAGGGGGAATCCGGCTTTTAATATGTTGCGGGCGATGGATTTGCCCATGATACCCAGTCCTATGTAGCCAATGATCGGCATGAAAGACTCCTTATATAAGAGAAGCTGAAGCATCCGGCCCGGCCTGTCCGCAGTCCCATGGAAGCTTGAGAGATCCAGGTTTTCAATTGAACTAAAGGGCCCGTATGCATATACTTTGCGGCTTGCAGTTTTTAAATCCAATATTGCCAGCAGAGGGAATTATGTACCAATTGATTAAGCGCGAGCAATTCGGTCCGGTCACTTTTCTTTGGGAGGTTATGGCTCCCGAGGTGGCCAAATCCTGTCAGCCGGGTCATTTCGTGATGGTGCGCATCGATGAGACGGGGGAACGCATCCCCCTGACGGTTGCGGACTTCGAACGTGACAAGGGAACGGTAACAATTGTTGTCCAGGCCGTAGGGAAGACAACGCATCAGATGATGGCACTTCCTGCAGGATCGTCGGTGGTCGATTTCATCGGGCCGCTGGGACTTGCATCCCATCTGGAAAAACGCAAAAAGGCGGTTCTTGTCGGTGGAGGTTTAGGAGTCGCTCCTGTTTTCCCGCAATTGAGGCGCCATAAAGAGTTGGGAACCTATACGATATCGGTGATCGGCTTCCGGAACAAAGATCTGATGTTCTGGGCGGATCAGTTTTCCAGGCATTCGGACGAATTCCGTGTTGCGACGGACGACGGCTCCTACGGAACCAAAGGCTTCGTGACCGTCGTGCTCGACCAGGTTTTGAAGGAACACAAGGATATCGAAGAAGTTATTGCCATCGGCCCCCTTCCGATGATGAAGGCTTGCGCCGAACTGACCCGGCCCTTCGGCATCCGCACCATGGTCAGTCTGAACTCTATCATGGTGGACGGCACCGGCATGTGCGGGTCCTGCCGCGTGACCATAGGCAACAAAATGAAATTCGCCTGCGTCGACGGACCTGATTTCGACGGCCACCAGGTCAATTTTGACGAATTGATGCTTCGCCAGAAGCGTTTTGAATGTGAAGAGCAGGAATGCCTGAAGCGCTACGAGGATGAACGCAAGAAGCTGGCCGAAATCGGAAAGGGCGGGCCCAATCCGGCAGTCGTAACGGCGCGTCAACGGCCGAGAATTGAAGATCTGCCGGAAGTTCCTGTCCCTGAACCGCCTCCCGCCGGCAAAGTGGTAAAGAACATAAAAACCATCGCTCCGAAACGCACGGCGATGCCGGAGCAGGACCCGGTGGTTCGCAGCAAAAATTTCGAAGAGGTCGCCCAGGGTTACACGCTGGAAATGGCGCTTGCCGAGGCCGACCGCTGCCTTCAGTGCAAGAAGCCGAAGTGTGTCCCGGGGTGCCCGGTCGAGATCGACATCCCGGGCTTTATCGGGGCGCTGGCTCGCAAGGACATCAGGGAGTCTTATCGCATTCTGAAGGATGCGAACGCGTTGCCGGCCGTCTGCGGCCGTGTTTGCCCGCAGGAAGTGCAGTGCGAGGCGACCTGCGTTCTCAACAACAAACTCGAAGCGGTCGCCGTCGGACGCCTCGAGCGCTTCGTGGCTGATTTTGCCGTGGGACGCGGATGGGATAAGGCTCCCGAATTCAAGCCTGCGGGCAAGAAGGCTGCCATTATCGGTTCCGGTCCCGCAGGGCTTGCCTGCGCCGGCGATCTGATCAAGGCAGGCGTGGATGTTACTGTTTACGAAGCCCTCCATGTTGCGGGCGGAGTGCTCAAGTACGGCATCCCGGAATTCCGTCTTCCCAACGATACTATCGACATCGAGATCGATGGCCTGGCCAAACTGGGAGTCAAGTTCGAGCGCGACTGCATCATCGGCAAACTTTTCACGATTCCCCAGTTGATGTCTGAGATGGGATACAACACGATATTCGTCGCCACGGGGGCGGGCAGCCCGAAATTCATGGGCATTCCGGGTGAAGCCTACAACGGCGTCGTCTCGGCCAACGAACTCCTGACGCGCATCAACCTCATGCAGGGATTCCGGCAGCCGCTTTACGACACTCCGGTGGGAATGGGAAAACGCGTGGCCGTCATCGGCGCAGGGAACACCGCCATGGACGCAATGCGCGTTTCGATGCGCATGGGCGCCGAAAAGGTGTACCTGGTGTACCGCCGGAGCATCAAGGAATCGCCGGCGCGGGCCGAGGAACTGCATCACGCCATCGAAGAAGGCATCATCGCCAAGTGGCTCACCAATCCTGTGCGCATCATCGGCAACGACGCAGGCTGGGTGACGGGCATGGAAGTGATTTCAATGGAGCTCGGCGAACCCGACGCATCCGGCCGGCGCAGCCCGATTCCGAAGAAGGGCTCCGAGCACATGCTGGATGTGGATATGGTGGTCTATGCTCTGGGCACCTCGGCCAATCCGATCATTGCCCAAAGCACGCCCGGTTTGAAGGTTAACCGCTGGGGATATATTGAAATCGATGAGGTCACCGGCATGACGTCTGTGCCGGGATTGTTCGCCGGCGGCGACATCGTTACCGGTTCCGCAACCGTGATTCTGGCCATGGGAGCCGGGCGCCGTGCGGCCCGCGGCATGCTCCATTACATGGGGCTGGGACTTATGCCGGAAAAGAAGGCAGCCGCGCCTGCCAAAGGGGAATAGCTTCCCTTTAACGGTCTCCTGATCCGTAGAGTTCGCAGGCGACCATCGAATCTGCAAATTGTTGAAAGGGGGATTCCGGGCGTATTCCCGGAATTCCCCGGCAACATGAAGGCCTCCACCCGATCGCCATACTCTGATTCACCGGATCATCCCCAACGCCTTTTAGCACAAAACACACTAAAGCCAGGAGATGGGTTTACTGTGAATATATGTGTTTCGCGTTGAGAAACGTGAGGCTTCGAGCGCCCTTATTATTCTTGAATTCGGGATATAAACGAGAGTATGGTGAACCGACACTCCATTTTTGTGTGTTTGGGGTGTGCATCATGGTTAAGTATTCCTTATGACTCTCAATTGAGCAATTAAAGTTTCAGGGCAATTCGTCAGGGACAAAGGAATCCATAGATTCCGGGAAAAGGTGGGCGACAAGCTCATCGGATTGTTTTTGGCCTCAGGTTTCACTAATTCAGACGGAGGATAGAATGGCCACCGAAGAGAAGAAAATGACCAAGGAGGAGTTGCTGGCCAAGGCATACAAGCCTGCGCAGGATGCGATGAAACTACATCCGTTCTTCACGGGAAAGCTGGAGACTTCGCCGAAGTGCTGCATTAGGGATTTTGATGATTTTGCCATCTGGTACACGCCGGGCGTGGCTGAAGTGTGCAAAGACATCTTCAAGCATCCCGAGAAAGTATTCGAGCATACCAACAAAGGGAATATGGTAGCAGTTGTTTCGGACGGCACCCGCATCCTGGGCCTGGGCGACATCGGCCCCGAAGCCGGCCTGCCGGTTATGGAAGGGAAAGGCATACTCTTTAAATACCTCGGGGGTGTGGATGCATTCCCGATCTGCCTTAATACCAAGGATCCGGAGGAGATCATCCGGACCGTAGAGCTTCTCCAGCCGTCCTTTGGCGGGGTGAACCTCGAAGATATCTCGCAGCCCAAGTGTTTTTACATCCTCGCTGAATTGCGCAAGCGCTGCAAGATCCCGGTCTGGCATGACGACCAGCAGGGAACTGCGACGGTTTGCCTGGCCGGCTTGATCAACGCCCTCAAAATTGTCGGGAAGCGTATTGAGGATGTCAAAATCACCCTGGTCGGCGCGGGCGCGGCGAACATCCGGATCGGCACGGTCTATATGGCGTACGGAGCGAAGCCCGAGAACCTGATCTTCGTGGATACAAAAGGCACGCTGCACAGGGGCCGCACAGAGCTTAAGGAAACGCATGCGGATAAATGGCACATGTGCCAGATCACGAATAAAAACAATCTGGTTGGCAATGTCGAGGAAGCGATGCGGGGAGCCGATGTTCTTTCCGCTGCCTCCACGCCCGGGCCCGATACCATCAAGAAGGAATGGGTGGCCGGCATGGCAAAAGATCCCGTCGTTTTCATCACGGCCAACCCGATCCCGGAGATGTGGCCATGGGATGCCAAGGAAGTTGGCGCCCGCGTCATCGGAACCGGCCGGTCGGATTTCCCGAATCAGATCAACAATTCCCTTGGATTCCCCGGCATCTTCAGAGGGACCCTGGATGTGTCGGCTACAACCATCACGGATGAGATGTGCATTGCCGCGGCGTCTGAGCTTGCGAAATGTGCCGAGGATAGAGGCATTTCCCCGGACTACATTGTCCCGAAGATGGACGAGCCCGATGTCTTTGTCCGGGAGGCCGTGGCCGTTGGCATGAAGGCGATTGAGCAAGGCGTGGCACGTAAAGTCCTGACGCGTGACCAGCTTTACAAACAGGCCGATTTCATGATCAACCGGGCGCGGAAAGAAACCCAATTGAAGATGAAAGAGCAAATTATCCCTACCGTTCCCGATGCTTTGAAATAAGCCGGACTGGACCTGTTGTCGATGCACAAAACGGGGACGCCCGCTCGAGCGACCACTGCATGGAGCGACGCGTCCCCCGTTTTTTGCGGGGCGGCAATTCCTCCTGCGTAAACCGCGCAACCGCGCGCTGCGGGCGGATCCTGCCGATACCCGGACTGGAATCCATTCCATTCGGGCCTATTCGTGGCTGATTTTTCCTTTCTGGAGAGGAATGGCAAGGAATATTGTAGTGTGCTGTGACGGCACCGGCAACGAATACGGAGACAATAATACAAACGTTCTCAAGCTTTATTCCATCCTGCCCAAAAATGACGGCGGGCAAGTAGCGTTTTATGATCCCGGCGTCGGTACCTACGCACTCCCTACAACGCTTACAAAAGCCGCCAGGTCGGCTGCGAAAATCCTGGGTTTGGCTTTCGGGCGGGGGATTACGGCCAACATCGCCGATGCCTACCGTTTTCTGATGCGGACATACGAACGCGGCGACCGGGTGTTTCTTTTCGGGTTCAGCCGTGGCGCATACACGGTCCGCGCGGTGGCGGGGATGCTGTTTAAATGCGGGCTTCTGGACCGGCGAAATGACAACCTGATGCCCTACGCCCTCAACCTGTTCAAGCATGAAAGACGTGCGAGGATTTACGCCGGCTTCCGCCGTACCTTCTCCAGGCAATGTCCGGTTCACTTTTTGGGGATATGGGACACGGTGAAATCCGTGGGCTGGGTCTATGATCCGCTTACGCTTCAATTCACCAGGAACAATCCTTGCGTGCGAGTGGTAAGGCACGCGCTCGCCATCGATGAGCGGCGGTGTTTCTACCGGCAGAACCTGTGGGGACCGCCCGACGCAGGACAGGACGTGATGCAGGCCTGGTTTGCCGGCTCGCATTCGGATGTCGGAGGTTCCTATCCCGAAAGGGAAAGCGGCCTTTCCCAGATCGCGCTGCAGTGGATGATTGAAGAAGCGGTGCGCTGCGGGCTCGGGATCGACCGGAAACGTTATGCGGCGGTAGTGCCGCATACGGCACCCGCTGCGGAATACCGGACGGATGACGAGGATCAGGAAACCGAGTTTCACAGCCCTCCGGACTTCCGCGGCCCGATTCACGAATCCCTCAGAGGCTTCTGGTGGATCCCCGAATTCATCCCGAAGATGTATTTCGATCCGCGCGATGAGTACCGCAGAAAACTCATGATACCGCGGGGCAGGAGACGCTGGATTCCCGAAGGCTCGGTCATTCATGAATCGGTGCTGCGTCGCATGCGGGACTCAACGATGCGCTATGCCCCTCCCAACCTGCCCGGGCAATACCAGGGGATCCCGAATCCGGCGGAATCCGACGCCGCGGCAGAAGACCTGTCCTGATCCATTGCCACCGACTCCGCCGACGAGGCAGCATCCGTTTGACGGCATGCCCGGATGCTCAATATCAAATGTCGAATCGCAGAAATCAGGACCGGGCTTCGAAATTCATAATTACATCCGTAAACCCCCGGCTCTGCCGGGGGACTCAAAGAGTTTGACCGCTCCGTATTTTGAAACGCTGAGAAACGCTGATAAAAGCGCTGACAAACGCCGATTT
>CAYYTC010000074.1:0-21644 GCA_964474425.1 uncultured Acidobacteriota bacterium
GTCTTGTAAATTACTGCATTTACAACTATTTATGCATACTAAGCCGGAGCCCTGCGGCTGGCGCCGATACCAGACGATGTGATCGCCGTCGTCGGGGCGGTCGTCGGAGTAAACGACCGTGAGATAATCGACGGAACGAAGCGGCGACCCGGGAAATTCCATGAGGGCGTTATTGGAAAGCAGGAAACCGCCAGGCTTGAGCATGCGGGCGATATTGGCGAGAGCCAGGCTTTGTTCGAAGACGTCGTAGTAGACCAGTATGTTTGTGGCCACGATCAAATCGAATCTCCCGGCCTCCGGCGCATCCAGACGCTGGAGGACAATATTCATCTCGCAGGGAGTGACACGCAGGACGACATCCGGCCGGATGCCCACCGCTCGCATTCCCAGGCGCTTGACCCCGGGCGGAAGCGCGCTGGGTTTCGCCGCCGATCCGATATGACTGCCAAACCGCTCCCAGTATGAAAGGGTCCCGGGCTTCCACGCGGAGTCGAGGTCCCGCGGCAACTGCGAAATATAGGGGACGCCGCGCTGGGCGCGCTGCCGCGCGGCTGACAGATGGCTGGTCACTTGCAGGCTGATATCGATCGCCGTTACTTCGAGCTTTTCCACCCGGGACAGGCCAAGCCGCACAAGCGAATCGATCAGGGCGAACGGCTGAAGGGTCTGTTCGGGATAAAAGTCATAGCCTCCCTGCTTGTCGGCGAAATCCAGACCCGGGCCGATGACGGCTGCACGGTTTACGCCCGTCAACAGACCGCGCGCCTGCAGGGTCTTGAGGGATTCATCAATGGCATAGCTTGGGAAAAGCGCGGTATCGACCGAGAGGCCGCGCGAGCGGTACAGGGTTGAGCGGGCGGCAAAATCGGCGGTGGAGTCCCCTAATCCCTGAGCCTCCGCACGCGCTTTTGCGAAGCTCTGCTGTTCGCCGAGCACTCTCAGCAGGTTGGCGATAAGGTATTGTGTAAGCTTGGCACGGGCGGGAGCGCCGGAAATACTGTACCCCTTCTGCAGGAGCAGTCGGCGCAAATAGAGAAGCCGGTCGTTCGTCCCAGGCTTTTCCAAGGCCTGCATAAAATCATTCAGCCGCGCATCCAGCACCTTGCCGGCGAGGGACCCGACATCGGCAGAAGCGCCCCTGGCCGGCGATTGGTTCGTTGGGGCGAGGTCCTTGGGCGTTAACCGGGGCTGCTTGGTAAAGGATGTGCCGAATAGCAAAAAATTGCCCAACAGGTCCTCGTCTCCGCGCTCCATTCGCTCCCGGACTGCCGCACTGTGCCGGGCGACCCAGACCGGCCAGGATTTTGCCGAAGCTCCTGAATCTTTGGCGCGAAGCTCCAAAGGCGCGTTGTCGCCCAACGCCTTCACGATCCGCTGTGCTTCCTCGAAGGGGATGGATACGGCACGGCAGGCGTTCTCTTGTTTCGGGGCCTGGGCAGCTGTGGAGAGAAGAACTCCCGAAACCAGCAGACCTGCTGCCAAAAACCTGATGAGGGATAACTTCCAAATCATCGCCGTGGCTTTTATAGGACCAATGCACAAGTGAGAACGGCTCTCCAGAGGCTGTCCGATAGGCGAATGACTGGCTGTCGCTTATCGGACCGGTCTGGAGAGACTGTCTCAAAACTACTGCCCCGATAGGGGCAGTTTCACACAGCCCAGGGTTGGCGGCGTTTTATGCCGCCTACCCTGGGTATGCAACGGTGCAAAAATCTATCCCGAAGGGATTGTGTCCGGCAATTGGCCGGGACAATTTATTCGGGGATTCAAAACACAACCCCTTCGGGGTAGGTCTCTCTATCGATCGCATACCCAGGGTAGGCCGCAAAAAGCGCGTCCAACCCTGGGCTTTGAGACGCTGCCCTTACAGGGCAGTAGATGTGTGCGCATCTCAGAATTGGTCGTAACTCATATACACTGTCTCGAGATCGTCGCCACCAATTTTGAGACGGCCTCTGGAGACCGGTCCTCACGAAATTAGTTAGTTTCTGTCGCGAAACTCAGAATTTAGGCCCGGAGGGCCGGCAGGCAATAGGCCCGGCCGTCAGGCCGGGCTTATGGGCGAATAGGAAATGAGCGCCAAAGGCGCGGCACAAATTGTTCGGGTCATTGGTTTTAGTGTCGCCCCTTCGGGGATTTCTAATTTCCTAATCCTTACCCCGGGCTCATGCCCGGGGCTATTTTCTGTCGGCCCTCCGGGCCTGGATATCGCGTTTCGCGACAGAAACTAGTTAGGTCTGGAGACCGGTCCTCACGAAAAATGAATCCGGGGTTTGGAGATCCGTCTTCGCTTGCCGCCGGTTGGCGAAGCGGCCTATCCATCGCCTTCGCAATTGCAGCCAAAAAAAAGGCCCCAACTTGCGCCGGGGCCTTTGAAGGGATGATTCCCTGAAGCGGTTTAGAAGATGAGCTTCAGAGCGAATTGGATGTTCCTGCGATCCTCGGTACCGTAATCGTTGATACCGCGCATCGCGTAGATGAAATCCGTCCCGGAAATATCCGCTGAATAGCCTTGGACGTACAAGTTGGCGTGATTGAGAATGTTGTAGAACTCAGCACGGAATTGAAGGGTCAACTGCTCCCTCATCTTGAAATTCTTATAAACGCCGAGGTCGAAATCATAGAATCCCGGCTTCCGGTAAGCGTTTCTCCGGGACATGTTGGAAGGATAGGGGCCGAAATCAGCTGTGTAGGTATAGGGATTGTAATATGCGTTATCCCCGGAACCACCCAATTGAGCGCTGATATCGAGGTAATTGAAGGAATTGGGCAAGTCGGCAACGGGTGCCGGATTGTCGGAGCCCGTTGTCGGGGTCCCCGCCGGATCCACGATCAGCATCCGGTTGCACGCGTAGTAACCATTCGTGCAATCGAAGATGGTGAACGGCGTCCCGGTGCGGAAGTGCATGATCGGAGCTAGGCTCCAACCATCCAGGACCTGCTTTCCAACTCCCCCGAGGCTGCGGGCAAACGGGACGTCCCAAACCGCGCTTATGGCCAACCGGTGGCGGACGTCGAAGTCGGCATCGCCGGTGTCCAGCTCGGGATTGCGCGGGTCAATAAAGCCCAGGTTGAAGTTGTTATACGATTCGCTGAAGGTCGAACTGAGGTTATCGATGGAGTGGGCCCAGGTGTAATTGATCTCCAACTGAAGGCCGCTTTTAAAAAGATCCCGGCTCCTCAATCCAACGTTCATTGCGTTGTAACGCGAAAAGCCTCCGGCTGTTCGGTAATTGATGACCGAGTATTGAGGATTCAAGTAGGAGAAACCCTCGTCAGTCTTATGGTAAACCTGGTAGGAGCCAGGCAGATTTTCCCTATTGATACCGTAGAGACCAACGCCTTTGGAACCGCTGTATTCCACACTGAAGATTGTGTTGGCAGCGATCTCCTGTTCCCAGGCCGCGCTCCAGTTGTGGGCGAAGGCGTTCTTGATGTTTTCGTCCACAGCCCGGAGGCTGACGGGCGGAAGGACCTTCGATCCCGTGGATCCTCCGAGGGGTCCTGCGGGATCCGTGTAGATTGGAAGGTTTCCACCTACATCGGCGGGAGTGATCGAGAGAACCGCATAGTTCGGCGGATTCTGAATCACGTTGTAGGTGACATTGCCGAAATTGCGTTCATAGCTGATTCCATAGCCGCCGCGGAGACTGGTTTTGCCGTTGCCGAAAACATCCCACGCAATGCCGAGGCGCGGGCTGATGTTGTTATGATCGGTGGCCCAGAGCGCGCCGTAGGGACTGTCGGGAGCCAGCATGACCTTTCCGTTCATCATGCGCTCATCCATAGAGGCCCCCGAGCCCAGATAGAAGTTGGAATCCTTCTTGGGGTCCTTGTTATGCTGCACTCCGTAATATTCCCAGCGCACGCCCAGATTCACCGTCAGGCCCGGTCTCAGGCGCCAGGTGTCCTGGCCATAAAGGGCGAAATCGTGATATCGGTTGCTGCGTGTGAAGTCGGGGGGCCCGACCGGCAGCGTTACCGTGTCTCCCGGATACTTCCCTTGCGGGTAAACGGCAGACTGGAATGTGCGGAGCTGTCCCCTCAGGAAGTTTTCCATCCCCGTGGCTATACTGTTGCCCAGTTGCTCCACCGCATAGGAATAAGCACCGAACGCCCGGTTGTCCCGTATGTAAATGTAAGAACCGCCAAAGCGGAACGTGTGGTTCCCTTTGGTCCAGCTCAAATCCTCAAATATCTGGCCCAGGTTCTGCGGGCCTCCGAAGGGGATGGCGCTGCCGGGGTTGTAAGGCAGATATCCGGGAAGGGCTACTTGGGTTCCAAGAATGCTGGAAGCAACCGAAGAGCTGGAGAAATACAGCGTTCCGGCAGGCGGCTGATCGCCGAAGGGCTGCACCTGGTTCAGACGATTATATACAATCTTCGACTGCGATACCAGCCGTGGGGAAAATGTGTGGGTAACTGAGAGCAGATAGTTCTGGTTGAAGTTGGTGTATCCGCTATCAAATCCCTGATACGGGCTTTCGGCATTCGACCCCACGAAGCCATCCTGATCCTGCAGCGCGAAACGGCCATAAATTGTCGTATTGGGAGAGACGGCCCAGTCGATGCGGGCGACCGTCTGGTATTCATTCCTTGGATCTCCACCGCCGGAATCCGCTGGAACCGGATAGTTGACGGTTTGCCAGAGCGGCATTGAGTCGGGCAAAGCCTCGCAGAGGCCGCCTGCGGAGCAGAGGTTGGGAATGTCGCTCTTCAGGAAGGTCTGTCCTTTAAGGAGGCCGCTCTTCAGGGCGCCAAACTTACTGAAGAATGCCTGCGTTTCCGGAGCGGCTGCGGCAATCAGCTCATTGGTCGGCACCAGGGCGGTTACACTCGACATGCTTCGGACGCGGAACCACTCTGTATTGTTGAAGAAGAAAAGCTTATCCTTCACAATCGGACCGCCAACCGAGTATCCGAACTGGTTGCGCGTGAAGGTCTGCCTGGGGACATCGTAGGCATTGTTATTGAAACCATTGGATGCAAGTGCTGAAACCCGATTGTACTCGTAAAGGGTCCCGTGGAAGTTGTTGCTTCCCGATTTCGTTGCGACGTTAATCACGCCGCCGCCGGCGCGGCCATACTCAGCCGTAAAGGCGCTTGTTACGACGCTGAACTCCTGTACAGAATCCAGGGGAACTTGTTGTCCGACAGTTGCCGTAAACGCGTCGTTGTTGTCCGAACCATCAAGAAGCATATTGGTGCTGGCCGAGCGCTGTCCGTTCATCGCGTAGCCCGAACCGCGGCCGCTATCGTCGTCCGGAGAGATGTTGCCCCCGATGCTCACGAGATCATACGGGTTGCGCGTGAGGGTGGGAAGCGTCTCTACCTGCTTGGCATTGACAACGTCCATCAAGACCTGTGATTCGACGTTGACCTGCTCAATGGCTCCGCCGACCACTTCAATCGTCGTGGCGGATGAGCCGACTGCAAGGGTGAAATCCGCGGTTGACTTGCCGCCGACATTAACCTCGACCTGCATTTTGGCCGTGCTGAATCCGGCTTTGGATACTGTAACGGAATAGTTGCCGGGAAGCAGGTTCGTGACGGTGAAGAATCCGGAACCGCTCGTGCTCGCCGTGCGTTCTGCTGACGTTGCCAGGCTACGCACCTGCACGGCGACATCCGGAACTACCGCGCCGGACGGATCTTTGACGGTTCCGGAAATCTGACCCGTCTCCTGCTGCGCCATCGCCATCCCGCACAGCAAAAACACCATGAACGCCGCAAGCGCATACCGCACGGGATTCATGGAATTTCTTACTCTGAAAAACATCATCTGTAGCCCTCCTTCGTACTCTTTGTTGGAATCTTCAATGCATCCACCACATTTTCATTGGAAATCCGCCTGCGTTTGTCCGCAATCAGGCTTCCAAATAAAAGCAACATCGGTTGAAAGCTGATTATCTATTTCCAAAGCACCCAGATGAAGCTTGCATTGAAATGCAGAAACGCTCCGCGAACAACACTCCCTCCTCATGCTCATGAAGGAGCCTGTGCCGGATGCTTCCGTACTATCAAAACCTGATACTAAAATTCCCCGCTGTTCAAAAGCAATTTATGAGCCAAAAAAAACAACTCAATGTTGCCTTGCGGAGCTGATTGTAACCTATTCTATAAAAATGGAATAGCAAATTTTATGGGAATTCTTAAGGCCATTGATATCCGGTTTCAGAATGCCGACGGTTTGGTTTTTCCTGACAGATATCCAAATTTCTGAATATAAATGGCCCTTCCTTTCTGGGCTTTCTTAAGGCACAAAACACTGAGAAAGGCGAATAATTCCCGCCCAGCATATTCTTATCGGAATGTATGCGGACGACTTCAGTTATGATTTTGCCGTCAGCCTCGACCTATTTGCCGGGAGGTTATCGGGACTAGGCCGTTACGTCGGGCACAGACTTAAAGTCGACAGGTTGAGATATTCCGAAAAAGGCTCCAATGAATGATAATAATGATATGAGCTTCGGCGGGGTTGTTTAGGTGTAGTATCTGCATTATTTACATGAATTTGCACTTAGGCTTGGGAGTAAGCAGGGTGAATAATGCTTTCCGATACCCTCTGCTTGGACTATGAACGTCCATCGGAATGCCTTGAAGAACTGCCATACCGCTGGGCAATTAAGCGGATACATTCGTCTTTGCCATACTATTGAAAAGCTCATCATATACGGGAGTTGCGGTCCTTGAAACGCAGCTAACGGATTTGTGCGGATCCAGAATTTGAGCCTCAGAAATCTGTGAATGAATTATTGCAGGAGGTGCAAGCCTTCATATCCAATATTTTGAATGCGCCGTTCAGGGATTTGTATCCCAGATCACATTATTGGCCCGGTTTTTGGGGAGGACCAACAAAGTTTAACAACTCCCGGATTTGGTAACGCTGACATGCGCCGACAAAAGCGCTGATGAACGCTGACAACTTATTAGATATTGGGATCAACTTCAGGCTGGAAATACCGTGCGGGGTCCTGCCGGTAGTATAGCTTCAGCTGCCGGTAAAGCTCCGGATGATTCGATTCGAGATCTGCCGGTTTTAGAAAAAAGCACTCGGTCGCGACGGCGAAGAACTCCGCGGGATTTGTGGCGCCGTATTTATCCAGTACACTCGGCCTGCCTTCCTCTGCGGAATCGATCAGCGCTTCGTACTCCCTTTCAAACACCCTCGCCCAATCCGAATAGCTGGTACCGCGCGGTAAAACCGGTGCGCCCTGGGCAGAACCCGACTCATAGTCGAGCTGATGGGCGAATTCGTGAAAAACCACATTTCGCCCTTTTCGGGGATTCCGCACGTCTCTCAGGACGTCCTCCCAGGACAGCACGATATTCCCCAACGACCAGGACTCGCCGGCGCGTCCCTGAAGGCCTTCACTGATGATGCCTCCCGGCCCGTGGCTGGTATGCGGAGCCAGGTAGGCGCGGGGATACACGAGTATCGTTCGGAGTTTGGGATACATATCGCTCTGGCCGCCCAGCAGCAGGATGCATGCGTGGCCGGCGATGGTCAGCCGGATCTCGTCGTTGATCTCCAGGCCGCCGCAGCCTTCGAAGGGTTTCTCATCAAGGAAAACCCTTAGGAACGCCTCGAGCAGTTCCTGGTTTTCCGCCGGCAGGAGGCGAATATAGCGGACTCTTCGCCGGACGATGGCGCTCCACTCGGCCGGCATCGGCTGCTCCATTAGACGTCTGCGGCGGCTTCCTTTGAATTCGAACACTTTGCCCTCTTGCTTATTTTAACTGTAAAATCCGTTCAATCTGTGGCATCTTTTTCTGTTTGTCACGGATCGGGCATTCTTGACATGCACTTCAAAGTATAGACAATAGTGCAGTCCCGAGGCGGTCCGTGGAAGCCCGGACCGCGAGACCATTATAGAATCTGGAGCAACCATCGATGACTAAAACCCGTGCTGTTGAAAATCCTTCCACAGGCCAATACACATTTACCTCCGAATCGGTGACCGAAGGCCACCCGGACAAGGTTTGCGACTATATCGCGGATTCAATTCTCGACGCTTATCTGCAGAAGGATCCCAGGAGCCGGGTTGCCTGCGAAGTGCTCTGCAAGGAAAATTCCCTTGTCATCGCGGGCGAAATGACCTCGAGCGACATCGTGGATCATGAAGCCGTTGCCCGCCAGGCCATTCGTGAAATCGGGTATGTCGATTCATCCGCCGCATTCAACGCCGACGGCGTCCACGTCTGCCAGTTTGTGTCCCGCCAATCCCTGGAAATCGCGCAGGGCGTGAACCTCGAACAGAATATCGAGCACGAACAGGGAGCCGGAGATCAGGGGATCATGTTCGGTTACGCCACGGATGAGACTCCCGAGCTGATGCCTCTCCCGATTCTGCTGGCCCACCGCCTGGCCAGGGGATTGGCTGAGGATCGCAAGAACGGCACGGCCCCGTGGCTGCGGCCCGATGGGAAAACGCAGGTTTCGGTTGTATACGAGGACAACAGGCCCATTGCGGTTACTAATGTTATTGTCTCCCCCCAACATGCCCCTTCAATCTCCAGGGAAGGCATCATTGAATATGTGACGGAATCCCTGGCGCCGCGGGTGCTGGGCGACTGGTTCACGAAGAAGATCCGCTTCCACGTCAATCCCACCGGAAGCTTCATCCACGGCGGCCCGTCCGCCGATGCGGGCGTGACCGGCAGAAAAATCATCGTGGATACTTACGGCGGAGCGGGCCGGCACGGAGGGGGAGCTTTCAGCGGCAAGGACCCCTCCAAAGTGGACCGCAGCGGGGCGTATTTCTGCCGCTATATCGCGCGGCAACTGGTCAAGCAGAAACTGGCGAGCAAGGCGGAAATCCAGATATCCTACGCCATAGGCGAGGCGCATCCCCTGTCGGTCAAAGTGGATACCTTCGGAACCGGGGACGCTCAAGTTGCGGCCGAATTCGTAAAGCAGATGGATTTCCGTCCGGCCGCGATCATCGAGCGTTTCAAGCTGCTCCGCCCCATTTACCGCCAGACCACCAACTACGGCCATTTCGGCAAACCCGGCTTGCCGTGGGAAGAGTAGGCACATTGACGATTAACGATTGACGATTTAAAACCAGATTGTTTTTAGAATCGTCAATCGTCAATTGGAAATCGTCAATACGGCTGCTCCTTGCAGGTTGCCTTCGCGCAAACGGGCCAGGGCCTTGTTTGCTTCGGTCAGCGGAAAAACCTCCACCTCGGTTTTTACGGGAACCTTCGGAGCGATAGCGAGGAGTTCTTCGCCGTCTTTGCGCGTCAGGTTTGCCACGGAACGGACCGTTCTCTCTTCCCAGAGCAGGCTGTAAGGGAAGCTTGGGATATCGCTCATGTGAATGCCGCCGCAAATAACAGTGCCTCCTTTGATAGTGGCACGGAGAGCAGCCGGAAGCAGCGAGCCTACCGGGGCGAAAATAATTGCGGCATCCAAAGGTTCCGGCGGCATTTCGGTCGAATCTCCCGCCCAGACCGCACCCAAACGGCGGGCGAATTCCTGGGCGCCGGCATCGCCGGGCCGCGTGAAAGCAAAAACGTGCCGGTGCTGGTAAATGGCTACCTGGGCAATGATGTGCGCTGCGCCCCCGAAGCCGTAGATTCCCAGGCGCTGCGCATTCTCTCCCGCCATACGATACGAACGGTATCCGATCAGCCCGGCGCACAGCAGAGGCGCTGCGGCCGTATCGCTGTAATCCTGCGGCAGCGGGAAGCAGTATCGTGTGTCGGCAACCGTGTATTCGGCATAGCCGCCGTCGAGCGTATATCCGGTGAATTTCGGCCTGTCGCACAGATTTTCTCGCCCGGTCCGGCAAAAGGTGCATCTGCCGCACGTGTACCCCAGCCATGGGACCCCGATCCTGTCGCCGGTCTTGATGGACTTTACCTTTGCGCCGGTTTCCACGACGTTTCCGACGATTTCATGCCCCGGCACAATCGGCAGTTTGGCATCCGGCAACTCGCCGTCCACCACGTGCAGGTCTGTCCGACAGACTCCGCAGGCATGAACCTTGATCAGAACCTGATCCGGCCCCGGCTGCGGCACCGGAATCTCGCGGTAAACCAGAGAACTTCCGGGCTCCTCGAGGACCATGGTGTGCATCGTTTTGGGGGTTGGCATGGCGCACCTCATAATAATTGACGATTTGCGATTGACGATTGACGAATTGAATCCATATTAAATGCGATAGGTACATTATTATCCAAGTAAGTGATGTATCTCAAAAGGAGAGTTGAGTATGGTGTATTACGGTGCGCAGGAACTTGCTGCAAGCAGCCGGACGGTGCGTGGGAACACTATTCTCATAGCCCAGGATATTCCGGAGGATAAATATGGTTTCAAGCCTGTGCCGGAATATCGCAGCGTGGCCCAGCTGCTGACTCATATCGCGTTGGCCAGCCGCTTTCAGTTTCAACTGCATGCCGTCGAAAAGCGAACATCCTATGACGGCCTCGATTTCCAGTCTCTCATGAAACAGGTCATGTCTGAGGAGGGGAAATCCAGAACCAAAGCCGAGATCATCGATTTGTTGCGCGGTGAAGGCGAGAAATGGGCCGGCTGGGTCGAAGGGGTATCCGATGAATTCTTCGGTCAGAGGTTCAACATGCCGGAAGGAGCCACGCCCGCCTATAAAAGCCGCCTGGAAATGATCCTTTCCGTCAAGGAACACGAGATGCACCATCGCGGGCAGCTTATGCTGATCGAGCGCCTCCTCGTGATCGTTCCACATCTGACCCGCGAAAGAGAAGCGCGCATGGCCCAGAGGTAGCGAAAGGGGGACAGTCGTGACAGTCCCCCTTTACGTTGTTTACTTCAGATCGTCCCGCACGTTCAGAAGGCTGGATAGAAGCTCGTTGACCTGGACCAACTCCTCTTCGGTGGCATTTTCCTTGGCCCTGCCCAGCGATGCAATCGCCGCAACCAGGTTTCCATCTATGGCGTGCACGAGCCCCAGGTTGAAATGCACGCTTGCCGACCGGGGTTCTATGACTGCGGATATTTCGTAATGAAGGCGGGCAAGCCGGAAATCGCCGGCTTCGAAGTACAGGTGCGCGAGATTAAAGTGCGCCTCGAAATGCCTCGGATCGTGCCTGAGAGCGTTGGTGAAGTGATCGAATGCGCCGGGTATGTTGTTTGCCTCATAATCGAGGATGCCGAGGTTGCAATAGGCGTCCGCCGTGCACTCCCCGCGGAGAATAGCTTTCGCGTACATTTCGGTTGCCCTATTGTCTCCCTTTTCGTGCAACAGCAGCGCTTCTTCGAACGGGCTTAGACGGATCGGCAGTTGAATCAGCCGACCGCCCTTTTCAGGGAACAAATTGAGCTGGCCGTGAAGCTCGGCCTCGATCTGACGGGCCGTAAGCCCGCGGTTCCTCATTTCCCGGACACGGCGGAAAACCGTTAAGGACTGAAAATCATAGCGCGGATCTTCTTCTGTTGAGGCGGATGCGACCGGAATCACGCCCTCCCGCGTCCATCGGCGGATCGACTGCTCGCTGAGGCCGAATTGGCGGCTAATCTCCCGGACTGTGTACGTAGCCTGCACGCGCTGAAGGCCCTTGGCTGAAGCAGATTTATTAAATCCGACGACGACGCTCATGGATTCGTTTTCCCGGGATTTTTCAGCAAGGAAAAATCTGCGAAAAGATTACACAGAATTTAAACATAAAACAATGCGTTGCCTGGCAGGAAAATGACTTTCTCACGCGGAGACGAGGAAAAAACAATTATATCCTCCGCGGCCTCCGCGTCTCTGCGTTGGGAAAGATAAAAGACAATGATGAGGTGCGCAGGGAAGCCGGCGGCGGTTTTTGTCAGCGGCCGCTTTGGCCTGGAGTGAAGGACTGCAGATTTCCCACGGCAACGTCCGTTTTGCCGCGGCGCTGAAGGTCGCCGATTACGAGGAATATCCTGGGAAATAGACGCATGTTGGCGACATTGAAAGGCCGGCCCTGGCTGGTCAGGACGATTGAAGCGTATTCTCCCACCTGGTAGGCCCTCAACAAATCCGATCCAAAATCGCTTTTAAATGCAAGGGCTTCATCCGGCAACGTCTGCGCCGTGGCCTCAAGGCGGCTGTCATCGGCCCAGCTCATTATCTGCTCCTCGCCTCCGATGCGGGCAGCCATGAGGAACTCGGCAGCCGTATCCTGAGCTACAAGGTGCAGGACGTAATCCGGCACAAAGGACAGCTCCTCCGTTTGGGACAGCCGATATTGATCGTCTGCATGCCACGTCTTCAGAACGCCGGTCCGGGTGTTGACTGTGAGAATTTCTCTATAGCTGCCTTGAAATGGACCCGCGCCGGGCACGACAGGTTCGAATCCGGTTAAAAACCTGTCGGAGACCCGGTATCCGCCTTCGCCGTCTCCGAACAGCACGCCCCCGAACAGGGCCGGCCGGCCTGTAACCAGGAGGTCCGGAGTCCCGTCGCCATTCAAGTCTTCGATACAGAAGGAGCGCTGCTGCTCGGCAGCCGCGGAATTGATATAGAGACTGAAATCGTATTCACCGTTGCCGGAGACAAATCGCGTGTCACTGAGGCGCCTGGCCGTAATCGCCTGGAGCGTTCCGGAACCGTCGAAGTCGCCGATGATGGTGAACCAGACGGGTACCGCGGTTCCTGAGCCGGATGGCACCGTTGCGGAATCGGCCGATTCCGCCTTTGAGGTTTCGGCCGAGGATTGCGTCTCCGAATTTTTGTCCCCCTGAGCACCCGCTTTTGTTCCCGAAGCCGAGGAATCTGCCGAAGAGGCATGCTTCTGCCTGGCCTCCGTAAACGGATTCGGAGGATCGTCCTTTCCCGACGAAGCAGCCTCATCGCTCTTCGCCGTTTGGAACAGCGAGGAGAAGAGCTGGCTGAAAGGCGTGTTAAGCACAAGCGAAGCTGCGGATGAAATGGATGATGCCGTTTTGCCGGTTGTCGCATCAGGCAGGAAAATTGACTCCCGGGCAGGCTGGAATATGCCTGCCGAAGCACCAGGATCGTCGCCGAAATACTCCGGCATTGCGATGCTCAGTTCGTTAATCCCGCCTGCAGAATCCGATATGCCCGAGAAACCGCCGGGAAAAGATAACGGATCTTCAGCGGAGGCACTTGGTTCCGGATTTGCCGTGGATGAAGGCCGGCCAAAGATGAAAAAACGGCTTATGGCCGATATCCCCAGAACATTCCCCTTGGCCGACTTTTCCGCCGCCGATTGTTCATCAAAACAACCGGAGGACAGCAAAGGAATGAGGCAAACAGCCAGACGCAATAGCTTAAGGCCGCCATTCTTAAACGAGCAAAACACCACCCTCTTCATCGGCAATCCCAAAACAGGAAACAATCTGCGCAAGTTAAGCTTACCTATTCTGTAACCTATTGGTGTCTGAGAGCAAGGGAAAAATTATATAAAATTCCTCTTTCTCTCACGCCTGATTATATTTAGGCTCAACGTACATATCGTTGGGCTCCGCCCCAATAATTAGCTTTAAGACAAGAAGCCGGGAGTCAGAATCAGGAAGCCTTAATTAGTTTCTGTCGCGAAACTGGTTTGCGCCGCGTAGCGGCGATGTGATTTTAGCCCGGCCTTTCAAGGCCGGGAGCCATGGTATTGGGAACAGAGCGTCGCGTAGCGACGCCTGAGATTCAACCGTCGCTACGCGACGGAAACCCCAACTCGCTCAGGTCCAGGCCTTGAAAGGCCTGGCTAAATTCAGCTGGCCGCTACGCGGCCTGGCTCCATTTTCAGGCCTTCGGCTTCCTCGCATCCAATGCTCACAAAATTCGTATAACATGCAAAATAGAGTTAAATCGCGATTTACGCGAAACGGGAGTATGTGGGTGGGGGATAGGTATTACGCGCATACTCATTGAGGCCGCGTTTATTGCCGCTCAATTTCCACAGATTTTTCAAGCGTCTCGATAGCCTTCCCGAGTTTCCCTTCGGCTTTATAGATGTATGCCTTTATTTTTAGAAGGGATGCAATGTTTCCACTCAGGCGCATCCTGGCCAGGGTTTCATCCAGCAGTTCATGGCCGAGAGCATATTGCTTATTTTCGGCCAGGAGATACGCGATGAAACCTGCCGATTTGGCAACGGGCTGTTCATATTCTCCCTGGAGATTCAGGTCGAGGATTTTCCTCATCTCCGGTATCACCCGGTCGAAGCGGCCTTCCTTGATCAGGAGGCGGGCGATTTCGTGCTGTTTCTCCGCGATCGACAGCGCCTGATCGACGCTCATCTGGACGTTTTCCGCGAAAGCTTCATGGATGGCCGGCTGCGCGGCAGGCGCGGCAAATAGCAGGCCTATGATTATGGCGAAGGCAGAAGCGGTCTTCATAGGACTCAAGCCTCCTTACTCCTTCTCAATTTCCCTGAGCCGTGCGGCCACTTGAAAGAAAGCTGCTGAAGGGATTTTCGTGCTCGTTCAGGGATCCCGAGGCAAAAGGATTATAGGCGTCGGGATCCTGGGCAGCCAGGCTCTTGTATGTTTGATCGATCGCCGCCAATGCGGCCTGCTCGGCAACCTGGCGGGAGTTTTCGTAAAAGAATGTAATCCCGACAGCCAGAATCAGGGTCAGCGCTGCAGCCGCCGCGCTTAAACCACGCCTGTACAGGCGCAAACTCTCAAAGACGGCGGCAATCCAACCCCGAGCCGGCTCTTCTTTATTAAGATCTGCTGAGATTCGGTTCCACAAAAAGGGTGAAGGCGCCACGCGTTCCGCTTCCTGGAACATGCGGGTCACTGAACTCATTTCGTCCAAAACAGCCCGGCAATCGCTGCAAATCCGCAGGTGCGATTCAACCGCAAGGATCTCCTCGCCCTTAAGCTGATTGTCGATGAAGGCCGACAGCTGTTCTTCCTCGATATGCTGCATGGTGCCTGACTCTATTTTGCCGCTATCTTCCGGTTCATGACCGTATAGCGGCTCAGCTTTTCCTTCGCCATCATCCGTGCGCGATAGATATCGGTTTTCACCGACAGCAGAGAACGCCCTACTATTCCGCTGATATCCTGGTAACTCATCTCATCAATCACGGCCAGTATGAAAACTTCGCGCATTTTCAAGGGCAAACTGTTCAGGGCGGACTGCAAAGCCTCGCCCAACTCTTCATTCAGGAGAGCCTTCTCGGGTTCTCCGTGCAACCTCGTGTCCTTAGCCTTCTCCGCAAACTGCTTCAATCCATCATCATCAAGCGAGTCAACTTCTTTACGCCGGAACTTCTGATAGACCTCATTCCGGGCGATGCGGTAAATCCAGGATTCCAGCAAATTGGGATCCCGGAGCGTGCCGAGCCGGTGAAGCGCGATTAAAAAAGTTTGCTGGGTCGCATCTTCTGCTTCGCTTTTTGATCCCAGCAGCCGATAAAGAAAGTTATGAATGCGCGCTCCATAACATTCATAAATAGCTCTGAAGGCATCCTGACTGCCGTTTCGAGCTTCCATTACCAGCCTGCGGTTATCCGGCGGTTGATCCATCGGGCCGCATTATACACTCATATAGATGACGGCCCCCTCAAAAAGTGGCGAAGATTTCCAGCCACTTTTTTAGGGGTGGCGCATCTGTATCCCAGTATGTTGCCATGTTCGGCAGATCCGTGCGGGAAGCCCCGCAAAACTCTTGACATGCAGGACTTGTGTCGGTTAGAGTATTGGCCGTTCTTGTCAGGCAGACTGGTCATAGTCCGGCCGACATGGCAATGGATGATATCAGCGGCGTCCTTGCAGTCGTTGGTGTGCAATTTCTAGTAGAAAGCTTAAGGTTGAATCTTGTGGGGCGCGTCGCCTCACCTCTCTTTGCAAAGGAGCAGTTGTAGATGAAGACAAAAACTATTCTGATAGCAGCTGTTATGTTTCTTGCGCTATCGGTATCTGGCTTCGCGCAGGCCTCATTCACCGTTAGTAGCTCACCGACGGCTTTTGTAGCCTGCTGCGGAGAGACCGAAAACGCCGGACAGATAGCCTTCCAGCCGCGTCCCGGATCCCTTGATTCGATTCCAGGAACCATCACGGTAACCTATCCGGTACGCATTACCAATCCAAGCAGCATCAACGTCTATTCCACGGCCGCTGATTTCGGCGGCGTTCCTGGTATAGCTCCAACCGTAGAGGGGATGGTGGATCCTGGAGATCCGTTCACGATCATTATTTCAGTTGGTGCGGGCGGGCATTATCCGTACAGCATCAACGTGGATGGGGTTCTCGTAGACACTTCCCAACTCCCTTGCGGGTCGGGCGCCGCTGATATAAAGGCGCACGTGAACTCCACCGGCAATTTGCTCACATCGGGCGAGCAGGATATTGCCGTAATCAGCAAGATTATGCTGGCTCTTGCCAGTCCTACCGCCACCAAGGTTTCGTTCAATGCCGTTACCGGCGAACCCGGCAGCCTTACTGCCTATTATCAAGTGGGCGAATCATTCCCGGCTGCTTTTGATGCTGTTTATATGGCGACGAATCCCAAGGTGATCAAGCTCAATATTGGCAAGATTCCTCAGGGCGTCCAGCTCACATTCCCCGTATCTTCGGACGACGCTTCGGCATCCTCGATACCCAATGAGGCGGGTATGTTCCAGCTTTCTAGCTCGGCCGGAACACCAGTGTCTTCGCCCCAGGTTGTCACGAGTGCCGGCAGCCCGACGTCGGTTTACTACATGGTGGCTACCGCTACCGATACTACCAGAATCGAGTATCTGAGAATTCCGATAACAGTCACTGCTGTCGGACCGTATCCGATCGGCCCGGAAGCCGTCTCGATTACGGCTCAAATGGCCCCGATCGATCCATATCATGAGATGATCCCGCGCTATATCCACGCGGATAAATGCGTGACAGCGTCAGTGACGATCATGGGCATTGAGGGCGCGACCACGACCCTGCTGATTCCTTACTCTTTGAATGATGACGTAGGGTACGATACCGGCATCGCGATTGCCAACACCACAACGGATCCCGGTACGGCTGCCATGGGCTTCCCTCAGGCTGTGAGGCAGGCTGGAACGATGACCTTCTACTTCTATCCGCAGCAAGGCAGCCCGTTTAGTTATACGACGGCGGCCGATTCTCCAGGCGCTGGATTGGGCGCTGATGGCAAGCTTGCCACAGGGCGTACCTACACCGTGCTCCTGTCGGAATTGGTTGCTGCCGCCGGGTCGACGGACGCCTTCACCGGATATGTCATTGTTATCACCAACTTCACGAACGCGCACGGACAGTACTTCGTCAGCGACTTCCAGTTCTTCACCAACGGTGCGCTGATGCTGGTACTCGACAATCCCGATATGGGTCGTGCGGGTCCGGAAACGCTTGAAAACTAGTCTTTGATGTTGAATGCAGTAAGAAAAGGAGCTAGTCCCAGGACTAGCTCCTTTTTTTGCAATATCTTTGGAAAACTTCGATCTAATTGTGCATAATTCGTATTGGATGATGAAAAATCTGCAAGTTTTTACGTTTGTTGTTTTGTTCTGCATTGCGGCTTCCGCAGGCGCGCAGGCGACCAAGACAAAGACGCGACCTGCGGGGCCATCCCTGGATTCGCTGGCGGACCAGATTGACAGCTACTGGAAGCTTCTGCTCCAGAGAAAAAAGCATCAGGCCGCAGAATATGTCCTTCCTTCGGACCGTGATCTTTTTAGCTCCACCAACATCCCTCCGTTCTCCGACCCTCGCCTTAAGTCGCTGGAGCTTTCCGACGACAGGACCGAAGCAACTACAACGGTGATTGTCAAACGCTCTCTTCCCCCTCTCACGCAGTTGATGGATTGGCCCGTGACGGAACACTGGCGCTTTGAAAAGGGCAAATGGTTCCGCCGGTTCGAACGGCCGTCGCTTCCAACACAAGCCGGATTCGGCGAAGCCCCGAAAACCCACGAGCCGGAGCAGAGCGAAAGCTTGAAGAAAGAGCTTCTTGGAATGCTGCACTTTGAAAAATCCACGCTGGATTTCGGTACGGTTCGACAGGGCGCGGCACTGCCTCTCAGCCTCAAATATACATTGGCCGGTGATGAAACCCTGAGCGTGGCGATGAAGAATTCAGCGCCGGGCTTTGCCATCCGGGGCTTGACGGGTCAATACCTCATGCCGGGACAGCAGCGGGAGTTAACCATTGAGGTGCCAATCTGGAATTATGACGGAGCCGTCAATGAACGAGTGATCCTGGTGGCGCACAGGAAAGGCGTTGAAGTCCCATATGAAATCGCGGTGACGGGCAACGTCTATGTGCCGGTATCGATTGTTCCCAACCTTCTGCGGTTTGAAAAAGACGATTCTGAGAAGGAAGTCGTGGTTCGAAACAACTCAAAATCGGACCTCGAACTCCGGCGTTTTCATACTGAAACCGGCGTTGTCAGCCTTGAGCCTTTTCCGGCGACCATCCTCGCGGGTCAGCAGCTGGTCATGAAGGTAAAATCAGCGAAGGAATCCCGCGGGCAGCAAAATCGTGATAACCTGTCGATTGCCTTCGCACAACCGATCGACGGGATGGCAGCGCTCAGCCTGGTGGTGGCATTGAATCCTGAAAAAGAAAGAGCCAGTAAGAGCTTCAGTCCCGCCAGAGGTGTCAAGATCCCGGAAGTTAAACCCGCACAAAATGGGTGACCGAAATGATGGGGCCCCGGAGGGGCCCGGCACGATTTTTACGATAGCCTGCTTTACCGGGAAATCACAATTTCCATAGTGTTCCGCCACAGAAGACTGCATAAGCGCTTTATCAGCCTATATAGACGTTGCCGTGCCTTTTCCATCTTACCTCCGATATTCAACCCGGGATTTTTAAATTCCATGGTCCAGGCGGATTTTGGAATTTGCCGATATGCTATCTGTCTGCGGCAATTTACAGCCCCCCTGATCCGGATTCGGTCCAATCGCGTCCAAAGTAAAGTTCCACAGAGCTACACCTATCAGGTACAATAAAGTTGGTTCGGGAGTAACTGGTCGGTCACACCTATCCTAGGCCAAGAAATCCTGTCAGAAATTTTTTGACCTAATCCTTGGGAGGTTTTTATGCAGTATCGAGTCCTCAGCTTTTTACAAAGCTCTTTATTGGCTATGGCAGTTTTTTTTCTACTGCCGGTCCATGGTTTCGGCCTATCCGAACAATTCGCCGCAGATAAACCTCCAAAGGGCGCGGCAACCGCAGCTTTGCCCGATTCCCAGGTCAAAATAAAAGATGTTGATCCGGCAGCTCATACCTTCATCGAAAAGAATTACGGCAAACTGCCCCTCAGTTTTGAGGTTAACAGGGGGCAAACAGATGATGCAGTGAAGTATCTTTCCCGCGGCAACGGATACACGATGTTTTTGACTTCCACAGAAGCCGTGCTGAGTCTCAGGCGTGGTTCTCCAAAGGGAAGGCAAACCATGGCAGGCAAAGGGCTTGAAGCCGATGAATCCCCAAAGAGTGCGGGCGAAGTAGTTCGGCTGAAGCTCGTGGGATCCAATGCCAACCCAAAGATGACGGGCATTGATGAACTCCCGGGCAAAAGCAACTACTTCATCGGCCATAATCCTGCAAAGTGGCGCCGGGATCTGTCCAATTACGCGAAGGTCAAAGTCGACGGTATTTACAAGGGAATAGATCTCCTGTACTACGGCAACCAGCGCCAACTCGAGTTTGACTGGATCTTGGCTCCCGGCGCCGATCCCAAGGTCATCAGGTTTGCCGTTGATGGAAAATCCAGCCTTAAGATAGACGCTCAAGGCGACCTCATCATAGATGAGAAAGGTGATCTTCGCCTTCGAAGGCCACTGATCTACCAGCAACGCGACGGCAGCCGCACGGAGATTGCCGGAAGGTATCTGCTTCTGGGGAAACGCCAGGTGGGCATTCAGGTAGACAGATACGATACATCGCTGCCGCTGGTGATTGATCCGGCCATCAGCTACTCCACCTACCTCGGTGGCAGCAATGAGGATATAGGGTATAGCATCGCCATGGATCCTCTCGGCAACGCCTATGTGACGGGTCATACCTCTTCCACAAATTTTCCCACAGCAAATCCAAGCCAGGCAGCGAATGGCAGCGGAACCTACGACGTTTTTGTCGCAAAACTGAATGCCTCAGGCAGCGCGCTCGTCTACTCCACCTATCTCGGTGGAGACGAACAGGATGAGGGATATAGAATAGCCGTGGACTCGCGCGGCAGCGCCTATGTGACGGGTCGCACCTCTTCCCCCAATTTCCCTGCGGCAAATCCATACCAGGCAGCGAATGGCAGCGGAGCCTTCGACGCGTTTATCACAAAACTGAATTCCTCAGGCAACGCGCTGGTTTACTCAACCTACCTCGGTGGCAGCGGCGAGGACGTGGGGCATGGGATCGCGGTAAACTCTGCGGGCAGCGCCTATGTGACGGGTTACACGTCTTCCCTTAATTTTCCCACGGCAAATCCTTATCAGGTAGTTCATAGAGGCGTCTACGACGTTTTTGTCGCAAAACTGAGTGCTTCCGGGAATGCACTGGACTATTCCACATACCTCGGAGGCACCAGCGATGACCATGGCTATAGCATTGCCCTGGATTCCTCAGGCAGCGCCTATGTGACGGGTTATACCTATTCCACGAACTTTCCCACGGCTAATCCATACCAGGCAGCCAGTGGCGGCGACTATGACGCTTTTATCGCCAAACTGGATACCTCCGGAACCACGCTTGTTTACTCCACCTATTTTGGCGGCATAATTCGGGAATTCGGATATGATATCGCGGTAGACTCTTCGGGAAACGCCTATGTGGGAGGCCTGACGACGTCCGCGAATTTTCCCACAATAAATGCGTATCAGCCTGTTCTTGGGGGTAACCGCGATGCTTTTGCCCTAAAGCTGAATGCCTCTGGGAATGGGCTGGTCTACTCCACCTTTCTTGGCGGCTATTACAATGATGAGGCGTTTGGAATCGCCGTGAACTCTTCCGGTGAAGCCTATTTGACCGGCTATACGTATGCATCGGATTTTCCCACAGCGGACCCATTTCAGGCGGCTATCAACGGCAATGGCCTGTTGGGCCGGATGGATGCCTTTATTGCAAAATTGGATGCTTCCGGCAATTCGCTGATTTTATCGAGCTATCTGGGTGGCGTATACGAGGATTTGGGATTCGGGATTGCCTTGGATGCTTACGGCAATGCCTATGTGACGGGCCAGACGGGTTCCACTAACTTTCCCACGGCCTACGCTTACCAGGCAAGCAAGGCGAGCGCCGACAATGTCTATGATGCTTTTATTACAAAAATATCCCAATATTCATGCAAAGCCGGAGGCGAAACCCTCTGTCTTGGCGGCAGCCGTTTCTCTGCCGAGGTGGAATGGAGGACTCCAACCGGCGATATTGGGAAGGGCCAGGCAGTTCCAATGACTATCGAGTCCGGATATTACTGGTTCTTTGGCGAAGGCAATGTCGAGCTGTTCGTGAAGCTGCTGGACAGCCGCGCTGTAAACGGCCACTTTTGGTTCTTTTGGGCGGCTCTGACCGATGTTCAGTACACGATCACGGTTCGGGACCATGAAACGGGCGCCGTCAAAACCTACAATGGGGTGCAGGGAATACAATCAAGCGGGAACGACATCTATGCCTTTTGAAATAATGGGACCGCTTTCACAGCCGCAGAAATAGAAAGAATGTCAGTGCTGTCCAAATTGGCCCATTGGAAGCCGAGGGCTATTGAAAGCATTCAAC